>JAOPYI010000233.1 GCA_025964675.1 Sphaerisporangium sp. | reverse complement strand
CACCCTGTGGGACCACGTGATCGTGGACGGCGTGACCCTGGCCGGAGCCGGCCCCTGGTACAGCGTGCTCACCGGCCGCGACCCCACCGTGCGCAGCCACGGCGTCGGCATCTATGGCAAGTACGTCGCCGGTGGCGGCTACGGCGGCCAGATCCGGCCCCAGGAGGCGGGCGGCCCGAGCCAGAACGTCACACTCAAGGACTTCGCCATTATTGGTGAGATCACCGAACGCGAGGACAACGACCAGGTCAACGCCCTGGGTGGCGCGATGTCCAACTCCACGGTCGACAACCTGTGGATCCAGCACACCAAGGTCGGCGCCTGGATGGACGGCCCGATGGACAACTTCACCATCAAGAACAGCCGCATCCTCGACCAGACCGCCGACGGCGTGAACTTCCACACCGGTGTCACCAACTCCCAGGTGACCAACACTTTCCTGCGCAACCTGGGTGACGACGGCCTGGCGGGGTGGCCCGAGCGGGTGGCGAACGTCAACGACTCGTTCACGCACAACACGGTGATCCTGCCGATCCTGGCCAACAACATCGTCACCTACGGTGGCAAGGACATCAAGATCACCGACAACGTGGTCAGCGACACCATCTCCAACGGTGGCGGCATCCACATCGCCAACCGCTACCCGGGCGTCAACGGCGCCACCGGGGTCTCCGGCACCATCACCGTCGCCCGCAACACCCTGCTCCGGGCCGGCAACTCCGACTTCAACTGGCACTTCGGCGTCGGCGCCATCTGGTTCGACGGGCTGAACGAGCCGGTGAACGCGACGATCAACGTCACCGACACCGACATCCTGGACAGCTCATACGAGGCCATCCAGTTCATCGAGGGCGGCACCAAGACCGTCAACTTCAACAACGTCAACGTCGACGGCACCGGCACGTACATGATCCAGGCGCAGTCCGGGGCGACGACCACCTTCACAGGCGTCAAGGCCGCCCACATCGGCGCGGGCGTCTCGATCCACAACTGCGTCGGCACGAGCTTCACGCCCACCCTCATCGGCACGGGCAACACCGGCTGGAGCCCCACCTCCACGGTGTGCACCGGCACCTGGCCCGATCCGAACTACATCTACCCCGGCGGCGGTGGCACCACCGGCGGCCTGGCCGGCTCCCCCGGCCTGTTGTCCTTCCCGGCGCTCCAGGTCGGCTCCACCAGCCCGGCGCAGGCCGTCACCGTCACGAACGGCGCCACCACGGCGGCCCCGATCAGCTCGGTGACCGTCACCGGTGACTACGCCCAGACCAACAACTGCGGAAGCTCCGTCGCCGCGGGCGGATCTTGTACGGTCAACGTCACCTTCACGCCGACCGCGACGGGCACCCGCACCGGTACGCTCACGGTCGCCAGCAGCGCCCCCGGCGGTCCTGTGACCGCCAGCCTCACCGGCAGCGGCACCAACGGCGTCGCTCTGGCCGCCTCCCCCGGCAGCCTGTCCTTCGGGGCGCGGCAGGGCGGCACCACCAGCCCGGCGCAGGCCGTCACCGTCACCAACAGCGGCACCGCCTCGGCGACCCTGAGCGGCGTCACAACCACCGGTGACTACGCCCAGACCAACACCTGCGGCAGTTCCCTGGCCGCCGGCGCCTCCTGCACGGTCAACGTGACCTTCACGCCGACCGCCTCGGGCAGCCGTCCGGGCACCGTCAAGGTGGCGAGCAACGACGTGAACAGCCCCCTGACGGTGAACCTCTCCGGCAGCGGCATCACCTCGACCACCAACCTCGCCCTCGGCGCGACGATGACGGCCAGCACCTCCAACGGCGGCTTCCCCCCCGCCAACGCCAACGACGACAACACCGGCACCTACTGGGAGTCGAACAGCAACGCCTTCCCGCAGTGGCTGCAGGCCGACCTCGGCACCACGCAAAGCATCGGCTCCATCACCCTGAAGCTGCCGCCGTCCACGGCGTGGGCGACCAGGACGCAGACCCTGTCCGTCGATGGGAGCACCAACGGCACGACCTGGAACAATCTCAAGGCCGCTGCCACCTATACCTTCAACCCCGCGAGCGGCAACACCGTCACCATCCCCCTGACCACCTCCAGCGTGCGGCAGGTCCGGCTCAACTTCACGGCCAACTCCGGCTGGCCCGCCGCGCAGATCGCGGAGTTCCAGATCTTCCCGGGCGGCGGCGGCCCGACGCCGACCGTTTCCCTGGCGGCCTCCCCGGCCAGCCTGGCCTTCGCCGCCAGGACCGTCGGCAGCACCAGCCCGGCGCAGGCCGTGACGGTCACCAACAACGGCACCGGGGCGGCGACACTGGGCACGGTGGCCACCACCGGTGACTTCGCGCAGACCAAGACCTGCGGCGCCACCCTCGCCGCCGGCGCCTCCTGCACGGTCAACGTCACGTTCACCCCCACCGCGACGGGCACCCGTACGGGCACCCTGAGCGTCGCCAGCAACGACCCGAACGGCCCGCTGACCGTGGCCCTCACCGGCACCGGCGGCTCGCCGACCGCCACCAACCTGGCGCAGGGCAAGCCGACCACCGAGACCAGCCACTCCCAGGCGTACGGCTCGGGCAACGCCGTGGACGGCAACGCGAGCACCTACTGGGAGTCGGCCAACAACGCCTTCCCGCAGTCGATCACCGTCGACCTCGGCTCCGCCGTCAGCGTCGGCCGCGTCGTCCTCAAGCTGCCCCCGGACCCGGCCTGGGCCACCCGCACCCAGACGGTCACCGTCTTGGGCAGCACTGACGGGACGACCTTCACCAACGTCGTCGGCTCGGCGACGTACACCTTCAACCCGGCCAGCGGCAACACGGCCACCATCACCTTCCCGGCCACCAGCAGGCGCCAGCTGCGCCTGACCTTCACCGCCAACAGCGGCTGGCCCGCCGGCCAGCTGTCCGAATTCGAGGTCTACAGCTCGTAGTCGGCCCGGTCACCGGAGGGGGCGAACCCGCCCCCTCCGGTGACCACTCGCCTTTCCCGCCCGACCTGACGATGAGGCCGAGCAGCAGTCCGGCCGCGTCAGCCGTCTTGAAGGATCGCTCTTACGGCCGGAAGGCGCCGGCATGCTCAGCCGCCCACTGGGCGAACGTGCGCGCCGGGCGGCCGGTGACCTTTTCCACAGCGTCGGTCACGGTCGAACCGACCTCATGATCGCTGCCGTACACGTTGAGAAGGAACTCCACCATCTCCCGGTAACCGACCTGAGGGGTGTCGCCGAACACCTTGAAGAGAAGCAGCTCCGGCGGCCTGCCCTCCTCGGCCCACTGCTTCCGTGTCTGATCGGGCGTGAGCTCCTCGAACGTCAGGTTCCGCCCGGTGGCCTCACTAAGGATGCGGATCTTGTCCCGGGGAGTCAGCACCTCGGGCCCGGTGAGGGTGTAGGCCCTGCCGGCGTGGCCGTCCTCGGTCAGGGCCACCGCTGCCACCGCGCCGATGTCGGACTCATGGACGGGGGCGCTCTTCCGGTCGCCGTACGGCTCGCGGATGACGCCGTCGGAACGCAGCCGCTCACCCCAGTCGGCCAGGGTGTTGCTCATGAACTCGATGGGCCTGAGGTGCGTCCACTCCAGCGTGCTGGACCGGGCGGCAGGCTCCAGGGTGCCTTCCTCCCAGCCACCCAGGATGGTCACTTTGCGAACTCCTGCCCGCAGAGCCAGATCCACGATCTGCTGCCCGTTCCGCAGCGGCTTGTAGTCCTTACTGAAGTTGATCAGGTGAGCGGCGGTGACGCCATCGAAGGCGGGCGTCAAGGTGGCCACATCGTTGAGGTCGCCGGCGACGACCTCCACGCCTTCCGGCAGGCCGGCCGTGGCAGGGTCACGGGTCAGTGCCCGCACCTTCCTGCCCGCCCGCAGCAGGTGCTGGACGATGTGGCTGCCGACGGTTCCAGTGGCTCCGGTGACGAGAACGGTCATGACAACACTCCTTGTGAAGATCGTGCGACGCCGATCGGTCCCGAGACACGGCGGTGTGGCCGGCGCTCGATGAACCCGTTCGCCACCCAAGAGCGCTCCGGCGCCGGTGAATGTGACATCAGACCCCACAAGTGAGGTCCAGATCACGTTCCTGGCACGGGTGGGTGCCGCAGCTCTCAGGAGGAGCGCACAACAGAAGAGTCCGCAGCCTGCGCCAGGCGGCCACCCCGGGAGGCCGGTGCTCAGGTCAGGTGGGTCTCCCTGTAGCTATCCGGTGGTAGCGGGCAGCGTCTCGCCCTGCAGCGGCGGCACGAGCGGGGACGGCACCCGGAGGTGCGATGCCTGCTCGTAGTCGTACGCGTACCCGAGCAGCTGGCCCTCGCTGTAGGGCTTCCCCATGAACGAGATCGTCATCGGTAGTCCCTGCGAGCCGATGCCCATAGGCACGACGATGCCCGGGAAGCCGATGGAGCTATAGCCGGCGAAGATGGCCGGTTGCGGACGGGAGGAGGGCACGTACGTGGGGTCGGGGATGCTGAACGCCGGGTTGCTGATCGGGGACGCGAAGCTGGTCTGGTAGGGGAAGACCATCGCGTCGAGGTGGTACTTCTCGAACATCCCGAGCTTCAGCCGGGTGGCCTCCGGGAGGACGTTGTCCAGGAGGTTCTTGTACGCCGGCATGTCGGCCGAGGTGGTCAGCGAGCGCTTCAGAAGGTCCAGCACGCTATTCTCCACCGGCAGCGGCGACTTGTTCACCTGGGTCTCGTAGATACGGATGAACTCCTCCACCGTCTTCGGGACCTTAGGCCCGAGCGTGGCAAGGTAGTGTTCCCAGTCGGCCTTGAATCGGTAGTCGGCGATCGTCCTGATGTTCGTGCCGCCGTTCTTGACGTAGAAGTCCAGGAACGCGGGATCGAGGTTGATGTCGACAAGCTCGGCGCCGCGCGCCCGCATGGTGTCGAGGGCCTTCTGCGCCAGCGCGTCGATCTCCGGGTCCCCGCCGAAGAAGTCACGCACGACGCCGAGCCGGACGCCCTTGAGTGAACCCTTCTTGAGGTACTTGGTGTAGTCGAGCTCTCCCCGCGCCGCCTTCTTCCTCAGGGGCTGGGGGAAGTTCTTGTAGGCCTCGACGCTGAGCGGGTCCGCCGGGTCCTCGGCGGCGACCGCGCTGAGCAGGTTTGCCGTGTCGGTTACCGTACGTGCCATCGGCCCCGCGGTGTCGAAGAGGAGGTTCTTCGGCGCGATGCCGTCACGGCTGATGAGCCCCGTGGTCGGCCGCAGCCCCACGATGCCGTTGTAGGAGGCGGGCCCCCGGACGGAGGTGCTGGTGTCGGTGCCGATCGCCAGCACGGCGAGGTTGGCTGCGACCGCCGCGCCCGGACCCGCACTCGATCCGCCCGTGTTGCGCTTGAGGTTGTACGGATTCACGACCTGGCCATCGATCGTGTTGTAGCTGCCTCCCGCGAACTCGCCCATCGAAGCCTTGCCCAGGATGAGGGCGCCCTTGCGACGCAGCGAGCTTGCGATGAACGCGTCGTCGGGCGGGATCGAGTTCTTGAGGATCACCGAGCCATTGCTTGTCGGCATGTCGGAGGTGTCGACGTTGTCCTTCAGCAACACGGGAATGCAGTGCAGCGGGCTGAGCGCCCCGCGCCGCTGCCGCTCCCGATCGAGCTTCTCCGCGTCGCCCAGCACGTGCGGGTTGACCGTCGTGATCGAGTTCAGCCGGATGCCCGCGTCCTCGTACGCGGCGATCCGCGCCAAGTAGAGCTTCGTGAGGTTCACGCACGTCAACGTGCCCGCGTCGAACGCCGCCCGGATGTCGGCGATCGTCGCCTCTTCGAGTTTGAATGCATTCGAGGTCCCCGCGGGTTCCTTGTTGTCCCCGTTATCGGCCCGCGCGGGGCCGGCGCCCGAAAACAGCAGCGATGTGATGATGGCTGTTCCTGTGGTCAGCTTCAATTTCTTGTGCACGCGCATTCGCATCTCTCCTTGGGGTGCAGAAATGTCTGGTCCCTTTGCCGCTACGTCGCGAGGACGTCCTTCGCGCCGAGGTCGACGATCGTCCCGGCGTCCTGTTCCTGCGCTGCGCGCAAGACGAACACCGCGCACGCGATGTCCTGGATCGCCACGCCAGAGGAGTCGAACAGCGTGATCTCGGCCGCGTCCCGGCGACCAGGCCTCCCGTCGAGGACCTCACCGAGGTCGGGCCCGAGGTCCTCCTCACGGACGGCCCCGGCTGCGAGCGCGACCGAGAACTTCCCGTCGTGGAGCGTCTCGTCACGGCCATCCCCGATGACGCGGCACACCGCGACGGCCTCCGGTGACATCTCCGTCCGGATTCCGATCGCGTTGATGTGCTGGCCCGGCTCGAGATGCTCACGCAGCACCACCGGCTGGGGCGAGTTCGTCGCCGTGATGACGACGTCGGCACCCGCGACCGCCTCGGCGACGGTGTCGACCGCCCGCGCCTCGACGCCGGCCTCCACGGCCGCGCGCTGGACGAAAGCCTCGCGCCGCTCCTGCGAACGTGAGTACACCGCCAGCTCCCCCAGCGCCGGCATGAGATGCCGGTGGGCGAGCAGCGAATACCACGCCAGTGCACCCGTGCCGATCATCGCGAGCGACCGCGACTCCGGGCGCGCGAGCGTCTGCGTGGCGAGCGCCGCGCCCGCCGCCGTCCGCACAGCGGTGATGTACACGGAGTCCATGACCGCGAGGGGCGTGCCGTCTTCGTCGTCGAACAGCAGCAGCAGCGAGCCGAGGTTGCGGCCCGGGGGGTTGCCAGGGAAGCGTGCGAGCACCTTGACGCCGAACCCACGCGAGGTTTCGTCGTGCGCGGCGAGCAGCTTCAGCCAGCCGCGCCCATCGCCGGGGAGCCGCAGCCACCCGTTCGGCGCAGCGGTCACCCGGCCGCGAGCCAGCGCCAGGAAGGCCTGGCGCTGCAGCTCGATCGAGTCCTCGACGGTCAGCAGGCGCCGGACGTCCGACATCCCGAGGACGCGGGTCTGTGGCACGTCACTCATGCCGGGATCACGTAGAGGCCGGGGTCCGATTCCGACAGCATCTCGCAGCCGGTCTCGGTGATGACGACGTCCTCCTCGGAGCCGTAGGTCATGCCGTTGTGCGGCAGGTAGGCCTCGCACGAGAGCACCATGCCGGGGAGGAGGACGTCCTCGCTGTCGAGGCGCACGAACGGTGGCTCGCTGGAGGCCAGGCCGATTCCGTGGCAGAGGTGCATGAACGGAGGGCCGAGGTAGTTCACAATCTTCTCATCGGAGTAGCCGAGGTCGTGGTAGAAGCCCGCCATCCGCTCGATGACGCGGCGGAACGTCTCGCCGGGCTTGAGCGCCTCCTCGATCGAGCGCCGTATGATCTCCCGGATGTCGTCGTGGTGACGCACCTGGTCGGCGCTCGGCTCGCCGACGACCGCCATTCGGTTGAACTCCCCCCAGTAGCCCGCGAGCGTGACACCGGAGTCGACGAACAGCAACTCCCCCGGCTTGAGGATCTGGTCGGGGAGTGGCCCGAGCATGCGCGAGGTGTGCCCGAGCGCCTTCGACTTCGCCTCGGACACGATGAGGGCCTGGGCGTACGGCGGACGGTACGCGCCGGCTTGAATCAGTGCGAGGCCGACCTCGCGGGCGACGTCGACCTCCGAGTCGCCGGCTTTGATGGCCCCGAACGCGTTGGCGAGCCCTTCGCCGTTGATCCGGTCGCACTCGCGGATGTATGCGATCTCGGCCTCGCTCTTGATCATCCGCATATCCCACAGCAGCGCGCCGGCGTCGACGAACTCCGCGCGCGGAGCCGCGGCCTCGATGGCGCGCCATTCCGTGAGCGGCATGAACAGGCGCTGGTCGACGCCGAATTCAGCGCCGATCCGCCCGCGATCGAGTCCGCGCTCGGCGAGCGCGTGCGCGAGATCCACACCGTTGAACGGCGGTGCGTAAGCGACGATGTCCTTGACCCACGATTGCGCGCGGGCGTTGGCCTCGTTGATGCCATAGACCCAGAGGAACGGCTCGCCGTCGCGCGGCAGCACCATCACATGCGGCCGCGAGTAGTTGAGCTGGAAGTCACGCGGCAGGTGACCGCTGAGGTAGTAGTAGTTCATCCCGGCGCTGAAGTCGCCGGTGACGATCAGGGCGTCGAGGTTGTCGCGCTCGAGCAGGGCGCGGGCACGATCGGCCCGCGCTACGAGCTCGTCGCGGTCGAAGGGGGGATGCATGGGGTCTCCTTAGTAGCGTGTTTCAGACGTGGCCGAACTACGCGAGGGCGTCGGCGAGCGTCAGCCCGCTTCCGCGCTCGCGGCGGATCTCGACCTCGGTGGTGACGGAATGGCTCACTGAGCGCTCCCCGCGCCGGCCTTGACGATGTCGTAGGCGACGATCTTGTCGCTCTGCTCGTCCTTCCAGCCGCCCAGGTCGCGGAAGAACTTCTCGCTCGTCTTGAAGGTCTCCGGCGTGATCGGCGCCTTGCCGGACTTCGGATACATTCCTTCGCTTGTGTAGGTCTCATACACGTCCGGCAGGAGCTTCTGATCGACGTCCGGCACCGCCTTCTTCGCGGCCGCGAGCCAGGCCTCCTTGTCCGCGTAGGCCTGGTCGTAGCCCTTCTGAAGGTCCGTCACGAGCTTGGTCAAAGCCTGCTTGTCCGCGGCGTACTTCTGCTCCGTCGTGATCCACGCGGTGCCGCGGACCCCCGCCGCGTCGCCGGTCAGGTCGGCCCATGTGCCGAGGGCGTGGTAGCCCCCCGACCTGAGCGCGGCGAAGTTGATCGCCTCCAGCGCCGCGGCGTCGAGCTTGTTGGAGGCCAGCGCCTGGGCGCGGCGTGAGGACTCCTCGAGCGCGAGGAACTTCACCTTGTCGACCTGGTCGGGAACCTTCTGCTTGAGGAGGCTGTGGACGAAGATGTCGGTCTGGCTTCCCGGCGCGTGGAAGCCGACGCGCTTGCCGGCGAGCTGGTTGAGCGACGTGATCTCCGGGCGCCCCACCAGGACGTACTCAGGCTGCATCTGCGCGACATAGATGATCTTGAGCGGCACGCCGCTGGACCTCGCCTTGATGGCAGCGTCGAAGTCGACGTTGCCCACGTCCAAGCTGTCGCGGAGGAGGCCCGCCACGACCGTGCTGTCATCGGTCAACGTCGTCACCTTCGCGCCCGCCATCGTGAGGCCCATCTGGTCCGCGACGTCGTTCGGATCGAGCGCCGACGCATATCCGACGCGCAGTTGCTTCCCGGTGGACGCGCTCGACGATGCGCCGCCGCTCGTGTCGTTGGAACCACACCCCATGGCGAGGACGCCTATGGATGCGGCAATCAGTGCAAGCGCTTTCTTCACTGCGTCTCCTCCATTAGCGTTCGGCGTGGTCGCCATGCCACGAGCGCAACCACGTCCGTTCGATGAGTTGCATGAGACCTGCGAAGCCGACGCCGATCAGCGTGATGACGATCACGTACACCATGACCTTGCCGGTCTGGTAGGCGTTGGCAGCATCCTGGATCGCCCCGCCGACACCGGTGGCCGCGAACAGGAGCTCCGCGATGACCATGCCCTTGACTGCGCGCGCGGCGCCCATCCGCAGGCCGGCGAAGATGTATGGCAGCGCCGCGACGCAGGTCACCTTGCGGAAGACCTGTGCGCGGCTGGCGCCGAACGACCGGGCCACTTGCGGCAACACGGCGTCCACGTTCTTGACGCCTGCGTACGTGCTCAGGATGATCTCGAACACCGCGAACAGGACGACCGAGATGATTCGCGGCGTCATGTCGAGGCCGAACCAGATGATGAGGAGCGGCACGATCGCCGCCTCGGGGATGACGTAGCCGGCCGAGATGACGGGGTTGAGCGCCGTCGCGGCGGAGCGCGACGTGCCCATCAATGTCCCGACCGCCACGCCGATGACCGCGGCCAGCACGAACCCGATGGCGATACCGACCAGCGTGCTGCTGACGGCGTCCCAGAGCTTGCCGCCGGACAGGACTTCGGTGAAGGCGCCGACGACCGACGTCGGCGGCGCGAGGAAGAAGTCGCCCTCCTTCTTGCCGACGTACTGCCAGACGCCGAGGACGACGACGACCAGCGCGACCTGCAGCGCGCGCTCCTTCGAGAAGAGCTTCCGGCGCAACGCGTCCCGGCGGGACATCTGCCGACGTTCGACTGCGATGGCCATCTACGCCTCCGGCTCGTGGTCGTCGGAGTGGCCGATGAGCCGCTCAAGATCCCGCATGAGCTCGAGGGTCCGCGGGTCCGACAGCAGCCTGTGACGTGAACGCGGCCGCGGGAGGTCGATCGGGACGTCGGCCGTGATGACCCCATTGCCCATCACGAGCACGCGGTCCGAGAGGACGACGGCCTCCTCGATCGAGTGGGTGATGAACAGGACGGTCTTCTTCGTCTGCTCCCAGATACGCAGCAGCTCATCCTGCATGCGCGTGCGGCTGAGCGCGTCGAGCGCGCCGAACGGCTCGTCCATGAGCAGGACGACCGGCTCGATGGCAAGCGCGCGAGCGATGCCGACGCGCTGCTGCATCCCGCCCGACAGCTCCCCGGGGTGGTGTCTCTTGAACTCGTCGAGTCCGACGAGGTCGACGTACTCCTCCGCTCGCCGCCGGCGCTCCCGCTTCGGCACGCCGGCGAACTCGAGGGCGATCACGACGTTGTCGACGACCGTCTTCCAAGGCATGAGCCCCGGGAACTGGAAGACGCAGCCGCGGTCGGGGCCGGGGCCCTCGACCGGCTTGCCCGATACCTTCACGGAGCCGCTCGACGGATCGAGCAGGCCTGCGAGAATCTTCATGATCGTGCTCTTGCCGCAGCCGGAGGGCCCGATCACGGAGACGAACTCCTGTGGCGCGACGGTGAAGCTCACATCGGCGAGGGCGGCCGTCAGGGAGATCTCGCGGCCGACGACGCGCCGGTAGGTCTTCGAGAGGCCCGTCACCTCGATCCCACCGGGCAGCGCCGCAGACCTTCCCGGCACGCCGCCGGGCGACGACGCAGAGGCACTGCCCATCGCGGCGGAGTCGACTGCGACCTGAACGGGACTGTGCTCCCCAGTCACAGCGTCCCGCCGCCCATCCGTATCGATGCCTGCGCGGCATGCTCGATGACCCGCCGCGCCAGGTTCTCGATTCCTTGCTCGCGGATCCGGAAGGCGGGGCCAGAAACGGACACGGCTGCCACGCTCCGGCCGGTGTGGTCGGTGATCGGGGCGGCGACACAGACCACGTGCAGGTTTCGCTCTTCGTCATCGACGGAATAGCCACGCGACCGGATCGTCTCCAGTTCCTTCTGCATCGCGGCCTTTCCAATAATGGTGGAGGGAGTCAGACGGACCATCGGCTCGGTATCGAGGATCGCTGCGGCCTCGGACCAAGTCAGGTCGGACAGAAGGACCTTGCCGAGTGCGGTGCAGTACGCGGGATGCCGGGTTCCGGACTGGGATTGGATTCCCAGCTCCCGCTGGCCGCGGGCGATTGCGATGTAAAGAATGCGCCCCTGGTCGAGCACTCCGACACTGGCCGTCTCGGATACGTCCTCGGCGAGCTGGTCGGCCAAGTCGCGTGCGTAATCCCAGATCGACATGCTGCGTAAGAAAGCGCTGCCCAGATCGACGACGCGGCTGTCGAGCTGATATCCGCTGCCGGCGTCGGCCTGCCGAACGAACCCGCGCGCACGCATCGACTCCAATAGCCGGAAGGCCGTGGAGGGGTTCAGGCCGGTTTCCTTGGCCAAGTCGGCAAGGCTGACCGGGCCATTCTGAGTGGAAAGCACTATCAGGATGTCCAGCGCTCGGACGACGGATCGGACAACGTAGCGGTCATCTTCGGAAGTCACTTTCACAGAGTAAAATCCCGCTTGCACTCGATGCAACTGGCCGTAGCCTAGGAAGAAGAAACCGCTTCTGACAACGCGGTGCCGTTTCAGTGAGGTAAAACATCCATCACCGATATTGACCACGCCGATCAACATCGGTTGAGGCCAGAGAAGGTGGACCGTCCGAGGTTCGTGGGTATGGCTGAGATATGCGTTCCCATCCGCTGAACGTCCGGCTGATCGCCGCGTGCGTCGGCGTGATCGTTTTCGTGGTCCTCGCCATCTACGCCGCGTGGTACCACATGTGGCCGCTGTTCTTCCTGAGCTGCCTGTTGACCGCCCTCAGCGGGGGGTACGCGATCGTGGTCGGCGAGTTGCTGCACAGAGGCCGATAGAGAGGTTCGTCCGGAGCCTCAGCGAGCATGCATGTCGCCGTACCGCCCGCCCCGCCCTGCACCGGCCTCGGGCCACTCGTAGCCCCGGACCCGCCTCGCCGGAGCCTTCCAGGCTTGCTCAGCGAGCCCCTTCAGCAGTGACCAGTCAAGCCCTTGGCCACCACCACCTCGACATACCTCAAGCGCACGTAAACTTTGGGCATGTCCAGGATCAGGGCACCCGACGCCCCGCTCCCCTCACGACTGGCGACGTCCCTTTCGGAGAGTCGCGTCGTGGGGGTTTTGCATTTCCTGTCGAGCCCGCACCTCCACGATGCGCTGCTCGGCACCTTCGAGAACGACGTCCTCGTTGTCGGTGATGATCGTGAAGCCACCGACCTCGTCGAAGCACTGAGCGACGAGATCCCTGGGCTTACGTCCGTCTATGCCGGCGGGTTGCGTGCGGCCGAAGCTGTAGAAGGGCTCGTAGCGGCACTGCGTCAGGTAGAGCAGGACCGAAGTCGGCTGGTCGGCATGCGACTGGGCGGGCAGGGAAACCTACGGCTGCTCGACTGACAAACACGCATGTGCGTAAACCAACGCCGATGCCCTGCGCCCCCTGGCGTGCCTGGTGCACCTCGTGTCCGAATCCGCCAAGCGGACCTGCCTCGACAGCCGCTTTTGCATATTGTATCATGGATCCATGTTCCCCCATCGACATCGCGACCCCACGGACCGTCCGGCGCGCCCGCGACGGCGTCTCGCGCTGGAATGGCTCGAATTCCGGGAGCACCCTGACACCACGCGACTCCGGTCGCAGCCGACCACCACGTACGGCCCCATGACGGCCGGACGGACCGCGGCGTGACCGCCGGCGGGTCATGTGCCAACAGGCCGGTCTGAATACCGCGCCGCCACGGCGCGTTCCGAGGAACCAATCAACCCGAATGGAAGAAGGTACCTTTGATGGGGCGTACAACCATCGGCTACGCCGCGATGCTGGAGCAATTCCATCCCACCGACGTTCTGAACTACTGCGAGCTCGCTGAACAGCACGGGTTCAGCGGAGTGATGGCAGCGGATCACTTCCAGCCCTGGGTACCGCAGCAGGGGCACGCGCCCTTTCTGTGGAACGTGCTCTCGGTGCTGGGCGAGCGGACCGTCGGTGACATCGGGCCCGGCGTGACCTGCCCCTCTTTTCGCTTCCACCCAGCGGTGATCGCGCAGGCGTCGGCGACCCTCGAGGCGATGTACCCCGGCCGGCACTGGCTCGGCCTCGGCTCGGGAGAGGCCCTCAACGAACACATCGTGGGCGGCTACTGGCCGGAGGCGCCGGAGCGTATCGCGCGCATGTTCGAGGCGATCGAGATCATCAAAAAGCTGTTCTCGGGCAAGGATGTGAAGCACGCCGGCAAGTATTTCCAGCTGGAGAAGACCAGGCTGTGGACACTGCCGGAGGCCCCCCCGCCGATCTACGTGGCGACCGCCGGCCCCCTGACCGCGAAGAAGACGGGGGCGCTCTGCGACGGGATCATCACTGTCGGCGCACCCCTGGAGAAGATCTCGGGAATCTTCGACAAGTTCGACGAGGGCGCGCGTTCGGCCGGCAAGGACCCGTCGACGATGCCGAAGCTGCTCCAGCTCCACATGTCGTGGGCGCCCACCTACGAGGAGGCGCTCGCGAACGCGATGACCGAGTGGCCCAACGGGGGAATGAAGTTCCCGAAGGCCGACATCAGGTCGCCCTTCGACTTCGAGCAGATGGCGAAGCTGGTCCGCCCGGAGGACTTCTCCGGCCGCATGCTCATCTCCTCGGATCCCGACGAACACCGTGCGGAGATCCAGCGCTTCCTCGACCTCGGCATCGACCGGCTGTACCTGCACAACGTCGGCCGCAACCAGGAGGAGTGGATCAAGGTCTTCGGCGCGGAAGTGCTGCCGAAGCTGGTGAGCTAGCCCTAACCTAGTTGATCTCTACGAGATATGAACCCCCTGCTGTGCAGGGGGTTCACTGTTCGTAGGGGTCGTTGTCCTGTCCACGTGAGGGCGTATCGGTAGGGATGAGTGCAAAGCGCGGCAGTGTGGCCGCATGTCGCGGGTCATGCCCTTGGAACAGCATCTAGGCGTTGCTCAGGAAGTAGCCACCGGAAATGGCGCTGGACCACAGTTCGACGACTCCCGGCGCAGTGCCGAAGGGGTGGCTGCCGAAGGCGTTCTGGTAGTAGTGAGTCCCGTCCTCGAACTGGACGACGTGAGCCTTCGGCGCCGGCTCCAGTTTGCCGAGCTCCGGCAGCAGAATCCCGTGGTACCGCTCCGCGGAATGATCACGGCTGCCCGACATGATGCAGTAGATCAGTGGCGGGACGGGCCGCGCGCCGCTTCGCAGCGGGAACGGATAGCCGGCGAAGCGCTCGATCAGCTCGTCCGTCGACCGCTGTGTCATACGGAGCCGCTTCGCTACCGCACCGGCCGCGTTCTTGAGAGCGTCGACGGCGCAGAACTGGATCAACTGCTGCGCCTTCAGCAGCGGCAGGTGGGTCATGGAGGCGTGCCTGGCGAACACTTCCTCCATGAGCGACGGCAACCGCATGGATCCCTCCGGCCCGGCTTCAGGACCCGCGTATCGCGCCACGTCCCGCCAGGTTCGCACGGTCATCATGTCGAAGTCGTACGGCCAGCCCTGGCCGAGCATCTTCGCGAAGATATAGCCGTAGGGACTGCTCTCCGCACCGACGAATCCGACGATGTTCTGCACGCGCTGCAGAAGCATGTGCGTCAATGGGCCGCCGGTCGAGTGACCCGACGCGTAGATCGAGTAGTCCGCCTCCGGCAGGTATCTTGCGCAGGTCTGTCGGAACGCCTCCTCATAGGCGTAGGGCCATGCCGCGAGACGGTGGTGAAAGGGGGTGCCCTCCCGTGCCCGGGTGAAGATCAGCGTCCCGTACTTCGCGTGGAAAGCTGGATCGCTCGCGTCTTGGACGAGGTCGTACTGATCCGGCGAGATGATCTCGTCCCGCGCCCACATCGGTGTCCGGACCGAACCGTCGGACTCGATGGTGTCGCCTGGCCAGTCGTGTGTGTCGTTGCCCAAGTAGAGATTGCCGGGATAGCTGACCGCCACGACGCGGTAGCCCTTGCATCCCGCGAGCAGGCGCGCGAGCGTGTCGAAAGACCGGTGGTCCTCGCCGCCGCCGTGAATGAGCAGGATGCCTACCCGCCGACCGTCCGGACCCCACGCGGGTGAGCCCGTCGGATCGTAGATCGCCCCTCCGATGTCCCAAGGAAGTCCTAGCGATTCGATGCGGAAGAGGAACTCCTCGACCTTCACCTTGTCCGGCGAGTAGACCGCCTCGGCGTTCCTGGAGTCCTGGAGCAACTTCTCGCGCGAGACGGAAGCCGGCGGTGTCCACACAGCTACGCCCCCGTGTCCACGCTGTTCTCTTCGGCGGCCACGAGTTGCTGCAACTCGTGGCAGACGTGCCCGAGGTGCTGATGGAGCCAGCTGACCGCGCCCGCGGTGTCGCGGGCCTCCAGGAAGCCGATCAGCCCGCCGTGGCTCGTATGCTCGTCGAGCCGCTGCAACAGCAGGTAGCGCCCGACCGAGGCACGCAGCGCGTTGACCTGTGCCACCGCCCGCGGGCGCTGCGCCAGCCAGTACAGCCGCTGGTAGAACAACTTGCGCTTCTCCAGCCGGGCCTCCAGCTGCGTCTCGTTCTCAAGCTCGGCAACGAGCTCGCGAAGCTCGGCGAGGACCGCGTCGGTGAGGCGCGGAATGGCTCTCTCCAGGAGGTAGCTCTCCAGCAGGACCCGCATCTCGTAGATCTCGGCGATCTCGTCCGGACGCAGCACGGAAACGGTCGCCCCGCGGTGCGGGTGAATGCGCAGCAACCCCTCGCCCTCCAGCTGACGCAGGCTGGCCCGCACGGGCATCCTGCTGACGCCGAGCGTGGTGGCGATGCTGTCCTGGTTGAGGCGCTCCCCCGGCCGGTACACGCCGCGGAGAATGGCCTCCCGGATGAAGGACTGGGTCATGTCCTCGACGGTCTGGAACGTCCCACGTACGTTGCGCGCGATCGCCTCAAGGGTTTCGTCGCGCCGTGCGCTTAGGGCGTCGCCGGCAGCCGAAGTGGACATACTTAATCCTCACTAGAGAAAAATTCAGATGTTGGATATAGTAGCCGACCGAGCAGGGGCGGGTGCCGCGTAACTCGCATCAGTCGTCCTCCTCGATCCCGTTGGCCAGACGCCACACTCGTTCCGGGGTGAGGGGCAGGCGGGTCGGCCATCGCCCGACGGCACGCGCCACGGCCGCGGCGACAGCTCCTCCTATGGGGTTCAGTGTCCCCTCGCCAGCGCCCTTGGCCCCGTACGGTCCCACCCCGTCGCGACGCTCGGCGAGCATGAGGTCGATCTTGCGCGGCAGGTCGCCCATGCGGGGGACGCGATAGTCGACCACGTTGGCGTTGACGAGTTGCGGGCCGTCGTAGACGAGCTCCTCGTACAGCGCGGCACCGAGCCCCTGGGTCGCCGCGCCGAGATCCTGACCCTCCACAGCCTTCGGATTCACCGCGAACCCCACGTCCGCGACGGTGACCAGCTGATCCACCACGACATGCCCGGTCTCCAGGTCGACATCGACGCCGACGCCGACCATGCCGATCTCCCAGAACGGCGGCATCTCCTGAGTAGGCCCCTCGCGCCGCAGCAACCCGATTCCAGTCACCTCGCCCGCGGACCCACCGAACCACCGCTGCACGACGTCGCCGAAGCCGGCAGTCGATCCGTCCGGGAGCTCGACGCCGCCTGGCGCGTCCGCTACCGACTCAGGCGACACCCCGGCGACCTCGGCGGCCATTTGCCGAATCTTCGCCCTGGCGTCGGCGCAAGCACGCTGGAGGGCCAGCCCCACCAGGGTGGTGGTCCGGCTGGCTCCGGTGGTGCGCTCGTACGGCGTGATGGCCGTGTCGGACTGGACGACGGCGACCTGGTCGAGATCCACCCCGAGCTCCTCGGCTGCCACCTGGGCCAGCAGGGATCGACTCCCCTGCCCCATCTCCGTGGAGCCGCTGAGCACCGTGACCGACCCGTCCGTCTGGATGCGCACCTGGGCGGTGGAGACCGGGAAGGCGCCGGCGTCCGAGGCGGCACAACCGAAGCCGATCCCGTACCCGGGTTCGTCGCGGCGGTCCCGCTCGAGCGACGCGACCACCATGTCGAGGTCGGCGACGAGTTCCGCGTCCATCCCCCGCTTCCCCGGCAGCAGCGACTCGCCCTTCGCCACCAGGTTGCGCCGGCGGATGTCCGCCGGGTCGATGCCCAGTTGTTCGGCCGCGCGGTCCAGGTTCGTCTCCCCCGCGAGGTTTCCCTGCGGCGCTCCGAATCCGCGGTAGGAGGAGGCCGGGGCCGTATTCGTGTACACCGACCGGCCGCGGACCCTCAGGTTGGGCACCCGGTAGGGCCCGAAGCAGCGGTTGACGCACTTGGCCAGCACCAGCGGACTGTTGTCGGCGTACGCGCCGGAGTCCATGACGATGTCGAAAGCACGAGCGAGGATCGTCCCGTCCGCGGCGAACGCGCTCCGAACCTGGACCTGCGCGGAGTCGACCCGGGTCGTGTAGATGGACTCCTCGATGTCCAGGACCAGCTTCACGGGCCTGCGGGTCACCCACGAGCCGAGCGCCGCGAGCGGTTCGACTTTGGTGTAGGACTTGGACCCGTAGCCGCCGCCGAGGTACGGCGCGATGACTCGCACCTTCGCCAGCGGCAGGCCGAAGACGCGGGCCAGGTCTTCACGCACCATGTACGGGTGCTGCGCGGTGGACACCACCCTCAGCTCGCCGTCGCCGTAGGACGCGACCGCGTTGTACGGCTCCATCGCGTAGGCGTAGAGCATCGGGTAGCCGGCCTGGCTTTCCACCACGACCGCGGCATCGGCGAAGGCCTGGTCGACGTCTCCCCACTCGAGGGTG
Organism: Sphaerisporangium sp.; assembly: GCA_025964675.1. Lineage (GTDB taxonomy): Bacteria > Actinomycetota > Actinomycetes > Streptosporangiales > Streptosporangiaceae > Sphaerisporangium. Next base: position 11,896 of record JAOPYI010000233.1, on the reverse strand, counting down.
ACCTCATGGGCGAGGTTCGTCGGCCGGTCCTCCACAGAAGCGTCCGTCTCATGGACCCCTCCGGCAAGGATCTTGAACGAGTCGTCCGCGGTGGCCGGGTACGACTCCTCATGGACGAGCGCCGCGCCGGCGGCCAGCGCCTCTTCGGCGTCGAGCACGGCCGGAAGGTCGTCGTAGTCGACACGTACCAGCTCTGCCGCGTCCGTGGCGTCCGCCAGCGACTCGGCGACGACGAGGGCGACCGGCTCGCCGTAGTACCTGACCTTGCCGCTTGCGAGGATCCAGTGGTCGGCGATGATGTGGCCGAACCGGGGGAACAGCGGTTTGAGGTCCGCGGCGGTGACCACGGCTACGACGCCCCGGTGCGCCAGCGCCTCGCCGGTGTTGATCTCAAGGATGCGCGCGTGTGCCCGGTCTGAGCGGACCACCTTCGCGTGCAGCATCCCCGGCATGGTGACGTCGACGCAGTACTCCGCTGCTCCGGTGACCTTTTCGACCAGGTCCCGCCGGCGCACGGACTGTCCGGCGATCTTGAGGGGTCGGGGTACGTCACTCACTGGGCACCTTCCTCATCCGCGCGAGCGCGCATTCCACGGCCTCGACGATCGGGCGGTAGCCGGTGCAGCGGCAGATGTTGCCCTCCAGATGCTCGATGATCTCCGCCCTGTCGGCCGTCGGATTCTCGGTCGCGAGGGCCTTGGACATCATCAGGAATCCCGGCGTGCAGAAGCCGCACTGGAGCGCGAATTTCTCCACGAACGCCTCCTGCAGTGGGTGCAGGTTCTCCCCGTCGGAGAGGCCCTCGACCGTGCGCACGTCAGCGCCGTCCGCGTCCACTGCCAGGTAGGTGCAGGCGCTCACCGGGAGGTCGTCCACGAGGACCGTGCAGGCGCCGCAGACCTGCAGCCGGCAGCTGACCTTGGTGCCGGTCAGCCCCAGGTCATCGCGGACGAAGTCGGCGAGGAGCGTGCGTGGCTCGACCACGCGGGTCACCTCGACACCGTTGACGGTGAGGGTGATCGGCAGGAACGACACCGCCTCGATCATGATGGGTGACTCCCTTCGAGTGCCCGCAGCGCACGCCGTACGTACACCGCGGTCACGTGACGCTTGTACCGGGCCGATCCGGTCAGGTCGACGACCGGGTCGACCAGCTCAGCGATCTCATCGGGCACCACCTCCGACGGATCCGTGCCCTCCCACACCACCGGGACCTCCCCGACCGCGCCCACGACGACGCGGCACCGCCGGCCTGAGCGGTCGTTCATCACGGCGACGCCCACGGTAGGCCGTTCCATGGTCTGGTACTTCAGATAGACGGCGTCGTGGTCGCCGGGCAGCGGGATTTCGATGGAGACCAGCAGTTCGTCCGGTTCCTTGTCGGCGAAGTACGCGCCCTGGATCAGCTCGCTCACCAGCACCTCGCGGGTGCCGCCGGCGGACGTCAGCGACACGCTGGCCTCGTAGGCGACGAGCGCCGTGGCGAGGTCGGACTTCGGCTCGGCGAAGCACAGGTTGCCGCCGACCGACCCCTGCGCCCGCACCCGGGCGTTGCCCACGCCTTGCTCGACCGTTGCGAGCATCGGCAGCTGGCCTCGGACCAGGGCATCGAGCGCGACCACGCGGTGGCTGGTGGCGGCGCCGATCGACAGCACGCCGTCACGGAGCCTGATGCCACGCAGCTCGGGCACCCTCTTGATGTCGACCAGGGCGCTCGGCCGGTACAACCCGGCGCGCATGGCCAGTAGGAGCTCGGTACCGCCGCAGTACGGCACCGACTCCTCTGAGAGGCAGCCGACGGCCTCGGCCACTGTCGTCGGCCGGAGCAGGTCGAAGCGTGGCAGCACTAGTGGCTCCCCAGCTCGGCCTCGGCACGCCCGAAGAAGTCGTCGAGAAGGTGCTGTGCCTTCTTGTTGATGGTGCCGGCGCCCATCGCAGCGACCCGTCCGGTGACCTCGTAGGTGCCGGTGATCTGGATGGACGTACGACCCTCGTCCGCCGGTCGCAACGACAGCACCGCGTCGACGGCCAGTCTGGATCCGACCTGGCGGTCCTCCCCCGCCGCGCGCACCCGGATGCGGTTCGGCGGTTCGACCTCGTTCACGTCGATCTCGAGGTCGGCCCGGAGCTTGAACGGACCGAGGCGGTCCATCAGCACGGCCGTGTACCGCGACAGGTGTGTGATCTCGCGGGCGTCCTCGACGATGCTCACCCAGTCGACCAGGCGGGGTACGTCGGTGAGTACCTCCCAGCACTGTTCGACGGTCGACCCGACGCTGAGCTCTCGCGTGAACTGGCTTCTCGGCATGGTGCTCCCCTCTGCGCTGACGAATAGCCTGCGGTGCTGGTGGGCCGGGACAGTACAGCACCCGGCCCACGCAGGTCACGACCGCAGCTTCGGCAACACCTCAGTGCCGAGCAGCTCGATCTGCTCGAACCACTTGTCGAACTTGAAGCGGAAGTCGAAAACGAGGTGCTCCACCCCGGCCGCCTCGAACTTCTTGCACTCCGCGACGGCCTGGTCCGGGTCCCCGGCGATCAGCTGACCCTCGAGGTCGTCCACCGTCTCGAATTGCCCGGAGGGCGGCTTGACCGAGAACTTCGCCTTGTTGGCCCAGGCCAGCAGGCCAGGGATGTTGACGTCCTCCAGCGCCTTCTCGCGGGTCGACTCGATGGACGTCGGCGGGATGACGGCGATCGTCGGACGGGTCCGGCCCTTCTCCGAAGAGAGCTTGTCCATGGTCTCGACGCGCTTCTTCAGCGTGGCCAGCGAGATCCGTCCGGGCATCCAGCCGTCGCAGAACTCGACCGCCAGCCGGGCGGACCGAGGGGTCGCTCCGCAATACCAGAACGGGACCGGGCCGCCCACCGGCTTCGGCTCGATGGTGACGTTCTCGAACGAGAAGTTCTCGTCCTGGTAGGTGACATCATTCTCGGTGAACACCCGCCGGAGGATCTCGGCGTTGGACCGCACCAGCTCTACCCGGTCGATGCCGCCCATGCCGACCGCTTCGAACTCGTGGTCGAACGTACCGGCGCCGAAACCGAGGATCAGCCGCGGCCCCACCAACTGGGTGATGGTCCCGGCCATGAGCGCGGTGACGAGCGGGTGGCGGAACGGAATGAGCGAGCCGGTGCCGAGCTCGATCCGCGAGGTGACCGCCCCGATGGCGGTCAGCGTGGTCAGGGCGTCGTAGAAGGTGCGGTTCGGTTTCTCCATCTCCCCGTGTGGCTCGAACACCAGGTGATCACGCACCCACACGGAATCGAACCCAAGCTGTTCCGCCCGCTTTGAGCCCTCAAGGATCTTGTCCCGGTCGGCCTCTTCGCCGAAGTGCGGCAGCAGCAACCCATATTTAGTCATGTACGCCTTCCCTTCCAGTCTCGTCAGTCTCCGAGAGCCAGTTGTCCCTGGCCCGGTTTGCCGACGACCGTTCCGTCGGCGTACACGTCGCTTCCCCGTACGAGCGTCCGTTCGATCCGAACTCTGCAACTGCGGCCGTCGTATGGCGTCCAGCCACATCGGGACAGCACTCCGTCGTTGCTGATCAGCCACGGGCTGTCCATGTCCGCGATCACAATGTCCGCGTCGTAGCCGACCTGCAGCCGGCCCTTGCGCCGCCCAAGCCCGAAGGCGTCGGCCGGCGTCCGCGCCGCCGCGTCGACCGCGCGGGCGAGCGGCAGCTTGCCCTGGACCACGGCGTCGAGGAGGAGCGGGTAGTAGTACTGGATGCCCGGCGTGCCGGTGTGGCAGCTCCACATCTTGGTCCAGCCGATCTCCTTCTCCTCACGCGTGTGCGGCGCGTGGTCCGACGAGATGATGTCGATCGTCCCGTCGTTGAGGCCCTCCCAGACCGCGGCGCGGGCATCGTCCGGCACCCAGTACGACAGCGCGTAGGGGCCGAGCGTCTCGACGTCGGACCAGGTGGAGAGGAAGAGCGCCCAGTGGTTGACCTCGCACGTGACGTCCAGACCACGGGCCTTGGCGCGGCGTACCGCCTCGATGGAGCGCCGGGTCTGCATGTGTGCGATGTGGACGGGACAGCCCGAGGCCTCGGCGAGCCGGAGCACCACGTCAATCGCCGTGTCCCAGATCACGCCCTCGCGGGCGGCGTAGGCGGACGCGTACGCCTCCGGAGTGTTCTGCCCGCGGGCGAGGTATTCGCCCTCGATGTAGTCCATCAGCGCCTGGTCGTGCGGGTGGATGATGAACCGCTTCCCGGTCGGGGCGATGGTGTCCATCATCTTCAGCAGGTGGCCGTGGTCGTGCATGCCGGTCCCGGCCGGATGCGGATAGGTGCGCCCGGTGTCCACCACCATGTAGATCTTGAAGGCACGCACCCCCGCCTTGGCCATGGCGTCGATGGCGTCGGGATCGGTGGCCGCGGGGTTGTGGTTGTAGTCGACGAGCGACTTCTCCGCGTACTGCCGCAGAACGTCGTCGAGGCGTTCCCGGTTGGTGGTGGGCGGGTCGAGGTTGGGCATGCCGAAGATGGTCGTCACGCCGCCAACCGCGGCCTGGACCGTGGTGGTGGTGATGTCTTCCTTGTGGGTATAGCCCGGCTCCCTCGTGTGGACGTGGACGTCCACCATGCCGGGCAGCACGAGCCGACCGGTGGCGTCCACGACCCGGCCGACGTCGCCGACCTCCACCGCCGCCGAGACCAGGCCGGCGATGGTGCCGTCCTCACCCACCAGCACGTCGGCCTGCGCTGTGCCCTCTGGAGTGACCACCATCCCACCGCTGATGCGTGTCGCGATTGCCATGTCAGTCATCTCCGAGGTAGTCGATGTATTCGCTGGTGCGGTCGACCGCGCTGACGACGATGTTCCCGTTGCGCACATACCGGTCGAACCAGCCGACGATCGCCGGCGTGACCCGCTCCCAGTACTGGTCGTAGGCCGCGTAGTGGGTGGTGTGACGTTGCATGATGAGCTTGCGAGGACCGCGGGCCGCCTCGTAGATCTGCACCGCATGGTCGGTCGGGGTGGTCGCGTCGCCCTCGACCGCGACGACGAGCAGCGGCGTGATGAGACCGTTCGCCGCGTCGATGGGCCGATACTCGAGGATCTCGTCCGCCGCGGCCAGCGAGACGGCGGTGGGGATACGCCCGTCGACGTCGGCCTTCACCTTGGTCGTCCGCCGCTCCTGCGTGGGGACCATGATCTCCTCGCGCGGGTGGACGAGCCGACCCTTCCCCGTCTTCACGCGGTCGCGCCGGTCCTGTTCCAGAGCGCCCAGGAAGTCCAGCCAGTCGCTCTCGGAACGCATCCGGTGCAGCCAGTCGCGGCCGTCGGCCACCGGCAGCTGGCTCACCGCGGCGCGGATACGCGGATCCACCCGGGCCAGTACCACGGCGTTGCCGCCGCCGGTGCCACCGCTGCCGAACACGCCGATCGCGTCGGCGTCGACGTCGTCTCGCGTGGTGAGGTACGTCACGGCGTTGCGGAGGTCCTGTAGCTGCCGGGACGGCGAGATCATCTTCTCGCCCTCGGAGTCACCGAAGCCCCGATAGTCGAAGATCAGGACGCCGAACCCCGCGTCGGTCAGCGCCTGGTGGTAACGCTGGTAGAGCTTGGCATCCTTGAGCCCGAGCCAACCTGGGCCCTGCACCACGACTCGGAGCCGTCCCTCGAATTCATGTGGCGTGTGCCACAGTGCACTGATCCGCGCGCCTTCGCTATAGAAGGCCACGTCCTGTGTCTTCACTCGCCCTCCTGGATATTGGATACATAATCTAAGCCAGATAGTCTTGTTAGGCAAATGACCGCTCAACCAGGCCCATCAGCTCTTGCGCAGGGCCGCGCACAAGCTCGCCGGCAGGTGCACCGTGACGGGTTTCCCGGAAGAGAGGCGGACGGCAGCGGGCGTCCGGCAGCGCAACTCGCCGTGCTCGAAGGAGATCTGGTAGTCCATCGCCTCGCCGGTGAACAAGCGCGTCCGGACCTCTCCGGTCAGCACGTTCGGCCCCTGTCGGGCACCGTTCTTCAGCACCTCGATATGTTCCGGCCGGATCGAGACCACGCACTGATCGCCCGTGTCAACCCCGACGATCTTCCCAACGTGGAGGACACCGTGGCCGGTCATGACCTGCCACTCGTCGCCGGCCGGGCCGACGACCTCGCCCTCGATGAAGTTGGTGGAGCCCACGAAGTCGGCGACGAAGGAGTTCTCAGGCGCCAGATAGACCGAGAACGGGTCTCCCACCTGGCTGATCGTCCCCTCCTGCATGACCGCGATCGAGTTGGACATGGAGAGTGCCTCGGACTGGTCGTGGGTCACGTAGACCGTGGTGATACCCTGCTCGCGCTGGAGGCGCTTCAGTTCGAACCGCAATGACTCGCGCAGCTTGGCGTCCAGATTCGAGAGGGGCTCGTCGAGCAGGAGCAGACTGGGCTGGATCACGAGCGCCCGCGCCAGCGCAAGCCGCTGCTGCTGTCCACCGGAAAGCTTGGTCGCGAACCGACCGGCCAGGTGACCCAGCTCGACCACCGAGAGCGCCTGCTCGACGCGATTCCTGATCTCCGCCTTGCCAACCTTTCTGCCACCGACTCGCAGTGGAAACGCGACGTTGTCGAAGACATTCATGTGCGGCCAGATAGCGTAGCTCTGGAACACCATGCCGATGTTCCGCTGGTTGGGCTGCACGAACACCCCACCCGAACCAGAGAAGAGAACCCGATCGTCCACCAGGATCTCTCCTGAGTCCGGCCGCTCCAGCCCGGCGATGCACCTCAGCGTGGTGGTCTTTCCACAGCCGCTCGGCCCGAGCAGCGTGAAGAACGCGCCTTCCTCGACCGTGAAACTGACCTTGTCGACGGCGTGCACCCGCCCCTGCTTCGTCCCCTCCCTGAATGCCTTACACAGCTCGTGAACACGCAACATGCCGGGTCCCGTCCAATGTCATTGGCCGCGTGTCAGTAGTCACGTACGCCGATCCTTCCGCCGAGTTTGTAGATGAGGCCGACGAGCGCCATAAGTGTCAGAACCATCACCACGCCAAGAGCGGACAGCACGCCGGCGCGACCGTTCTCCCAGAGCTCCCAGATCGTCACCGACAAGACCCGCGTGTCCTGCGAGTAGAGAAGGATCGAGCTGGACAGCTCCCGGACCGAGACGATGAAGACGTACAGCCATCCGGCGAGGATTCCGGGTGCCATCAGCGGGAGCACGATGCGGCGGAACGTGTCCTTCCACGTCGCACCGGACATCGTGGCCGACTCTTCGAGCTCGCCGCTCACCTGCATCAGCGACGCGCTCGCGTACCTCATGCCGTACGGCATGTAGCGGGTCACGTAGGCGATGAACAAGATCAGCAGGGTGCCGTAGATCGGCAGCGGCGAGCGCAGGTAGATGAAGATGAGCGCCGCACCCATGACAAGGCCCGGAAAGGCCAGTGGAAAAGCGGCCAGGGTGTCGACGAACTGCCGGCCCCGGAGCTTGGACTTGATCGCGAGCCAGGCCGCGATGCTCATCAGCACCATCACCGCCGTCGCGCTGGTGACTCCGAGAATCGCGGAGTTCTTGATGGCGACCAGCACCCCGTCGGTGGCGCCGAACAGCCGTCGATAGTTGTCGAGAGTGACGGTGCCCAGCGCCGAGATGCTCGGTGTCTGATAGAAGGGCATCAGCGACATCCAGACGAGCATCGCCAGCGGCAGGACCACCACGAAGAAGAAGTAGATCCCGAACCCGATGGAGACCGGCCAGCGCCAGGCGCCGAGGTCCAGCGGGCGAGGTCGGAACCCCTTGCCGGAAATGGTCTGGAATCGCTCCGCGCGCCGGTTCACCCGCTGCACGAAGATCAGGCCCGTGGCGGTGATCACCAGCAGGGTGAGCGAATAGATCGCCGCCTGGTCATAGCGCACCGGATACGAGTGCAGCGCATCGTAGATGCGGGAGGTGAGCACCCAGTTCCCGGCCGGGATGCCGAGCACCGCCGGAGTCTCGAACGACTCCAGCCCTCGGACGACCATGATGAGTGCCGCTCCAAGAAGCGCGGGTCGCACGAGCGGCGCCGTAACCCGACGGATCGCCTGTGGGATGGACGCCCCACTCATCAGCGCGGACTCCTCGAGCGCCGGATCGGTCGCTCGGAGTGCCGCGAACATCAGCATGAAGACCAATGGAGACAGGTGCAGCCCGTCCACGATGATCATCCCCGGCAGGGAGAAGGCGTTGATTTGCAGCCAGGCGAGTCCCATCGATCTCAGCGCGATGTTGATGACACCGACGTCCTTGCTGAGCAGGAACACCCAGGTGATGGTGAAAAGGATTCCTGGCACGATCAACGGCACGATGGAGGCGGCGTACAGGAGCGGCTTCAACGGCGCGTTGGAGCGGACGCAGAAGAAAGCCAACGCGCTGCCGGTCACCAGGCTGACCGCCGCCGAACCAACGGCGAAGACCACGGAATTGAAGATCATCTTTCCGGTACCGCTACCGCTGTACGCGTTGCCGATGTTGTCGATGGACAGCCCGTCGCCGGTGGTGATCCCGCGCCACACGAGGTAGACCAGCGGCGACAGGACGAGATAGGCGAGCGTCCCGACAACGGCAGCACCGAGGAGATAAGTGAGGATGGTTCCCCAACGCCGACCGGGTTGCCCGGGGGCGTCGTGCTGCTGCACGACGCCCTCGGGGGCGACCTCGGTCCGGACCATCACTTGCCTCCGCCGCGGACCACCGAATCCCACAGGTCCGACCAGGTCTGGAACTCCTTGGAGATCTTCGCGAGGTCGACCTTGATCGGTTGCACGGTGGTGGCGCCGACCTGTTGAGCAGCGAGCTTCGCATTACTGGGCGTGCGTTCCTGCTGCACGAAGATCTGCTGCCCGCCGTCGGCGCTGAGGATGTAGTCCTGCAGGAGCAGCGCTCCGGCTGGGTTGGCGGAGAGACACGGGAGTCCGAGAGTGGTCGCCTCGGCGACCAAGGGGATGTTCACCGGACTCCACTCGATCGGCGCACCCTTCGCCTTGAGGGCGGCGGCGCGGTGGATGTAGCCGTTCGCGTTGATCCCGTACTGGCCCGCCACGACCAGCTCCATGGTCGTGGTGTGCCCCGACGTGATCGACGCGTTCTTGGCGATGTTGCGGAAGACATCGACGGCCTGAGCCTGAGTCATACCCTTCTCGGACTCCATGTTGGTCACCTGGGCGGCGAACCAGAAGACGTCACTGCCTTCGAGGGCCAGCTTTCCCTTGAAGCGGCTGTCCGCCAGGTCCTCGAGGGACTTGGGCACGTCCGATGCCGCCAGCCGCTTGGTGTTCCAGGTAGGGACGATGTAGCTGAACCGGTCCGCCGTGAAGTCGGCGAACTGGCCGGCCGGTACCACCTGGTCGCGCAGCGGCGAGGATGCGGGGGCGAGCAGCTTGTTCTCATCGAGGATGGCCATCTCCAGACCGTCCATCTCGATGAGATCGGCTCCGCTGCGCTGCGCCGCCGACTCCTCCAGGACCCGCTGACGGATCTGCGTGCTGCCGGCCCGGTACAGCTTGACGGTCAGGCCGGGGTACTTCTTCTTGAACCCGTCGGCCAACGGACCGGGCTCGTTGATCTCGGTGTAGAGGTTGATCGCACCTCCGTTGACCTTCTTGGCCGCATCGAGCAATGTGGCGTCTCGTTGCGTGCCCGTCTGCTGGGCCACGTCCTGGATCGTCTTGATCGTGGCGGTGCCGCCACACTGCGTCTGACCACTGGCCTGCGTCTGACTACCGGCCGGCGTGTCCGTCGTGCCGGCCGGCGCGGCGCACGCTGCCAGCGGCGTGAGCACGAGGGCCGGCAGGATCATGAGCAATGCGCGTTTCCCCTTGACCGCGGGCGCGGCGCGCATGTCGCCGGCTGCTGATGAGGAGGGCCTGCTGAAGTGAAGGCTCATGGCTCGAGGCCGATCTGGGCCGCCGAAAGCGCGGGCGCCTGGTTGTGTTCCAGCAAGTCGGGAAGCCGGTTCGGGAGGACCGTGTCGAACAGCCCGTGTCCTGTGCCCAGCGCCAGCTGGAGGAAGTTGTTGCGCACCACCAGGAATCGTGCCGGGTCGTGGCCCTCCGTCAGGTGCTCCTGCCAGACGCCGAGCGGCGGGCAGATCAGGTCGCCGGCTCGCCATTTAAGCGTCCTGGCCGGCCCCCCTTCCTGCCACAGGTGCGTGCGCCCGCGACCGGAGAGCACGTACAGCGCCTCCTCGGTCAGCTGCTTGTGCGCCCGGATGTAGCCCCGTCGAACCACCTCGATCATCGCCACATCGAGCATGAGGTGGCCACCCATCTCGTACCGCTGCAGTGAGACGCCTCGTCCGGCTCCGGACTCCTCGGGCAGCTCGGTGAGCTTCTCGGCGAGGCAGTCGCGGATGACGTTGATGCGGATCGCGCCGTCCTCGGTGGGCTCGCGCAGCGTCCAGTAGTCGTCCTCGTCCGCGTAGCGGTCGTCGAAGCGGAAGTCGTTCGCGTAGACGAAGCCACGGCTGCCGAAGAGCTTCCTGAGTAGCCGGGTGTTCTTGAAAGCCAATTGGAGGGTGGGGTTGTCCGGGTCAGAGTTGTAGTGCTTGTGCCAGGCGTTCGCCGGGATGGCGATGAGGTCGCCCGCCTGCCACTCCACCCGCTGGTCCGGCTTGTCGTCGTCCTGACGCAGCTCACTCCAGCCGCGGCCGGTGACGATGTAGATGACCGCCTCGTCCACGTGGCGGTGACCGTGTTTCTGGCCGCCGGGAGCGATCTCGGACAGGTGCACTCCAAGAGTCGTGTTCCCGCTGAGCTCGTCGAAGGCCGCCGCTCTGGCCTTCCGCTTCGGCCTCGGGGCCAGCTCGTGGGTGGCGAGCTGGCGGGCGACCACGCCTTGCGGCAGCAGCCACTCCCGTTCCTTGTCGTACCGGGTCGCGGTGCCCTGGGTCGGACTGGTCATGTCGGGGGTTCCTCCTGATGACTGAATTCTTTATTTTGGATCCTTGCCCCCGGCAAGAACACAGCTGCCACATTTTCACCGATGTGGGGCCAGATGGCCCGATGGGCTCCCGCGCCTAAGTGGTGGGCCCGGTACGGTCCTTCATCCAGTTCAGCGTCTGAGAAAGAGAGATGACATCGCCGTACTTCTGGTCGATGTCGAAGAGGTTGATCGCCCGCGTGGCTTCGTGACGATCGTAGATGCACTCCTCCACGACGATCATGCGTAGCCGGTAGCTGCACCCGTCCACGACCGTGGCGCGCACGCAGCCACTCGCGGCCTCCCCGCAGACGATAAGCGTGTCGATACCGCGACCCAGCAGGTACGCGGCGAGAGGCGTGCCGAAGAAGGCGCTGGGCGCGGTCTTCTTCAGAACCAACTCACCCGGCAGCGGAGCGGCCTGGTCCACGATCTCCATCCGGCGCCGGTACCGCTCCGCCTGTTCTGGGGTGGTGGGACGGTACGCATTGCGGCCGCCACGCCGTGCGCTCCACCCGGCCATCCCGGACTCTTCCTCCGACATCCCGGTCACATGGAGCACCGGAATTTCAGCCGACCGGGCGGCGGCCAACAACTGCTCGATGTGCGCCAGGGCCTCCCAGCCGGCCAGCCCGGTACTGCTCGGCCAGGTCTTGATGGACTCGAGCAAAGGCTCCGGCTGGTCACCGACCGCCTTGCGGTAGTTGTCGACGGACAGGACTGCCGGCCGCTCACCGAAACCGTTGTCGGTCTTGCGCAGCGACATCGCAAGGTGCGCCTTGTCCTGCTCGGTCAGGAACCGGTCCCATACACGCTCAACCATGCTTCGCTCCATTTCCCAGGCTTGAGACGAAGGCGGGGCGAACAACGCCGCAACGGTTTGGATCTGGGATCCAAAATATAGTCGCCGTTGTCTCACCGTCAATTGTTTCGCTGGTCACGATATGCAGGTGATCCCATCTCGTGGTCGATGGGTTACGGCAC
>JAOPYI010000207.1 GCA_025964675.1 Sphaerisporangium sp. | reverse complement strand
CAACCGGGCCATCATGCACAGCCACTTCTGGTCACCGTCCTATCTCGCCGCCTCCTGCGGCGGCGCACCACCGGCGATCATCAAGCAGTACATCGAACACCACCGCCGCCCCACCTGATCTCCCGGGTCCGCGCTACACGCTCCGGGTTGTCCCGCCTAACGGCGGCCCATCCCCTGAAGGGGACCGCATTCATCCCCGCCCTGAAGGACGGGGCCTTCTGCGGCTTCCGGGTAAGGCATGTACGGTAGGCCACGGCCGCGGCCCAGAGCCATCGTGCCCGCGTGGCGCATATTTCCCTGCCCTGTGGGGCGGAGCCAGACGGCCTGATGAAGAAATCCCACAAGATACGAAGATTTCCGTATTGCCGTCGGGTCAGAGGTTATCGATGATCGCGGCATGATCCGGGCCGTCTACCTCTGGAGGAACCCATGCGGATGCCCCGACGACCGACCGCCCTGCTGACAGGAGCGCTCCTCACCATCACCCTGACGTGGGCATCGGGCGCGGGCGTCCCCGCGAGCGCCGCCGATCCTGCGCCAGGCGTCGCCGATCTCGTCAAGGACCTCGACCAGCTGCTCAGCGACTCTCGCCTGGTGGTCGCCCGCTCCGGTGTGGTCGTCAAGAGCGCCGAGACCGGCGAGGAGCTCTACGCGCAGGACACCGGGAAGGTCTTCGTCCCGGCGTCCAACACCAAGCTGCTCACCTCCGCCGCGGCCGTGGACACATTGGGCCTCGACTACCGCTTCACGACCAGCGTGCTGAGCTCCGGACGCCGCGCGGGCTCGACCTTGGCCGGTGACCTCTACCTCAAGGGGACGGGCGACCCCACCATGCTCGCCGCCGACTACGACGCGCTCGCGGCCAAGGTCGCCGACTCCGGCGTCAAGCTCGTCACCGGCAAGCTGGTCGCCGACGACACCTGGTTCGACGACGTGCGGCTCGGCACCGACTGGGCGTGGGACGACGAGCCGTACTACTACGCGGGCCAGATCTCCGCCCTCACCGCCTCCCCCGACACCGACTACGACGCCGGCTCGGTGGTCGTCTCGGTCTCCCCCGGCGACACGCCCGGCGCCCCCGCCAAGGTCACCACGACGCCGGAGACCGACTACGTCACGATAGAGAACCACGCGACCACCGGGGCCAAGACCGACGTCCTGGTGAACCGCGTCCACGGCACCAACAAGATCGTGATCACGGGCACGGTGGCGGCGAAGTACAACGAGTGGGTGGCGGTCAACGATCCCACCGGGTACGCCGCGTCGCTGTTCAGGAAGGCGCTCGCCAAGCACGGGGTACGCGTCCTCGGGACGACCGGGCAGGGTGCGACGCCTGCGGCGGCCAAGAGCGTGGCGCAGCGCGACTCGATGCCGCTGGGGCAGCTGCTGGTGCCCTTCATGAAGCTCAGCAACAACATGCACGCGGAGATCCTCACCAAGGCCATGGGCCGTAAGGTCTCCGGCAAGGGCACCTGGGACGCCGGGCTCGCGGTGACGCTCGGGTTCGCCGCCAAGAACGGGGTCAAGACGGTACGGCTGCGCGACGGCTCGGGCCTGTCCCGGCTGGACGGCGTGACACCGGGCGAGCTCACCGCGTACCTGATCGCCATGCGGTCCAAGCCTTGGTTCAAGACCTGGTACGACGCCCTGCCCATCGCGGGCAACCCCGACCACTTCACCGGCGGAACGCTGAGCGGCCGCATGCGGGGCACCCCCGCGGCGAACAACGTGCACGCCAAGACCGGCTCGCTGACCAGCGTCACCGCGCTCTCCGGCTACGTGACCAGCGCCGACGGCGAGCCGCTGGTGTTCTCCATCCTGACCAACAACTACCTGTCCGGCACTCCGAAGAACCTGGAGGACTCCATCGCGGTCCGGCTCGCCCAGTTCAGGCGGAACGCGCCCGCGGACGCCACCGTGCAGCTCAGGAATCAAGCTCCGACGGGGCCGGACGCCGACCTCGAGTGCTCCTGGCTCAAGCCCGCCGCGTGCTGACAGACACTACGATCGCTAGGCGACCGAGTGGGTGATGGTGCCGGTGTAGGTTCCGGCGATGACGCCCGCGGGTAGCGTCACGGTGATCGTCGGGTTCCAGGTGGCGGAGTTGTCACCGGTGCCGTTGGAGGCGGAGAAGGCGGTGCGCGCGGAGCCGAGGTCGCCGGCGGTTCCGGGGGTGAACGTCGCGTTACCGGTGGTGCTCGTGGCCGAGCCCGGGGAGTACTTGACGGATCCCTTCGCGATGGTCTCGGGGGCGGTGGCGCCACCGGTGGTGAAGTTCGTCGAGCTGACGGTCGCGATCCAGGCGGCGCTCGGGGCATCGCGAGCGTCGGTCACGGTGACCGCGCCGAGCCGGCCAGACACGTTGGCGGCGCCGGCAGCCGCGGAACCCAGGTTCGCGGTCGTAGGCACGCTGATGGAGAGGGCACCGGCGGCCCGGGTGATGGTGTCGCTGTCCAGGGTGACGGCGCCGTTGCGGGCCAGGGTGCGGCCGTTCACCCTCACGCCGGTGGTCACGGTGATCGAGGTCAGCGCCAGGATGTCGCCGGCGAGGCTGGAGTCGGTTCCGAGCGTGGCCGAGCTGCCGACCTGCCAGAAGACGTTGTAGGCCTGGGCGCCGCCGGTGAGGGTCACCGAGCTGGCGGATGCGGTGATGAGGGTGGAGGCGGTCTGGAAGATGAAGACCGCGTTCGGGTCTCCCTGCGCGTCGAGGGTCAGGTTTCCGCTGATCTGGAAGGTGCCCGCAGCGGAGGTGTAGACGCCCGGCGTCACAGTGGTACCGCCGAGCTGGGTGGGCACGGTGGTCGCAGGAGTCCGAGCGGCGGCGTCGTTGTAGGCGGCGGTCAGGTCCACCTGGGCCTGCGCGGCGGCGGCGTCGGCCGCGTGGATGGTTCCGGCCACGGTGCCGGGCGGAAAGCCGGTCACCGCCGTACCCGGGCTCAGTCCGAGATCCCCGGTGACGGCGGTTGGACCCGTGTTGGTGACGGTGCTCCCGGCCAGAACCGCGAAGCCGCCGGCAGCTCCCAGGCTCACCGGCGGTTGCGGGGCGCTCGCACTGGACTGTGTGACGATGAGCACGGCCATGGCGGGGATGAACGACACAGCCCACACAAGATTTCTCAAAATCCCCTCACCGATAGGCACTGGCGGTTCTACGGCCAGTTGGTGATCTTGTTCTAGCACCCGATCGGACCGATACGGCGGCGACCGGCCGTCGGGATGACGGAAACCTCCTGCCATGATCACTGACATGGGACACAAAGCAGCCGGGCCCGGAGACGCCACCGGCTCCGTCCCGTGAGGGGACGGAGCCGGTGGCGTTCGGCCGCGGAAGAAGGCTTACTTCTCCTTGAGCCAGCTCATCATCGGGCGGAGCTTGGCGCCGGTCTTTTCGATGGGGTGCTCGGACAGCTCCTCGCGGTACTTGCGGAAGTTGCCCTGGCCGCTGTCGAACTCGTCGACCAGCTCGCGGGCGAAGTCGCCCGACTTGATCTCGCCGAGGATGCGCTGCATCTCCTTCTTGGTCTCCGAGTTGACGATGCGCGGCCCCCGCGAGTAGCCGCCGTACTCGGCGGTGTCGGACACCGACCAGTACATCTTCGAGATGCCGCCCTCGTACATGAGGTCGACGATGAGCTTCATCTCGTGGAGGCACTCGAAGTAGGCGACCTCGGGCTGGTAGCCGGCCTCGATGAGCGTCTCGAAGCCGGTCTTGATCAGCTCGGACACACCGCCGCACAGCACGGCCTGCTCGCCGAACAGGTCGGTCTCGGTCTCCTCGGTGAAGGTCGTCTTCAGGGCTCCGGCGCGGGTGCCGCCGATGGCCTTGGCATACGACAGCACCAGCGGCCAGGCGTCGCCGGTCGCGTCCTGCTCGACGGCCACGAGAACCGGGACGCCGCGGCCGGCGGTGAACTGCCGGCGGACGAGGTGACCCGGGCCCTTCGGCGCGACCATGGCGACGTCGACGCCCTCGGGCGCCTCGATCAGGCCGTATCGGATGTTGAGTCCGTGCCCGAAGAACAGCGCGTCGCCCTCGACGAGGTTCGGCGCGACGTGCTCGGCGTACAGATGACGCTGGATGTGGTCGGGCGCGAGGATCATGATGAGGTCGGCCTCCTCGGCCGCCTCACCCGGGGTGAGGACGCGAAGGCCGTCGTTCTCGGCCTTCTCGCGGCTCTTGGAGCCCTCGGGCAGGCCGACCCGGACGTCCACACCGGAGTCGCGGAGCGACAGCGCGTGGGCGTGGCCCTGGCTGCCGTACCCCAGCACGGCCACGTGCCGACCCTGGATGATCGACAGGTCGGCTTCGTCGTCGTAGAAGATTTCAGTCACTAGCTTGCCTTTCGTGAATTTCGTACGGCTCGCGCCCGCGCGCTTACGCGCTGCGGTCCAGGGCCCGGAGCGAGCGGTCGGTGATGGAACGGGCGCCGCGGCCGATGGCCACCATGCCCGACTGGACGAGCTCCTTGATGCCGAACGGCTCAAGCACCCTGATGAAGGCGTCGAGCTTGTCCGGCGTGCCGGTGACCTCGATGGTCACCGCGTCCGTGGCGACGTCCACGCAGCGGGCGCGGAAGAGCTGCACGAGCTCCAGCACGTGGGAGCGGGTCTCGGCGTCGGCCCTGACCTTGATCAGCGTCAGCTCCCGCTGCACGGAGTGGGAGGGGTCGAGCTCGACGATCTTGATCACGTTGACCAGCTTGTTGAGCTGCTTCGTGACCTGCTCCAGCGGCAGCTCGGCGACATTGACGACGATGGTCATCCGCGAGATGTCGTCGTGCTCGGTCGGCCCGACCGCCAGCGAGTCGATGTTGAAACCGCGCCTGCTGAACAACGCGGCGACCCGGGCCAGGACACCGGGCTTGTTCTCGACGAGAACCGACAGCGTGTGGCGGCTCATGCGTTCCCTCCTGCGAAAACTCCGCGGCCGGCGTCGCCGAAACGGCTCACAGCAGCTCCTCGTTGTCCCACACGGGAGCCATGTCCCGAGCGATCTTGATCTCGTCGTTGCCGGTTCCCGCCGCGACCATCGGCCAGACCATGGCGTCCTTGTGGACGACGAAGTCGATGACCACGGGCACGTCGTTGATCTCCATGGCCTTGCGGATCGTCGCGTCGACGTCCTCAGGCCGCTCGCACCGCAGGCCGACACAACCGTACGCCTCCGCCAGCTTGACGAAGTCGGGGATCCGGCGCACCGCCTGCAGGTCGGTGTTGGAGTAGCGCTTGTTGTAGAACAGCGTCTGCCACTGCCTGACCATGCCGAGGTTGCCGTTGTTGATGACGGCGACCTTGATCGGCACACCTTCGAGCGCGCACGTGGCGAGCTCCTGGTTGGTCATCTGGAAGCAGCCGTCGCCGTCGATGGCCCAGACGGTGGCCTCGGGCCGGCCCATCTTGGCGCCCATCGCCGCGGGGACCGCGAAGCCCATGGTGCCGGCACCGCCCGAGTTGATGAACGAGCCGGGCTTGTCATACGTGACGAACTGCGAGGCCCACATCTGGTGCTGGCCGACCCCCGCGACGTAGAGGGCGTCAGGGCCGACGATCTCGCTGAGCCGCTGGATGACGTACTGCGGGGCCAGCGAGTCGTCCTCGGCCTCGTCGTACCCGAGGGGGTAGGTGGACTTGTACCCGTTGAGCAGGGTCCACCAGGCGCCGTAGTCGCCGGTGCGGCCCTCGGCGTGCTCGTTCTTGACCGCCGCGAGCAGGTCGGTGATGACCTCCCGGCAGTCGCCCACGATGGGGACGTCGGCGTGGCGGTTCTTGGAGATCTCGGCGGGGTCGATGTCCGCGTGGATGATCTTGGCTAGCGGGGCGAAGCTGTCGAGCCTGCCGGTCACGCGGTCGTCGAAGCGTGTGCCCAGAGCGATCAACAGATCGCTCCGCTGCAGGGCGCCCACGGCCGCGACCGTGCCGTGCATGCCGGGCATGCCGAGGTGCAGGGGGTGGGTGTCGGGGAAGGTGCCCCTGGCCATCAGGGTGGTGAGGACCGGGATGCCGGTCAGCTCCGCCAGCTCGGCCAGCTCGGCCGAGGCCCGGGCCTTGTGCACGCCGCCGCCGATGTACAGCACCGGGCGCTTGGCCTCGGACATGAGGCGCGCGGCCTCCCTGATCTGCTTGGAGTGCGGCCGGGTGACCGGGCGGTAGCCCGGCAGGCGCATCGTGGGCGGCCAGGAGAAGGCGGTCGTCGCCTGGAGCGCGTCCTTGGAGATGTCGACGAGGACCGGGCCCGGACGGCCGGTCGAGGCGATGTGGAACGCCTCGGCGATGATCCGGGGGATGTCGTCGGCCTCGGTGACCAGGAAGTTGTGCTTGGTGATCGGCATGGTGATGCCGCAGATGTCGGCTTCCTGGAACGCGTCCGTGCCGATCAGCGGCGCCGCGACCTGGCCGGTGATCGCGACGATCGGCACCGAGTCCATGTACGCGTCGGCGATGGCGGTGACGAGGTTGGTGGCGCCGGGGCCGCTCGTGGCCATGCACACCCCGACGCGGCCGGTCGCCTGGGCGTACCCCTCGGCGGCGTGGCCGGCGCCCTGCTCGTGGCGTACGAGCACATGCCTGACCTTGGTGGAGTCGTAGAGCGGGTCGTAGGCAGGCAGGATCGCACCGCCGGGGATCCCGAACACCGTGTCGACCCCGACCTGCTCCAGCGCCCTGACGAGGGCCTGTGCACCTGTCATCTCTTCGGTCATCGGCTCGTTTCCTTGCGTGGCTGAGCTGGGTGTGGCCATAAAAAATGCCCCGCCCGCCGGTGAGGCGGTGCTGGGGCTGGCGCGCAGGCTGGGACTCTTCGTCAGCGACCCGCGCGCCGGCGAAGTACTACACCGTCAAGCCAGGCTCGCATGAGCCCGGCAATCGAGTCCCCAGTGATACGCATGCCGCAACGATAGCCCCTGACACATCCGACGTGTCAAATCCCCGGACACATGTCTCAGGATATGGGATGTCGGACGGTGAGCGTCAGGCGGTGTTCTGAAGGGGCGTCAGGCTCGTGCGCATGAGCGAGTCGACGCCCCTCGCGGCCATCGGCCTCGCCACGAGGAAGCCCTGACCTCGGGTGCAGCCCATCTCGCGCAGGAGCTCCAGCTGCTCGGGCCGCTCGATGCCCTCGGCCACGACGATCAGGCCGAGGTCGTGCCCGAGCCGCACGATCGTGCGGGTCAGCAGTGTGAGCGTCTCGTCACGGCCGAGACCCGATACGAAGGACGGGTCGATCTTGATCATGTCGACGGGCAGCCGGCGGAGGAAGGCCAGGGAGGCGTACCCCGTGCCGAAGTCGTCGATCGCGAGCCGCACGCCGAGCGCGCGAAGCTCCGACAGGCGGTTGATGACCTCCTCGGCGTCCTCGACGAGCATCTCCTCGATGACCTCGAGGGTGAGCGCGCTCGCGGGCAGGCCGCTCTCGGCGAGGGCCGACTCTACGGTCTCCACGAAGCGGGGCGCGGTGATCTGGCGGCTTGACAGGTTGAGCGACAGCCCGATGTCCCAGGACGACGCCCGCCAGTTGGCGACCTCGCGGCAGGCCTCCCGCAGGATCCACTCGCTCAGCGGGACGATCAGCCCGGTGTCCTCGGCGGCGCCGAGGAACTGCTGGGGAGGGACGAACGTGCTCCCCCGGCACCAGCGTACGAGGGCCTCGACCGCCGTGACCCGAGACGTCGCGAGGTCGACCACCGGCTGGTACTCCACGGCGAACTGGTTGGCGAGCAGCGCCCGCTGCAGGTCGGCGGCAAGCTCAAGACGTCGTACGACGTCGGCGTGCATGTGGGCGGCGAACACCTCGACCCGGCGCCCGCCGAGCTCCTTGGCACGGGCCATCGCCACGTCGGCGTTGCGGATCAGGTCGCCCGCCGGGACGCCGTCCTCGGCGAACGCCACCCCGACGCTGGCGGTGAGCGCGATGTCGCGGTCGGCCACCCGGAACGGCTCGGAGGACACCGCGCGCACCAGCCGCTCGGCGAGGTCGATGGCGGTCTGGGCGTCGGCCGTACCGGAGCTGCCGGAGCTGCCAGAGCTGCCCGACTCCAGGAGCACCGCGAACTCGTCGCCGCCCCAGCGTGCCAGGGTGTCGTCGGCGCGTACGGCCGCGCGCAGCCGCCGCGCGGCCTGGCTGAGGAGGTAGTCGCCGCTGGCGTGGCCCACGGAGTCGTTGACGCCGGTGAACCCGTCGAGGTCGACGAACACCACGGCCGTGCGGCCCGCGCCCCTGCGCGCCAGCACCTCGCGGGTGCGCTCCTCGAAGTACGCGCGGTTGGGCAGGCCGGTCACGCCGTCGTGGAAGGTCAGGTGGGCCACCTGGTTGCGCAGCGCCACCTGGTCGCTGACGTCGCGCGTGGAGATGAGGACGAGGTCCTCGCTCTCGCGCGGGTGACGGGTGGCGACGGACTCGGCGGGCCGCCAGGTGCCGTCGGCTGCCCGTACCCGGCAGGAGACCCGGCAGGCGCCCTGGCGGTTGGTGGCGGGCTCCTCGTCGGCCGTCATGGCGCGAAGGGCGGCGAGGACGGCGGGCGCGTCCTCGGAGTGCACGTAGTCGAGGACCGAGCGCCCGATGAGCTCCGGTGGGTGATAGCCGTACGTGGCCTCTACCCCGGAGCCGATCTCGCGGATCGCCCCGTCGGGGTCACAGACGAGGACGACGTCTCCGGCGTTCTCGGCGAGATGGATGAGCTGCCGCTCGCCGGTCTCCACGGTGCCGCGCATGCTGGTGGTCTCAAGGGCCAGCACGAAGACCTTGGCGAGCAGCACGACAACGACCGAGCCGACGACGATGGGCAGCACCGCCATGGGCTGCTCGAGCCGGCCCGCGAGCACGCGCACGACGAGGACGACGGTGGCGACCCCGGCCAGGGCCAGGGGCGCGCCATCGACGACCGCGGAGGGCGTGGACCGCACCGGCCGCACGCAGTCGCGGCTCGCCCAGGGCGTGGCGGCGAGCAGCAGGAACGCGACGGGCGCCACCATGCCCGCGACGAGCGGCGGGGTGCCTCCCACGGTCAGGCGCCCGACCGCCGTGGCGAGCTCCTCGACGGTGACCGCCGCGAGAACCGCCAGCGCGGCCATGCCGACCCGCCGCCCGGCGGAGCGGGTGGCCAGCACGGCCGGGGCCACGGCGCAGGTCGCGAGCAGGCACAGCACGGGCAGGGCGAGGGTGCTGGGCTCCTCCGCCTTGGCGTAGGCGGGGGCGAGCAGCACGACCCAGCAGATCGCGAACAGCGACGCGGCGCTGATGTAGGCGCTGGTGACGTAGTGGAGCAACGACCTGCCGTACGAGGGCCGTCGCGCGGTGAGGCCACAGCCGATGGCCAGCAGAAGGGTGCCCACGAGTAACAGGACGTCGGCGAAGGTCAGCACGAACGGCGTGCCCTCCGCGACCGGCCGCACGCCGATGCCCACAAGCCACGTCACGGAGCCCCAGGCGAGCCAGCGCCAGGCCGACGACTGGTGCCGCGAGCGCGGTGTGGCCCGTACGGCGGCGACGAAGAGCGAGACGGCGGCGAGCAGCCCGGCCACCACCCCGGCGACCGCGGTCACGACGGTGGAGGGACCGTTGACGAGAAGGGCAGCCGCGAGGGCCGCCGCGCCGAGCCCGGCGGCGGCGGTCAACGGGACCCTTGGGTCACGAAGGCCGTGCAACGTCGTCGCCCATGCGGTTCATCCCTGTCACGTCGCCAGTGTCGCGCCCGCCCGGCGGCGGAGGAGGCGACAACCGCCCAGTCGTCACCGATCTGATAACCGCCGCTGCGCCTTCCGAACGGTGGCGCGGTGAGGTTCACGCTACGCAGCAGAGGTCACGAGGCAGCCACGGTCTGGGTTTGCTTTCCTATCGTTACGAGTCAGAAAGATGAGTCAAGCGGATCAGTAGGACCCCGTGATCACGTTGTTCAGCGGTTCACCGGACAGATATCTCAGCATTTGAGACCGTACGAGCTTGCGCGCGCGCCGTATCGAGGCGGGGGTGCTGCCGGCCACGTGCGGGGTGATGAAGACCCCCGGCGCGGTCCACAGAGGGTGACCCTCAGGAAGGGGTTCGGGGTCGGTCACGTCGAGGGCCGCCCGGAGCCGGCCGCGCCGAAGCTCGGTGACGAGGGCGCCGGTGTCGACGACCGGGCCCCTGGCCGCGTTGACAAGCACCGCGCCGTCCTTCATCCGGGCGAGGAACCCCGCGTCGACCAGGCCCGCCGTGCCGGAGGTCGAGGGCACCAGGAGGACCACCACATCGGCCTCGGGCAACAGACGGGGAAGCTCGTCCTCGCCGTGCACGCCTTCGCGGGCGGTCTTGGCCACCCGGACGACGTCCACCTCGAACCCGTCGAGCCGGCGCTCCAGGGCCTGGCCGATGGAGCCGTACCCAAGGATCAGCACGGTGGCGTCGGCCAGCACGCCGGTGTGGTGGTACGTCCACTCGCCGCGCTCCTGGGCGGACGTGAAGGCGGGAAAGTCCCGCAGCACGGCGATCATCGCGCCGACGGCCCACTCGGCGGTCCCGGCCTCGTGCACCCCCCGGGCGTTGCAAAGGACGACCCCCTCGGGCAGGTGGGGCCGGTACGCCTCCACACCGGCCGTCACCGTCTGAAGCAGGCGGAGCTTCGTCATCCGGCGGAGGAGCTCCGGGGTCGGGCGCGGCGGCATCAACGGGGGGATCCAGACCTCGACGTCCTCGGCCCCCTCGGGCGGCGAGCCGCCGTCGTAAACCACGCATTCCACCTCGGGCAGATCGGTCAGGACTTCGGCGACGGCCTGCGAGGGAGCCCAAATCTTCATGACCGTTAACCCTAACGACCCCCTCGGAGGCCGGGAACCTCGTGACCCGGGCAGGAGTATGGAGTCACGGAGGAGGTCCAATATGTTGATTCGATCCTTTCGTTCATCCGGTGGCACGTCCTGGAGGCGAGCACTGGCCGCGACCGTCACCGCGGCCGTCCTGGTGGCCGGGTGCACGCCTGGCACGGCGGAGCGCGTGGACGGGAACGGCACGCCGTCCCCGCTGGCGAGCGCCCTTCCCCAGGGGACGCCGTCGACCCCCCGCACGCTGGTCGAGGGGCTGACCGTGCCGTGGGCGATCGCGTTCCTGCCCGGCGGGGACGCGCTGGTGACCGAGCGCGACTCCGCGCGCCTGCTGCGGGTGAGTTCAGCCGGGAAGACGACCCCGGTGGGAGTCGTCGAGGGCGTGTCCGCCAGCGGGGAGGGCGGCCTGCTCGGCGTCGCGGTGTCACCCAAGTTCACGCAAGATCACTATATTTTCGTATATTTCACGGCTGCGACCGAGAACCGCATCGTCCGCTACCGCTACGACACCGGCTTGACGGACGCGACCACGATCCTCAGCGGTATCCCCAAGGGAAGCATCCACAACGGCGGGCGGCTCGCGTTCGGCCCCGACGGATACCTGTACGCCTCGACGGGCGAGACCGGTGACCGGCACCTCGCCCAGGCCCTCGGCTCGCTGGGCGGCAAGATCCTGCGCATGACCATGGACGGGAAGGCCGCCCCCGGCAACCCGTTCCAGAACGTGATCTGGAGCTACGGCCACCGCAACGTGCAGGGCATGGCGTGGGACCCCTCCGGCCGCATGTACGCCTCCGAGTTCGGCCAGAACACCTACGACGAGGTCAACCTGATCAAGAAGGGCAAGAACTACGGCTGGCCGCAGGTCGAGGGCTTCGGCGGCGGGGACGGGTACGTCGACCCTCTTCTGACCTGGTCCACCGACGAGGCTTCCCCGTCCGGCATGGCGTACGCCGGCGGGTCCCTGTGGGTGGCGGCGCTGCGCGGGACACGGCTCTGGCAGATCCCGCTGTCCGGCGACGGCCGGGTGGGGAGGCCGATCGCCCGGTTCGAGGGGCGGTACGGCCGGCTTCGGGCCGTGGCCGCGTCTCCCGACGGCACTCTGTACGTGAGCACCAGCAACAAGGACGGGCGGGGCTCGCCCAAGAAGGGTGACGACCGCATCCTCGTCATCCCCATACAGTGACCTATCGAGGAGGAGGCGTGGGTTGCGGGGTGCTCTCGATGGTCCATCCTGGGCTGGCGACCTTGCCGGCGTCCTGCCCGTTCGGACGGTCTCGCCTCGCCGTCCCGTCCGGCGTGGACGGCCCACCCTGGTCGCAGACCACCTTCTGCTGGGGCTGGTACACCGTGGTCTGCGGCCGGTCACGCTTGAAGACCTTGCCGCCCATGTAGAAGGCCCGGGTGACCGTGACCGTGAATCCCGGCCCGCCTTCCATCGGGATGCAGCCGGGAGCGTTGTCCGAGTTGGTGTCCGGCTGGGTCACCTCCGACCGGCCGGAGGTCTCGGCCCCGATCCTGTCGTACTTCCGCGTGCTCCACAGGTCCACCGTGACGGATGTGCCGGTGTACGAGACCTTGATCATCACTCCGTACTCGGTGTCGTTCCGCCACCGCAGATCCTGGTCCGGATACGACACCGCCGCGTCCCGGCCGGCAGGATACCGCGCGACGTAGAACGGGTTCGCCGTGTGCTCGACGTCTTCCAGCCCCGCGAAGAACGCCGCGTTGTACATGGTCGTCGCGAACTGCGAGATGCCCCCGCCCATGGCGACCACCAGGTGATCGTCCTCGATGGCCTGGGCCGGGACGAACCCGCGAGCGGCGTCCGGGTCCTGGATCACCTCGTTCAGCGAGAACGTCTGCCCAGGCCTCACCAGTAGGCCGTCCACGAGGTCGGCTGCCTTCTGGATGTTGGTCACCCTGGCGGCGCAGCAGGGGAACTGCGTCGTGAACTCGCCGACCTTCTCCTTCACGCCGAGCTTCATGGCGCCCTCGTCGGTGAGGGAGGGCTGGATGACGGCGAGGGACACCGGGATGGTCCGGCTTCCGCCGCCGGTGATCACCTTGGCCACGGCCGCGGTGAGCTGGGTGGCGTCGACGCCCTTGCCCGTCCGGGCGTGCACCAGCCTCGGGGCGCCGTTGTCGATGACGAACCCCGCCTCGCGCGGCGCCTCGGCGACGCCGACGAGCCTGGCCTCCAAGCCGGTGACCGCCTTCTGGGCCTGGAACTGCGGGCGCACCGCCCCGCGATCGTCCGCCAGGAAGGTGAGGTTCGCCGCGATGACGGGCGGGGTGAGGCGCACGTGCCTGCCGCCGTTCGCGAGCGTGATCGGCGCCGCCACGGCGCGGCGGGCCGCCGTGAGGGTGCCGTCGAACGCCGCCTTGGCCGCCCTCGGCCGTGCGAGAGAGACGGGCAACGAGACGGACGCCGGCGCCTCCACGAAAGCCCGCTTGATCGCCTCCGCGGCGGCCCGCTGGTCCAGGACCAGCCCCTCCTTGGGGGGGACGATCTGCGGCGTGGTGCCCCTGTAGACGATCGATCCCTCGCGGGCCGGCCGGTCGATCGTCTTGGCCACCTTGCGCACCCGCTGGGCGAGCTTGGTCGGGTTCAGCGAGACCCGGAGCGGCAGGTCACGCTCTCCGATGAGCGCCTGCCAGACGGCGAAAGGGGTGGGGAACCCGGTCTGCGCGTCGGCGACCGTGGCCTCGACGTCGATCGTCAGCCCGGCGTCGCGCGGGTCGAGCACGGCCACCCGCCTGCCGTTCAGCATGAGACCGAGGGACTGCTGGTCCTTCCCGTCGAAGCGCTGATGGACGCGGTCGATAGCCGCCGTCTCGGTCAGACCGCCGATGCGCACGCCCGCGACGTAGGTGCCGGGCAGCACCCTGCCCCACATGTACGTGGCGGGGATTCCGTAGGCCAGCAGGAAGAGGAAGGTCAGCCCGCCCGTGAGGAGCAGGAGGAGGCGCAGCCTGTTCCTGCTCTCCGGCGGCTCGGGCACGATGACGACCGACGGCTCGACCTTCGGATCGTCACCGCTCCGGCGGACTCGCACGCTCGCGGTCATCGGCCACGGCTGGGCGGGCGCCGGAGGAGGCAGGGTCACGCCTGGCTGGCCGCCGGGCGAGGACGTCGGCGGGAAGATACCGGGGGACACGCCAGGCGGAAGCGGGGAGACGCCGGGAGGAAGCTTCTTGCGCCCGGCCGGACGTTCCGGCGAGCTGTCCTTGGAATACTGCCGGTGGGCGGGCAACACGACTGGGGAGTCCGGACGCACCGCCGCGAACGGGTCGGGCGGCGGGTCGATGGACGCTCCGGCGTTCCGCACGCCCTCGTCTCCTCCCGCTCCGTACCGATTTCCCCCGCATCACCCTAAACCAACGACACTCGCAAATTCTTCTACATCGCTGGATGAATTCAGTCCCACGTACCATGGATTACGGATGAACCTCGTACCAAGTACGGAGGGCCCCGCGAAACGTTCGCGGAGCCCGTACGCGTGCCCGGGCGGGCGTGCCTATTCGGAGACGCCGAGCTTCTCGAGGATCAGCTCGCGGGCGCGGCCGGCGTCCGCCTTGCCCCTGCTGGCCTTCATCACGCCGCCGACCAGCGCGCCCACTGCGGCGATCTTGCCGGAGCGCACCTTGTCCGCCGCGTCGGCGTTCGCGGACAGCACCTTGTCGATGATCGAGGAGAGCTCGCCCTCGTCGCTGACGATCCGCAGGCCACGGGCCTCGACGACCTCGTCAGGGGAGCCCTCCCCCGCGAGCACGCCCTCGAGCACCTGGCGGGCCAGCTTGTCGTTCAGCGCGCCGGAGGCCACGAGCTGGACCACCCGGGCGATCTGCTCGGGCGTGATCGGCAGGACGGCGAGGGACGTGCCGGACTCGTTGGCGCGACGCGCCAGCTCGCCCATCCACCACTTGCGGGCGTCGGCGGCGGGGACGCCGGCCAGGACCGTCGCCTCAACCAGGGCGACGGCGTCGGCGTTGTGCATCGCCGTCATGTCGAGGTCGGAGACGCCCCACTCGGCCTGCAGCCGCCTGCGCCGCACGGTCGGCAGCTCGGGAAGCTCCGACCGCAGCTCCTCCACCCACTCGGGGGTAGGGGCGATCGGCAGCAGGTCGGGCTCGGGGAAGTAGCGATAGTCCTGCGCCTCCTCCTTCGACCTGCCGGGCGTGGTGGCGCCGGTGTCCTCGTGGAAGTGGCGGGTCTCCTGGACGATCCTGCCGCCGTCGGCGAGGATCGCCGCCTGCCGCTCGATCTCGCCGTGCACCGCCCGCTCGACGCTGCGCAGGGAGTTGACGTTCTTGGTCTCGGTGCGGGTGCCCCAGACGGTGGACCCGCGTGGCATCAGCGAGACGTTGACGTCGCACCGCAGGGAGCCTTCCTCCATGCGGACGTCGGACACCCCCAGCGTGCGCATCACCTCGCGCAGCTCGGTGACGTACGCCTTCGCGACCTCGGGGGCGAGCCGGTCGGTGCCCTCGACGGGCTTGGTGACGATCTCCACCAGCGGGATGCCGGCCCGGTTGTAGTCGACGATGGAGTAGTCGGCGCCCTGGATGCGGCCGGTGGCACCGCCCACGTGGGTGGACTTGCCGGTGTCCTCCTCGAGGTGGACCCGCTCGATCTCGACCCTGACCGTCCGGCCGTCCACCTCGACGTCGAGGTAGCCGTTGGTGCACAGCGGCTCGTCATACTGGCTGATCTGGTAGTTCTTCGGCATGTCCGGATAGAAGTAGTTCTTCCGGGCGAAGCGGCACCACTCGGCGATGGTGCAGTTCAGCGCCAGACCGATGCGGATCGTCGACTCGATAGCCTTGTCGTTCGCCACCGGCAGCGCGCCGGGCAGTGCCAGGCAGACCGGGCAGACGTGCGTGTTGGGCGGCGCGCCGAAGGTCGTCGGGCACCCGCAGAACATCTTCGACGTCGTGCCCAGCTCGACGTGGGTCTCCAGGCCGATCACCGGCTCAAAGCGCTCCAACGCCTCGTCGTACGGCATGACGGTGTTGGTCGTGGTCACAGGGACGGAGCCTCCTTCAGCAGCGGGCCGCCCCAGCGGTCCTCGAATGCCTTCTCGAGGGCGGCGCCCACGCGGTAGCAGCGTTCGTCGCCGAGGACCGGGGCCATGATCTGGAGGCCGACCGGGAGGCCGTCCTCCTCGGCGAGGCCGCATGGCACGGAGATGGCGGCGTTGCCGGCCAGGTTGGCCGGGATCGTGCACAGGTCGGCGAGATACATCGCCATGGGGTCGTCGGCACGCTCGCCGATCGGGAACGCGGTGGTGGGCGTGGTCGGCGAGACCAGGACGTCCACCTGGTGGAAGGCCGCCTCGAAGTCACGCGAGATCAGCGTGCGGACCTTCTGGGCGGAGCCGTAGTAGGCGTCGTAGTAACCGCTCGACAAAGCGTAGGTGCCGAGCATGATGCGCCGCTTGACCTCGGGGCCGAACCCGGCGGCCCGGGTCAGCGCCATGACCTCCTCGGCGCTGTGGGTGCCGTCGTCGCCGACGCGCAGCCCGTAGCGCATGCCGTCGAACCTGGCGAGGTTGGACGAGCACTCCGACGGGGCGATGAGGTAGTAGGCCGGGAGGGCGTAGGTGAAGCTCGGGCAGGAGACCTCGACGACCTTGGCGCCCAGGGACTCCAGCAGGTCGACGGCCTCCCGGAAGCGGGCGAGCACGCCCGGCTGGTATCCCTCGCCCGCGAACTCCTTCACCACGCCGACGCGCAGCCCGGAGACGTCGGCGCGGCGCGCGGCCTCGACGACGGGCGGCACCTCGGCGTGGATCGAGGTGGTGTCCATGACGTCGTGACCGGAGAACGCCTCGTGCAGCAGGGCGGCGTCGAGCACGTTGCGGGCGAACGGGCCCGGCGTGTCCAGCGACGAGGCGAAGGCGATCACCCCGTACCGCGAGGAGCCTCCGTAGGTGGGCTTCATCCCGACGATGCCGGTCACGGCGGCGGGCTGGCGGATCGAGCCGCCCGTGTCGGTGCCGGTGGACAGCGGTGCCTGGTAGGAGGCGACGGCGGCGCTCGAACCGCCCGAGGAGCCGCCGGGGATCCGGTCGAGGTCCCACGGGTTGTGCGTCGGGCCGTACGCGGAGTTCTCCGTGGAGGAGCCCATCGCGAACTCGTCGAGGTTGGTCTTGCCGATGATCACCAGACCGGCCTCGCGCAGTCGCGCGGTGACCGTCGCGTCGTACGGCGGGCGGTAGCCCTCGAGGATCTTCGAGCCGGCCGTGGTCGGCATGTCCTTGGTGGTGAAGACGTCCTTGTGCGCGATCGGCACGCCCGCGAGCGGGCCGAGCTCCTCGCCGGCGGCGCGCCTCGCGTCGATGGAGCGCGCCTGCTCCAGAGCGGACTCGGCGGCGACGTGGAGGAACGCGTGGACCTGCGGGTCGACCTCGGCGATGCGGTCGAGGTGGGCCTGGGTGACCTCGACGGCCGACACCTCGCCGGAGGCGATCAGGGCGCCCAGCTCCGCGGCGGTGTTGCGGGTGAGACTCATGCCTCCTCCCCGAGGATGCGCGGGACGCGGAAACGGTCGTTCTCGACGGCCGGGGCGGCTGCCAGCGCCTGCTCCGGGGTCAGGCTCATCCGCGCCTCGTCGGGACGGTAGACGTTCGTGAGCGGCAGCGCGTGTGAGGACGGCGGGATGTCGTCGGTGGCGACCTCGGCGACGCGCGCGACCGCGCCGATGATGACGTCGAGCTGCGCGGCGTAGTGGCCCAGCTCGGCATCGGTCAGCGCCAGCCGGGACAACCGGGCGAGGTGAGCGACCTCGTCGCGGGTTATGGCGGACATGAGTCGTTAACCCGTTTCATGGATGGCAATTGGACAGTGTCATCCTAGGGCTCGTGACCGAACGTGGCCGAACCATTAGCCATGGTTCTCCGGGGCCTGACCGCCCGTGGTGCGCATGAGCCCCACGAAACCGCGGCGGTGACCTGACATATGGCCCCTACAGAGCCCTGACCTCGGCGGACTCGCACCTTTCGTACGCCGGGGCGCCCAGCCGTTCGGTCAGCCACACGGTGGTCTCGGAGGCGGGCATCGGCTCGGCGAACCGCCATCCCTGAGCCGAGTCGCAGCCCATCTCGCGCAGTCGCTGGGCCACCTCCTCGGTCTCCACGCCCTCGGCCACGGAACGCAGGCCGAGGGAGCGCACCAGGTCGACGATCGACCGGACGATCCGCTCGTCGTCCACCGACTTCCCCAGCCGCTGGACGAACGAGCCGTCGATCTTCACCTCGCACACCGGGAGGCGCTGGAGCCGGACCAGAGAGGAGTAGCCCGTGCCGAAGTCATCCAAGGCCAGCGGGACCCCGAGCTGGACCAGGGCGTGCACCGAGTCGGCGGTGTACGCCTGGTCGGTCATCAGGATGCGCTCCGTCACCTCGAGCTGGATCGCCGAAGGGGGCAGCTGCAGGCGGTCGAGCCCCGCCTCCAGCAGGTCGGGCAGCGCCGAGTCGAGCAGGTCGCGCGCCGACACGTTGACCGAGACCGGAACCTCGATGCCGGAGTGCCACCAGCGGGCCGCCTGCTCCAGCGCGGCGTCGATCACATGCTGGGTGATCTGGCGCATGAGATAGGACTGCTCTGCCAGAGGGATGAAGTCGGCAGGGGAGATCGGCCCGCGTTCCGGATGCCACCACCGCAGGAGGGCCTCCACGCCTTCCACCCTGCCCGACTTGAGGCTCACCTTCGGCTGGTAGTGCAGCTCCAGCTGGCTCCCGCCGACGGCCCGGCGCAGGTCGCCGAGCAGGCTCAGCCGCTCGGGGGAGTTGCGGTCCTTCTCGGCGAGGTAGACCTCCACCCCGGTGCGGCCCTCCTTGGCGAAGTACATCGCGACGTCGGACCGCTGGAGGAGGAGCTCGAAGTCGGGCGCGTGGTCGGGGTACAACGCGATTCCGACCGAGGCGTCCAGGTCGAACGTCATGCCTTCCAGCCGTACGGGCTCGGTGAGTGCCACCCTGAGCCGGGCGGCCACCTCGCGGGCCGCTGCGGCGTCGCGCACGGTCGGCAGGAGCACCGCGAACTCGTCGCCCCCGAGCCGGGCCACGACGTCGCCGGGCCGCACGCTGTGGGTGAGACGGTGCGCGACGATCTGCAGAAGCCGGTCCCCCACCGGGTGCCCGAGGGTGTCGTTGACCTCCTTGAACCGGTCTAGGTCGAGAAGGAGCAGGCCGACCCGTACGTCCTCGCGCGCCTCGGCCAGCGCCTCCTCCGTGCGGAGGATGAGCAGCTTGCGG
The DNA here is from genome assembly GCA_025964675.1 of Sphaerisporangium sp. GTDB lineage: Bacteria > Actinomycetota > Actinomycetes > Streptosporangiales > Streptosporangiaceae > Sphaerisporangium. The sequence continues at coordinate 64,026 of JAOPYI010000207.1, read as the reverse complement.
TTCGGCAGGGCGGTCAGCCCGTCGTGCATGGCCTGGTGGTCACGGCGCATCGACAGCGAGGCGGTGAAGTACATGGTGGCGAGCGGGGCCACGAAGAGGGGGACCAGGGCCGGCGAGCGGCTCATCACGACGACGACCAGCGGGGCGAGGCCGAGGAGCGCGGCGTAGACCAGGCTCTGGTGCCCGATCGTCGAGCGGATCACCCGAAGGAGGGGACGGCGCTCGTGCAGTGCCACGGCCCCGCAAACCAGGACTCCACGCACGACGAAGTACGCCACGGCCGCCAGCGCGACCGCCGTGATGTCGGTGCCCTCCGGCACCCAGGGCCTGGCCGGATGGGGATGGTGGCCGAAGACGCCGAGCACCACCGCCGCCGCGGTCGAGGCCAGGGCCACCTGCGCGACGTTGAACAGCGTGCGGTGCCAGGCCCTGCGGTGCGACAGGCCGCTGACGACCATCGCGAGCGTGTGGATCAGCACCGCCACGGACAGGCCGTCGTACAGCAGGACGGCGAAGGTGAACAGCGTCGAGGTGGCCGTGCCACCCGCCAGGCGCGAGGTGGAGACCACTATGGGCCGGAGCTCCCCCAGCACGACGAGTGCCACGAGCACCCAGAACAGCGGAGTGCGCGCCAGCGAGGCGAACTCGCCGAAACCGAGCCGGATCTCCGCGGCGAGGAGTGCCGCGAAGCCCGTGACGACGACTCCCGTCAGGTAGGTCCAGAGCGGGGAGGACGGCCGCGGTGCGGTGTCGCGCGTGTCGGATGGGTCCGTCATAGGCAAGTAAACCCCCAAGAGGTCACTATGGGAGGGTACGACCTCTGGGCCACTTCGCGAAACCGGTTGGGCACGTTCCGTCACCGAAAGTTCCGGGACTTCCACTCTTCCTGTTCGTCACCAGTCACGATCACGGATGACAAATATTGGGATAATTGTTCCTCTAGGGGCTGAACGCCTCCGATCGGTCAAACGACCAGCCATCGCCCATGCCACATCGCCCGATCCCACGACCACGCCTGACACGCCCGCCGTGGACGGCCGGCGACCTCGCGGTGGGAAGAAAAGGCTGTCTGTCTTCGGAACCCGCCTACTGCGTCAGCTCGACGTCTTCCACTGACGGCTCTTCCGCAGGGATCACGGCCTCCGGGCCGTGGGCGAGCAAGGTCTGGAAGCGTTCTTCGTCGAGGATGGGGACGCCGAGCTTCAGCGCCTTGTCGTACTTGGAGCCGGCGTTCTCCCCCGCGACCACGAAGGCGGTCTTCTTGGAGACCGAGCTCGTCACCTTGCCCCCCCGGCTCTGGATGGCCTCGCCGGCCTCGTCCCGCGTGAAACCCGCAAGCGTGCCTGTGACCACCAGGGCCAGGCCGGCCAGGGTCTGCGGGCCCTGCCCGGAAGGGGGCTCGTCCTCCATGCGCACCCCGGCCAGGCGCCAGCGATCGACGATCTCGCGGTGCCAGTCCTCGGCGTACCACTCCTTGATCGAGGCGGCGATCGTCGGGCCGACCCCCTCGACGGCGGCCAGCTCCTCCTCCGAGGCGCCGAAGACGCGGTCGAGAGACAGGAGCGCGGAGGCCAGTGCCTGCGCGGCCGTAGGCCCGACGTGCCGGATCGACAGGGCGACCAGCACCCGCCAGAGCGGCTGCGCCTTCGCCTTCTCCAGCTCCTCCATCATGTGCTCGGCGTTCTTGCTGGCCTCGCCGCTCATGTTGCCGAAGAAGGTCACGACCTTCGGCTCGCCGGTCTCCGGGTCGGTCTTGGGCAGGCCGGTGGCCTGGTCGCGTACGACGGACTTGATCGGCAGCAGCTTTTCGATCGTCAGGTCGAACAGGTCGGCCTCCGTGCGCACCGGAGGCTCCTGGGGGGGCAGCGGGGCGGTCAGCGCGGTGGCCGCGACGTAGCCGAGCCCCTCGATGTCGAACGCTCCCCGGCCCGCGGCGAAGAAGATGCGCTCACGTAGCTGCGCCGGGCACGAGCGGGCGTTGGGGCAGCGGATGTCGACGTCCGCCTCTTTCATGCGCCGCAGCTCGGTGCCGCACTCGGGGCAGTTGGTGGGCATGACGAACTCGCGCTCGGTGCCGTCACGCAGGGCGGCCACCGGCCCGACGATCTCGGGGATGACGTCGCCCGCCTTGCGCAGCACCACGGTGTCACCGATGAGGACGCCCTTGCGGACGACCTCGGAGGCGTTGTGGAGGGTCGCTCGCTCCACGGTCGACTGGGCGACGACGACGGGGGCCATCACGCCGTACGGGGTCACGCGGCCGGTGCGGCCGACGCCGACCTGGATGTCGAGGAGCTTGGTGTTGACCTCCTCGGGCGGGTACTTGAAGGCGATGGCCCACCGGGGCGCCCGCGAGGTGGAGCCGAGCTGCCGCTGCAGCTCGATGCGGTCGACCTTGACCACCACGCCGTCGATCTCGTACGCGGTGTCGTGGCGGTGGTGCCGGTAGTGCTCGATGAAGTCATCGATCTCGGTGAGGCTCCCGACCACCTTGTACAGGTCGCTGACCGGCAGCCCGAACTCCTTCAGCCGCTCATAGACCCCCGACTGGGTCTCCGGGAGCGGTGAGCCCTCCCACGTGCCGACACCGTGCGCGATCATGCCGAGCGCGCGCTGCGCGGTGATGCGCGGGTCCTTCTGGCGCAGCGACCCGGCCGCCGAGTTGCGGGGGTTGGCGAACGGGGCCTTGCCCGCCGCGACGAGCTGCTCGTTGAGCTTCTCGAAGCCCTCGACCGAGAGGTAGACCTCTCCCCGCACCTCCAGCAGGTCGGGAACATTCTCACCGGTGAGCCGGTGGGGGATGTTGGCGATCGTGCGGACGTTCGCGGTGACGTCGTCGCCCATGCGCCCGTCGCCCCGCGTCGCGCCCCTGACCAGCCTGCCCTTCTCGTACACCAGGGCGATGGCCAGGCCGTCGATCTTCAGCTCGCACAGGTAGGGCCCGGGGTCGGCCTCGACCAGCCGCTCCGCCCTGGCCTGCCAGCCCGCCAGATCGGCGTCGCTGAAGGCGTTGTCAAGGCTCTCGAGCCGCCGGAGGTGCCGCACGGGGGTGAAGTCGGTGGAGATCGGCGCGCCGACCTTCTGCGTCGGCGAGTCCGGCGTACGCAGGCTCGGGTGCGCCTCCTCCAGCTCGCGCAGCTCGCGCATCCACGCGTCGTACTCGCCGTCGCTCACGGTGGGCGCGTCGAGCACGTAATAGCGCCAGTTGGCCTCGTCGGCCAGCTCGGCCAGCTCGGCGTGGCGCTCCAGTGCGCCCACCGGCACGCCCTCCACCTCGTCAGCCATGCCGTCTCCCCTCGTCAGTCAACCCCAAGGAGAACGCTACGGGCAGCGACGAGTGCTCACGCCCCCGCACATGCGGTCTACCTGGGGAATCGTTACTTCCACCATGCCATCCACCACCGACATTTCTGGAGGAGAAAGGGCCGTTCGCGTCAATGTCATCCGCATCACGCCAGACGAGGCGACCCCGGGCGAGGGCACCCCGGATCGCCTCGCGAGGACCGGCGTCAGCCGCCCTGGGCCCAGACGCCATCCCAGGTGGAGCACTTGCCCGTGATGCGGGTGGAGGTGCCTCGGCAGACCTTGGCCGTGGAGGAGAGCATGTAGCCGGCGTTCACGTGGAACGAGCGGGTCCGCGACTGCGAGCAGTTCTTGAAGGTGGCCGTGCGGTACTTCCCCTGGTCCGTCAGCCACTTGATCTTCAGCCACGAGCACGTGCTCGCGCCGCCCGCGTCGTACAGGTCGCCGGTGATCCGCAGGCCGGCGCTCGTCGCGCGGATCTTGCCGCCGGCCCACCCCTTGGCATCCGTTGAGGCGATCGGACCCCATGACCATGATTCGGCGGCGGAGGCCCGAGTCGTGGCCGAGGCGGTCGAGGCCGACGCCGTGGCGGGCAGCCCGAGGCCCAGGGCGGCCGCGGTGGTGAGTCCGAGCAGTACGCGAAGACCGCTACGCATGACTTTCTCTCCTGAACGTGTCGTTGTTGACGCACACCAAGAGATAGGCCAGCACCCTTGCAGGGCACTTGAGGTGACTTGCACCGAACTGTTCGGCGCTAAAGCCACCATGTTCAGCGGCGGTCCTCAGGGTCGTCCCGCAACACGCGCGCCGCCTCCCGGCAGCGGGCGAGCGCCGCCCGGGCGTACGGCGGAGAGGCCGCCGCGAGCCCGCACGACGGCGTGAGCACGACCTGCTCGGCGAGCCTCGAAGGATTGAAGCCCAGCCTCCGCCACAGCTCGACGGCGGGCCTGGCTATCACGTCGAGGTCCTGGAGCGGCGTGTCCGTGCCGGGGACGACACCGAGGAAGAACGCCGTGCCGGCCTCGATCGCCTCGCCGATGCGGTCCTCGTCGCGGCGCCGCAGCAGGCTCGCGTCCAGCGAGATCCCGCCCGCTCCCACCGTACGGAGCAACTCGAAGGGCAGGCCGGGGGCGCAGCAGTGCACGATGGTGAAGGTCTCGGGGGGCAGCACGGCGCGCAGCCGCTCGGCGGCGACCGGGGGCTCGACGGCGGCGAGCCGTCCGAAGCCCGAAGCCGTCGGCACCGTGCCGGCGAGCACTCCCGGCAGGCCTGGCTCGTCGATCTGGACCAGGATCTCGGCGCCGGGCAGCCGGGCGCGCACGCCCGCGATGTGTGCCTTCAGCCCTTCGGCCAGGGAATCGGTCAGGTCGCGCACCGCTCCGGGGTCGGCGAGCATCTTGTCCCCGTACCGCAGCTCGATCGCGCCCGCGAGGGTCCACGGCCCGCAGACCTGGACCTTGAACCGTCCGGCGTACCCATGGGCGATCTCCTCCAGGGCGTCGAGGTCACGGGCGAGGTGGTCTCTGGCACGACGGACGTCCCGCCCCGGGCGGTCGGTGAGGCGCCAGCCGGACGGCTGCACCTCCACCGGCAGCTCCACGAGCAACGAGGCGGTACGCCCGACCATGTCGGCGCCCACGCCCCGGTCAGGCAGCTCCGGGAGGTACGGCAGGTCGGGAAGCTCGCCGAACACCATGCGCAGCGTCTCGACATGGTCATCACCCGGGTGGGAACCCACCCCGGTGGCACTCGCCGCGTTCCACGGAAACTCGCTCACAAAGCGCAAGCTTAGGGACTGTCCAGACGCGATGACCCGGCGTGCCCGTTCAGCCTGCACTTCGTGGGCGGAGCGGGCATCGTGATCGCGCGCCGGCTCCGCGACATCAGGGACGCCGACCTGATCCTCGTCCCGCGGGACTGGCGCGAGGGCGGCGTGCGCGAGCGCCTCGATCTCGGAGGCGAGTACACGGCACTGGTGGAAAGGTCAGAATCCGGCACGCGCAATGATGGAAAGATGAAGCTCACCAAACACGGCCACGCGTGCGTGCGCCTGGAGAAGGACGGTTCCACCCTCGTCATCGACCCCGGAGGCCTCACCGAGGAGTCGGCCATCGAGGGGGCCAACGCCGTCCTCATCACCCACGAGCACTTCGACCACCTGGAGGTCAAGCGCCTCGCCGCTCTCGGAACCGACGTGCCGATCTGGACCTGCGCCGCCGTCGCCAAGCAACTGGAGGGCGTGAGCGCCAAGGTCAACGTCATCGGCGACGGCGACTCCTTCACGGCGGCCGGCTTCGAGGTCGGGGTGGTCGGCCGGGACCACGCCGTGATCGCCTTCGACGTGCCCGTGGTGCAGAACGTCGGCTTCCTCGTCGACGGCGAGGTGTTCCACCCCGGCGACGCGTTCACCGTGCCCGGCCAGCCGGTGGCCACGCTGCTCACGCCGGCGAGCGGCCCCTGGATGAAGGCCTCGGAGATGGTCGACTACCTGCTGGAGGTGGCGCCCCGGCGTGCTTACTCCATCCACGAGGGCCTCTACAACGACATCGGCCTGATGCTGGTGGACGGCATCCTGGAGCGGCGCGGCAAAGCGCAGGGTGGCGACTTCCGCCGGCTCAAGCCCGGCGAGAGCGTACTCCTGGGCGGCTGACCACCCCTGGGCCATACGTCGCGCGCGGTCAGGAGGACGAGGCGATGGTGGCGGAGCCGAGGACGGTGTCCCCGCTGTACAGGACGGCCGCCTGGCCCGCCGCCACACCCGTCGCGGGGCTGTCCAGCTCGATGTGGAGCACGCCGCCCGAGACCTGGGCGCGGCAGCCGTACACCTCGCCGTGGGCGCGCAGCTGCACGTGGCACGCCAGCGGCTCGTACGGCTCGGCGAGCGGGCCGTTCCAGACGGGGCGCTCGGCCACGATCGAGCTGACGGCCAGGGACGAGCGGGGGCCGACCGTGACCGTGTTGGACACCGGCTCGATCGACAGCACGTAACGCGGGCGGCCGTCGGGTGTCGGGCGGTCGATGCGCAGGCCCTTGCGCTGGCCCACGGTGAAGCCGTACGCCCCGGCGTGGGTGCCGAGGACGGCCCCTGACTCGTCGACGATCGGGCCCTGCTCCGCGCCCAGCCGCTCGGCCAGGAAGCCGCGGGTGTCGCCGTCTGCGATGAAGCAGATGTCGTGGCTGTCGGGCTTGTCCGCCACGGCCAGACCCCGGGCGGCGGCCTCCTCACGCACCTCGGCCTTCGTGGATCCGCCCAGCGGGAAGATCGCGTGGGAGAGCTGCTCGCGGGTGAGGACCCCGAGGACGTACGACTGGTCCTTGCCCTGGTCGACGCTCCGGAGCAGAAGGCCGTCGGATAGGCGGGCGTGGTGGCCCGTGGCCACCGCGTCGAACCCCAGCGCCAGCGCCCGGTCGAGCACCGCCTCGAACTTGATCTTCTCGTTGCAGCGCAGGCAGGGGTTGGGCGTGCGGCCCGCGGCGTACTCGTTGACGAAGTCCTCTACGACGTCGCGGTGGAACCGCTCGGCCATGTCCCATATGTAGAACGGGATGCCGATCACGTCGGCGGCACGCCGGGCGTCGCGGGAGTCCTCCAGCGTGCAGCAGCCGCGGGCGCCGGTGCGGTAGGACTGCGGGTTGGAGGAAAGCGCCAGGTGGACGCCCGTGACGTCATGGCCGGCCTCGGCGATGCGGGCAGCCGCCACCGCGGAGTCGACGCCGCCCGACATGGCGGCAAGCACACGAAGACTCATAACACTCTTGAGGTTACCCGGCCGCCGGCTCCCAAGCGGTACCGGCGACGCCTTTCCGCGTTGGCGTCCGGGGCGGACACCTGGGAGGATCGAATGCCATGCGACTGTTCGGGCGGGGAAGTGAGCCGGGTGAGCCGGTCGGCGAGATCGCCGGCTTCTGGGCATGGTGGGCCGAGGCCCGGCCCAAGGCCGAAGCTCTGCTGGAGGCGGGTGACGCCGCCGGGCTCGCCGAGGAGATCGCCCCGGCCGTCACGGCCCTGAATCCCGGACTGGTCTGGGACATCGCGCCCGGCACGACGGCTGAGCGGGCCCTGATCGTCTCCGCGGCGGGCAATCCCGAGCTTCGCCCGCTCGCCCACCGCTGGGCGCTCGCCGCGCCGCCTGCCGGCACGATCTGGGAGTTCCACCCGTCCCGGCAGGCCCACCCGGCCGCGATGGAGCTCACCTTGGACGTGGGCGGGCGCCGGTTCGGGCTCGACGAACTGGTGCTCGGGCTGAGGGTCCCAAACGGGACTCCTCGAATCGACGTGTCCGCCTATCACCCGATATTTCCGGACCTGGAGGACGAGACCCGCACCGAGGCGGCCGTGCTCGCCCTCGACTGGCTGCTCGGGGAGGACGAAGTGGCCCGCTGGGTCGGTGACATCGTCGCCGCCCCCTTCCAGCCTCTCGACGCCGTGGCCGCCGTCCACCTTCCCGCCGTGGTCGCCGACCTCGCCTCCGAGTACCACGACGAGCAGTGGGCCCTGCTGGAGGGCCGGACGGCCGGTGGGGCACGCCTGATCGCCACCGCCCGCCATCCCCTTCGCCCGGTGGACTACCCGCTGTTCGACCAGCACATCGAGATCACCCTGCCGTACGCCGAGTCCGACGAGGACGGCCTGCCCACCGGGGAGTCACCGGCGGCGCTCCGCGCGTTCGAGGAGCGGCTGGCCGACCGCGTCGAGCGCCTCGGCGGCACCGCCGTGCTCGCCGCCCACATGAGCGCCGAGGGCTCCCGCGTGCTGCACGTGTACGCCGACCCCTCGAGTGACGCGGCGATCCACGCCAAGGAGCTGATCACCGGCTGGGAGGAAGGCGCGCCGAGCGTCGACGTGACCGGCGACCCCGGCTGGATCGCGATCTCACCCTTCCTGAGCTGACCGAGGCGGCCGAATCCGGCTCCACACGGGCCTCGGGAGATCAAGGATTCAGCGGGCCGCCCTGCTACGTCAGGCCGGCGCGGCGGGCACGCTCCACCACGCCGCCGATCACGTTGACCAGCTCGTCCACGTCGGCCCGGGTCGAGGTGTGCCCCAGGGAGAAACGCAGCGACCCCCGCGCCCGTACGGCGTCGGAGCCCATGGCGAGCAGGACGTGCGACGGCTGGGCGACGCCCGCCGAGCAGGCCGACCCCGTGGAGCACTCCACGCCCTTGGCGTCGAGCAGCATCAGCAAGGCGTCGCCCTCGCATCCGGGGAAGGAGAAGTGGGCGTTGCCGGGGAGGCGCTCGTCGGGGTGGCCGTTGAGGATCACGTCGGGCACCGCGTGCCTGACCCGGGCGATCAGCTCGTCACGCAGGGCGCGCAGCCGCGCGGCGTGCTCCTCGCGGTTGTCCACCGAGGCCCGTACGGCCGCCGCGAACCCGGCGATGGCCGGGGCGTCGAGGGTGCCGGAACGCACGTCGCGCTCCTGACCGCCGCCGTGGAGCACCGGGACCGGGTCGACGCCCCTGGCGAGCAGGAGGGCTCCGACGCCCATCGGGCCGCCCACCTTGTGCCCGGACACGGTGAGCGCCTCGACCCCTGACCCGGAGAACGACACCGGCAACTGTCCGACGGCCTGGACCGCGTCAGTGTGGAACGGGATGCCGTGCTCGCGGGCGATGGCGGCCAGCTCGTGGATCGGCTGGACGGTGCCGACCTCGTTGTTGGCCCACATCACGCTGATCACCGCGACGCGTTCGGGGGCGCTCTCGATCGCCGCGCGCAGGGTGCCGGGATGGACGCGGCCGTACTCGTCGACGTCGAGCAGCTCGACGGACGCGCCCTGCCGGTCGCCCAGCCAGTGTGCGGGATCGAGGCCGGCGTGGTGCTCGACCGCGCTCAGCAGCACCCGATCGGCTCCGGAGGCCGCGTGGCGCGCCCAGAAGAGCCCTTTGATGGCGAGGTTGTCGGCCTCCGTGCCCCCGGAGGTGAAGACGACCTCGCTGGGCCGTGCGCCGAGCGCGCCGGCGATGGTCTCGCGCGACTCCTCGACGACCCGGCGGGTGCGGCGGCCCGCCGCGTGGAGGGACGAGGCGTTGCCGACCCGCACGAGCTGTGCGGTCATCGCCTCGATCGCTTCGGGGAGCATCGGCGTCGTAGCCGCGTGGTCTAGGTAAGCCATGGCGTACCCCAGAATACCTAGTTTGAGAACTGTACCGTCCAGACGGTATAGTTACTCATGTGCGGAGAGATGAGCTTTTGAACGCGGCGGAAAGGCTGCTGGCCGACCAGGGGGCCCAGTGTCTCACCCTGTCGGCCGTGGCCGAGCGTGCCGGCGTGAGCAAAGGCGGTCTCCTCTACCACTTCAACACCAAGGAAGCCCTCATCAAGGGCATGATCGAGCGGCTCATCGCCGACTTCGACGAACTGGTCGCCTCCCAGAGCGAGAGCTCGTACACCCGGGCCTATCTCGCGGCGACGTTCGCCGCGATCCGGAGCGCGCGCCTGAGACGCTGGGCCGTCGTCACCGGGGCTGCGGGTGACCCCGGGTTACTCGCGCCCCTGCGCGAGGCGATGGCCCGGTGGCATCGCGAGGGCATGGACACCGAGGCCGACCCGATGGCGGCCCAGATCGTCCGGCTCGCCTGCGAGGGGCTGTGGGAGGTCGTCACCCACGACCCGGGCTTCTACGAAGACGCCCACTACGAGGAGCTGCATAGCCGGCTCCGGGCACTCGCGAGCCCCTGACCCTGTGAGCCGCCACCCTTCCGGACGGATCCGGAAGGGCCGCTCCAGCGTGCGACGCCCCAGCTGACACTCCCCCAGGTATCGCGCCGCTCCCCTGTCACGTTCGAGCGCGCCACGCCTCCCGAACCAGCGCCGCGTGCGGATCCCGCGCGACCGCACCACATTCACCACACCGTTCAGCCATGCGCGAAATCCTTGAAAGGTCTTTGTGATGACCCGCGACCTGAGGACCGCCCGCTCCCGGGCGATCCTCACCTTCGTCCTCGCCGGCCTCATGTGCGGCACGTTCACCGTGCGCATCCCCGCGCTGACCGACAGACTCGGCATATCCGAGGCGTCGGTCGCTCTCGTGCTCCTCGCCTGGGGAGTCGGGGCGCTGGTGACCATGCAGTCCATGCGGGGCGTGATGGCACGCGCGGGCAGCCGCGCCGTCCTCCGGGCCTGCGCCCCCCTTTGCGCGGCGTCGCTCCTCGGAGTCGCGCTCGCCCCGTCGCTCCCGTCGATGGTCGTGGTGGCCGCGCTGTTCGGCATGTTCTTCGGAGCGGTCGACGTCGCGATGAACGCCCAGGGCTCGGCCGTGGAGCGCGCCTACGGCCGCCCGCTGATGAACGGCATGCACGCCGGCTGGTGCGTGGGCGCCATGTCGGCCGGCCTTCTCGGCACCGTGGCCATCTCCTTCGGGGTCTCGTTCACGGCCAACCTGGCCGCCATCGCCCTCGTGTCGGCCCCCGGGGCGTACTGGCTCAGCCGGGGCTTCCTGCCGGACCCGGTCTTCGTGGAGCCCGCGTCCGGCGGGGCACGGCGGCGGATGCCCCCGGTCGTGTACCTGCTCGGCGCCATCGCGTTCGGCGCTTTCATGGTCGAGGGTGCCGTCGCCGACTGGAACGGCCTGTTCCTGCGGGACACCGTCGCCGCCCCCGAGGCGGTCGCCGCCCTCGGCTACCCGATCTTCGAGGGCGGCATGCTGATCGCCCGGCTCACCGGCGACCGGCTGCGTACCCGGGTCGGCGCCCGCCGGCTCATCATCGCCTCCGGCCTCGGCACGGCCCTGACCTTCACGCTCGTGATCACCACGTCGTCCCCGGTGGTCGCCGTCGGCGGGATGATCCTCATCGGACTCACCGTCGCGACGGTCTCCCCGATGGCGATCTCGCTCGCGGGCACGGCCACCGGCAACCCGGGCCCTGCCATCGCCCAGACCGGCGCGATGGGCTACGCGGGCCTGCTCCTCGGCCCAGTGGTGATCGGCTTCCTGAGCCACGCCGCGACGCTCCGGGTCGCGCTGGGCGTCGCCGTCGTGCTCGGGGTGCTCATCTCGGTGGCCGCGTACTTCCTGCCCCGCCGCGAGTCCCGTACGGCAGGCGCGGAGATCCACCGGCTCACCGAGCGGGAGCCCCTGAAGGCCGCCGCGTAACCGGCAGGCGGACCGTCCTGACGCCATGTGCGTGACACGCGAGCCCGTACGACACCCCGCGTGAGCGGCCGGCGCCTCGCGGGACGGCACGCCGCACATGCGAACGGCGCCGCCCCCGCCGAAAACGGGTGCGGCGCCGCCTGTGCGTCAGACCTACTTGCGCTTCTCGACCTCTTCGGAGAGCTGCGGGACGATCTGGTGCAGGTCGCCCACGACGCCGAAGTCGGCCAGCTCGAAGATCGGGGCCTCGGGGTCCTTGTTGATCGCGATGATCGTCTTCGCGGTCTGCATACCGGCCCGGTGCTGGATGGCCCCGGAGATGCCCGCCGCGATGTAGAGCTGCGGGGACACCGTCTTGCCCGTCTGCCCGACCTGGAACTGGTGGGGGTACCACCCGGCGTCGGTCGCGGCGCGCGAGGCGCCGACGGCGGCACCGAGGGCGTCCGCCAGCTTCTCGATGATCGAGAAGTTCTCCCCGGAGCCGACCCCGCGGCCGCCGGAGACCACGATCGCGGCCTCGGTCAGCTCGGGACGGGCGCCCTTCTCCTGCTTGACGCGCTCGACGACCTTGGCGGCCTTGGCGGTCTCGGAGAGCGACACCGTCACCTGCTCCTCGGCCGCCGCTCCCGCGGAGGCCTCTGGGGCGGTCGAGTTGGGGCGTACCGCCACGATGGGGGTGCCCTTGCTGACCTTGGACTTGACGTTGACGCCGCCACCGAAGATGGACTGCTCGGCGACGAAACCGTCGCCGAGGCCCACGGCGTCGGTGATGACGCCGGAGTCCGTCTTGATCGCGAGGCGTCCGGCGACCTCCTTGCCCTCGGCCGTGGCGGCCACGAGGACCGCCGCCGGGGAGGCGGAGGAGACGAGCTGGGCCAGCAGCTCGGCCTTCGGCGCCACGACGTAGTCGACGATCTCGGCGGAGTCGGCGACGTAGATCTTCTCCGCGCCGTACTCACCGAGCCTGGCCTTGGCGGCGCCGGAGTAGCCGGGGCCCGCCCAGACCGCCGACGGGGAGCCCAGCGACCGGGCCAGGGTCAGCAGCTCAAGGGTGACCTTCTTGACCTCACCGTCGACGTGCTCGACGAGAACCAGAATCTCAGCCATCGGTCCCCCTTAGATGAACTTCTTCGACGCGAGGAAGTCGGCGGCCTTGGAGCCACCGTCGCCCTCGTCCTTGACGATGGTGCCGGCCGCGCGCGGCGGGGCGACGGCGAACTCCGCGACCTCGCTCCAGGCGCCGCCGAGGCCGACCTGGGCGGTGTCGATCTCCGCGTCGGATACTCCGAGGGTCTCCACCGGCTTCTTCTTCGCGGCCATGATGCCCTTGAAGGAGGGGTAACGCGGGTCGTTGATCTTCTCCACCACGGAGACGACGGCGGGCAACGTGGCCTCGACCTTGTCGAAGCCGTAGTCGGTGACGCGCTCGACGCTGATGGTGGAACCGTCGATGTCGACCTTGCGCGCCAGCGTGAGCTGCGGCGTGCCGAGGCGCTCGGCCAGCATGGCCGCCAGCACGCCCGTGCGCGCGTCGGTGGACTCCGAGCCGAGGACGACCAGGTCGAACCCGATCTTCTTCAGCGTCTGGGCCAAGGCGTAGGACGTGGACAGGGCGTCCGAGCCGTGCAACGCGTCGTCCAGCAGGTGGACGGCCTTGTCGGCACCCATCGCGAGGGCCTTGCGGATCGTGTCGGCGGCCTTGCTCGGACCCATGGTCAGCACAGTGACCTCGCCGCCGTGGGCCTCTTTGATCCTGAGTGCCTCTTCGACGGCGTATTCGCACAGCTCGTTGATGACGCCGTCCGCGGCGTCACGATCGAGCGTATTGTCATCGGACCTCAGCTTGCGCTCGGTCGCCGTGTCGGGGACCTGCTTCACGCAGACGACGATATTCATGGCCGGTGGCCGACCTCCCGTTTCACAGGCGCCACCACATCGCTGGGGCTGGCGCCGATTCCTCGGCACGTGCGCGCGGGGTACGCACACGTCTTGCGGGCTACCCCGGTGACCGGCACCGGGAGCCGCCTTCAGACTGTCATGCGCCCTGGGACGCGGTGACATCGGGTGGCCCGAGACGATCTCCGTGTCGGCAGCTCGTCCCTTTCCCTCCGCATTATGTTACCCACTAGTAGCTTAGTGGCAAACCCGCGGCTGTACGGCCCGGGCGGCGTTCCACTGCACACCATACCGAACAATATTCCAGAACTATGCTCCGGCTCAGCTCGCGAAGGCGATCATCACCAGCACGACGATCACGGTGGCGAGGGCCAGAAGCAGCGTGAAAGGGCTGAAAAGCGCGATCAGCGCGGCGTACAACCCGACCGTACCCGCCCCGCTGACCAGGTCGAACAGCGCGCGTGGCCGGGACCTGGCCACGACGCCGAAGCCGGCGTCGACCAGCATGCCCACGCCGTACGCCGCGAGGACCAGCACGGAGGTCTCCGGGAAGTACTGATGGACGGCGGCGGCCACCAGACCGGCGAGGACGCCCGTGGCCACCACCCAGCGCCTGCGCACCTTGTCGCGGTGCCGGACCAGCGCGTCGACGATGCCTGGAGAGTCACGCTTGCCCGGCCGCCACCGCTCGGTGGGCGGCTCCCTCATGTCGGTGACGCGGCGCCGCTCGGGCGGGATCGTCGGCGGCGGCGCGGCGACCCCGAGCCTGGCGCGGAGCTGCGCGGCCGTGGGCCTGGCGGCCGGGTCGTCGCTCAGGCACTCGCGCACCAGCGACACCAGCCACGACGGCACGTCGTCCAGGTCGGGCTCCTGGTGCACGACGCGGTAGGCGACCGCCGGCGCCGGGCCTGTGCCGTACGGCTGCCGGCCCGAGGCGGCGTAGGCCATCGTGGCGCCCCAGGCGAACACGTCGGCCGAGGGGCTCACCTCCCCGCCCTCCAGCACCTCGGGCGCGAGGTAGCCGGGCGTGCCGAGTACGGCCCCCGACACCGTCACCGCGGCCGAGTCGAGCGCGTACGCGATGCCGAAGTCGATGACGTGGGGCTCACCGTCGGAGATGATGACGTTCGCCGGTTTCAGGTCACGGTGCACGACGCCGGCTCCGTGGATGGACGCCAGCGCCTCGGCGAGCCCGCGCGCCAGCCGTACGAGCTCGTCGCCCCGCACCGGCCCCCCGGTGGCCAGCACGGCCCCCAGGGAGCGCCCTTGGACGTATTTCGTGACGAGGTAGGGGCGAGGGCCCTCCAGGGAGGCGTCGAGCACCTCCGCGATGTACGGCCCACGGACCCGGCGCATGGTGTCCACCTCGCGCGCCAGCCGCGCGAGCGCGACGTCGTCCGCCGCGACGTGCGGATGCAGGACCTTGACCGCCACCGTGTGGCCCTCGGGGTCGAGCGCCAGGTGGACCTCGCCGAACCCGCCCGCCCCCAGCCGCGACAGCAGGCGGTAGGGCCCGAGCTGACCAGCCGTTGGCACGCTCATGCCACTCCTTCCGGCGCCATCAATCGTGCCCCGGACGCGTGCCACGCACACTCCGGGGGTCAGTTGCCCCAGAATGCGAGGAACCCGAGGCCCAGATTGTCCATCAGGTCCTTCACCAGGCCGCTCATAAGGCCGGTCGCACTGCTCCTGGCGTGGTCGCTCAGCGTGTTGATCGCCTTCGACGGCGCCTGCCAGGGCACCCAGGACGGAAGGGCGGACATCGCGCTCACCAGGGCGAAGAACGCCAGGGTGCCGACGATGATCGTAACCACCATCCCCGCCCCGGGACTCCGGATCACCGCGGTAAGGGTGCGCGCCACCGCCTTGCGGGGCGGCCCGCCGCCGGGCAGCAGGAACAGGCCGCCGACGAACGCGGACGCCCCGTAGGCGGCTGCGGTGTCGGTGGTCAGCCCGGCTAGGAAGTGCAGCGCGCCCCAGACGCACAGCGCGAACATCCCCGCCAGCGGCGTGACGACGATCGTCATGAGCGCGGCCTTGATGAGCGCCCACGGCGTGCCGAGAAGGGCCAGCAGCGGATCGCTCGCGCTGTTGCCCCGGACCGAGCGGCGCTGCGCCAGGTCGCTCCACAGGTATTCGCCGACGCGCAGGCAGAGCACCGCGACCACCATGAAGACGCCGACCAGCACGGGCAGCATGCGCGCGCCCGTGACCGCCACCACCAGCAGCAGGGCGGCGAGCAGCGGGTGCCCGGTGCGATAGGGCGGGCGGTCGCGCTCCGGCTCTGGCCTGCGCTCCTGCGCGGGAGGGTACGGCCCGCGTCCCTGCTCGGGGGGGTACGCCCCTCGCCGCTGGTCGGGGGCGTACGGCACGCCGTGGGTCGGCGGCGCCATGGAGCCCCGGGTGGACCCTGGGTAGGCCGGTGGAGGGGGGCCTGCCACCCGCTGGTCTGGGTAGGGCACGGGCGCGTACTGCCCGGGAGGGGCGTACGGCGCGGCGGGGTATCCGGAGGCGGGCGGGGGCGGCGCGAAGGCGCCGGGCGCGTCGGCGCGGTTGCGCCTGCGATCGGGCTCGGCGTAGCGCACGGGAGGCAGCAGGTCGGAGTAGCTGTCCTCCGACGCCGGCTTGGTGCGCTTGGTCGGCGGGAGGTCGTCCGTCACCCCCGGCAGGCCGGGCGCCGAGCCGTTCAGCACGTGGGTGGCGTCCGGCGCGGACCCGTTGAGCACGCGGGTGCCGTCGGGGACGCGTCCGGTTCCCTGGGCGCTGTCGAGCCTGCGGGTGTGGCCGGCCGAGGTCTCCTGGAAGGCCGTCACGCTCGGGTCGAGGGACCTCGCCATCGCCAGCAGGCCCTGGGCGTTCGGACGGGCGCCCGGGTTCACCGCGAAGGCCGCGCGCAGCCAGCCGCGCAGCCAGGGCGGCGCCTGCTCGATGTTGGCCCGGCCTTCCATGATGTTGTAACAGACCGACTCGAAGGAGCCCGACCCGAACGGCGGCTTTCCGGTCGCCCCGAAGAACACCGTGGCCGCCAGGGCGTGGACGTCGGCCGCCTGGGTGATCTCCTCGTCCCTGATGATCTCGGGCGCGAGGTAGCCAGGGGTGCCGACGAACATGCCGGTCTGGGTGAGCCTGGTGGCGTTGACCAGGTGGGCGATGCCGAAGTCGATGACCAGCGGATCGCCGTTGACCAGCATGACGTTCGCCGGCTTGAAGTCACGGTGGATCACGTCGGCGGCGTGGATCGCGATCAGCGCCTCGGACAGGCCGCGCGCCAGCCGTACGACCTCGCGCTGCGACAGCGGGCCGTCCGACAGGACGGTCTCCTCCAGCGTGCGCCCGGGGGCGAACCTGGTGACGATGTAGGGCGTGGCCCCTGTGAGCTCGGCGTCGAGCACCTCGGCGACCCTCGCGCTGCGCACCCGCCGCATGGTCTCGACCTCGCGGGTCAGGCGGTCGCGGGCCTTGAGGTCGGCCGCCACGTGAGGGTGGAGCACCTTGACGGCGACCTCCCTGCCCTCCCCGTCGAGGCCGAGATGGACGACGCCCATCCCGCCCTCGCCGAGCCGGCGCAACAGCCGGTAGGGACCGAGTCTGTCAAGCGTCTCCGGCACCGTTTCCCCCGTCATCCCGCCTGCGACCGCAGGTCTTCAACTCGTTGCCGCCACATACCCATGTCCACTGGATTCCAGAGTGCCTCCATCGACGGCCAGACGAGCGTGCTGACCGTGTATACCGCCACAAGGGCGGCCACCACTCCGAGAACCCAGGCGAGCGCCGTGGCGGCGCCCTTCGACGGGAAGACGGAGGCGAGCGTCCTGCTCATCTGGCGGCCCGGCCCCTCGACACCCGGCCCCGCGCAGATGATCCAGAGGGAGACGGCGACTCCCCAGCTCAGAACGGTGGCCGCGGGCACGGTTTTCACGAGGAAGGTCAGCACCAGCGCCACCGGCACGCCGAGGATGAGGGCGTACGGCACGAGCGCGACCGTGACGCCGACGGACTTGACCAGCGCCAGGGGCTGCCCGAGGACGCGCAGCACGTCGCTCGCGGCGGCGCTCGCGGGGCGCCTGGCGTCGAGCCTCGGCTGGGCGATGTCGGCGGCCCTCAGGAGCACGGCCGCGAGGAGCACCGGCACCGACACCAGCACCGGGGCCACGACGGCCGCGCCGACCACGACGATCAGCGCGAGCACGCTCGCCACGCCGTACACCGGGGAGCGCCGGAGGTCGCCCCGCCCGTGGTGCGGGCCGAAGCCCGGCGTCGCCTCCGGCGGCAGGTGCACGGTCGGGACGTACTGCGCGGCCGGCTGCTGCTGCCGGATGTGCGGCGTCTGCTCGAACATGTCCGGAGGCTGCTCGAACAGCGCCTGGTGGTGGTACGGCCGCGCGGCGGGCGAGGACTGCCCGGGCGGGGCCAGCGGTGCCGGCCGCGCCGGACCGGGTGCGCCCGTCGGCGTCGCGGGGGCGGCCGGGGTGGCGCGGTAGGCCTTGGCTTGGGCGTCGAGATCGCTCAGCTCTTCCGGCCTGACCCGCCTGGTCGGCACCTCGCCCTGGTCGAGCGGAAAGGGCTGGGCGGCCTTCCACGGCTGGGACGGGGTCGGCGGGGCGAACCGGGTCGGCACGTCGCCCTGCCCCGCCCGCTCGGCCGGGACGCCCGGTGAGCCGGGCCGATGAAGGTCGGCGGCACCCGTCCCGGCGGGAACACCTGCGCCCGGCCGGACCGTCGGCCTCTCGTAGGCGATGCCCGCGTTGCGGAGCTCATCGCCGGTCACCCGCACCGTCGGCCACGGGTCACCCGCTCCGGAGCCCTGCGGCGCGTCGCTGAGCAGCGAGACGTACTCCTCGGGCGCCGCCGCGCCGGGACGCGGCTCCGGCACCGGCGACTGCCCCGCGCGGCGGGGCTCGGAAGTCCCCGTGGGCGGCGGCTCGTGCGTCCCCGTCGCCGGGGTGCCGGACATGTCGGGCACCGTGAGGATCTCGTCGGGAACGTTCGGACGGCCCTGGCCCGGGCGCGGGGCGACGAGCCGGGAGAGCTGCGCGGCGAGGTCGGCGGCGGTGGGCCGCTTGGCGGGATCGCGCTGGAAGGCCGCGCGGAGCAGCGGCCGAAGGATGGCGGGTGCGGCGTCGACGTTGGCCCTGCCCGCCGTGATGTTGTAGAAGACCATCTCCAGCGTGCCCTTGCCGAACGGCGGCTGGCCGGTGGCGGCCATCAGCATCGTGCCCGCCCAGGCGTGCACGTCGACCTGGGGACCCGCCTCGTGGCCCTCGATGATCTCGGGGGCCAGGTAGCCGGGGGTGCCGATGAACATGCCGGTCTGGGTCAGCCGGGTGGCGTCGACGGCCTGCGCGATGCCGAAGTCGATGAGAACGGGCTCACCGTCGAGCATCAGCACGTTCCCGGGCTTGAGGTCGCGGTGGATGATCCCCGCCGCGTGCACGGTCGCGAGCGCCGAGGCCACGCCGTGGGCCAGCCGGAGCAGCGGGCCGACGGCGAGCGGGCCGTCCTGCTTGACCGTGTCGTCCAAGGGCTGGCCCGGGACGTAACGGGTCACGATGTACGGGCGGCTGCCGGTCACGTCGGCGTCGACCACCTCGGCGATGTGCCTGCTCCGCACGCGGCGCATGGTCTCGACCTCGCGCGCGAGCCTCCTGCGCGCGACGTCGTCCCCGGTGACCTCGGCGCGCAGCACCTTGACGGCGACCTGCCTGCCTTGGGAGTCGAGCGCGAGATGCACCACGCCCATGCCGCCTTCACCGAGCCGCCGAAGCAGTCGGTAGGGGCCCAATCGGTCGTCCTGATTCATCTGATCTCCGGCGGTGCCCCGGCGCTGGTGTCCGGAGGCAAGCACCTTGCTCCAATTGTCACATTTCGCTCACTGTGCGCAATGCCCGAACCGGAAATCACCGTGGGCATTTACCCTCGGCCCTTGACGGCACATAGCACCATACCGGCTTGAACACCGCCCCTTAGATGAACCATGAGGCCACATCCCCGGTAATACAACGGATGAAGTGGCCCCAAGGGTTTCCCATATCCGCAAAGTCTTACAGCCTGGGACGTCACTGGGCGAGAGGCAGCACTTCAGCGGTCTTCAGGCGGGTCAAGGCCTCACCTGCGAGCGCCAGCTTGGAGCCCCTGATGCCGCTGCCGATGACGACGTACGGCTGCCGCGCGACCTCGGAGTCCACCAGCACGGGCCAGTCTTCGGGCAGGCCGAGGGGGGTGATGCCTCCGAACTCCATGCCCGACATCGCGACCGCGTCCTGTTGCGGGGCGAACGAGGTCTTGCGGGCGTCCAGGTGGCGGCGGATCACCCCGTTGACGTCGGCCCGCATCGTCGCGAGCACCATGACGGCCGCGTAGCGCGTCTCGCCGCCCCGCTTCGCCGCCACGATCACGCAGTTGGCCGACTCCTCGAGCGCCACGCCGTACCGCTCGCAGAAGGCGGCGGTGTCGGCGAGCGCCGGGTCGATCGGCGCGACCGCGACCTCGTCGGCCATGTCCGCGACGGCCCGTGCCACCGGGGCGGCGAGCAGGTCGTTCCGTTCCCCGGCAGACACCCAGTCGAGCGTGCCCAGCATCATGGGTCACCCCTCCTTCAGTACGCGGTGGTGAAGCTCGGTGACCACCTTACGGGCGGACTCGAAGGCCCCCGCCTGCCAGGCGATCAGGTGGGTCAGCCAGTCGCCCGCGAAGTACACCCGCCCGGCGGGACGCTGGAGAAGCGTGAACCCGCTCAGCGACGGCCAGCGAACCCAGGAGCCCTCGATGTGCGGCTGCCGCCGCCAGGCGACCGAGACGCTCGCGATCAGGTCGGTGCCGTACTTCCCGCCGTGGACCCTGCGGCCCTGCGCGAGGGCCCGGCGCAGGCGCTCGCGGTGGGGCAGCGCGTTGTACGTCTCGGCGTCCTCGCCTGTGTTGTAGTAGCCCACGATCAGGCCGCGCTCGGTGTGGAACCCGTAGGAGGGGTACCAGATGTGGCCCACGTCCAGGTCGGTCTCGGTGGCGCCGCCGTACACGCGGTCCTCGATCTCCCACCAGCGCCGGCCGTACTCCAGCCCGAGCTTGCCCGCCGACATCGGGACCGGGGTGGCGAGCGCCGTCCTGACGTCGGCGCCGAGGTTGCCGGGGATCCTGGCGAGAAGGTGCGGGGGAAGGGCCGCGACGCAGTAGTCCGCCTTCAGGGGGGCGCCGCCGTCGAAGGTGACCTCCACGCCCTCCGGCCTGTTCATGATCCTCGTCACCCGTGTGCCGGTCCGTATGCGTTCGGCACCCACCTGGGCCGCCAGTGCGCGGACGATGCCGTCCATCCCGCCCACGGGCTGGAACATCGGCATGGCCTGCTCGTAGCCGGCGTCCATGGTCAGCATCCGGCCGAGAGCCTGGCTCAGCACCTCGGTCAGCGACGGCGGCGTGCCGAGACCGGTGCCCGCCCCGACCCCGGGGTTCACGCGGTAGCCCCGCCGATCGCCGCCGGTGTACCCGTATGATTCGCCGATCTCCCCGAAGTCGGACAGGAAGTCCAGCAGGCGTTCCTTGTCGGCGTCGCTCAGGCGGGCGTCGAGGGCCCCCGCGTCGGTCGCCTTGGCCAGCAGTTCGGAGACGTACCCGTAGGCGTCCGCGCGGGCCGTACGGGCGCGTACGGGCGCCTTCATGCCCTCTGTGAGGATGTAGGCGCTGGCGTTGGCGTTGACGAACACCTCGAGAGGGACGCCAAGCTCACGGCAGTAGTCCAGCGTCACCATCCACTGGGCGATCCGGGCAGGGCCGGCGTTGAAGTACGTTCCGGCGCCGAAGGTCACCTGCTGCGTCTCACCGGCTCCCAGGGTGGCCGCGGCCTGTGTGGTGCCGGAGTGGACCCGGGCCGGCAGCTCGGTCACGGCGTCGCCGCCACGCAGGGTCATGCTGCGCCCGCCCACCCGGTCGCGCGCCTCCAGCACCGTGCAGTCGTACCCGGCCTTGCCCAGCTCGTACGCGCAGGCCAGCCCGGCCACGCCCGCACCGAGCACGAGCACCGTCGCGGGCCTGCCACCGCGCAGGGAGAAGTCGGACCGTTGGGGCGGGACGTACGGCGCAGGGGCGGCGGCCCCGCCGACGGTGGGTACGGGTCCCGTCTCCTTGGAGGGCGCGAGTCCCAGCACTCCCATCGCGGCGTACATGGCGCCCGCGCCACCTGCCGCACCGATCCCGACGAGCAACGATCGCCGCGTCAGGGTGTCAGAGTGCCGCGGTAACCCGTCTTTCTCCACAGCGTCAGCCGTACACGCCGCTGCCGCAGGCCACCTGGCCCGCGATCATCGCGAAGACGCCGAGCAGGCCCATGATGTCGCGGAAGTCGTCGGTGGTGAACTCGGTGTGCCGCGGACCCACCTGCCGGGTGCCGGGGATGAGGGAGCAGCCCGAGGCGATGGCCGTGGAGTTCCACTCGACGCCGAGCGTGAACGGCGGCGTGACCTCGTGCGGCCGGAAGTCGCTCAGGCGGTTCAGCGCACGCGCGGCGGCCTCACGGATCAGCGCCTGGGAGACGCTGGGCGGCAGCAGCTCGGCGGCGAACCTGTCGATGCCCTTCTTGACCGCGACGGTCTCGACGTCGCCGAGGAGCGCCCGCGCCTCCTCGCACACCGCCTCGTCGCCGGTCACCAGTGCCACCGGCACGCCGAGGAACCCCGCGAACCCGGCGACCAGCCGGGTCTCCCCGCAGACCTCGCCGTTGAGGTAGATGTTGTGGATCTCTTTGCCCATCCACGTGTGGTTGAGCACTCCGTGCTGGATGCCGGCCCGTGCGTGGTAGCCGGCGAAGCAGGCGGCCTGGAAGTCGGCGGACAGGCCCTGCGCCATGCGCATCGGCTTGCCGGGGCCGCGGATCAGCGAGGCACGCGCGTCGAGCAGGTCGACTCGGAGGTTCTTGGTCGAGCCGTGGGCGTCGTTGACGATCACGGCGGAGGCGCCCGCCTCGAAGGCTCCCGCCACGACGGCGTTGGCGTCGGCGGTCATCAGCTCGCAGCCACGCTCGTAGCCACGGCCTCCGGCGTGCATCTCCTCCGGGTCGGTGAGCCCGCTCACGCCCTCCATGTCGACCGACACGTAAACCTTCATCGCTGTCCCCAGCTTTCCACCCGCTCCATGTCCTCCGGACGCATGAAGCCGAACCGCTCACGCATCATCGCCTCGATCCCCTTCCGCCATGGTCCGGGGATCTCCTCGACGGCCGGAGGGTAGCACCGCTCCAGCCATTCGGTGGATTCGCGGGTCGTCTGGAGGTACCCGGCCGCCTTGGCGAAGGGGGTGTCCTCGATGCCGGGGACGTGGGCGCAGCCGTACTCGATCATCTCCTGGCCCCCGTACGGCGGGGGCTGCTGCCACTTGCGGGCCACCGGCCGGTCCGCCGTGATCGTCGTACGCATCGGGCGCCGCTCGACGGCGGCCTGGATGAGCTCCTTGTACAGGCACTTGCCGCACCGGCCGCAGGGGCCGTGGCTGTCGCCGCGCAGGCACCAGCGCACCTGCTCGCGCAGGTGGGATCCGAGCGCCAGCCGCATCGTCATCGCCTCGCTTATCCCGCCGACGGGGAGGACGAGAGGAAGCCCGGCCGAGGCGAACAGGCGGCCCCACGGCCCGTGAGCCGACCACATGGGGTTGTCGGGCGTGTACCTGTGGACGTACCGGCCGCCGCCCAGCCAACGCGAGCCGAGCTCGTAGCCCAGGGCCACACCACCGAGGTCCATGGTATCCGCGAGGAGAACGGCACCGATCATCACGGCGTGGTGCTCGGGGTATCCGGGCCGGGGATGCCGCAGCAGGAACTCCAGGTCCGACTCGACGGTGGTCACATCCCTGCCGGTCTTCTCCGCCAGCTCGGCGAGCACGTCGGACCGGTAGTGCGTCCACCGGTTCGGGACCCGGGGATGGCTCACCCGGCGGAAGTGGACCAGTGGCGCGTCCGGCAGGATCCCGGCCACGGCCGCCGAGTCGGCGCCCCCGCTGTAAGAGATCGCGAGCCCGGTGCCCGGTGCCCGGGGCGCCTCGCCGACCGGCCCGGCCTCGACGCCCCAGCCGCTGTGGAGGGCGGCGGCCAGCTCGGAGGAGATCGGCCGGTCGAAGACGATCCTGTCGGCCGTCCAGGGAGCGACGACCGTCCACGCGGCGAGGGCGAGCAGGTCAGGATGGATGGACACTTCACGGGGGGACGCGGGGCGCGGCAGTCGTACGTGGCAGGTGTCGGTGGCGAGCTCCACCCGCTGGCCGTCGGTGACGGTGCCGGTGAGATCCTCACCGGGATCCAGCCGGAGGCCCAGCAGCCGGAGATCCCCATCGGACGTCCAGCTCACCCTCATGGGGCCGCCTTGTCCGAACCCCCGGCCTCGCGCATCGTGTCGATGGCCTGCCAGATCAGAACCTCGGCCTGGAGCACGTGGTCCACTGCCGAGGCCGTCTCCGTGGCGAGCCGGTGGGCGTCCTCGACCTTGGCCGCGAGCGCCGGGTCGGTGGAGGGCTTGGTCGTGCTCGCCGCCCGCTGGCGCAACTGGTCGACCTCGCGCCGCAGCGCCGCGACCTCCCGCTTGAGCGCCTGGACCTCCCACAGCGAATCCCGGACGTCCTGCCGGTGATCGGCCCGCGTGACGTAACGGCCGTCGAACCGGCCCAGTATGGCGCGCCGGACCCGCAAGGGTGCCAGGACGCGCATTACAAACCGCGCCATGACCGGTCACCCTAGCGGTAAAACATGATCTCCCCGAATTCCCACCGAATACCGTTACGTCACATTTTCGGTGCTGACGGCGCCGCTGCGCGGTGGACGGTCGCGGCACCGCACTGAGCCGGGAGTGGGTCAGCGGCCGGTGAACTCCGGTTTGGTCTTCTCGGTGAAGGCGCGGAGGCCGGCTTGGCCGTCTTCGGTGGCGAACAGGGCCGAGAAGTGGAGCCGCTCGATCTCCAGGCCCGTGGTGAGGTCTACGTCGAGGCCGTGGTCGATGGCCTGCTTGGCCGCGCGCAGCGCGATGGCCGGCCCGTCCGCGAACCGCTCTGCCAGGGCGACCGCCTCGGCGTACACGTCGGCATCGGGGACGACCCTGTCGACCAGGCCGATGGCGAGCGCCTCGGCGGCGTCCACATGGCGGCCCGTGAATACCAGGTCCTTGGCACGGGCGGGGCCGATCAGGCGGGGCAACCGCTGGGTGCCGCCCGCTCCGGGGATGATGCCGAGCGAGATCTCGGGCTGGCCTAGCTTGGCCCCCTCCCCGGCGACGCGGAAGTCAGCGCAGAGCGCGAGCTCGCAGCCACCCCCGAGGGCGTATCCCGTGATCGCCGCCACCACCGGCTTGCCGATCTTCGCCACAGCGGTGAAACAGGCCTGCAGCGCACTTGAATGCGCCGACATATCCGCATAAGTCATGTCGGCCATCTCCTTGACGTCCACCCCGGCGGCGAACACCCGCTCACCCCCGTAGATCACCACGGCGCGCACCCCAGGATCGGCGTCCACCTGGCGGGCGCACACGCCGAGCTCCTCCTGGGCCTGCCCGTTGAGGGCGTTCATCTTCGGCCGGTCCAGCCGGATGGTCGCGACCCTGCCGCTGACCTCGACACGTACGAAGTCCGTCATGACGCCCTCCTCAGTGCGGCATCGCGGTCCCGCGGTGCGGCACCACCACGATACGGGCGCGCCCGATCAACAAACCGGCGCGCGCCTCATCCGACGCGGGGGCCCGGCAGCGACGCGGCCCGCGTGACGACCTGGCGGTAGACGCGGTCGTACCCCACCGCCATCGACATGACGTCGAAGTCGCGCTCGACGTGCCTGCGGCTGTCCCTCGGCCTCAGATCGCCTACGGCCTCGATGGCCTCCGGCAGCTCGTGAGGGAACCGCCGGATGAACCCGGTCACGCCGTCCACCACCACCTCAGGCACGGCCCCGAGCCCCAACGCGACCACCGGGGTCCCGCAGGCCATGGCCTCGATCATCACCAGGCCGAAGGGCTCCTGCCAGGTGATGGGGAAGAGCAGGCAGCGTGCCGCCGCCATGAGCTGGCGCTTGCGCACGATGTCCGCCTCCCCCTCGTACCGCGCGTCGGGCCCGAGCCGCGGGCGGATGTGCTCCTCGAAGTAGGCGTGCTCCGATGGCTCGACGAGCTTGCCCGCGAGCACGATGCGGCGGCCCGCGGCGCGGGCGGCGTCGATGGCCAGGTGGGCCCCCTTGTCACCGGCGAACCGCCCGATCCAAAGGACCCAGTCCTCCTTGCGGTCGGTGAACGGGTACGTCCGGGTGTCCACGGCGTTGTACACCTGCCCGACCCAGTTGAGGTCCGGGGCGAAGGTCCGCTGGGCGAGGGAGATCGAGACCAGGGAGATGTCATCGCCGAAGGTGCGGTAATACTCCCCCAGCTCGCCGTCCACCGGGCCGTGACACGTCACGACGGTCGGGATGGGCCTGCCCATGGCGGCCAGCGGCCCCGCCAGCGTGTGGTCGTGCACGATGTCGGCGTCCAGCCGGGACACCATGCGGGCCGCCAGCGCCGCGTGCAGCACCTCCGGCATCGTCTCGCCGATGCGCTCGGACGGCGCCCGCAGGAAGGTCCGCAGGAACGGAACCTTGGTGGTGGTCCTGCCCGCCCCGATCAGGGTGATCTCATGGCCCAGACGGATCAGGCCGCCGACGAGGTCGTACAGCATCGCCTCGATGCCGCCGTAACCGCTCGGGGGCACCTCCGACCACGGCGGAGCGATCATCGCGATACGCAGGGGGCCGGATCGCCCGGCATCTCGCGCACAATGCCGCCGCCCGGTGACACCGATCGGTGTGGCCATGTCGGAGCCCACCTCCCCCCGGAGCCCAGGCGTCCTCAGACCCCCGCCGAGCCCGCTCAAGGTCGTCATCATGATCAGTCGGAGCCGGGCATCGAGATCAGGGTCGGCGGGCGAGGTTGGTTGATCAGCTCGACCCCGGCGGGAAGACCGCAGACGATGGCGGAATCATCGCCTTCTTGTACCTTCACCATAATCCTGGACTCACCGACGGGCAGGTTCGACACCTGGAGCAGCCCGAACCCCTCCGGCAGGGCGGGCGCGAGCCAGACTTTGCCGCGAGACACCCACGGGTCGAAGCGCAGCAGCGACCGTACGAGGTGGATGGGCGAGGCCGCTGCCCACGCCTGGGGCGCGCACGACGTCGGGTACGGGATGGGCGTCGGGAACTCCTCCCGCTCGAAGCCGCAGAAGAGCTCAGGGAGGCGGCCCGCGGACGCGTGCGCCCCGTCCAGCAGGCCCTTGGCGATCCGTTGCGCCTCCTCGACGAAGCCGTAGCGCATCAGCCCGGCCGCGATGATCGCGTTGTCGTGCGGCCAGACCGATCCGTTGTGGTAGCTCATGGGGTTGTAGGCGCCCATGCTCGAGGCGAGGGTCCTCACGCCGTACCCGCTGAACATCTCGGGCGAGAGCAGGTGCTCCGCCACCGATCGCGCCTTGTCCTCGTCCACGATCCCCGTCCACAGGCAGTGGCCCATGTTGGAGGCGAGCGAGTCGATCAACCGCCCTTCCCCGTCCAGCCCGATCGCGAAGTAGCCCCTGTCCGGCATCCAGAACCGCTCGTTGAAGGCCTCGCGCAGGACGACGGCCTGCTTCTCGCAGCGCCGCTCCGTCTCGGTGTCACCGAGGTCCTGGGCGAGGTTGGCGCGCGCGACGTAGGCCCCGTAGACGTAGCCCTGCGCCTCCGCCAGGGCGATGGGGGGCCTCGCCAGGCTGCCGTCGGCGTAGTTGACGCCGTCGAAGGAGTCCTTCCATCCCTGGTTCACCAGGCCGCGGTCGGTCTTGCGCCGGTACGACAGGAACCCGTCGCGCATGCCGTAGTTCTCGATCCAGCCCAGCGCCGCGTCGGCGTGCGGCAGGAACCGGGACACCTCGTCGGCGTGCAGGCCCCATCGGCGCAGCTCGCCGAGCAGCATGACGAACAGCGGCGTCGAGTCGACCGACCCGTAGTACGGCTGGCCGCCGGCGAAGGCGGGCGCCCCCGGCTCCACGCCGTACCGCAGCTCGTGCAGGATCTTGCCGGGTTCCTCCTCGGTGAGCAGGTTGACCTTGGTGCCCTGCAGGTCGGCGAGGCGGCGGAGCGTCCCGAGGGCGAGGGTCTGGTCGAGCGGGAGCGCCATCCAGGAGGTCAGCAGGGAGTCCCTGCCGAAGAGGGTCATGAACCACGGCGCCCCGGCGGCGATCGAGGGAAGGTCGTCCGGATGGTCCTTCTCGAAGAGCCGCAGGCTCCCGAGATCGGTCCTGGACCTGCGGAGCGCCTCCGCCAGGACGACGTTCGTGGTGCTCATGGACGGGCTGCTCCGCAGCCATTCGGCCAGGCGCATGGCGGGCTCGGCGTGCTCGACTGGGTGCCTCGTGGAGAACCAGGCCGGTGCCTCCTCGCCGTCGAGGATGGGATTCACCTGGAGGGTCACCCGCCATTGGCTGCGCGCGGGGACCACCGTCTTGAAGGTCAGCAGACCCGGGATCGCCTCGAACTCCGCTTCCTCGCACTCCGCGATCACCCGTGCCCCCCGGGACCTGCTCGCCGAGACGATCTTCAGTCCGCTCCGGTCGACCATGGTCTCGATGTCCACAACGTGCTGGATGCGGTGGGCCTTGACCTCGAACAGGTCGGCCACGTCGGAGGCGACCAGGAGGGTGACCAGGCACCCGGCCGCCTCGTCAGCGAGGTTACGCAGCGTGACATCCTCGCGGAGCCCGCCGCCGATGTAGCGGTCCCTGATCACCAGCATGGTGCTGTCGGCCCTGCCCGGGCGGGGCGGGGTCCTGGCGAGGAATGCGGAGTGGTACGGCTCCCCCGGCACCACCTTCATGCTCTCCAGGGGCGCGTCGTCGATGCGCAGCTCCCAGCGGGACACCAGGCGGGTGTCGGCGTAGTACACGCCCTGGGCCCCGCCCGGCAGGATGTCGCCGTTCCGCTGGCAGACGCAGAACGATCCACCCTCGACCAGCGTGGTCGTGGTGTCCCCCAACGCCCCCGGTTGGCCCTCGAAAGTCCAGCCGTCCATGACGGATCACGCTCCTTCACGGATGAAATCGCGTCGCCTCCGTCAAGCCCTGCCCAGTTGGCAGTCGATACATTCGAAACAAATGCCCCCATTTAAGCGATTTGTAGTGGCCTGTCCTAGCGCAGCGTGCCGTTGGTCATCCCGACGGGCTCCTCGGGGACGGCGATGAGACCCAGCTCGGCCGGAGACGACATCAGCGGATGGGCGGGCACGACCCGGACGGTGTACCCGAAGGCGCCCGTGCGATCGAGCGGCACGACGCCGGTGTAGGTCGCCTTGCCGTCGTCCCCCACCGCTTCGACCGAGAGCGTGACGTACGACGGGCCGATCAGCTCGTCGTGCACGCCCACCTTGCCGTACGCGGCCTGCACGCTCAGGTCGTCCGGGGAGAGCTCGCCCAGCGCGATCGTCGCGCGGACCTCCATCGCCGCCCCGAGCTCCGGGGTGTCCCCGATGCCGGACGCCTCGATGTGCTCCACCCGAAGGCCGGGCCAGGCGCGGGTGACCCGCAGCTTCCAGGCGGCGAACTCTCGCGCTCTCGCGTGGTCGCTCTTGGAAAGCTCGCGCGCCGACCCGGCGGCCGGGGTGTAAAGGTCCACGACATAGTCGCGGAGCATGCGGCCCGCGAGGACCTTCGGCCCGAGCGAGCTGAGCGTGTGCTTGACCATGTCGAGCCAGCGGCGGGGATGCTCGCCGCCCGTACGGTCGTAGAAGCGGTCGGCGACCTCGCGCTCGATCAGGTCGTACAGTGCGCCGGCCTCCAGCTCGTCACGGCGGTCGGGGTCCTCGACGCCGTCGGCCGTCGGGACGGCCCAGCCGTTGTTGCCGTCGAACCACTCGTCCCACCAGCCGTCCCTGATGGACAGGTTGAGCCCGCCGTTGAGAGCGGCCTTCATGCCGGAGGTGCCGCACGCCTCCAGAGGGCGCAGCGGGTTGTTCATCCAGACGTCGCAGCCCTGGACCATGAGCTGGCCGAGGTTCATGTCGTAGTCGGGCAGGAAGACGATGCGGTGGCGCACGTCCTCCTGGTCGGCGAACTTCACGATCTGCTGGATCAGCCGCTTGCCGCCCTCGTCGGCCGGGTGGGCCTTGCCGGCGATCACGATCTGGACGGGTTTGTCGGGGCTGAGCAGCAGCTCCCTGAGGCGGTCGGGGTCCTTCAGCATGAGCGTGAGCCGCTTGTACGAGGGAACACGCCGCGCGAAGCCGAAGGTCAGCGCCTCCGGGTCGAGGGCCTCGTCGATCCAGCCGAGCTCGGCCGTGGAGGCTCCCCTGGCACGCCAGGAAGCCCGCAGCCGGTCGCGGGCCGCGTCGACGAGCTGACGGCGCAGCCGACCCCGGATGGCCCAGATGTCCTCGTCGGAGAGCTTCTGCACGCCCTCCCAGCCCTGGGCCTTCTCGATGAGCGAGGGGAGCTCCTTGCCCGCGAGCTCCATCACCTCGCGGGCGACCCAGGTCGGGGCGTGCACGCCGTTGGTGATCGAGCCGATCGGGACGTCGTCGAGGTCGAACCCCGGCCAGAGCCCCTGGAACATCCCTCGGCTGACCGCGCCGTGCAGCTCGGAGACGCCGTTGACGCGCTGCGAGAGCCTCATGCCCATGACAGCCATGTTGAAGACCGCCGTGTCGCCGCCGCCCTCAGGGGAGTCGGGCTCGGCGCCCAGCGCGAGGATGCGCTCCACGGGAACGGTCGGCCAGACATTGTCGCCGCCGAACTGCTTCTCGATCATCTCGGCGGGGAACCGGTCGATGCCGGCGGGCACGGGCGTGTGCGTGGTGAAGACCGTGCCGGCGCGGACCGCCTCCAGCGCCTCGTCGAAGGACAGCCGGTGTTCGGTCAGCTCGCGGATGCGCTCGAGGCCGAGGAAGCCGGCGTGGCCCTCGTTGGTGTGGAAGACCTCGGGCTCGGCGTGCCCGGTGACGCGGCAGTAGGCGCGCAGCGCCCGCACCCCGCCGATGCCGAGCAGCAGCTCCTGCATGAGCCGGTGGTCGGTGCCCCCGCCGTACAGGCGGTCGGTGACGTCGCGCGCGGCGTTGTCGTTCTCGGCCACGTCGGAGTCGAGCAGCAGCAGCGGGACGCGGCCCACCTGGGCGACCCAGATCTGGGCGTGCAGCGTGCGCCCGCCGGGCAGCGGGATGGCGACGCGGGCGGGCGTGCCGTCCTCCTCCTTGAGGAGGCTCAGGGGCAGGCCGCCGGGGTCGAGGCTCGGGTAGTGCTCCTGCTGCCAGCCCTCGGCCGACAGGGACTGGCTGAAGTAGCCGTGGCGGTAGAGCAGGCCGACCCCGAGGATCGGGACGCCGAGGTCGCTGGCGGCTTTCAAGTGGTCGCCCGCGAGGATGCCGAGGCCTCCGGAGTACTGCGGGAGGGCGGCGGCGATGCCGTACTCGGGCGAGAAATAGCCGACGGCGGCGGGCGCTTCGGGCAGCGTCTGGTACCAGCGCGGCGCGGTCATGTACTCGCGCAGGTCGTCCGCGGCGTCGGCCAGCCTGCGGAGGAACCTGCGATCACGGGCCAGCTCGGCCAGCCGGTCGGCCTCCACCGCTCCGAGCAGCGCGACCGGGTCGTGGCCGACTCGTTCCCAGGTGTCGGGATCCACCTCCGCGAACAGATCCATGGTCTCGGGGTGCCATGACCAGCGCAGATTTTGTACGAGCTCGCCGAGGGCGGCCAGCTCCACGGGAAGGACGGTGCGGACGGTGAACCTGCGGATAGCTCTCACGGGGCCAGACCCTAGTTACTCAGCGCCACGACGCGCGACCGGAACACTCTTGTGCGCCTACCAGATCTCATGCGTTTCGCTCTCACCGCTCTCAAACCAGATCAAACCTCACTAAACCGGACTCGCCATGGTGATCTCAACTTGATCATGTACGGCCACGGCTCACACAGCAACTCTCACGGAGGAAAGGTTCCCCGGGCACCCCTAACTTCCCTCAAGCAGGCTTGAAGAGGGACTATGGGGGCAGTCCCATGTAAGAGCCTCAGCTGAACCCTCCCATCCCCGGGGTGACAAGGGTCACTCGTGGGGATGAATATGATCGCGCCTGCCCATACACCGGCATCAAGCCGGGAACCTAAACTTGAAAGCAAAGATCACTCCTTGCCCTCACAACTCCCGGTGGCGCCCGGTGCGTCGCCGCTACCTTGAGACGCGATGATCGGACGAATCCCAATACAGGACATTTACCCTGTTGTCGAGTGCGGGCGATGGCCCGCGAAGGCAGCGGCGGGAGAGACCTTCGAGATCAGCGCCACCGTGTTCCGAGAAGGACACGACGCCGTGGCCGCCGGGGTCGTGCTCACCGACCCCGAGGGGGGGCGCGGGCGGGTGCTGCCCATGCGCGAGGTCGAGCCCGGCACCGATCGCTGGGCCGTCGAGGTGACCCTCCCCACGGAGGGCAACTGGCACTTCCGCGTCGAAGCCTGGAGCGACCCGGTCGCCACCTGGCTCCACGACGCCAACATCAAGATCCCCCGTGGCATCGACACGGATCTGATGTGCGAGGAGGGCGCGCGCATCTTCGAGCGCGCCGCGAGAGCCGTCCGGCAGGCCGGGTGCGACAGGTGCGCCCACCGCTCGGCGCTCCTGGACGTCGCCGGGCGGCTGCGCGACGACGAGCTCGACCCCCGGGCCAGGCTGGCCCTGGTACAGCTCCCCGAGACGGCGAGCGTGCTGGCCGTCCATCCGCTGCGCGACCTGGTGACCCGCGGGCCGAGATACCGCGTGCGGGTCGACAGGAGACGGGCGCTGTTCGGCTCGTGGTACGAGCTGTTCCCCCGGTCCGAGGGCGCGATCCTTGAAGACGGCGCAGTGCCCAAGTCCGGAAATTTCAGGACTGCTGCCGAGCGGCTGCCGGCCGTGGCCGGCATGGGCTTCGACGTGGTCTACCTCCCACCGATCCATCCCATCGGCGAGACCTTCCGCAAAGGGCCCAACAACACCCTGCACCCCGAGCCGTACGACGTCGGCTCCCCCTGGGCGATCGGCTCCGAAGAGGGCGGCCACGACGCGATCCACCCCGACCTCGGCACCCTGGACGACTTCGACGCCTTCGTGCGGCGGGCCCGGGGGCTCGGCCTGGAGGTCGCGCTCGACCTGGCCCTGCAGTGCTCCCCCGACCACCCCTGGGTCAAGGAGCACCCCGAGTGGTTCACCATCCGGGCCGACGGCTCCATCGCGTACGCCGAGAACCCGCCGAAGAAATATCAGGACATCTATCCCCTGAACTTCGACAAGGACCCGAAAGGCGTCTATGCCGAGGTCCTGCGGGTCGTCCGGCACTGGATGGACCACGGCGTGCGGATCTTCCGGGTGGACAACCCGCACACCAAGCCCCTGGGGTTCTGGGAGAAGCTGCTGGCGGACATCCACTCCACCGATCCCGACGTGCTGTTCCTGTCGGAGGCGTTCACGCGTCCCCCGATGCTCCGGGGCCTGGCCAAGATCGGTTTCGACCAGTCGTACACGTACTTCACCTGGAAGAACTCCAAGGCCGACGTCGAGAGCTACCTGAGCGAGCTGTCACACGAGACCTCGCATTACGTGCGACCCAACTTTTTCGTCAACACTCCAGACATCCTTCATGAGTACCTTCAGAACGGCGGCATGCCGGCGTTCAAGATAAGGGCTGTCCTCGCGGCGTTGGCGTCACCCTCCTGGGGGGTATACGCGGGCTACGAGCTCGCCGAGAACACCCCGGTACGACCGGGCAGCGAGGAATATCTCCATAGTGAGAAATTTGAGCTAAGACCTCGCGACTGGGCCGCCGCGGAACGCGAGGGCCGGAGCCTGGCGCCTTTCATCACTCACCTCAATTTGTTTCGAAGAGCACACCCTGCGGTGCAGGAACTGCGTAACCTACGATTCCACAACGTCGACCACCCTGACATGATCTGCTTCTCGAAGCGGCTCCCCGGCGCCTATGACCCGTCCACACGACGGCACGGCCTAGGCGACGTGGTTCTGGTCGTCGTGAATCTCGACCCACACAACACGCACGAGGCTACGGTCTGGCTGGACATGCCCGGCCTTGGCCTCGATTGGGGCGCCGAATTCGTCGTGGACGATGAGCTTTCGGGCGAGTCGTTCCACTGGCGGCAGGCCAACTACGTACGCCTCGATCCGCACATCAATCCAGCACACGTCCTCTCACTGCGAGCGACGCCGGCCAGCCAGCCTTAGCACCTGGCGACACCGACGTACAAGCGCGCATCAGCACAGCGGGGAGTCCACAGGTGAGCTTGACGTCTCAGCCCGTCCCGAACACCTTCACACACGAAAAGCCGCGCGACCCTTACTGGTACAAGCGCGCCGTCTTCTACGAAGTCCTCATTCGAGGATTCGCGGATTCAAATGGGGACGGAACCGGAGACATCCGCGGTCTCATCAACAAGCTGGACTATCTCCAATGGCTCGGCGTCGACTGCCTGTGGCTCCTGCCGCTCTACGAGTCACCGCTTAAAGACGGCGGATACGACATTTCCGACTTTATGAAGATTCTCCCAGATTTCGGTGATCTGGGGGACTTCATCAAGCTCGTCGACGAGGCGCACAAGCGTGGGATGCGGGTGATCGCCGACCTGGTCATGAACCACACGAGCGACCAGCACCCGTGGTTCCAGGCCTCCCGGCACGACCCGACCGGGCCGTTCGGCGACTTCTACGTCTGGTCGGACACCGCCGAGGAGTACAACGACGCCCGCATCATCTTCATCGACACCGAGACGTCCAACTGGACGTACGACTCGGTCCGGGGGCAGTACTACTGGCACCGGTTCTTCCACCACCAGCCGGACCTCAACTACGAGAATCCCGCGGTGCAGGAGGCCATGCTCGAGGTGCTGCGCTTCTGGCTGGACCTCGGCATCGACGGGTTCCGGATGGACGCCATCCCCTACCTGTTCGAGCAGGAGGGCACCAACTGCGAGAACCTCCCGCAGACCCACGCCTACCTCAAGCGGGTCAGGAGCGAGGTCGACCGCCTCTACCCCGATCGGGTGCTGCTCGCCGAGGCCAACCAGTGGCCGTCCGACGTCGTCGAGTACTTCGGCGACCCGGTCACCGGCGGCGACGAGTGCCACATGGCGTTCCACTTCCCGCTGATGCCTCGCATCTTCATGGCCGTGCGCCGGGAGACCCGCTACCCGATCTCGGAGATCATGGCCCAGACGCCGAAGATCCCCGAGAACTGCCAGTGGGGCATCTTCCTGCGCAACCACGACGAGCTGACGCTCGAGATGGTGACCGACGAAGAGCGCGACTACATGTACACCGAGTACGCCAAGGACCCGCGCATGCGGGCCAACGTCGGCATCCGCCGCCGCCTGGCCCCGCTACTCGAGAACGACCGCAACCAGATCGAGTTGTTCACCGCCCTGCTCATGAGCCTGCCGGGAAGCCCCGTCATCTACTACGGCGACGAGATCGGCATGGGTGACAACATCTGGCTGGGCGACCGCGACGGCGTGCGCACACCGATGCAGTGGACCCCCGACCGTAACGCGGGCTTCTCCGACTGCGACCCCGGCCGCCTCTACCTGCCGACGATCATGGACCCGATCTACGGGTACCAGGCGCTCAACGTCGAGGCGCAGCAGAAGAACCCCGGCTCGCTCCTTCACTTCACCAAGAAGATGATCGAGATCCGGAAGCGGCACCCCGTCTTCGGGCTGGGCGAGTTCACCGAGCTCAACTCCTCCAACCCGAGCGTGCTCGCGTTCGTCCGCGAGCTCGGCGACGACCGGGTGCTGTGCGTCAACAACCTGTCCCGCTTCCCGCAACCCGTCGAGCTGGACCTGCGGAGGTTCGAGGGGGTCACTCCAGTGGAGTGCACCGGTGGAGTTCCATTTCCACCGATTGGCGAACTTCCGTATCTTTTGACGCTGCCGGGGCATGGGTTCTATTGGTTCACCCTTCCGCCCACGAGCGCAGCAGCCGAGGAGACGTGACACATTCTCTCGAAGAGCTACTTGCCGGCTGGATCACCCATCAGCGGTGGTTCGCCGGCAAGGGCCGTGCGATCACCGAGCTGGCCATAGAGGCCACCACGCCGCTCCCCCTTCGTGGTCCTGCAGAATCCTTCCACAGCGATGTGGCGGGTTCCTCCAGGACCACGGACGACGCCGCGAGGCCACGACCCCAGGCGGATGTGTGCGTACGCCATCTCGTCATCACCGTTGGTCAGGAGACGCACACCGATCGCTACCAGCTCCTCGTGGGGTTCCGCCCGGAGCTGCCGCACCGGTTGCGGCATGTCGCGATCGGTGAGACCGGCGACGGCTTCGCCTACGACGCCGTCCACGACGCCGACATCACCGGCGTCCTGCTCTCGTCCATCGCCGAGGACGCCGATCTCGGCGCCCTGCGCTTCCGCCACATGCCGGGCACGGAGATCGACACCTCGCCGCGGAGCCTGGTGCTCGGCGGCGAGCAGTCCAACACCTCGCTGGTGTTCGGCGACGCCTACATCTGCAAGCTGTTCCGCAAGATCATCCCCGGGATGAACCCCGAGCTCGAGGTGGTCTCGGCGCTCGCGGAACGCGGCTCGCCCAACATCGCCCGCCCGTACGGCTGGATCGAGGCCGACGTCGACGGCCAGAACACCACGCTCGCGTTCACCCAGGAGTTCCTGCCGACCGCCTGCGACGGGTGGGCACTGGCGCTCACCAGCGTGCGCGACCTGTACGGGGCGCTGCCCGGCATGGCCGCGGGCGACGCCGGAGGCGACTTCGCGGCCGAGTCGCACCGCCTCGGCATGGCCACCGCACACCTGCACAAGGAGCTGGCCACCGCGTTCCCCACGAGCACCGTCGAGGCGCCCGAGGTCAAGCGGATGGTCGAAGGCTTCAGGCGCCGCCTCGAGGCGGCCATCGCCGAGGTGCCCCAGCTCTCCGGCTACGCCGGGACCGCCCACCAGGCGTTCGACCAGCTGGCCGACGTCGGCCGGCCGATCGTCGTCCAGCGGGTCCACGGCGACTACCACCTGGGCCAGGTCATGCGCACTACGAGCGAGTGGGTCGTGCTCGACTTCGAGGGCGAGCCTGGCCAGCCGCTGGACGAGCGCCGGGCCCTTGACTCCCCGCTCAGGGACGTGGCGGGCATGCTCAGGTCCTTCGACTACGCCGCCCGCCACCTGCTGTCGGACCACCCGAACGCCCGGGCTCTGGAGCCTCGGGCGGCCGAGTGGGCGGAGCGCAACCGCGCGGCCTTCATCGCGGGATACTCGGCAGGCGGCGGCAGGATCCACGGCGACGACGCCGTGCTGCTCCGGGCGCTCGAGCTGAGCAAGGCCGCGTACGAGGTCGTCTACGAGTCGCGCAACCGCCCCACCTGGCTTCCCATCCCGCTCGCCGTCTTCACCAACCCCGTGAGGTAGCCGGCCTTTCGCGCCACGTCTTGGGCTACGATGCGTAGCTGAACGTAAGCGGTGCGTGAAGGCGGTGAACGGATGCAGCGGCAGAAGCGCCTCACGGTCACACTCGCGTGTGCCGCCACCCTGGCCGTCGTGCTCGGCACGGGGCTGACGGTGGCGGCGCTGGTGTGGCCCCACCACGACGAGACCAGCGCCCGGCTCCGCGCCGAGCCCTCCGCGAGCGTGTCAGCGCCCTTCGGCGATCTCGCTGATCCCGGCCTAGATCAGGCGCCCTCCCGATGGGAGGAGGAGCGCGCGACCGAGCTGCTTGTCGCCGACCCCCTGCTGGGCCGGAGGCTCAGGCACGACTTCACCGAGGCGACGGGCAGGCCACCGGCGTCGGCCGCCGACCTGCGCGTGCATTCCCTGATCTTCCGGCGGCACGGCTGTGAGACCCGCCGGTGTCTGCAGCTCTTCGTCCGGTTCCCCAACGGCGCCTGGTTCGACGTCGGCCGCGTCATCGTCGATCTCTCCACTGGTAACGTACGCGTCCTGAAATGGTGATTCGCAGGCGCCCATGACCTGCGGACCGCACGTTTTCCATGCTCATGGTGTGATCACGCCAACAACATGGGTTGCCACGTGGATCTGGGGCAGGGTTAGCTCATAAAGCGCAATCACGGTGCCGAGGAGCAGTGACCGATCTGATGAACGCGGACCTTGACCTGAACCGGCTGGCCGGAGGCGCGCACCACGATCCCCACTCGATCCTGGGCGCGCACCTGTCTCCCGAAGGCCTGACCGTACGGGCTCTCAAACCGCTGGCCGAGAGGGTCGAGCTGGTGCTGGACGACGGCGCCCACGAGATGCCTCACGAGGCTTACGGCGTGTTCTCCCTGACGCTGCCCGGGGTGGACAAGATCCCGCCCTACCGGCTGCGGGTGACCTACATGGGCGCCAAGCCGTACGAGTCGGGCGATCCGTACCGCCACTGGCCCACGCTGGGCGAGATCGACCTGCACCTGATCGGCGAGGGCCGCCACGAGCGCCTGTGGGAGGTGCTCGGAGCCCGGGTGATGCGGCACGACGACGAGGAGGGCACGGCCCTCGCCGTCTGGGCACCGAACGCCATGGGCGTCCGCGTGGAGGGCGACTTCAACCACTGGAACGGTTCCGGCCACCCGATGCGGTCCCTGGGCAGGTCAGGGGTGTGGGAGCTGTTCATCCCCGGCATCGGGGCGGGCGAGCACTACAAGTTCTCGATCCTCGGCGCCGACGCCGTCTGGCGGTCGAAGGCCGACCCGATGGCCCGCCGTACGGAGCGGGCGCCCGCCACCGCGTCGATCGTCGAGGCGTCCACGTACGCCTGGCACGACGACGAGTGGCTGCGCCTGCGGGCCGAGAGCAAAGCCACAGAGAGGCCGATGAGCGCGTACGAAGTGCACCTCGGCTCGTGGCGTCCCGGCCTGACGTACAAGGAGCTGGCCACCCAGCTCGTGGAGTACGTCCAGGACATGGGCTTCAGCCACGTGGAGCTCCTGCCGGTGGCCGAGCACCCGTTCGGCGGCTCCTGGGGCTACCAGGTCACCTCCTACTACGCGCCCACGTCCCGCTTCGGCAGCCCCGACGAGTTCCGCTACCTGGTCGA
The DNA here is from genome assembly GCA_025964675.1 of Sphaerisporangium sp. Taxonomy (GTDB): domain Bacteria; phylum Actinomycetota; class Actinomycetes; order Streptosporangiales; family Streptosporangiaceae; genus Sphaerisporangium. The sequence goes on along the minus strand of JAOPYI010000207.1, from coordinate 25,702 downwards.
CCGGCTGCACGAGGCCGGCATCGGCGTGCTCCTCGACTGGGTGCCCGCCCACTTCCCCATGGACGAGTGGGCGCTGGCCAGATTCGACGGCACCCCGCTGTACGAGCACCCCGACCCCCGGCGCGGCGAGCACCCCGAGTGGGGCACCTACATCTTCGACTTCGGCCGCAGGGAGGTCCGCAACTTCCTGGTGGCCAACGCCGTCTACTGGCTCAAGGAGTTCCACATCGACGGCCTGCGGGTCGACGCGGTCGCCTCGATGCTCTACCTCGACTACTCCCGTCGCGCGGGCGAGTGGACGCCCAACATCTACGGCGGGCGTGAGAACCTCGACGCCGTCGAGTTCCTCAAGGAGTTGAACTCCGTCGCCTACCGCGAGGCGCCCGGCATCGTCACGATCGCCGAGGAGTCGACCGCGTGGCCCGGCGTCACCCGGCCCGTGCACCTGGGCGGGCTCGGCTTCGGGTTCAAGTGGAACATGGGCTGGATGCACGACACGCTGGCCTATCTGCAGCACGAGCCGGTGTTCCGGCAGTACCACCACCACCAGATGACCTTCTCGCTGATGTACGCGTACTCCGAGAACTTCGTGCTGCCCATGTCGCACGACGAGGTGGTGCACGGCAAGGGGTCGCTGCTCGGCAAGATGCCCGGCGACGAGTGGCAGCGCTTCGCCAACCTCCGCGCCCTATACGCGTTCATGTGGGCCCACCCCGGCAAGAAGCTGCTGTTCATGGGCAGCGAGTTCGGCCAGGGCTCCGAGTGGTCCGAGGAACGCGGCCTCGACTGGTGGGTGCTGGACTTCGAGCCCCACCAGGGCGTGCAGCGGCTCGTCCGCGACCTCAACCGCCTGTACGCCGAGACGCCCGCACTGCACACGCTCGACCACTCGCCCAAGGGCTTCCAGTGGATCGACGCCGACGACGCCTCGGGCAATGTCTTCTCCTTCCTGCGCCACGGCGCCGACGGTTCGATGGTGGCCTGCGTGGCGAACTTCTCGGGGCAGCCCCACGAGGACTACGTCATCGGCCTGCCCGCCGGAGGGCACTGGGACGAGGTCGTCAACACCGACGCCTACAACTACTACGGCAGCGGGGTGGGCAACCTCGGCTCGGTCGAGGCCGCCGAGGAGCCCCGCCACGGCCTCCCGTACTCCGCCCACATCCGGGTCCCTCCCCTCGGCGCGCTCTGGCTGCGCTACACCGGACCCCTCACGGTCCAGGCGGAGGTAGACGAGGTCGTACCGGCTGTGACCGACGGAGCGGACTCGCCTCCCGATCCCGCGGAAGGGCGCAGCTTGATCTGAGCGGCGTGCCTCTCCGCGCGGAACGTCGCCTAGGGTGTCGCTATGGACGCGACTAAGGCGATCATGGATACGGTCGAACGGTTCCGGCAGCGGCGCACCGCCCCTCTGGTTCTCGAGCTTGATCTCACCGAAGGGCTCTCGGAGGGGCCGCCGTCCGATCCGCTGAGCGCGATCCTGTCCATGCGCAAGACCCGCCTCGCCGACGTGCTGGAGGGGTTGCGCCGGGCACGCAGGGATCCCCGGGTCAAGGGCCTCATCGTCAAGATCGGTGGGAGGCCCATCGGGCTGGCCATGGTGCAGGAGCTGCGCAGGGCCGTCGTCCAGCTCCGGGCCTCCGGCAAGCTGACGGTGGCCTTCGCCGAGACGTTCGGCGAGTTCGGCTCGGGCACCGTGCCCTACTACCTCGCCAGCGCCTTCGAGAAGGTCTACCTCCAGCCCTCGGGCGACGTGGGGCTGACGGGCATCTCTCTGGAGCAGCGCTTCGTGAAGAACGCCCTCTCCAAGATCGGCGTGGACTACCAGATCGGCCAGCGGCACGAGTACAAGACCGCGGCCAACATGTTCACCCAGGATCACATGACCGAGGCGCACCGCGAGTCGGCCGCCCGGATCGCCGAGTCCGTCATCGAGCAGATCGTCTCCGGCGTCGCCGAGGGGCGCGGCCTGCCCTCGGAGCGCGTGCGCGAGCTCATCGACCAGGGGCCGTTCATCGGGGCCGAGGCGGTCGAGGCGGGGCTGGTCGACCGTCTCGCCTACCGCGACGAGGTGTACGACGAGGTCCGCGACGAGGGTGATCTGCTGCTGTTCGTCTCGCGGTACGCCAAGAGCGTCATCCCCAGGAAGCTGCCGCATCCGGGCGAGCGGGTCATCGCGCTCATCCACGGCAACGGCCAGATCCGCCTCGGCCGCAGCGGGCGCAGCCCGCTCGGCGGCGGGGGCGCCATGGGCTCCGACACCATCTGCGCGGCCTTCCGGGCGGCCCGCCGCGACGACAACGTCAAGGCGATCGTCTTCCGCGTCGACAGCCCCGGCGGGTCGTACGTCGCCTCGGACGCCATCTGGCGCGAGGTCGTGCTCGCCCGCAAGGCGGGCAAGCCGGTGATCATCTCGATGGGCGACCTCGCGGCGTCCGGTGGCTACTTCGTCTCCATGGCCGCCGACGTGATCGTCGCCCAGCCCGGCACGCTGACCGGCTCCATCGGCGTGTTCGGCGGCAAGCCTTCGGTGGGCGAGCTTCTCGGCCGGATCGGCGTCACCTCCGAGTCTGTGGACGTCGGCGCCAACTCCGGCATGTTCTCCACGAGCCGCTCCTACTCCGAGCCGCAGTGGGACCGCGTCAACGCCTGGCTCGACCGCATCTACGACGACTTCGTGGGCAAGGTCGCCGACGGCCGGAGCATCGGCCGCGACCGGGCCCACGAGCTGGCACGCGGCCGGGTGTGGACGGGCGCCGACGCGTTCAGCGGTGGCCTGGTCGACGAGCTGGGTGGACTGGAGGACGCGCTGACGCTCGCCCGGAGCAGGGTGAACCTCCCCAAGGACGCCCCGGTGCGGACATATCCGCGCATGCACCCGCTGGAGCGGCTCCGGCCGCCGGACTCCAGCGAGGACAAGGCCGCTGCGCTCAGCCAGGTACGCCTGGAGGCCTGGGGCCCGCTGACCCGGCTCGCGGCCGAGCTTGGCCTGCCGGCGTACGGCCCGCTCATGCTTCCCGGTTGGTGGACGATCCGGTAGCGGATCGGTGGGCGATCCGGTCAAGCTCCTCCGCTTGTACTGAGAGCGGTGATCGCGGCGGCCAGGCGCCGTACGGTCCCGGCCGCCACGATCGCGTGGCCGCGTGCGTTGAGGTGGATGCCGTCCGAGCTGTAGATGGCAGGGTCCGCGGCCAACGGGTGACCGGTGTTGTCCACGTGTATCGCCCCCTGCCGGGACGCCACCTCCGCGGTCAACGCGTTCAATCGGCCCAGTCGTGAGCTCCAGGCTTTCGCGTACTTCTCTGGCACGAGCCCGGAGAGGGTGATGTCGAGGAGCCCGATGGTGACGACCTGACAGCGGGCGGAGCGCAGCGCCGTGACCATCGCCGTCAGCTCCGCCGCCACGCCGGCCTCGTCGAAGTCGCGGCGGAAGGTGTCGTTGCCACCGCACGCCACAACCGCCAGGTCCGGGCGGAAGGCCAGCGCCGGCTCTAGCTGCGACTCCCGTACCTCCGCCGCGAGCAGGTCCCGCCTGCCGAGGTTGAGGTAGTGCAGGCCGGGACTCACCAGGCGCAGAGCCCGCGCCAGATGCCCCATCCAGCCCTCGTCGCGGTAGCCCTTCACGGGCTCCCTGATCCCCTCGACGACGCTGTCGCCGATCCCGACCAGACGCTTCCAGGGGGCTCCGCCCAGCAGCCCGGCCGCCTCTTGGTCGCTCAGGCAGTACGGGTCGGTGGTCTCGTTCATGCGGTGACCTCCTCCTTCGGGGCCGACTCCGATACGGCCGCGGGCTGGGCCCGAAGCGAGAGACCCAGGCCCGTGACAGCGGCCGCGGCCGAGATCAGGGTGCAAAACAGGTAGACATGGGCGAAGTCGTGCAGTGCGGCCCGGGCCGGCAGGATCGCCGCCAGCGCCGCAACGCCCAACGCCCCGCCGAGTTGCCGAGCCGTCGTGTTCAGCCCGGTGGCCCCAGCGAACCGCAAAGGGCTCACCGACAGCGCGGCGGCGCTCGCGACACCGTAGGCGACGGCGCCCATACCAGCGCCGCCGATGAGCCCCGCGGGCAGCCAGAACGTGAGGAAATCCGGGGTGGCCGGGAGCGCCGCGGCTCCGCGTGGCGGGGGTGCTGTGAGGGGCATGTGAGCTCCAATCAAATTATACGAACGATCGTACAGTCTTCTGATTGGACTTCAAGCCGGCTAAATGCACGAATGGTCGTATAGTTTGGGTTCGACCGGGCTCTCTTTTGCGAGGCGGTGACGGGATGAACCAGACCGATGGACGGCTGCTACGCGGCGAGCAAACCCGGCGACTGATCCTCGAGCAGGCCGTGAACATCGCCTCGATCGACGGGCTGGAGGGCCTGTCCATCGGCCGGCTAGCCACCGATTTGAACGTCAGCAAGAGCGGCGTCTTCACCCACTTCGGCTCCAAGGAGGAGCTCCAGCTCGCCACCGTCCGCGCCGCCGCGGAGATCTTCGTCGCCGAGGTCGTACGGCCCGCCGAACAGGTCCCGCCCGGCCTGGGGCGGGTGTGGCGCATGTGCGAGACCCGGCTCGGCTACATGTCCCGGCCGATCTTCGCCGGAGGGTGCTTCTTCTACTCCGCGACAGCCGAGTTCGATGCCCGGCCGGGGCGGGTCCGCGACGAGATCGCCACCAATCTGCGCCGCTGGCGTCGGAAGAACGTGGACGACATCAAGGACGCGATGGCCGCCGGCGAGATCTCCAAGGACACCGATGCCGGAGGGCTGGCCTTCGAGCTCGACGCCTACGCGCGCGCAGGTGGCGGCGACGCGCTCATCCACGACGACCCGGAGGCCATCCGCACAGCCCGGACGGCCATGCTGGCCCGGCTACGCACCGTGGCGACCGACCCGTCCCTCCTCCCACCGGCCTGACGGTCGGGGATACACAGACCGGCCGCCCGGATTGATCAGGCCGAGCCTGCGGTGACGATTAGCATCGAACATCATCAACCCGGGCCGCCCAGCAGCCCTCACGCACGGATGATCCTGCATTTATGATCGACATCATCACCCCAGGCCAGTGCCGGCTACACGACCCAGGCGGGCGCGAGCTTGTCGCCGTCGGGGAGGGCACACGTGGGTGAGACGTCGATCGAGTCGTCCAGCTTGTACGCCCGGCAGCCCGCCGGCGCGGCGACGATCGCGGTCATGCCGGAGTCCACGTCCGAGAACACCTGGCGGCGCACACCAGCGGGCATGACGAGCGTGTCCCCCGGCTCGATCGTGAGCTTCTCGTCGCCCAGCTCGACGGTCGCGCCTCCGGAGAGGAACGTCCACACCTGCTCGGTGTCGAAGGCGTGCGGCGGCCCCGACTGGCCGGGACGCATGTCCACGTGCCACATTGCCAGCCCGGCCCCTCCCTGCGTGGGGGAGGCGAAAGTCGTCATGACGGCGTTGGGCGTCTCGGTCCTGCGGCTTTCGGCGTGACGGATGATGGGCATCGTGAGCATCTCCTATGATCGACAACGTGGTTGTCTATATAGTGAACGAGGTTGTCCATCGTGTCAACTGACCCACCCGGTTTCGAGCTACCCCTGCGGCTGTTCATGGGATTCCGCGTCCTCATCGACGAGTTGCATGCCGAGCTGGCGCGCCAGGGTCACCCGGACCTGCGGCCGATGCACGGGTTCGTCCTTCAGGCCATTGGCACGCGCGGCACCACGGCCGCCGAGCTCGGCCGTCATCTGGGAGTCTCCAAGCAGGCCGCCGGGAAGACGCTCGACGCCCTCGAACACCTCGGCTACGTCGAGCGCGGCACCGACCCGAACGACGCCCGGCGCAAGATCGTGCGGCTCACCCAGCGCGGCGTCGACAGCCTCGTACGGTCGGCCCGCATCTTCGAGGACCTCCGTTCCGGCTGGGCCGACACCCTCGGCGAGGACCGCCTCCGCGCCCTCGAGTCCGACCTCCGCCGGGTCACCCCAACCGACTTCTTCCGCCTCGACGTCCCCGGCTGGTTCGGCGGCTACCAGTAGTCGTCGCGTGATGCGCCCCGGCAACTCAGCCTCTCCCCCGCACCGGTGATCCACCTCCGATACGGGGGAAGGACGACATGAAGCCGTACGACGGTCAGACGGCCGCACCCCGGCGATGCGAGCCGGCGACCGAGCGGAGAGTCACGTTGATGCGGTTCCAGGCGTTGATGTGGGCGATGGCCATCACCAGCACGGCGAGTGACTGCTCGTCGTAGTGATCGGCGGCCTCGTCCCAGACCTCGTCTGGCACACCGTGCTCGCTGTCGGCGATCCGGGTGGCCGCCTCGGTGAGCGCCAGGGCCGCCCGCTCCTCCGGAGTGAAGTACGGCGCCTCCCGCCAAGCGGCCACCGCGAAGAGTCGCTCGTCGGTCTCACCCGCCTTCTTGGCATCGTGGGCATGCATGTCAAGGCAGAACCCGCACCCGTTGATCTGGCTGGCCCGGATCTTGACGAGCTCCAGCGTGGTCTTCGGAACCCCGCCGCTCGCGACGTAGGCCCCCAGGTCGAGCATCGCCCGGTAGCCCTCGGCTGCGAAATTGGCGAAGTTGTTCATCCGTGCCTGCATTCCGACTCTCCAGTTGATCCGGTACGGCGTCTGCCGTCCGTACGCGTGTGGTCTCTTCTCGATCCGCCGTGAACGCGATGACGGTCAGCCGGCCGCCGACCGCCGCCGCGAAATCTAGACATTTGACATCCAGTTCCTCCTTCCACGTCTCCGCGAGTGGTTCTCGCATCGAAAGCGATCAGCCGCGCCCGTACCAGCGGCGTACGCCGTCGGCCAAGTTGGGCGCGTGGCGGTCGGCCGCCGCCTGGACCTCGGCCAGGGTCTGGGCGGTGAGCGCCCGCCGCCACGCCAGTTCGGCCTTGCGCATCGCGGTAGAGATCGCGCACGGCGCGCGGAACTGCCGCACCGGCGCCTCCGCACCCGCCCCGCGCTGCCGGATCTCCGTGCACTGGAAGGCGTCGTCGGGACCTTCGATCGCCGTCACGACGTCCATGAGTGTGATCTTGTCCAGAGGGCGGGCCAGCCGGAAGCCGCCCCTCGCTCCCGGCGTCGACGCGAGGATCCCGGCCCTGACCAGGGCCTGTAGCTGCTTGTTGAGATACGCCGGCGGCAGCTCGTACCCGGCCGCGAGCTTCGCCGTCGGCACCGGCTGGTCATCACCCAGCCACGCCAGCGTCAAGCAGCAGTGCATCGCCCACTCGACACCCTCGCTCATCCGCACGATCTAGATACTAGACATCCAGAATAGGATCTGTCGATCATCGACCGAGAAACGCCAAGGGATCGGGTTTCCGTTGACGGGACGCGACGCTCCTGGCTGGTTCGGCGCCTACCGGTGACGAGACACCAGGCGCCGCGCCGCGCCGCGAGCCCGTGACCGGCCCGATCATGACGCCGACGCGGCTTTGACGACTCAGAGATCGCCGTTCAGGACGGCCGAGACGGCGGCCCTGCAGAACCACCTGGCCAAGGAATCACGTCGAGGTTACGAGGTGAGGGTGTACTCCACGGTCACCGGAATTCCATCCGGGGCGGTGTAGGCGGTGGTGGTCACCAGGATCTTCCCTCTGTCCGTGAGGGTGATCTGGCCGGCTTCCACACTCTGGTAGCTGTCCGGCAGTGGGAGCGTGCTCTTGCTCCATCGTCCGTCGCGGTAGTGGATCGTGATGAGTGCCCCGGATCCATCGTCACAACACGCGGCGATCCACAGGCCGCCGTGCCCGTCCGGGACCGCCTGCCTTACGTCGAGGACCGCCTGCCTTACGTCGAGGCCACGAATGCCGAGGTCGATAAGGCTCCAGGTGTGCCCGTCCCAGTGCATGACGACCTCACGGTGATAGATCCGGTTGTCGCAGCAGAGGTAGGTGGTCACCGTGCCGACGGCCCACACGTCGTTCGCGGCGAGCGCGGTGATGTCCCTCAGCAGGCTCGCGGCCCGTGCCGGTGACGTCCTCGACGTGCAACTGCTCAGGCAACTGCGGGGTCATTCTCCGCCGACGTGTCCCATCCCATCGGGTCACCTCCAGGCCGCCGTCGCTCGTGCTGAACGTCCAGATGTCGTCGCGGACGAACCTTTTCACGATGTCCGGCGAATCAGGCGCGCTCTCGGAATAACCGGATCATCCCGAAAACCGATCTACCACGGTGCCGAAGTGACCATCCCACAGCCCGTCAGTTGACGGCCCGATAGCGGCCGCGCAGCCGTACGAGGGGCGGGAGGGAGGGGTTGACGTAGTCGACGGCGAGGACCTGGGCGATGAACAGGGTGTGGTCTCCGGCTGGGATCACTCGGGCCGTCTCGGCTTCCACAGCCGCCACGCCGCCGTCGATGATGAACGCCTCGGTGTTAGGACCACGGTGGTGGGGCGTTCCGGCGACCAGCAGGCGGGCGCTCGGGCGCCCTGGACTGGCGAATCGGCTGGCGATCACGGCCTGGCCGCCGGACAGAAGGCTCGCGGCCCAGCGGTCCTGGCGGAGCAGCACCTCACAGAGGTACCCGGAGGAGGTGAGGCTCAGCATGACCATCGGCGGATCGGCCGACAGGGAGGAGAAGGTGGTGGCCGTCGTGCCGATGTCATCCCGATCGTCGTGCACGGTGACCACGGCCACCCCTGCGACAAGTTGCCTCATCGCCTCCGTGAACTCGTTCATGGCCCCCACTCCTACCACTGATCGCCCGACATGCCGTGGGGCGGGCCTCATAAGGCCATCTCGAACCAGGTCGTCGTGCTCACCTGGCCGACCTGGACCCCGAACCGGCTCGCCAGCGCCTGGACGAGCATCAGACCGCGCCCGTTGACGTCCATCGGCTCAGCGGAAGTGAGGACCGGCATGGAAGTGTCCGACCCGTCGTCCACAACCTTGACGCGGATCGTTCCACTCACCGTGATCACAACCTGGACGTCACCGGGCCCCCGTGACCTGCTGTAGCGAATCGAGTTGGTGACCAGTTCAGTGGCGAGCAACTCTACGTCCTCGATCACCGCCTTGAAACGGGGGTCCCCAAGAGTCTCCCGAACGAACGCCCGTACATTGGCCACCTGCTCAGGCAGACCGGGAAATGATGCCATGGCATGGACTTCCGGCATCGTCATCGTCCCGCCTCCGGAACGACAGAGTCCCCGGCTTCTCCAGGCCTTGTGATCCCAGCCATGAGTTGCCACCCTTCTTCTGGTCCCCGAAGTGACCGGCAAGTAGCTCCTAGTAGTCGAATTGAGACATGGCGATCCGGCCGATCACATCTAAGACCGGATGCAGAACGTGTTCGATCGGTGACGCTAGGTACGTACCAAGGAGAGCAGGCCTGACGGACTTCTGTCAATGCTTGGTACGTACCAAGGAGCTAGGGTGGGAGATGGCTCCAGCCTTAGGTGAAGGAAAATCTTGATGAAAGACAGCTCGAAGGGCGACGCCGAGCCGGCTCCGGCCGAACCGCGCCACGTGACTCTGGCGACGGCGCTTCGCGAGGCGATCTCCCGTGGTGACTTCTCTCCGGGAGAACGGCTGCCACCAGAACGCGACCTGGCCGAGCGTTTCGATGCATCAAGGACGACAGTGCGGCTTGCGCTCTCCGCCTTGAAATCGCAGGGGCTGATCGGTTCGGGGCAGGGTCAGGGCACGTACGTCCGCAAAGCGCGTCCGATCCGGGTGATGGCCATGGACCAAGATCGGCGCGCACGTCGAGCCGCGAACAATGCGGCCACCTTCAACGCCGAGATAGCCGGCGGTATAGGACGCCAGCGGATCACAAGCGTCGATTGTGTATTCGCCACCGAGGAAACGGCCAGGTGGCTGGCGGTGCCAGAGGGCACGGAGCTGTTGGCACGGCGTCGCGTGATGCTGGTCGACGAGGAGCCGTACCAACTGGGAGACAGCTACTACATTCACGAACTGGTCCGCGAAACCGCCATAGCGCGGGAGGAATCCGTCGAGGAAGACGTCCTCGCCGTACTAGAACAGGCCAATGGCAGGCCGATCGCCTATTTCGTCGATGAACTGAGCTTTCGCATGCCCACTCCGGATGAGGCGACCACACTTCGGCTGGACCCCGGCGTGTGCGTCGTTCGGGTCCTACGGATCGCATATGACGGGGACGACAGGCCCATCGAGGCCTTCGACCAGCTCATGGCCGGCGACAAGCACGTTCTCGTATACAAGGTGCCAGCCGAATAAGGGATCTTCAATGCCGCACAGATTCCGCCTGGTCCAGAACAAGTAGTCCTCGCCGCCGTCGAGGACGCCGGCGCTTTTTCATCAGGGGCATCGAAAGACCTGGTGCGATCAGAAAAGGTCCTCCCAGGATGACTCCTAGGAGGACCTTCAGGGGATCGGCACCGGTTACCGGCTCACGGATGAGGCGCTCGTGGGTTAGGCGAGGCCGTTCTGGGTGAGCCAGTCCTTGGCGACGACGGGCGGGTCGTCCTTGTCGACGGCGACGCGCTTCATCATGTCAACAAGCGCGTTGGTGTCGAGCTTGGCGGAGATGGCGTTCAAGGTCGTGCGCACGGCGTCATTGGCGCCGGCCTTGTTGACCAGTGGCGTGACGTTCTGGGCGCTGAAGACGTTCTTCGGGTCCTGCAGCGCCACGAGGCCGTTGATCAGCAGCTTGGGGTCGGTCGTGAAGACGTTGCCCACCTGGACCGTGCCGCCCTTGAGCGCGTCAGCCGTGGTCGCGCCCGTCGGCTTCCACTGCTTGAACGTGAGACCGTACACGTCCTTGAACTGGGCCTCACGGCGCTTCTTGAACTCCGGCGGGCCGCCCACGACGAAGTCCTTGGACACCTTGGCCAGGTCCTCGATCGTGGTCAGGCTGTTCTTCGTGGCGGTCTCCTTGGAGACCGTCAGCGAGTCGTTGTCCTGGGCGGCCGAGGAGTCGAGAAGCTCGAGCTCGGCGGGGAGCTTGGACTTGAGGTCGGTGTTGACCTGGTCCGTGCTCGCCGCGGTGCTCTTCGGGTCGATGAAGCTGAGCAGACCCCCGTTGTACTCGGGAAGGATCGTCAACGCACCGGTCTTGATCTGGTCGTAGTAGACCTCCCGGCTGCCGATGTTGAACTTCTCCTCCACCTGCACTCCCTTGGCCGTGAGTGCCTGGGAGTAGATCGAGGCGAGCAGGACGTTCTCGGGGAAGTTGGCGGAGCCGACGACGACCTTGGCGCCGCTGTCAGAGCCGGACGCGCTCGGGGCGGCGCTCGCGCTGCTGGTGCTGGTCAGGGGGTCCCCGCCACCACACGCGCCTAGGGTGAACACCGCGGTCAGAGCGACCGCCGCGGTGGTGATGATTCGCCTCATCGTGCATTCCCTTCTAAATCGGGGGGTAATAGAGACTAGCGGACCTTGACGCGCTGGCTCACCCCCGGAGAGACCATGACGCGTTGCAGGAGCGAGAAGATGAGCTGCACGATCAGCGCCAGCAGTGCGACCAGGACCGCTCCGCCGATGGTGCTGGGGAAGTCCTTCGTCGCCAGCCCGTCGATGATGTAACGGCCGAGCCCGCCCAGGCCGACGTACGCGGCGACGGTGGCCGTCGCGACCACCTGGATCGCCGCGATGCGCAGGCCGAGCAGGATCAGCGGCAGCGCCACGGGCACCAGCACCTTCATGAGCACCTGGCCACCCCGCAGGCCCATGCCGTACGCGGCGTCGCGCAGGTCCTCGTCGACGCCGCGGATGCCCTCGTAGGTGTTGACCAGGATCGGCGGGATCGCGAGGGCGACCAGCGGAATCAGCACCGGCCAGGTCGTACCGACCCCGACGAGCAGCACGATGAGCACCACCAGGCCGAGGGTGGGCAGCGCGCGGGCCGCGTTCGCGGCGACCACGACCAGCACCGCGCCTCGCCGGGTGTGGCCGATCAGCAGGCCAAGTGGGATCGCGATGATCATCGAGAAGGCCAGGGCCACCACGGAGAACTCGATGTGCTCCAGGAGCCGTGCCGGGATGCCGTCGGGACCCGACCAGTTCGCGGAGTTCCCGAAGAAGTCGATCAGCCAGTTCACGCGGACCTCCTGGCACGGGCCCAGGGCGTCAGCAGGCGCTGCGCGAGGATGATCAGCCCGTCGGCGAGCACGGCGAGCGCCGTAACGAGCACGATGCCCACGACGATGGGCGTGTAGAACTGGCGCTGCCATCCGTCGATGAACAGGTAGCCCAGGCCACCACGGCCGATCAGCGCGCCGACGCTGACGAGGCTGATACTGGACACCGTGGCCACCCGCAGGCCCGCGAGCACGACAGGCACCGCGATGGGCAGGTCCACCTGAAGCAGCCGCCGCATCGGCCCGAAGCCCATGGCGACCGCCGACTGGCGAACGTGGTCGGGCACCGCCCCGAGCCCGTCGACCACCGCCGGGATCAGCACCGCGAGAGCGTAGAACGTCAGGGGGATGATCACCGTCGCCCGCTCGGCCAGACCGGTGAGCGGGATCAGCACGATGAACACGGCCAGGGACGGCAGCGAGTAGACGACGTTCATGACGCTGACCGTGGGCTGGTAGAGCAGCCGCCAGCGCACGCTCGCCAGACCCAGCGGCAGGGCGATGATCAGCCCGAGCACCACCGGCACGATAGCCATGATCACGTGGTCCACGAGCAGTGACTCGACGCTGGGCCAGTTGCGGCCGATCCAGTCCCACCGGACCAGCGGCTCGCCGTCACCCACCGGATGCCACCCCCGCGGCGCGGATGAGCGCCTCGTCCAGCGCCTGCCTGGTGACGACGCCGGCGAACCGGCCGTCGCCGTCCACGGCGATGGCGCATCCCGACGGCGCGAGAAGCGCCGCGTCCAGCGCCGTGCGCAGGGAGTCCTTCCTGAGGTCGAATGTCCCGAACGGCTGGAGCCCACCGGCGTCGTCCGGGCGCCAGCCGAGCGGCCGCTTGTCCTCGTCCAGCACGACCGACCACCCCGGCACGGCCGGCGCGGACTGTACGGTGATGCCGCCGGCGGGGACGAAGGACAGCCGCCTGATGCCGCGGTCCTTGCCCAGGAAGCCCTCGACGAAGTCGTCGGCGGGCTTGGCGAGCAGGGTCGAGGGATCGGCGAACTGCGCCAGGTGACCGCCGACGCGCAGCACCGCGACGGTGTCGCCCAGCTTGATCGCCTCGTCGATGTCGTGCGTCACGAACACGATGGTCTTCCGCAGCTCGGCCTGGAGCCGGAGCAGCTCGTCCTGCAGGCTGGTCCGCACGACCGGGTCCACCGCGCTGAACGGCTCGTCCATGAGCAGCACCGGCGGGTCGGCGGCGAGGGCCCTCGCGACACCGACACGCTGCTGCTGGCCGCCGGAGAGCTGGAACGGATAGCGCTCGGCCAGCTTGATGTCGAGCCCGACACGCTCCAGAAGCTCCATGGCCCGCGCGCGGGCCTTCTTCTTGTCCCACCCGAGGAGGTACGGCACGGTCGCGACGTTGTCCACGATCCTGCGATGCGGGAAGAGCCCGGACTGCTGGATGACGTAGCCGATGCCCCGGCGGAGGGTCGGAGGATCGATCTTGCGGACGTCCTGGTCGTCGAGCAGGATGCGTCCCTCGCTGGCGTCGATCATTCGATTGATCATCCGCAGCGACGTGGTCTTGCCGCAGCCGGACGGCCCGACAAATACGGTTATGGCGCCTGTGGGCACCTCAAGGCTCAGATTGTCTACGGCTACGGTTCCGTCGCCATAGCGCTTGGTAACGCCTTCAAATGTGATCACGCACGACCTCGTGCTTCTCGGCCGGACCGCCTGGCCCGGAATCGTCGAGTCGGCTGCGCGCAGCTACCACCCGCTCGGCAGCCCCCACGGTAGGTGACGCTCCGACCGCAGGTCTACTTGATCTCGCCCGGCACAGCCTACGGTGATCTCCACCAATCTGTCCCAGACCGCCGTCATACCGACTTGTCAGCATTTCGGAAAAGAGCGAATGTTGGCTGTCCGGCGGCTTCTTCCTGGTACTTTCGCGATATCTATCAAAGTGGCATCGATTAGTGCGGTCCCTGGGAGCCTTGGCATGATCGGCTCCCCGAGTCCCCTCCCTATCGTCCTCAGCCAGGGCAAACCCCCCAGCCCGCACGAGAATTCCAGAGGAACGGCTGTGACTCCATCGCTCATCGATCAACGCCCGCGGGGCGAGCTGATCGCCGAGCTCTACGACCGTCACGCCGCCGGGCTGTTCGCGTACTGCCACGATCAGCTCGGTGACAGCACCTCCGCTGCCGACGCGCTGGTGACCGTTCTCGGCGACGTCCCGGCCGTAGAGCCCCCGCGCGCCGCGCTGTACGCGCTGGCCCGTCGCGAGATCTACCGGCGCGACGTCGCCTACGTCTTCCCGTCCGTCGATCCGGCCGCCGACCCCGCGAGCGCCCTGATCGAGCGGGTCGTACGCGAGGTCCGCCCGCACCAGCGCGAGGTCCTCCTGCTCTCCGCCGTCTGCGGGCTGGACACGGTGGAGCTGGCCTGGGTCCTGGACGTCGCCGCCGACACCGCCGAGCAACTCGTGGTCAGCGCCCGCCACCGCTTCACCCAGTCTCTCGCCGCCGCCGTGTCCTCGGCCCGTTCCGCGGCCCTCGTGCCCGGTCAGGTGGCCGAGGTGTACGGCGGCCTCGCCCTCGCGCCCGTCGAGCACGCGCTCGCCCGGCTGCCCTGGCGCGCCCCGTCAGCGGCTCTGCGCCTGCGGATCCTCAGCGAGATCCCCGAAGACGCGGGTACGGTCGCCGCCCCCGCGCGGCCGGATTCCAAGCGGCTCTGGCCGACCACGCCCCGGTGGCCGCTGCCCCTCGCCGAGCCGAACCCCTTCACCAACACCGGCGTCTTCCCTGCCAAGGAGCTGTCGCCTCCCGAGCCCGGCCGCAGGTCCAGGCACGAGGCCAGCACGGAGCCGATGCCGAAGGTGCGCGACCAGGCACCCGGATCGACGGCCGGGCTCGCCATGGCCCGGCGCCGCTCCACGATGGCGGCCGCCCCGGTGCCCGACGACGTGCTCACCGAGGACCCGCCCGCCGCACCGGCCACGCCCGCCGCCGAGCACGACACGTCCTCCAGCGGTGCCTCGCCCTTCAGCAAGGCACTGTCCGCCGGTCAGTGGCCCACGCTCCAGCGCACGTTCAGCGTCGGCCGGCCGCCGCCTGCCACGGCTCCCCCCTCCGGGCAGGCTGAAGGGTCCTCGGGCAGGTCCAGGCGAAAGACCTCTGCGCGGGCGGCCGGAAAAGCCGCCGAGGCTCCGGGCACCGACAAGAAGGTCGCGGGCACACGTACGAAGGTCGCGAATAAGACGGTCGCGGGCAAGGGCGAGGACGCCGCGGGCACGGGTTCGGACAAGTTCGGGGCTCTCGCGAAGCTCCTGGCCGTCGCGAGCACCGCGTTCACGCGTAAACCCGCTGAGCCTCGTCTCTCGAAGGCTGCCAAGCGGAGAACCGCTGAGCCGACTGCGCCGGTAGAGCTCGTTGAGCTGACAGAGCGGCTTGAGGCCTCGCCCGTCTCCGGCGAGGCGTCGACGGCGTCGCCCTCTCTGGCTGATGACACCCCTCAGGCCCCGGCGCCTTCTCACCGTACGGCCACCGCCTCGGTCACCGAGCCCGCGACCAGCGGCAACCTGCCGTCCTTCTCCTCACTGGACTCGACGGCATCTGACGCGGAGACCACCGGGCCCATCGACCGGATGCTGTTCGCCGTCCAAAGGACCACGCCCGCCGACCTGACGGCGTCCCCTGCCGAGACGACGACATCCTCCGGCGAGACGGCCGAAGTGCCCGTCGTACCAGGACAGGCGCCGGTCCTGCCCAGGCAGGCGCCGGCGGGGCGGGCAGTGGCGTCCCGGCCGCGCCGGCACGAGCGGCCCAAGCCGATCAAGCTGGGCGAGCACCACTACGACTGGCTGTGGGAGCTGGCCGGGTTCCTCGTGTGCGTCGCCATCGCGATGATCGTGTTCTTCGCGGTCCCCACGATCGTCACTCCCTGACCGGCCAGACCAAGATCGTCAGCTGGGGGCGTCGGCTCTGATCGAGGGTGATCGGCCGAGGCCGCGCTCGAGATCTGTCCCGCGTCCGCCCGGGAAGAGGTCGCATCAGTCCTGGGAGAGGATGAGGCCGCTCGTCGGGACGCCGGTGCCGGCCGTGACGAGCACGTTCTGGATGCCGGCCAGCTGGTTGACCGACGTGCCCCTGATCTGGCGCACGGCCTCCGCGATGCCGTTCATGCCGTGGATGTACGCCTCGCCGAGCTGCCCGCCATGCGGGTTCACGGGCAGGTGGCCGTCGATCTCGATCCCGCCGTCGGCGATGAAGTCCTTGGCCTCTCCCCTGCCGCAGAAGCCCAGTGCCTCCAGCTGGCTCAGCACGAACGGCGTGAAGTGGTCGTAGAGGATGGCTACCTGAATGTCCTGTGACGACATTCCCGACATCTCCCAGAGGCCGCGCCCGACCACCCCCATCTCCGGCAAGCCCGACATGTCATCCCGGTAGAAGCTCGTCATCATCATCTGCCCGGCACCCGAGCCCTGCGCGGCGGCGGTGACGATCGCCGGGGACCGCCGCAGGTCCCTCGCCCGCTCGGCCGAGGTCACGACCAGGGCGACGGCCCCGTCACTCTCCTGGCAGCAGTCCAGCAGGTGCAGCGGCTCCACGATCCACCTCGACTCCTGGTGCTGCTCGAGTGTGATCGGCCTGTCGTAGAACCACGCCGCCGGGTTGGTGGCCGCGTGGCGCCGCATGGCGACGGCGACGCGACCGAAGTCCTCCGAGCTCGCGCCGTACGTGTGCATGTAGCGGCGGGCGAACATCGCGACCCAGGCGGCCGGGGTCATCAGCCCGTACGGCACGTGCCAGCTCATCTCGATGCCCTGCGACGACGGCTCGCCGCCGAGCCGGGCGTCCGGCTGGCCGAACCGGCGCCCCGACCGCTCGTTGAAGGCGCGGTAGCAGACGACGGTGGACGCGGCCCCGGTGGCGACCGCCATGGCCGCGTGCAGGACAGTGCCGCACGCGGCCCCTCCCCCGTAGTCGACGCGGGAGAAGAACGAGAGGTCCCCGATCCCCACCTCGCGCGCGACGGCGATCTCCTGGTTGGCGTCCTGCGTGTAGGTGACGAGGCCGTCCACCTCGGACGGCGACAGCCCGGCGTCGTCCAGGGCGGCGAAGACCGCTTCGGCGGCGAGTTGGAGCTCCGAGCGGCCGGACTCCTTGGAGAACTCGGTGGCTCCGATGCCCGCGACAGCCGTGCGACCGGAAAGGGAGTACACGTGGCGCGCCTTTCTGATGACGACTCAGCCGGGGAGGCAGAAGCGGACTGTGCCGGTGGCGTGGTCGCCCAGGCTGACCGTGCCGCGTACGTCGACGGTGACCTCGCCGCCCTCGCGCGACGCGACCGTCCCGCTGAAGGTGAGCGTGTCGCCGGCGTACGCGGGGACGCCCAGCCTGACGTTGATGCCCCGGATCAGCGCCTCGGGCCCGACCCAGTCGGTGACGTAGCGCTCGACCAGCCCCATGGTCGTCAGGATGTTCAGGAAGATGTCCTTGGAGCCCTGAGCTCGCGCACGCTCGACGTCATGGTGCACCGGGGTGAAATCCATGGTCGCCAGTGCCGCCGAGACGACCGCCGTCGGGGTCAGGTCGATGCGCAGCAAAGGGAGCGCGGTCCCGCACTCGATGTCGTCTTCCGTCAGTGTGCGCATTACGACTCCCGGGGTACCCACATCGGCAAGATAAGTTCGTCGTCCATCTGTCGGTATGTCACACGCACCGGCATACCGATACCCACCTTTTCTGTCGCGCATTCCACAATATTCCCGACAATACGGATGCCTTCCGGCAATTCCACTACGGCCACGACGAAAGGCGTCTCCACCCCGGGCACCCGGGGGTTGTGGTGCACGACGAAGCTGTAGACCTCGCCGAGCCCGCTCGCCACCGCATGCGTCCGGTTGACCGACCGGCACGACGGGCAGACCGGTCCGGGCGGATGCCGCAGCTCGCCGCAGTCGCCGCATTTCTGGATGCGTAGTTCACCCTGCCGCACACCCTCCCAGAAGAACGCGGTGTCCCTGTTGACGGCCGGCTTCAGGGGGTACGGCTCACGCTCTTCGGGAGCTGATTTCTTCTCCGGAGGACGAAACTTCAATACCCGGAACATCATTTCCGCTATCGGCTCAGTCCCGGAGTACCAGGTGACCAGCCATGTCACGAAATATCCCACTCCGAGGGCTGTTGTCTTCGGCCCTGAGAGCCCCGTCATCCGGGTGGCCGGGACCAGCCGCTCCCCGAGCCGGAGGTACCGGTGGTGGGTCTGCTCGCAGTTGGTGGCGACCACCCCGGTGAAGCCACCCTCGTCCAGCATGGCGAGCACGTCTTCCACGGGCGTCGCCACGCCTTTGTCCTGATTCAGCCCCGTCATGGTCCACACCTGGATCATCGCGGGCGGCGCGACGATCTCCCCGTGCACGCTCCCGGCGGCGAACTTCTCGTCGGTGTAGACGGGGTTGGCGTCGCCCATCGCGTCGGCCCAGTGGTGGATCATCGGCAGGTTCACCGGGTCCGTGGCGGCGACGCCCCGCACCTCGCCGACCGCCATCTGCCGCTCGGCCAGGGCGGTCAGCCGCTCGTGGATGCCGGATTCAGCCGTCGTCCTCAATCTCTTCTCCTCAAGTGCCGATCGCCGGCTCGCGAACGCGAGGGGTCATCGAGGCGGGCGGGGAAGCCGCAGCCCGAGCGTCGCGATGAGCTCGCGCTGCACCTCGTTGACGCCGCCTCCGAAGGTGAGCACCAGCGCACCCTTGACCCCGTGATCCAGCAGGTCGATGAACGCCGCCGTCTCCGGGTCGGACGGATCGCCGTACCGCGCCAGCACCTCGCCGACGATCCGGCCCACGTCCTGCATGCGCTCGGAACCGTAGATCTTGGTCGCGGAGGCGTCGGGCGCGCCCAGCCAGCCGAGGTCCATGTTGGCGGCGACCTGCCAGTTCAGCAGCTCGTTGGTGCGGAAGTAGGCGTAGACGCGCCCGACCGCACGCCGTACCGAGGGCTCCTCGATCGCCCCGGTGCGCCGCGCCCACGCGACGAACCGGTCGTAGACGTGCGCGATGTTGCCGGCCGGGCCAAGCGTGACCCGCTCGTGGTTGAGCTGGTTGACGATCAGGTCCCAGCCCTTGTTGTCCTCACCGACGAGCATGTCCACAGGCACGCGTACGTCGGCGTAGTAGGTCGAGTTGGTGTGGTGGCGCCCGTCCATCGTGACGATCGGCGTCCAGGAGAACCCGGGATCGGTCGTGTCGACGATCAACATCGAGATGCCCCGGTGCTTCTTGGCGTCCGGGTCGGTGCGGGCGGCCAGCCAGATGTACTGGGCGTAGTGCGCGCCCGAGGTGAAGATCTTCTGCCCGTTGACGACGTAGTGATCGCCGTCCCTGACGGCCGTGGTGCGCAGGGAGGCGAGGTCCGTACCCGCTCCGGGCTCGCTGTACCCGATGGCGAAGTGGCAGTCCCCCGCGAGGATCCGGGGCAGGAAGAACTCCTTCTGCTTCTCCGTGCCGTACTGCATCAGGGTCGGGCCGACCGTCTGCAGCGTGATGATGGGGTACGGCACCTCGGCGCGGGCGATCTCGTTGGCGAAGATCTGCTGCTCCAGCGGCCCGAGGCCGCCCCCGCCGTACTCCTCCGGCCAGCCGAGGCCGAGCTTGCCGTCGCGGCCGAGCCTGTGGCAGTGCTCGATGTACGCCTCGCCGAACGGATCCAGGGCGATCTTCTTGCGGTCCTCGCCGGTGAGGCACCCCGTGAAGTACTCGCGGAGCTCCGCGCGGAGCCGCTTCTGCTCGGGGGTCAGGTCGATCAGCATCAGACGAGCGCTCCTATCGTGTCGAGCCGGGCCTCCACGCCGCCGAGAAGGTGGGCCCGGTGCTTGCCCCAGGCGAAGTAGCGGTGCAGCGGATACGTCACGTCGAGGCCGATGCCGCCGTGCAGGTGCTGGCACGTGTAGAGGCCGACGAGCGCGGCGTCGGCGACCGTGTGCGCCGCCACGGCCAGGTCCAGCTCGGCCTCGTCGTCGAGCCCGGCGTCGACCCGCCACGCGCCCGACCAGACGGCGACGTCGAGCGCCCGCCCGGCGATGTAGACGTCCGCGATCTGCACGGTCACCGCCTGGAACTCGGCCAGCGCGCGGCCGAACTGCTTGCGCGTCCTGATGTACTCCGTGGTCAGCTCCAGCGCCCCCGCCAGCACGCCCGAGGCGCTCGCGGTGATCGCGACCAGGGAGAGCAGCCGCAGCGTGCCGAAGGCCGTGCCGTCGGGCTCGCCGACGATCTCGCCCGGGGCGTCGTCCAGGGTCAGGGCCGAGGCGGGCTCTCCCGTGGACACCGGGACCGCCTGTACGGCCGCCGCCTCGGGCTTCACCAGGAACAGGCCGACACCGTGGGCCGTCCGGGCGGGCACCAGGATCGCGTCGGACTCGGCGGCGTAGGTGACCATGGTCTTGCGCCCGGAGAGCACCCATCCACCGTCTTCGGAAGGCCGTGCCGTCGTCAGCGGTGTCGCCCCCAGCTCCCGGCCCGGCTCCAGGAGCGCGGCCGTCAGCACGATCTCGCCCTCCGCGAGGCGGCTCAGCGCCGAGCGCTGCTCAGGGGAGCCGTACCGCCCGATGGCCATCGCCGCGACCAGGCCGTCCTGGAGCGGCACCGGGATCACGCGGGCCCCGGCCTCGCGCAGGATCACGGCCATCTCCACCGCGCCCAGCCCGGCGCCCCCCGCCTCCTCGGGCAGGCACGCCCCGATCAGCCCCGCCCTCGCCACCGCCTTCCACAGCGCGGCGTCGTACGCGCTGCCGCTCCTGTCGTGTTCCGCGAGGCGCTCGTGACCGGCCTCCCGGCCGAGCAGCCCCGCGGCCAGCTCCTTCAGCTCCGCCTGTGTCTCATCCAGGGTGAACCGCATCAGCCCTCCAGTAGGTGGCGCCGGGAGCGTGTCAGCCGACATGACGCCTCCCATGAGCGTGCCCAGCCGCAAACTAGAACACATTCTAATCTCTGTCCAGGGTCATTTCCGGTGAGACCTCCAGATATCTCCCCGCAACACAAACGTCATGCAAGACCGGCATTCCTTGTGACTGGCGAGTAACAAGGCCTACCTGCGAGTAATCCGGTAACGTGTTCTTATGCGTACCCCGCATGCAGGCACCGCAGCCGTCCCGGCCCTCATCGGCCCCGACGGCGGCGATCACACGGCGCACCCGCCTCCAGCGGCCCCGGTCTCCTCCGGCGTCCGCACGCGCAGCCAGCACCAGCGGCGCAAGCGCATCGTCCAGGCCGCCGCCGCGCTCGCGTCGCGAGGCGGCGTCGAGGCCATGCAGATGAGGACGGTCGCCGAGCGCGCCGGAGTCGCCCTCGGCACGCTCTACCGCTACTTCCCCTCCAAGATGGATCTCGTCGTCGCGGTCGTCGGCGAGGAGATCGACCTCCTCGAGAGCAGCATCGAGCGGCGTCCGCCGAGCGCGGCGTCCCCGCCCGGCCGGGCCGTCGACGTGCTCATGCGTGCCACACGCGGCCTCATGCGGGAGCCCGAGCTCGCCGACGCGCTGATCCGTTCGCTGATCATCGCCGAGGTCGACACCCCTTTCGGCGACCGCATGGCCGGCCTTATCCTGCGCGTCTCGGGCGACGGCCTCACCGCCCAGTCGGCGACCGAGGAGCAGTTGGCCCTGGCGGGCTCGCTGGCGAGCGTGTGGGTTCACGAGCTGCTCGAGATGCTGCGCGGCCGCCGCACCTATGAGCAGATACAGCGCCGCATCGAGATCGCCGCCGAGCGCCTGCTCGCCGACCTCGTCGCCTGACCACACCTTTCCCGGCCCCTTCCAGGCCTTCCGCCCCAAAATAGAACCGGTTACAGTCTCAGCTAGAACAACGTTCTGACGCTGAGGAGGCCCGCATGGGCACGCCGGTGATCGTCGAGGCCGTACGCACCCCGATCGGCAAGCGGAACGGCTGGCTCGCGGGTCTCAAACCCCAGGCCCTGCTCGCGGCGGCAATGAGGGGCGTCGTCGACAGGTCCGGCGTCGATCCCTCGATCATCGGCCAGGCGTTCGCCGGATGCGTGACCCAGGCCGGCGAGCAAGGCGGGCACGTCGGCCGTCACGCCTGGCTGTACGCCGGCCTGCCGTACCAGACGGGCGTGACGACCGTGGACGCCCAGTGCGGCTCGTCCCAGCAGGCCGTCCACCTGGTGGCGGCGCTCATCCAGGCGGGAGTGATCGACGCCGGGATCGCCTGCGGCGTCGAGGTGATGAGCCGCCAGCCGCTCGGCAGCAACGTGCTCCCGGCCAGCCCCAGGCCGGACGACTGGTCCATCGACCTGCCCGACCAGTTCACCGCCGCCGAGCGCATCGCAAGGCGCCGAGGGCTCACGCGTGAGCGGCTCGACTCGTTCGGCGCACGCTCACAGCAGCTCGCGGCGAAGGCGTGGGCCGACGGCCGCTTCGAGCGCGAGATCATTCCCGTGACGGCCCCCGTGCTCGGCGACGACGGGCAGCCGACGGACGAGAGTCGTACCGTGTCCAAAGACCAGGGGCTGCGCGACACCACGGCTGAGGCGCTGGCCCGGCTGAAGCCCGTGCTCGGCGAGAACGCGTTGCACACGGCGGGCACGTCCTCCCAGATCTCCGACGGCGCGGCGGCCGTGCTGCTCATGAGCGAGGAGGCCGCCCGAGGGCACGGCCTGCGCCCGCGCGCCCGCATCCTGGCCCAGACGCTGGTCGGCGCCGAGCCGTACTACCACCTGGACGGTCCCGTGGACGCGACCGCCAAGGTGCTGGCCATGTCCGGGATGACGATCGGCGACCTCGACAGGTTCGAGGTGAACGAGGCGTTCGCGGCCGTGGTGCTGTCGTGGGCGACCGTCCACCAGCCCGAGATGGACGACGTCAATGTGAGCGGCGGGGCCATCGCGCTCGGCCACCCGGTCGGCGCGACGGGCGCGCGCCTGATCACCACGGCCCTCCATGAGCTGGAGAGATCCGATTCCTCGACCGCCCTGATCTCGATGTGCGCCGGAGGAGCCCTGGCCGGCGCCACCGTTCTCGAGCGGATGTGAAGGCGCAGCGCGGACCGTACTTGGGGCTCCTGGTGATCCCGTCCAGTTCACAGGACCGTCACAAGGACCACATACACTCATAGACATCGGATGTCTGGCACCTGGTAAGGAAAGCGGGGTGGCTACGTGGCGGTCACGGACGCTGCGATCGACAAGATCAAAGGGATGATCGTCTCGGGCGAGCTGGCCCCCGGCGCGAGGCTGCCGAAGGAGGCCGACCTGGCCGAGCGGCTCGGCCTCTCCCGTAACTCGTTGCGCGAGGCGGTCCG
The DNA here is from genome assembly GCA_025964675.1 of Sphaerisporangium sp. GTDB lineage: Bacteria > Actinomycetota > Actinomycetes > Streptosporangiales > Streptosporangiaceae > Sphaerisporangium. Next base: position 2,388 of record JAOPYI010000207.1, on the reverse strand, counting down.
CGCGCTGGCCCTCATCAACGTGCTCGACGTGCGGCAGGGCGACGGCACGTACGTCACGAGCCTGGAGCCACGGCTGCTCCTCGACGCGCTGTCGTTCGTGGTGGACTTCCACCGCGACGACACCGTGCTGGAGTTCTTCCAGGTCCGCCGCATCCTCGAGCCCTCAGCGACCGCGATGGCCGCGGTCAACATGCCCCCGGGTGAGGTGGAGGAGCTACGGAAGATCCTCGACGCCCTGCCCGAGGACCCGAACATCGAGCAGCTCGTGGCCAACGACCTGGAGTTCCACCAGTGCATCGCCAAGGGTTCCGGCAACACCGTGCTCTCCTCCCTGATCGAAAGCCTTTCCGGCCCCACGACCCGGGCGCGCATCTGGCGGGGCCTCACCCAGGAGGGCGCCACGGTGAAGACCGTGGAGCAGCACACCGCGATCTATGAGGCGATCGCCACCCGCCAGCCCGACGTCGCCCGCGCCTGGGCCACGGTGCACGTCGCCGGCGTCGAGGAGTGGCTCCGCCGCGCCCTCTGACCCTTGGTCCCCTGTGACCAGCGCCGATGTTCCCCGTGGCGCCGAGCGAAGTCTCGGCGAATTTGCCGGCCGATGTGTCGATCCGGGTGTCCGCCGCGCGTCGGATGTGTACGACGCCCGAGCGAAGGGCCGAGACAGCACGGAAAGGACCACATGATGGCGAAATACCTCATTCTCATCTACGGGGACGAGGCTTCCTTGGCGAACGGAGCGCCGGAGGACTTCGAACAGACGTACAAGGGGCACACGGCGTTCGGCGAGAACAACGCCGCGTCGCTGGAGGGCGGCCACGCGCTCCACCCGACCTCCACCGCGACGTCCGTTCGGCAGGATTCCTCCGGGAACTTCATGGTGACCGACGGCGCGTTCGCCGAGACCAAGGAAGCACTCACCGGCTACTACCTCATCGAATCAGCCGATCTCGACGAAGCCATCGCCGTGGCCAAGCAGGTCCCCGCGCCCAACGGGGGCGTGGAGGTCCGTCCGGTAATGATCTTCGACTGATCGCCGGATCCGTGATTCCGACGGTCGCCGCCGCGGTCGCGGACGCGCACCGCCGCGAGTGGGCCTTCGTGCTCGCCGCGACGGTGCGCGTCACCGGCGACCTCGACCTGGCCGAGGAGTGCGTCCAGGACGCGTACGCCAAGGCCCTGACCACCTGGGACACGCGGGGCGTCCCGGCCAACGCGGGGGCGTGGCTGACGACGGTCGCGAAGAACCGTGCCATCGACCTGCTGCGCCGCGACGCGACGATGCGCAGGTCGCTGCCCCTCCTGCTGGACGACCAGGTCGAGCCTGATCCCGGCGAGACGGCCGCTCCCGAGGTGGCGGACGACCGCCTGCGTCTGATCTTCACCTGCTGCCACCCGGCGATAGCCCCGCAAGCGCAGGTCGCCCTGACGCTGCGCCTGCTATGCGGCCTGACGACGGCCGAGGTCGCGCGTGCCTTCCTCGTCAGCGAGACCACCATGGCGGCCCGCATCACCAGGGCCAAGAAGAAGATCTCGAGCGCCGGCATCCCCTACCGCGTGCCGCCTCCCGAGGAGCTGCCCGCCCGCATCGACGCCGTGCTCACCGTCGTGCACCTGCTGTTCACCACCGGGCACACCGCTCCGGCGGGCGACACCCTCGTCCGCCATGACCTGGTGGAACGCTCGCTGGACCTGGCGCGCATGCTGCGTACGCTGCTGCCCGGGGACGCGGACGTCGCCGGGCTGCTCGCGCTCATCCTGCTGACGGACGCGAGGAGCGCCACCCGCGTGGCGGAGGACGGGCGTCTGCTGCTGCTCGCCGACCAGGACCGCACTCAGTGGGACCACAGGTCGATCGGCGAGGGGGTCTCCCTGGTACGCGAGGCGCTGCGCCGCCGGCCGCCGGGGCGGTTCGCGCTGATGGCCGCCATCGCCGCCGTCCACTCTGAGGCCCCGAAGTGGCAGGACACCGACTGGCGCGAGGTGGTCGCGCTCTACGGCCTGCTCGTACAGATCTGGCCGTCACCGGTGGTGGCGCTCAACCGTGCCGTCGCCGTGGGCTTCGCCGAGGGACCCGCCCGGGGGCTTGAGGAACTCGACGCGCTCGCCGCTGAACCTCAGCTCGCCGGGTACGGCTACCTGGCCGCCTCCCGCGCCGACTTCCTGCGCCGCCTCGGCCGGACCGCCGAGGCCCGCACCGCGTACGAGGAGGCCCTCCTGCTCACCGAGAACTCCCTGGAACGCGACTTCCTCGCCACCCGGCTCACGCAACTGGACGGGTAACCCCAAGCCCGAGCCGGTACGGCTGCGAGCGCCGCAGCAGCGCGGCCATCGCCTGCGTATCGTGTCCACGCGTGGTAGGCATAGGCGCATGTCCGCGCCTGCCCC
>JAOPYI010000190.1 GCA_025964675.1 Sphaerisporangium sp. | reverse complement strand
CGTAGTACCAGCCGTACCGTGAGGTGAGGGCCAGGTCCTTCAGGTGGGTGCCGTTGACCCGCAGATCGGCGGTGGTGTTCTGGCCGGTTCCCGCGGCGTTGTCCGGCACGCTGTAGCGCAGTGACATCGCGTTGGCCGGCCTGGTGAGGGTGAACTCCACGTACTGGCCGGCCGCGCTGAGGGTCACGGCCCTGCGGCCCGACGCCTCCGACGGGAGGTGACCGTAGATCCGGTCGGGGCCGATCACCTGGCCCGAGGTGACGGCGTCTTCGGCTTCGGTTTCCGCGAACGGCACGGTGGCCCCGCGCCCGGGGAAGTCGAACGGGGAGTCGGCTCGCGCGGCTGCCGAGGCGGGGGTGGCCGGCGAGTAGGCCAGCCCTCCCGCTGTCAGCGCCACGATGGTGGCGATCGTCCAGGCCTTTAGCCTGCTGGACTTGTTCATCGACTGACCCTTCATCGTACGAAGAGCCGGACGCTTCGCGGCCAGAGACACAGACCGGTGGTGCCCGGGGGGTACCCCCACCTTAAAATGACGAACAGATGTCTGCAAGATTTCAGCGGTTCTATGAAATGTAACGACTGTATTGCGTTGTTTACCGCACCGTAAGTCTTGCGCAAGTGCTTGCGCGGCTTAGGAAGTCGCTTGCGCTGTGAGGGAAGCGGCGGTCGGCGGGGCCCCTCGGCGGCTTCACCGTCAAGATCCGTTTACGGTGATCGCCGGCCGGACGCCCGCTGGGCCTGCGTCACGCCGGAAAGGTGGTCGATCTGACAGCCCGCATGCAGCGGTGAACAACCGTCAGTTCATCTGGTGCCTGTGTCACCCGTCGTTCCAAGAGCGCCCGCAGGTTCAGTGGTCATTCCCCGCGCCGGGCGCGGGCGCGTCGCTTGCCCTCGTGCATCGCCTGAACGCGGGCGACCGGGATCGTGTGCCCTTCCTCGACCAGGTCGGGGGGCAACCGCTGCGGTTCGGGCATGAGCTGCGCCCAGGGATCGCCGTCGCCGAGCAGCCGCGCGGCGGTGTGGATGGTGAAGTCGGACGGCGCGACCCGATCGAGGTCCTCCCACGCCACGGGGAAGGAGACCGGCGCGTCCGGCCGGATGCGCGGGCTGTACGCGGCCACCACCGTCGCCCCGCCGGCACGGGTGGAATCGAGGAACACCTTGCCCTCGCGGTCCTCACGGATGAACGCCGTGGTGGCGAGCGCCGGGTCGACGCGTTCGGCGCGGGCGGCCAGGGCGCGAGTGGCCGCGGCCAGGTCCTCCGTCGCGGTCCCGGCCTCCACGGGCACGAACACGTGCACGCCCTTCGCCCCGCTGGTCTTCACCGCGCCCACCAGACCGGCGTCGCCCAGGGCCTGGCGGACCAGGTGGGCTGCCCGTACGGCCAGCGGGAACGCGTCCTCCACCGGCGGGTCGAGGTCGAGGACGAGATGGGTGTGGTGGTCCCCGCGAACCAGCGCCGGGTGGTACTCCACCGCCCGTTGGTTGGCGAACCACAGCAAGGTCCGGCGGTCGTCGCACAGGGCGTAGGACACATCCCGGTGTGAGGCCTCCGCCCAGACGGACACCGTCCGTACCCAGGAAGGGGTGTACTTGGGGACGTTCTTCTGCATGAACGGCGCCTGGCCCGGCCGTACGCGGATCACCGAGAGCGCCCGGTCCCGCAGGACCGGAATGATGCGGTCACGAACCGCGTCAAGGTAGTCGACCAGATCCCGCTTGGTCGCGTTCGCCCCGTCGAACAGCGGCTGGCCGAGATTGGTCAGCGACACTCCGTCCCGCATTTCATCGCTGGTCACCCGCTCCACGATGCCCACGTACGGCCGCGCGGTCAACATTCCGGTCACCAGGCGAAGGCGGATACGGGTGGTCTCACCGGCGGGAGGGGAACTTACTGTTGGGCTGCTATTTACCTGATCTCATCCGGTGGTATCTGATCTGGATTTAATCTGACATAGCCTTTCATCCCCCGTACAAAGGACAGTCATGGTATCCCCTGGAAAGTCCCGTAGGACGCTCATCTCGATCGCATCCGCCCTCGGCGTCACGGCCGCGCTCGGCCTGTGGGCCGGCACCGAGGCCGGCTCCGCGGCCTCGGTGCCGTCGCCGAGCCACGTGGTCGTGGTGGTCCTGGAGAACCACGCCTACACGCAGGTCATCGGAAGCTCCAGCGCCCCCTACATCAACTCGCTCGCGGCCGGGGGCGCGAACCTCACTCAGTTCTTCGGGGAGACCCACCCCAGCCAGCCGAACTACTACGCCATGTTCTCCGGAGGCACCCAGGGCATCACCGGCGACGCGTGCGTGACGATCGGCTTCAGCTCCGCCGCCAACCTCGGCTCCGAACTGATCGCGGCCGGCAAGACCTGGGGCAGCTACAACGAGGGCCTGCCCAGCCAAGGTTCCACGACCTGCAGCAACAGCGCCGGGAAGTACGCGCAGAAGCACAACCCCTGGTTCGGCTTCCGGAACGTCCCGACCTCCACGGCGTACACGCTCACGCAGTTCCCGACTGACTACACCAAGCTGCCGAAGATCTCCTACGTAATCCCGAACCTGTGTAACGACATGCACGACTGCTCGGTCTCGACCGGCGACACGTGGGTGAAGAACAAGCTCGGCGCGTACGCCACCTGGGCGAAGTCGAACAACAGCCTGCTCGTCGTGACCTTCGACGAGGACAACAGGCTCAGCGGCAACCGCGTCGCGACCGTCATCTACGGCCAGCCGGTGACCCCTGGCAGCACGTCCGCCACCAGCTACAACCACTACAACCTTCTCCGGACTCTGGAGGACATGGCCGGCCTGAGCACTCACGCGGGGAACGCGGCGTCGGCCTCGGACATCACCGGAATCTGGAGCTGAGCTTGTACCTGGCTGATCGCGGCCCGACTCCCGACACCACGTCCGCGGACGCGCCACAAGGCCGGGCCGGTCGGGCCGCTCAGCCGGGCCGGGCCACAAGAGCGATCTCCGGTACTGTCTTCGCGCTGGGGACGGTCAGCCTCATCACGGACATCTCATCGGAGATGGTCACCGCCGTGCTGCCGCTCTACGTGGTGGCAGGGCTGGGGCTCAGCCCGCTCGGGTTCGGGCTGCTCGACGGCGTCTACAACGGTGTGAGCGGGCTCGTGCGGCTGTTCGGCGGCCACCTCGCCGATCGGGGACGGCGGCACAAGGCCGTCGCGGTGATCGGCTACGGGCTCTCGGCTCTCTGCAAGCCGCTGCTCCTCGTCGCGCACACGCTTCCGATGATCGGCGCGGTGCTGGCCCTCGACAGGACAGGAAAGGGGATACGGACCGCTCCGCGTGACGCGCTGATCTCTCTGGCCACGTCCCCCGAGACCAGAGGACGGGCCTTCGGGGTGCACCGCGCCATGGACACGGGCGGAGCGCTTCTCGGGCCGCTCCTCGCGTTCCTCGTCCTTGGCATGGCCGTGGACGGATACGACGCGGTCTTCACCGTGAGCTTCTGCGTCGCCGCGCTCGGCGTGCTGGTCCTCCTGCTCTTCGTCCCCGGGGGCCGATCTCCGGCTACCCCCGCCGACCCGAGGACCGCGGGGACCCCGACAGGCCCCGCGGGCCCGGCGAGTGGTTCCCCGCCCGTCACGGTCCGGTCCGCGGTGGCGCTGCTGCGACGCCCCGAGATCCGGCGGCTGGCCGTCTGCGCGGGGCTGCTCGGGCTCACCACGGTGAGTGACGCTTTCGTCTATCTGATGCTGCAGCACCGGCTCGGGATCGCGGACCGCTGGTTCCCGTTGCTGCCGCTGGGCACCGCCGCCGCTTTCCTCCTGCTCGCTCTCCCTTTGGGCATGCTGGCAGACCGTGTCGGCCGCAGACGCGTGTTCCTCGCCGGGCACCTCGCCCTGTTCCTCGCTTACGGGCTGCTGCTCGCGCCGCTCCATGGTGAGGCTCTGCCGTTCGTCGTGCTCGCCCTGCACGGGACCTTCTACGCGGCGACCGACGGCGTGCTTCCGGCCGCCGCCGCCGGAGCCGTACCGGCTGAGCTGCGGGCGAGCGGGCTCGCCCTGATCGGCACAGGGCAGGCGCTCGCGCGCCTCTGCTGCTCGATCGCCTTCGGGGCGGCGTGGACGGCCATCGGTGACCGGGCCGCGCTCGGGTTCGCCATGGCCGGTCTCGCGGTATGCGCGGGGTGGGCGGCGTACGCCCTACGCGGGCCGGAAACCCTGTGACGCCCCGGGCTCGCCTCGTCACGCTACTGGCCGCCGTGGCGCTGCTGGGCTCCATCGCTGTCGTCTCGGTGCTGCACGCGGCGGAACGGGCGGGGGAGCGGGACCGGGCACAGCCCGGCGGCCCGCCCATCGCGTCTGGCGTCGTGACCCTCGACGCCGGCGGGCAGATGATCTTCCGTAACATGGCGTGGGGGCCGCACCGTGATGAACTGGTCTCCGTGGCGGCCGCCGACCCGGGTGGAGCGCGCACCGCGGCGCCGATTCGCTGCCTGCGCTTCTACGCCGCCGCCGGGACCGGGCTGTGCCTGCGCAAGGTGGACGGCGCGGTGGGGGAAAGCTACTTCGCGTCGGTCCTCGACTCCAGGCTGCGGACGCTGCGCGACTATCCGATCGCGGGCATCCCGTCCCGGGCGCGGGTCGCGCCGTCCGGTCATCTGGTCGCGTGGACGGTGTTCGTGGGCGGGGACTCGTACGCGGGGAGCGACTTCTCCACCCGCACCTCCATCGTCGACACGCGGACCTGGACGCTGACCGCCAGCCTGGAGGCGTACGGCATCGTGAAGGACGGCAGGCCCTACCACGCCGCCGACGCGAACTTCTGGGGCGTCACCTTCGCCGACGACGGGCACTTCTACGCGACCCTGGCGACCAAGGGCCAGACCTATCTCGTACGCGGCGACGTCACCGCGCGCACGCTCACCACGCTGCGCCCCAACGTGGAATGCCCGTCGCTGTCGCCCGACGGGACCCACCTGGTGTTCAAGAAACGCGTCCCCGGTCTCAGCCCGGACGAGCCGTGGCGGCTGTACGAGCTGGACCTGCGGACCATGCGGGAGGCGCCGCTGGCCGAGGCGCGCAGCGTCGACGACCAGGTCGTCTGGGCGGACGGGCGCACAGTGATGTACGCCTTGCCGGGCGACTTCGGCGCCAACCTGTGGTCGGTCCCGGCCGACGGGGCCGGTGCGCCCAGACGAGTGGCCGACGCCGCGCTCAACCCGGCGTTCGTCGGCTGAGTCGGGACAAGCCCTGACGAAACCCGTGGCGCGCTCCCCGCATAGCCCTCGTACGGTCGTCCCGGGAGGAGCGCGGTGCCGGCAACGACCGCGATGCCTATTCGGGACTTTCAGAAAGCCTTTCGAATGAAACGCCAAAGCGCTGGCATGGCAATAGAAGTCACCGAGCGCCGGGCGGCCTGTGGGGTCGCCCGGCGCGGGTGGCGGTGGTCAGCTCGCTACGATGTCGAACTGCTCCCATTGGCCGATCGCGGTGCGGTTGGCGATCAGCGGCTGGGCTCCGCCGCCGTCGGCGCACACGTACTGGCCGTTCGCCTGGGCCCGCAGGCTGACCGAGCCGTTGGAATTGGTGATCAGCTGGAACGTCTCCCATGCGCCGACCGCGGTGCGGTTGGCGATGAGCGGCTGTGCGCCGGCGTTCTCCGCGGTCACGTACATGTTGTTGATCTTCGCTCTCAGCGCCACGTTGCCGTTGCCCAGATCGACGCGTTCGAACTGCTGCCCGACCCCGACGGACGTGCCGCTCGCGATCAACGGTGAACCGTTGGCCGCGCTGACGTAGCGGCTGTTGGCCCTGGCGCGCAGGGCGATCACCGAGGACGCCGGCGACGTGGTCACATTCACGGCGTTCGACACGGCCGAGGTGTTGCCCGCCGCGTCGCGCGCGGTGACGGTGAAGGTGTACGCGGTCGCGGGGGCCAGCCCGGTGACCGTGTAGGGCGTGCCGGGGGCGGAGGCGACGACCGTGCCGCCGCGGAGCACCTGGTAGCCCGTCACTCCCACGTTGTCGGTGGAGGCCGACCAGGAGAGCGTCACGGTGGTGGAGGTCTTCGTCGTCACCGCGAGGTTGCCAGGCGCGCTCGGCGGCTGCTTGTCACCGCCGCCGGATACCACGGGTGGGGTGGGGCGGGTGGGGGTGAGGGCGATCTGGCCTTTGAGCATTCGGCCGCCGTCGCCGGTGAGGCGCAGGTAGTAGTCGGAGGAGCAGGCGGTGCCGTCCTCGT
>JAOPYI010000170.1 GCA_025964675.1 Sphaerisporangium sp. | reverse complement strand
CGGACCCGATGGAAGAATCGTCTTCCTTCCCCCGACCGCCTTGGAAGAAGTCCGGGATCACCTGACGCTACGGGCCGACGACGGTGCGCACGCGCACCGGCTCCAGGCCGAGGCGGCCGCCCTGGTCGGTGCGGAGATCGCCCGGGGCGGCCGTACGTCGCCAGTGGAGGGGGCACTCGATGCCCTCGGACGAGTCGCCGAGGCCGCTCCGGAGGCCAGGCAGGCGGCGACGACGGTGGCCCGCGAGGTGCTCGCCGACAATCCGGCCGGCTGGAGCGCCGAACGGTTGAGCAATCCCGCGAGCCGCTTGGTGGAGACCCTCCAGATAGGCCACCCCTCGGCCGCGACGGTCGACCCGGGCTCGGCGCTGCGGCCCAGCCCGCACAGCCAGACCGCGCAGGCCATCGTCCGCCAGGCGGAGGATCTCCCCTCCACCATGCGCAGGCTGAGCGCGCCAGGGACGGGGGATCCGTCCCAGCGGCCTGGGAGTGGCGAGCGCGGGCCCGGTGGGGGTGAGGTGGCGGCACGGTCGATCAAGAGGACCGCTTTCGTGGCGGAGGGCCGGGAGCCTCATCTGCCGGACGCGAACGAACGCGTGACACGTGCCGCTGCGGCCGACGTGCGAGCGTCCGACCTCGGGAGGGGTGTCGATGAAGTGTCCTGGCCCGCGAGCAGCCCGACCTTGCGGGTGAGCACCGAGAACCACGGCGTCCAGCACTTCATCTCCAGGATCGGTGACGTGCCGCACGGACGGCTGGCGCGGACGGAGATACATGCCGGTACCGAAGAGGACCCGCATGTGGTGTGGTTCGCCCCGCGTGTCGCCCCGGCCCAGCTTGCCCGGGTCTGGGTGCACGAGATCAGCCACGTGTCGCAGCGGCTTTCGACCAGCGGGCAGCCGCAGCAGGGCGTGGTCCGCCGTTACCTACCGGCGTTGAACCAGGCCATGCGCAGCTCCCGCGACGAGTGCGTGGCGGCACGGTACGACGAGCACCGATACCTCACGCGTCAATGGGAGTCGGCGGGCACGGAGGAGGAGCGCCTCAGCCACAGACGCGAGATCGAAGGCGTCGCCCGGGAGATCGAGCGGCGCGGCCACGTGCCACCGATGCCACCCTGGTCCACCACCACCCGACCGGCCTCCGTGACACCGGCCCCCTCGATTCAGGGAACTCCCCAAGCGGAGACCTCAAACCACGGACAGGTGCCGAGCCCGTCGCCGGTGGTGACCGCGGTGGCTGAGCTTTCCTCGCGGGTGCGGGGGCTCGCCGGATCCCTCGCCCAGGCCGCGACCGATCTGGACCAGCGCACGGAGTCGAAGCGGACCAGCGAGCAGGAAGCACGGAAGCGTGCTGAAGCCGCGTCCAAGAAGGCGGAGAAGGCGGCCTCGCAGCGGGACCGGGGAGCGGCGGAGCGGCAGCGCAAGGCGCTGGCCGAGGCCGAGGTCGAGCGGGACGCAGCGGCTCGTTACGGACGGGTCGCCGACGCGTACAGACGGGCCCAGGAAGGCGCGGAGAAGGCGCAGGCGGCGTACGACGCCACCGCGCGCGCCCTTGACCGGCTTGCCTCGGAACAGCAAGCCGCCCAGGAGCATCCAGAACAATCGACCACCCCGGATGCTTCGACACAACAGACCGGTGCGGAACAGCGGGCGAGCCGTCTGACCTCGGAGCAGGCCAGGCGAGTGGATGAGTCGGCCGCTGAGGTGGTGAGGTTGGCGCGGGAAGGTGAGGCGCGGTTCGCCGAGTACCGCGGTGAGGTGGCGAAGACGCTGCCGCCCCTGATCGCGCTGGCCAGCGGCGTCCCGACCGGTCGCCTGCCGCATCTGGCCCGGCTGACCGAGGTGGTCAACCACGAGGTGGGCGCTGATCACCGTTTCACCGAGGACGAGCTGCTGTTCCTGCTCCGGGCGGAGTACCGCAGGCTGGTGTCGGACGACGGGGTGGTCCTGCGGCGCGGGAACACCGAGTTCGACATCAAGCTCCGACTGGGCGATCTGGTGGAGATCCTGGATCCGGCGGTGAAGGCGTCCGAGCTGATGGTGGGCCTGCTTCCGCAGGGCGGCGGCTCGGTGGCGGCCTCCTTCGCTCGCAGCGTCGGCCTGTCCGGGGAGTTCGACGCGACGACCCTGGCCAAGCTGGTGACGTCCGACCAGGGCATCTGGGCGCTGATCAAGGAAGGGGCGCCCTTCGCGGTGCTGAAGGGCGGTTACGGCCGCGGACGGCAGGCCTCCACGACGGGCAGTGCCGCCGAGTACGCGCTGGCCGGCGCGGTCGAGGACAACCGAGGCGAGTCCTCACTCTTCGACGCACCGGCCACCTGGGAGGTACGGGTCCGTGCCCGGGGCGATCAGCGTGACGGCGCCCCGCAGTGGAGGGTGATCGAGCCGATCGGCTCCGGTCTGGAGGGGGACGCGGCCAGCCTGAGGTTGTGGGTCTCGCACGCCTACACCGAGCACGCTCCCCAGGAGACCGTCCAGCTTCCGCCGGAGCAGCGCCAGCTGGTGCCGTTCCCCGAGCACGTGGTGACGGGGCTGACCGGGCTGGAGGAGCTGAGCGACCGTACGGTCAAGGCCCTCAGGCCTGGACGCGCAGCGATCGGGAGCGATACCCGCGACCAGTTGCGGGTGTTGCTTACCGACGAGCTGCCCAGCCGGCTCGGTGAGGCGATCAACAGCCCGGACGGGCTCCAGCGGGTCATCACCGAAGACGGCCGCCCGGTGGCGAACGTGCGTCTCCGTACCGAGGTCCGGTTGGAGCCGGTGGCGGCCGGTGGCCTGGGAACGGACCCGGGAGCGATGGCTTCCGGTGACCCTGGTGCCGTGGCGGTGGGCACGGCCAGTAGCAAGCACCATCAGGAGCGGTTGCGTGTCGGGTTCTCCGGGGCGTCGGGGGCCGAGTCGTCGGGGCGTTCCACCAGTTACAGCTTCACAGCCGGGGTGAAGGTCGGTGCCGACGTGCTGCTGGACGGCCACGGGGCCGGCTGGACACCGAGGCTCGCCGGGAACGTCACACGAGCGTCGTCACGGTCCGACGGCCTGAGCGCGGGCGGCATGGCGATCCACCCGAGCGTGCAGCGCTGGTCGGGGCACACGCAGGGGTACCGGATCAGGCTGGAGCACACGGTCACGGTCCGGCTGCTCGACGAGAGCGGCCCGCGCCCGCCCGTCACGGGCGAGAGTGAAGGGCTGTTCAGGATCCCGGAGCCGGAGGCCTACCGCTACGGCCTGCCGGTCGACACGGCTGCGATCATGACGGACCCGTCAGGAGCGCAGCTCAGGAACCCGGACCGCCCGGTCCGGCTGCGCGACGACCCCTCCCCCGAGGCGCCGCCCCGCCGCGAGGCCGTACTCCCGGAGTGGCTGGGCGGCGGCCCCGGCAAGGCGCGCGGCGCCGGACCGGCACTCGTCCAGCGGATCACCGGCATCGACGGCATCCGGGCCCAGGTGGAGGATCAGCTCCGAAGGCTCGGCGTGCTGCCCGAGCTGGACGACCACAACGAGCCCATACTCTCCCGGGACCGGCTGAAGAGCGCGAGCCAGCTCATCAACATGCGCGAGGTCGCCGAGCAGCTGTCCGCCGAGCGGCTGGAGACGGGCTACGACCAGGCGACCCAGGACGGCATCCTTGTGGACCTGGTACGCCACCGGATCGGTCACGCGCCGGAGCACTTCACGCTTCGCGTCCGTCTGGAGCAGCACGCCGAGTTCGCCAGGTACGCCGGGGTCACCGCCTCGGAGACGGTGGTGAACCTGGACATCGGCTCGGACACCACGGCTAGGTCGAGCAGCCGGTCGACCGCCTGGTCCGGGAGAGGCGAGCTCGGGACCGGCCACGCACCGGCCGATCCAGGGGACACGAGTCTCATCTCCATGGGAGGTGGCGCGGACGGCCAGAAGACCCACGGCCGGAGCATCGGCTGGTCCGCGGGGAACACCGTCAACCAGGTGCGCCTGGGAGAGGCGACCGTACAGGTGGCGATCTTCGAGATACCGCACACCGTGCGGATCGAGCGGATGCTCGCCGACGGGGCCGTACGGCCGCTACTCCCGGACGGCGCGACGTCCGAGCAGGTGTGGGCACGGGTGCTCCTGGCAAGCGACATGCTGCCCGAATCAGACCCTCCTCCGGCCCCGGCACCGCATCCGACGCCCCCGGAGGTGATGCGCCGGGCGACGCTGCTCCACATGGACGCGGGCGACGTTCTCGCGGCCGTCCGGTCCGTACTGCCCCGAGGCGCCCTGCCGGACTCCGCGGCCCTGCACCACCTCGCGGCCTTCACCAACGTCCGCAGCCTCATCTCCCATCCTTGGTGGACGCACAGCGAGTACCGCACCGACCTGCCGATACGGCCGCAGGGCGCCCGGCCGGTCCGGTCGTCGGTGTCCATACGAGGCGTCCCCGGCGAGTCGCGGTTCGTCGGCGCCGTCGACGCGGTGAACGGCTACATCAACCTCACCCTGGGCAGCAGCACCACCTCCGCCACCGTGCAGAACACCGTGACCTGGGACGCCTCCACCGGTCTCGGGGCGCACCAGAACGCCGAGCCGAAGGGCGGCACGGGCACCGGTGTCTCGGCGTCGAAGACCGATTCAATCTCGCGCGCGGACACCGGCATCTGGGGGCGGGAGCGGCTGACCATCGAGGTCGGCAAGCAGTACGTGTTCCGGATGAACGTGGGCTTCGAGGTGACCGGTGACGAGCGGGGCGCCCACGGCACCGCGCCGGTCACACCGGCCAAGGCGGGCGGCGGCACGGTCGTGTACATGCTGCCAGAACGCGACGCCCTGCTCCTCTACGCCGAGGGCAGGCTGCCGTTGCCGCTGCACCAGGTGACCGACGCGATGGAACGCTTCCTGGACGGCAACATACAGCTCGACCCGGTGATCGCGCCGCCGCTGGTCCGCCGGTACCTCCGCGACCTGCACACCGCACGCGCCTCGGGCTCCCCGGTCGGCCCGCTGGCCGCCAGGCACACGGCGCGGCAGCTGCTCCACAAGCTGGAGCCGATGTTCGGCAAGGACCTCGTACCGCAGAAGGGCAAGCCCCGGCACCGGCTGTCGAACCTGCTCGTCAGCGCGGCCAAGCTGGAGAAGGTGAAGGTCGCGCTCCCGGAGCACTACCGGCGAGGCATGGGCCAGACGTCCTTCGAGAGCGTCACGCTGACCGACGCGGGCGGGCACCACGTCGAGCTGGCCGACGCGGTGATGGCCGCGGTGAAGGCCGCCTCGCCCAAGGCGCTGGACGCGGACCCGGCGCTGCGACGCGCGCTCATGGGCCAGTTCGGCGGCCAGAACTGGTGGGGAGCGATCGACAACATGCTCGAACCGAACGGGTTCGAGAACGAGTACACGGCGCGCACCGGCCCGCAGCAGGCCGAGAAGATCGTTCTCAGGGTGAAGGCGCGTATCGACGAAGGCACGCCCACGCTGGAGGGTCGCAGCGACGAGGTGGGCCAGATCAACCAGAACTACGACTACGGACAGGGTGAGGCGTCCAGGTCGACCGGCCGGTCCTTCTCCGGCAACGTGGGCGGTGACGGAGCCGCGGACGGTGAGAGCGGGCACGGCAAGCTGGCGAGCCACCGTGGCCACACCGCTTCCGGATCGGCCGCCCAGCAGCTCACCTTCCTCCAGCGGGTGTCGTCGTTCGACGGCGCCGACCGGGTCGGCCACCCGATCCGTATCAGCGTCGAAGTGGAACGGACGCCCCTGTCCAGCGGGCGCGCCCAGGCGGTGGTGACCCGCGCGATCGACCACGTCCGCGGCGAGGACTCCCGTCGTCATGTGGCGCCCGACCTGACCGGCCACGTGGTCCGGCTCGTTCCCGACGGCCTCACCGCGAGGGCCGACCAGGTGGAGCCGGAGCCGGCCCAGCGCCCCGACCCCCGGCCGGTGGTACGGCCGGAGCGCTACTACGTCGAGTCGACGGAGGGCGAGACGCTCCTTGCTGTGGTCGCCGACCGGCTCGCCGCCCGGGACCTGCTCGGCAGGAGCGGCATGCGTGAACATCGAACGCATCTGGCACACCAGCTTTCCGCGATAGCGCGCATCGCCAGGTTCAAGTGGATGAACGGCCCGCAAGGCCACCGCATGGCCCGTCTGACCGTGCCGGGCAGCCACAACGAGGTGGTGGACGTGTGGATCCAGGCCGCCGTATCCGAGCCGCACGTCATCGTCGGCGACCGCGAGGCCGTGGAGCTCGGTGAGGTCCATCGAAGCCAGCGGACCGCGTCGGTGGCCACCGGCCGGAGCCGTGTGACCCCGCTGAGCGGCGCCCTCGGCGGCGGCCATGGCCCCGCCGGTCTGGGCGGGGACGCCTCCTTCGGCGACCAGGCCTCCGAACGGACGGCCACCAGCGGCGGCAACCGCAACGAGACCAGCGTCTTCGAGAAGGGGAAGGTGGTCACGACCCGGTGGCGGGTGGACTATCACGTCAGGTTCGAGCGAAGGACGCTACTGCCCGACGGCGGCGAGCGTCCCGGCACGGTGGTCACGCTGCCGGTCACCCCGGTCGGCACGGCCCACCTGCAGATGTTCGGCGAGGACCTGCGGGACGTCCATGCCGAGATGGAACGGCAGGGGCCGCGCGGGTCGGGCTGGCGGTTCGACGCTCCGGCGCAGGCCGGGCGGAGGGGGTGGCCGGTCCCGTGGCGGCGGGGACGCGGCGAGCCCGCTCCCGTGTCACTGGACGAGCTGGTCGCTCAGGCGCGGAGCGACCCGGGCTTCGAGCGGGATCCGGGCGCCGCGATGGCGGAGGCGCTGCGGCGTGCTGACGGGGTGAAACCGGGCACGCCGGTACGGCTGACCTTCGGCGACGGCGGGCCTCCGCGCGCGCTTCCTGTGACCCGGGCGCAGTTGCTGGCACGCGCGCTGGGCACCGAGGTCCATCTCGACGTGCGCGAGCCGGGGGACACCGTGCGCCGCTACATCGCCTCCCCCAGCGGTGAGCTGAGCAGCGACCGGCCCGACGGCGGGTTCGCCTCGGCTCTGGGCACGCTGCCTCCCGCGCTACGTACGGCCGCGGACGACGCCGGGATCGACCTGCGGGAGGTCTACCACGACAGAGGCACGTCCGGGGGCGACGGCACCCCCAAGGCGGCCACCTTCGCCGACGGCGTCCGGGGCGAGCTGGGGTCCCGCGGCATCCCTTCGCCCGCGCCGGACAAGCCCTTCTGGCCCACCCGGCTCTGGGGTCCCGGCCCGGAGGTCAGCGCGAGCTCGTACCTCGGCGGCACGGGACCGGTGACGGCTCCGCCGGTCGACGGAACGCGGTTCACCGCGCAGGGGCGGGAGCCGCATCTGCCCGATGTGAGCGAGGACGACCTCGCGGACGCGGTCACGCGGGTGAGGAGGACCGACCTGCCGAAGGGCGTCGGCGCCCCGGCCTGGTCGCCCGCGAGCGGGACGGCGTCGGTGGACGTCCCTGGCCGTGGCACTCAGCACTTCAGCCCCAGGGTCGGCGAACTGCCGGATGGAAGGCTGGCCCAGACGGAGCTCCGCTCGGGCACTCCCGGCGACCCGCACGTGACGACGTTCGCGCCCCGGGTCGACACGGCGCAACTGCCGCGCGTGTGGGTACACGAGTTCGCCGAGTCGTCGCAGAGGCTGGGTGCCATCGAGCAGGGGTCGCGACAGGGCGTGATCCGTAGCGCCCAGGCCGCGTCGAACCCGTCCGGGGATCCGTCCCCGGTGCGCGACGACTGCCTGGCGGCACGGTTGAGCGAGCACAGATACCTCACGCGGATGTGGCGGTCGTCCCGTACGGACGGCGAGCGCATCGGCTGGGAACGCGAGATCGCGGGGTTGGCCCGCGTCATCGAACAACGCGGCGGCGTCCCGCCCACCGCCCCATGGTCCGGCGAGCAGGCGGCCGGGACGAGCGGGGCGCCTGCCGCTGGGGCACCTCAGGAGTCGGGCGACCAGTTCTGGGCCCGGATGCGCAGGCTCACCAACTCCACGGGGTGGATTCCCCCGGAGGAGAAGCACCCGCATCCGCCTGGCGAGCCCTGCCGCTGCGACCAGCCGCACCCTCCGTCGTCCACGACGACATCATCGGGCAAGCCAGCCTAGAAGGGTACGAACGACAACAATGAGGTTCTCTGTGGCGCGGACCAGGGACGAGGCGCACCTGTATCTCGACCTCCACCCCTGCGACGTGTGCGGCTCGGTCGACACGACCTGGGACGACGGGCTGGTCAGCGCCGACGGCGAGCTGGCCAGCCGCTACACGGGCACGTGTCCGGGCTGCGGGACCGAGCGCGAGTTCATGTTCGGCCTCCCCGGGCGCGAGACGACGGGCGCACGGTTCCCCGCCTTCGGGGGCGCGGAGCCCTCCGAGCTGCTCGACGCCGGTGAGTGGCTGTGGGTGGCGGACCTGGCCGCCGGCAACGTGCCCGCCGACGACTCGCGCGAGGCCCGGCAGGCCTTGACGATCGCGATGGCGGCGGTCGAGGAGGTGGTCAAGTTCATCCCTCCAGGGCAGGACGAGGTACCGGAGAAGGCGTTCTGGTCCGACCGAGGGTGGACGGTACGCCAGGCGGAGCCGGGACGGTTCCGCCTCGACCGTCTCCTGGTCGTCCGCGACACCTACCGCACCCTCGCCTCGGACGCTTAGAGCGGGTTTTCCACAGCCCACCTCGGCAGGCCCGGGAACCACGCGCACAGGCCGATAGGGTCGGAGGAGCCGAGCACGGCGGGGGTTCGCGAGCCGGACACGGGAGAGTTCAAGGCGTGTCCGAGCGGGCCGCCGGGATCACAAGGGCCGGGAGGTGGCTGAGATGGCGAGAGGCGTGCCGATCCTGCGCGCGAGAACGCTCGTGGAGGCCTACCTGTACATCAACCTCACCGTGGCCGCCGCCACCGAGCCCACCGACCAGCCCGAAGACGAGAACGAGGCCGTCGCGGGAGTTGGGCCGGCGCTTGATTACGACCGTTGGACGACCCTCACCGAGGGGCCAGAGGCCTGGACCCTGCTGTTCGACGGCCCCGACACCGGCGAGCGACACCGTTTCGCCCTTTTCGTCCCCTACGAGACCGAGTACGCCTCCCGGCGAGAGAACCTCAGGTTCGGCCCAGGAAGGTCGGAGATCATCGACCCCGGCCAGTGGCAGCTACTGGGCGCCGGATACGCCCGTCGCGCCCTGAGGGACGATCTGTTCTTCGCCGAGACCCCGACCGACCCCGAGCGCTTTCACGACGTGGTCGTGGGCTGGGAGTTCGCGCGTGACGCGGTCGTCGAGGCGGCGAAGTTCCTTGCCGAAGGCGCCGACGAGGTGCCGGAGGAGGCGTTCTGGACAGAGGTCGGCGCGGCCACCCGCCGCGACGAGCCGGAGCGTTTCACCAGAGACGGCCTGGAGAGCGACATCGCCCTCTACCAGCGGAACCTCGACGACTTCATCGCGCTGTACGGCGAAGGCGTCCATCAGTAGCCGACGTAGCCGGAGCCGTTCTTTGTGCCGCGCACGCCCGGGACGCCTGAGACGGAGCCGTAGCGCTCGATGGCGTACCGCACCGCGGCGATGATGTTGTCCACCGGGTTGTAGACGTCCTTGTGGCCGGGAAGCGACCAGCGGTCGAAGGTCGGGTCGATCGTCTGCATGAGGCCCTTGGACGGGTGGCCGGCCGCCGCGTTGGAGTCCCATGTGTTGATGGCGTGCGGGTTCCCGCCCGACTCGTGCTGGATGATCATCCAGATGTCGTCGGCGTTCATCTTGTCGACGGGATACCCCTGCGCCCGAAGGATCTCCACGGCCTGCCGGATCCAGTCCGCGACCTGGCCCTTAGGCGCGGGGCCGCCTCCGGGTGGCGGGGCGCCGCTCGCCCCGTACCCGCCGAACCCACCTCCACCGTTCGACGACCCGCCGCCAGGTCCGCTGTACAGCGCCGGGTCGATCTCGCTCTCCGGTACCGGCACCCAGTACGTGGTGTGACCCGGCCCGGGGACGAACGACTGGTCGCCCGCAGCCGGGATGTCGGAGAAGGCAGGCGAGACGTCACCGAGATACTTGTCGATGTCACGCCGAGCGGTGGAAAGGGTCGTCTCCGCCGTGTCCACATGCCCCTGAGCCAGGGAGACCGCCTGCTTCACCTGGTCACCGATGCCAGGCTTGAGCTGCTCCTCGGTCGCGTGAGGATTACGACGGCGATACTCCGCCACCCAGGCGAGCAGATCGTCGCACACCCCGCCGACGTTCTTCCTCGCCGTGTCCACCGCACTGGCCGCGGTGTCCAGACAGTTGGCGCAGTCACCCAGCGCGTCGTGCAATGCGTCGCCCGCCCGGCCGTACCTTCTCATGTACGTCACGAAGGCGTCGGCCGATGCGCCCTTCCAGGCGACGTCCACCTGGGTCAGCGCCCCGCCGAGGGCTTCGAGCCGCTCGGAGGACGTGGTCGCCGCCTTGCGCCAGCGCGTCGCGATGGCCCGGATGGCGGCTGGATCCCCCCTGGTCCTGCTCTCCAAGGAGACCAGCGCCTGACCTCCGGGCAGCGCCGCCACGGCGCTCATGTCGGTCATACGGCCGGAAGGTTCGTCGTGGTGGCGTGCTCGGCCTTCCTGACGTTGTCCTCGATGGTGTCGAGTGCCCGCTCCACACCGTCGAGGCGGCTCTTCACCGTGCCGAGCTCCTGGTCGACGTGCCCCTCGACCCGGCCGATCGCGGCGGCCAGGTCGGCGGCACCGGTCAGCGTGCCGAACAGTGACGGGCTCGCGGCGTCCTTGGCGGGAAATCCGTCGCCGACGGTGGCCAGCTTGCCCGCCTGGGTGTGCACCGAGACGCGGAGCCTGGCAAGCGCCTCGCGGTTCAGATCGATACCTGCCACCGGGGCCGGCTCCCTCCGCCGTCGCCGAGAAACCACCTGCTCGGACACCCTCTGACCGGCGACCGGCTGCTCGAGAACCGGCCGACCAGATCTACCCAAAACCCGATCATAACGGGCTAGTGGTGATCAGCGCAGTCATCTCTCCGAGCCCGACGGCCCGGACGGGGGAAGGAACGCCGTCTGGATCAGGCGGGAGCCGTACCTGCGGTCCACGTAGTACGCGCGGCCCGGCGGCAGCGGGTGCGGCCGCACGCCGAACAGCACGCCCTCGTCCCGGTCGCCCGAAAGGATCACCGCTGGGCTGGCCATGTCCTTGAGCCTCTGCATGACCGGGTCGAACATCGCACGCCCGGCCCCGCCCATCGCGCGGGAAAGCACGAGGTGCAGGCCGATGTCCCGGGCCTGCGGCAGCAGGTCGAGCAGCGGCGCGAGAGGGTTGGTCCCGGTGGCCACCAGGTCGTAGTCGTCGACGACGAAGTACAGGTCGGCGCCCTTCCACCAGGTGCGCGAGCGGAGCTGGTCCGGGGTGAGATCGGCCGGTGGCAGCCGCTTGACCAGCGCCTCCCTGGCCTCGGCGATCATCTCCGCCGCCGCGGTGCTCGAGGCCGCGTAGCCGATGCGGTGCTCGGTGTACGCGGCGTCCAGCAGCGAGCGGCGATAGTCGATCACGATGAGCCGCGCCTCGGAGGGGGCGTGCCGCGCGACCACGCCCTCGGCGACCAGCCGCAGCAGGTTGGACTTCCCGCTCTCGGTGTCGCCGATGACCACCAGGTGCGGGTCGACGGCGAACTCCGCCGAGACCGGGGACAGCGTGGCCTCGTCGATGCCGATGGGGACGCGCGGCCCGGTCGCGTCCGGGCCGGGCAGGGCGTCGACGGGCAGGACGGCGGGCAGCAGCCGCACGCGAGGGGCGGCCTGCCCGTGCCAGGCCTCTCTCACGCTGTCGACGAGCGCCCGCACGCCCACCGTGAGGTCGTCGGCCTGCCGCACCCCGTCGACGCGCGGCAGCCCGCTGAGGAAGTGAAGCCCGTCGCGGGTCAGGCCGCGTCCGGGTACGCCCTCGGGCACGGCGAGGGCCGTCTTTCGGTTGACCTCGGACTCGTAGGCGTCGCCGAGGCGCAGCTCCAGCCGGGAGCCGAACAGGTCGCGGATTCCCGGGCGGAACTCCGACCACTTGTTGGTCGCGGCGACCACGTGGATGCCGTACCCGAGGCCGCGCGCGGCCAGGTCGGTGATGGTGGGCTCCAGCGAGTCGAAGTCCTGCCGCACCGTCAGCCAGCCGTCCACGACGAGGAAGACGTCGCCGAACTCGTTTCCGGTGATCGTGCCCTCGGCGACCTGGCGGCGGTAGGTGGTGAACGAGTCGATGCCCCGCTCGGCGAACTCGCGTTCCCGCTGCTGGAGCAGCCCCGTCACCTCGGCGACGGTACGGCGGACCCGGTCGCCGTCGAGCCGGTTCGCCACGCCGCCGACGTGGGGCAGCCCCTCCAGCGAGGCGAGCGTGCCGCCGCCGAAGTCGAGACAGTAGAACTGCACCTCGCGCGGGGTGTGCGTGAGCGCCAGCCCGGCGATCAGCGTGCGCAGGACCGTGCTCTTGCCGCTCTGCGGCGACCCGACGACGGCGAGGTGGCCCGCCGCGCCCGACAGGTCGACGCCCAGGGGGTCGCGCCGCTGCTCGAACGGCCGGTCCACGATGCCCAGCACGGCGCGAAGCTTGCCGCGCCCCGCCCATCCGGCGGTGGTCAGGCCGTGCTCGGGCGTGATGCTCAGCGGCGGGAGCAGGTGGCTGAGGGTCAGCGGCTCGGCCAGCGGCGGAAGCCAGATGCGGTGCGCCGGCGGCCCGTACCCCTGGAACTGGCGCACCATGATGTCGAGGAGGCTGTCCCTGCCGACCACGGCGGGCTCCGGCTCGGGATCGGGCTGCCGCGCCGGGGCGGGCGGCGGGACGTAAGCGGTGCCGTACACGACGACGTGGCGCTGGTCTGCGGAGGCGCGCCGCTCCTGGCGGGCCTCCGGCGCGAACGGGCCGGAGACGTAGGCCGCCTTGAACCTGGTCATCCCGCTGGTGTCGAACTTCAGATAGCCGTTGCCCGGCGCCGAGGGGAGCTCGTAGGCGTCGGCGACGCCCAGCACGACCCTGCTCTCCATGGCCGAGAACGTGCGCAGGCCGATCCGGTACGACAGGTGCGTGTCCAGGCCGCGTAGCCTGCCCTCCTCCAGCCGCTGGGACGCGAGCAGCAGGTGGACCCCGAGCGAGCGGCCGAGCCGTCCGATCATCACGAAGAGGTCGATGAACTCCGGCTTGGCCGACAGCAGCTCGCTGAACTCGTCGAGCACCACGAACAGGGTGGGCAGCGGCCGCAGGTCGGCGCCCTGCTCCCTGGCGCGCTCGTAGTCGCGCAGCGAGGCGTAGTTGCCCGCCGCGCGCAGCAGCTCCTGGCGCCGCACCATCTCGCCGTGCAGGGCGTCGTACATGCGGTCGACCAGCGGGAGCTCGTCCTCCAGGTTGGTGATCACCGCGGAGACGTGCGGCAGCGAGTCCATGCCGAGGAACGTCGCGCCGCCCTTGAAGTCGACCAGGACCAGGTTGAGGATCTCCGACGAGTGGGTGGCGGCGAGACCGCAGACGAGCGTACGCAGCAACTCGCTCTTGCCCGAACCGGTCGCACCGATCAGCAAGCCGTGCGGGCCCATGCCGCCCTGCGCCGACTCCTTGATGTCCAGCTCGACGACCTCGCCGCCGTCGGTGACGCCGATCGGCACGGACAGCCGGGCCCGCTGCGCCTGCCGCGGCCGCCAGATCGCGTTCACATCGAAGGTGTACGCGTCCTTGATGCCGAGCAGCGTGGTCAGCTCGAAGTCCGACTCGAGCGGCTCATCGACCACCTCGAGCGTGCCGCTGGTCCGCTTCGGCGCGAGCACCCGCGCGAGCGCCTCCGCCTCGGCCAGGCTGAGCTGGTCGCAACTCGCCTCGCCGGTCTTCTCCGCGACCGGGAACTCGACCATGGCGTCCTTGACGGTGAGCCGCAGCACCTTCGGGCCGCCGGGCAGCGACCCGGTGACATCGAGCAACACCAGATTGCGTACGCCGGCGCCGAGCAGCCGGGAGTCCTCCGGGATCTCGGTCCGGCTGGCCACCACGACGACGAACGGCTCGACCACACCGGGCCGGGCCGCCTTGTCGTGGTCGCCGCGGTCCAGCACTTCGGGGCCGAGCAGCTTCATCAGCTCGGTGTGGTCGCGCGCGAAGAGCCGGGCCGATCCGGCCGCGTCGGAGTCGGTCGGGTGGGCGTTGTGCGGCAGCCACTTCACCCACTCCCACTCGTCGCTGGCGCTGTCACCGGTCAGCACGGCGACCCGAAGCTCGTCCGGGGCGTGGAAGGTGATCAGCTGGGCGAGCATGGCCCGGGCCAGCCCGAGCGCCGGCTCCAACTCGCCGGCGAACTCGATGCTGGTGAAGCTGCGCAGCCCGATCGCGGTCGGAATCCCGTCGACGGTCCGATACGCCTCCGTGAAGCGGCGCAGCGAGATCGAGGACAGCGGCTCAAGGTCCTCGATCGGCTTGGTGGACGGCGGCACGTACTCGACCGCGGCGCTCTGCCGGCCGAGCCCGATCCGGACCCGGGCGAAGTCGTCGTGGCCGGCCCGGCGCTCCCAGATCCGGCTGGCCATGGCGATCGACCACAGCCAGCCCGGCTCGGGGTTGTTCCAGCACACCGCGCGCCGCTGCTGGTCGGCCGACTCGCGGGCCTTCTTGCGCAGCTGGGCGATGTAGCGCAGGAAGTCGCGCCGCTCGGCCTTCATCTTGCGCTTGCGCTCGCCGACCGCCCGGCCGATCTGCACGAGACCCATGCTGAGCATGCCGACGAACATGACGCCGCCCATCAGGTACATGGCGGACGACCTGGTGTTCAGGCCGAACATCATCACCATGCCGCCCATGCCGAGACCCATGGGGATGACCATCATGAACGAGCGCAGGTCGAGCGGCGCCGGCTCGGCCATCACCGGCGGCTCCTGCAGCTCGACCGCGCCGGACGGCATCTCCGGACCGTCGATGCGGGGCGGCCGCTTGACGGTGACCGTACTCATCCGATCACCCCCGAGTCGGCGGCGTTGCCACCCCAGGCTTGGTCGTCCTGGTGCAGCAGGTTGACCGCCTGCCGGTCGTCCTTGGACTCGTCCTCGTCGGCCTCATCGTCGTCTTCGTCGATCAGTTCGCCGGCCGCGCGGCGCCGCTCGAGCTCGCGTTGACGCGTCTCCTCGTCCCGCTCCTCCCAAAGCTTCTGCAACTCCTCCT
>JAOPYI010000105.1 GCA_025964675.1 Sphaerisporangium sp. | reverse complement strand
GGACATCCCGGCACCCTGGTCACGGCGAACAACAGAACCATCCCCAGCGGCATGAACCTGTGGAGAGCCCGGTGCGGTGAGAGTCGCACGCCGGGTTCGGCGGGCGGGCTGGAGAAACGGACCAGTCGCAAGGCTGACACCGCGCTCCGGTCCGACCCCACAGGATGCTCTTTCTTCACGAGTGAGCCATGGATACGATCCATCTGGCCTTCGCCAATAGTTCATCATATGTGGCAATTTCAGGCTCGGTGATATTACGGCGAAAAGCTCAAAAGATCGAATATGGTCGGAGTGATCTCCGCCGGAGGGACCAGTCAGCCGTTGCTCGACGATTACGCAGCGCGGGGCGGCGCTGGTCGCGACCGGCCGGAGAGCCGCAGCGCGGCCAGCGACCGCCTGACGCGCGCGGGACGCCGCAGGCGGACCGCCTTGATGACGAGAAGAAAAGTTACTTTCGATCATGGGAGAGAGTCGGCTCCGGGCATGAGTACGCTTGCGCCAGGTGGACTCGGTGCCCTGCGCGGACCTCTAAGGTGCAGCGGAGCGTAGCGACCCCCACGGCCTCGTCGCCTATCTGGAGCTGCGCTCGTGCGACGTTGGCACAGATGACGAACACGCTCAGTCGTCCTCGTCACGTATCAATCGACGAACCCCGGACGGTGGGTCGACAGCGCCCGCCGAGCCGTAATGAACCGTTCGTGGAACCCTTCGGCCAGGGCTTCGTGGCGGTAGCGCTGGCGTAGCACGCGATCCAAGTCTCCCGCGCGGTTGACGAGGTCGATGAGGGATCGGCGTTCGATGTCGAATGCAGCGAGGCCTTGTTCTACGGCCGCGTCGAGGTCCCCGCGTCGAGCGTGGATGATGCCGAGGTCTATGTGGGCGTCGGCTACGCGCATGGGGGCGTTGGAGGTGCCGTCGGGGCGGGTGTGCATTTGGATGGTTTCGAGGGCGTGTTCTTCGGCGCGGTCGTTGTCTTCGAGCCAGGTGTAGGCGGTGGCGGCGTAGAAGAGCCATTTGGCGTGGTCGAAGACGAAGTGGTTGTCGGGGTGTTCGGGGATGGGGAGCTTGGCGAGGGTATCGGCTCCGCGGGTGAGGGCCTTGTCGGCTTCGCGGCGGTCGCCGATGCGGGCCAGGCCGCGGGCCTCTTGCAGGGTGAGTTGGACCATGGCGCTGGATTGGCCGGCGATGGCCTGGCCAATGCGGGCAGCGGTTACCACGTCTTCGTAACGGCCTTCGACCAGAGCGAACCAGGCCGACATCTCATAAGCCCACCCCATGAGCTCACCGTGCCCGATCTGGCGGCCCATCTCGTAGGCCGTGCGGCGAGCCGTCTCGGCTTCTTCTCGCTCGCCCAGGTCGTAGTGGACGCATCCGAGTAGGGCGGTCAGCCAGCCGGTGATGACCAGGAGTTCACGGTGCTGGTCGAGGGTGATGCGTCCACTGAGTAGCCGGGATACCTGAGCGAGGCGTTTTTGAGTGCGGTCGCGCAAGCTGGCGGCGGGGACGACGGGGTAGGCGCGGCACAGCAGGTCGACGGCCTCGGCGAGCGCTTCGAGGGTGCCGTTTCCGACGTCGGATGCTTGGAGCTGCTGGGCGAGTTCCATGGTGCCGTACAGGTCTGCTTCGGCCCGGAGCGCGTCCATGGGCGTGACGGTGGCTTCGATGAGACGGGTTTGACCGCGCCGGTTCTGGCGGAAGCCGAGTTCTTCGGGTTGTAGGCCGGTGAGTTGGGTGAGGGCGAGCCGGTAGGAGGAGTGCGGCCAGGAGACCTCGCCGGCTTCCCAGCGGCGGATGCGTTCCTCGTCGCAGGTCAGGCGGTCGCTGATGCCGATCGGGGTGGCGTTGACCTTCTCGGCCATGTCGGCGCGGGTCAGCAGGTGTTGGTTGCGCCACGCCCGGAGCTGAATGTTGGGGATGTTGTCGGGCATCTGGGGCCTTCCTCCCGGCTGGGGGCTCAAGAGGGGGACTGAAGGGGGGCCTTTCAGGGGTCCTGTCGTTTCGGCTTTGCCGGTGGACTTGTCATCAAGTAACCACGGTACGTCACGCGGCCTCCCGCCACAGGGAACGTCGGAGCAACGAGGAGATGGCGACGGTGACCCGGCCAGACGAGTCCAGCGACAACAAGCCCTGTCCCTCCTGTCGGGGACGTGGGACCAAGCTGCGCAGCTCGCGTCGTGCCCTTCTCATCGGCGAGAGCAGCGATGACGAGAGGTATGGAGAAGCCGAATGTCTGGACTGCCTCGCAAGCGGCCGGGTCGAAAGGAACGTGAAATGAATCCCGTGATGCGCGCCGCTGCGGCGCGTCTGTTGGAGCAGCAGCAACAGCAAGAGGCCGAAGCCCGCCTGCTGATGGTGTTGCGGGATGCGCTGTTGCGGCTGAATATCCGGGCCGAGCTACGCGACAACGGCACCGCGCTGATGATCCCGCGCCCCAACGTCGGGCTGCCGGTGTGGGTGTTCGTGGGATTCGGCGGCGCCTACTTCTCCTGGCAGTCGGCCGAGAAGCGCCACCCGGTCGCCGACATGGAGGGCGCCGCCAACGTCTTGGCCGAGTACGTCGGCCGCTGAAGACCGGCGCGGCGAGGCAGGGTCCCCGTGGCATGAA
>JAOPYI010000056.1 GCA_025964675.1 Sphaerisporangium sp. | reverse complement strand
CAGTTCAGGCCCGTCCCGGCGAGACGGCCGGCGAGGAAGGCGCGTTCGGCGTCGTTGTCGGCCAGCGTGATCGCCTGTTCGTACGCTACGGCGGCGTCGGCCTTCCGGCCCAGTCGGCGCAGCAGGTCGGCCTTGATCGCCGGCAGGTAGCGGTAGCCGGCTAGTCGCTCGTCTTGTTCGAGCGCCTCGACCTCGGCCAGCGCAGTTGCCGGCCCACAGACCATCGCGACCGCCACGGCTCGGTTGAGCGCAACCACCGGCGACGGCCATGCTTTCAACAGCTCGTCGTAGACCACCAGGATCTGGTCCCAGTCCGTGTCGCCGTATTTCGGTGCGGTTGCATGCAGCGCCGCGATGGCGGCCTGCAAGGCGAATCGGCCGGGATTGCCACCGCGGAGCGCTCCCAGGACTAGGTCGTGCGCCTCGGCGATGGCCTCCTGGTCCCAGGCCAAACGGTCCTGTTCCTCCAACAGCAGCAGGCGCCCGTCCGCGGTGGTACGGGTGGCCCGGCGGGCGTGGTTGGCCAGAAGCAGCGCGAGTAGTCCCCGGACCTCGCGCTCGTCCGGCATCAGGTCGCGAAGCGTACGTACCAGGTCGAGCGCGCGCTCGGCGAGGTCGTTCCTGGTCAGCGCGGGTCCCGCCGGTGCGGTGTGGCCGGTGGTGAAGAGCAGGTGGAGCGCGGTGAGGGCCGCGTCCAACCGCTCCGGCAACTCGCCCGGGGCGGGCATTCGGAAGGGGATCCGCGCCGCCGCGACCTTCTTCTTCGCCCGGGTGATCCGGGCCGCCATGGTCGTCTCGGTGACCAGGAACGCCTTTGCGATGTCCGGGGTCGTCACGCCGCAGACCAGCCGCAGCGTGAGCGCGACTTGAGCCTCGGTGGCCAGCGCCGGGTGACAGCACAGGAAGACCAGCCGCAGCCGGTCGTCGTGAACCACCGGGTCGGCCGGGAAATCCGGGTCGGCTGCCGCCGGCTCCACCAGCAGGTGCAGCTTCGACTGCAGTGTTTTTGCTCTGCGTAAGGCATCCAGTGCGTTATGCCGGGACGCGGTGGTCAGCCAGGCGCCCGGCCTGGTCGGTACGCCGCCGCGCGTCCAGGCGTCGAGCGCGGCGGCGTACGCGTCCTGGACGCATTCCTCGGCCAGGTCGAGGTCGCGGGTGACGCGGACCGTCGCGGCGAGCACCGTGGCCCACTCGCGACGGTGCGCGTCGGCGACCGCCTGCTGGACCAAGGTGCAGTGCCTGACTGTTCCCTCGCTTCGCTCGGTCACACCGCGAGCAGCGGCCGCACCTCGACGGCGCCATCCATGATCGGGAGCAGCTTGCCGATGGCGATCGCCGCTTCGAAGTCTGTGGTCTCCACCACGAAGAACCCGGCGATCACCTCCTTGCTCTCGATGAATGGGCCGTCGGTGACCAGGCCGTTCTTGTGGATCGTCCGCGTGGTCGCGCTGGGCTGCAGCGCCTGCTCGTTGACGACTTTCGCGCCCATCGCGGCGATCTTCTCCCCGACGCGCATGTTGGCGTCCATGACGTCGGGCGGGATGTCGGTCACACCTCCGGGGGTTTCCTTCTCGTAGATCAGAATCGCGTACTGCGGCATGGCTTGTCCTGTCTGGTCGCTTCGCTCGATCACCAGTTACCGGTCTCCGGGCCCATCGCACCGTATTCAACCTTGCCATCCCGCGCGTATGTGCTGACGAGGACACCGGTGTTCGACGTCGTGGTGTCGACCAGCTTGAGGCCGGCCGGGATGGTTCCCTCCGCGAAAAGCCGCTTGCCGGAGCCGATGAGCACCGGGAAGACCAGCAGGTGGAACTCGTCGACGAGGTCCTGCTCGACGAGCGTCTGGATCAGCTTGCCGCTGCCGTGGACCTGGATCTCGCCGCCCTCGCCCTGCTTGAGCTTGCCGACCGCCTCGGTGACGTCGCCGGTGAGCAGCGTCGAGTTCTGCCACGACACGGCGTCCAGCGTCCGCGACGCGACGTACTTGCGCAGGCTGTTCATCTTCACCCCGATAGGGTCGTCGGCATCGGCCAGCGGCCAGGTGGCGGCGAAGATGTCGTAGGTCTTGCGCCCGAGCAGGAGCGCGCCGGCCCTGCTGGTCAGCGCGGCCATCAGCTGGATGAGCTGCTGGTCGATGTGCGGTACGGCCCAGCCACCGTGCTCGAATCCGCCGTTGCGGTCCTCATCGCTGCCGCCTGGTGCCTGCATGACGCCGTCCAGGGACACAAACGTGGTGACCATCAGTTTCCGCATGTCATTTCCTTCGCCTCGTACCTGCCGTCGGGCATCAGTGGCGACGCCCTCACCAACTACGGCGAACGAGACCATCCACAATCGACACCGACACCGACACCGCGGCCGACCTGACGACACCGCTCTACCCGCATCCCTGACAGGCAAGCGGCACACTCCCATGGCGGGCGACGGCGTCAGTCTTGGCCGCCCCGCCGGTTGCACGCCGCCAGTGCGGCGTCGGTGTACCGGGGGGCCGCGTGAGCGTGTGGCCCTCGCGGCCCCACGGCACCTCCTCCGCGCGCGCCGACCAGGACGCTCGCCCGTCCGCGTAATCGCGTTGACATCCCCACACCCCGCTCGTATCGTGCAAAAGTCCTTGTTGTCGTCGATCGGAGTAGGACGTTGCTCGTCTGAGGTCCTGAGACACCGTGCCGCACAGCGTCTGTTCGTCGCTATCCGCGTGCTCGTGTGCGACCTCGGCCGTCGAGCCGTCCGCCCGACCGGGACTCTCTCCCTTTCGCGGTGTCTCCATCCGTTGACCTGTTCTCTTCGCAGCGACCGGAGGCACGTATGTCTCACGCCCCCACTTTTCTCACCTGTTCGGCACTCTCCTTCGCCTGGCCCGACGGGACAACCGTGTTCGACGGCTTCCAGTTGGCCGTCGGCCCGGGCAGAACCGGCCTGATCGGACTCAACGGCTCAGGGAAATCAACTCTGTTGCGGCTGCTGGCCGGCGAACTCACCCCCTCCGCAGGCACGGTCAAAGCCGCCGGCGACATCGGGTACCTCCCGCAGACAGTCGTCTTCGACACCGGCCTGCGGGTGGACGAGGCCCTCGGCATCGCCGCCACGCGGGCCGGGCTGCTCGCCATCGAGGTGGGTGACACGAGTGAGGAACACTTCACCGCGGTCGGGGACGACTGGGACGTCGAGGAACGGGCCCGCGCCACCCTCGACCAGCTCGGACTCGGGCGCATCGGCCTCGACCGCACCATCGGCGAGATGTCGGGCGGCGAGTGTGTCCTGCTCCGGCTCGCCGCGCTGCTGCTGGCACGCCCCGACATCCTGTTGCTGGACGAACCGACCAACAATCTCGACCTGGTTGCCAGGGAGCGGCTGTATGCGGCCGTGGACTCCTGGTCGGGTGTGATGGTCGTGGTGAGCCACGACCGCGCCCTGCTGGAGCGGGTCGACCAGATCGCGGATCTGCGGGACGGCGAGGTGCGGTGGTACGGCGGGGCCTACTCCGCGTACGAGGAGGCGCTGGCCCAGGAGCAGGAGGCGGCCGAGCGGATGGTGCGAGCCGCCGAGGCGGACGTGCACCGGCAGAAGCGTGACCTGGCCGATGCTCAGGTCAAGTTGGCCAGGCGGGCGCGGTACGGCCAGAAGATGTACGACACCAAACGGGAGCCGCGGATCATCATGAACGCGCGTAAGCGCGCCGCGCAGGAGTCCGCGGGCAAGCACCGGATCCTGCACACCGAGAAGCTCGCGGCGGCGAAGGAGCGCCTCGACGAGGCGGTGGAGGCCGTACGGGACGACGACGAGATCAGGATCGAGCTGCCGCGCACCACGGTCCCGCCGGGCCGGGCGGTCCTGACCCTGCGCGACCTGCGTCTGCGGTACGGAGCCTCGGTCGGCGACGGGGCCGCCGGACAGAACGGAGGCGAGCCCGGCGAGGAGACCGGTGAGGGGACCGCCCAGGAGGCCGGCTGCGAGTTCTACGTCCACGGTCCGGAGCGGATCGCCCTGACCGGGCGCAATGGCGCGGGCAAGACGACCCTGCTGCGCACGGTCGCGGGAGAGCTGAAGCCGGTCTCCGGCGAGGCGCGGGTGCATGTCCCGCTGCGTTTCCTGCCGCAGCGGCTCGATGTCCTGGACCACTCACTGAGTGTGGTCGAGAATGTGGCCCGTTTCGCGCCCGGGGCGACGAACAACGCGATCCGTGCGCGGCTCGCGCGCTTCCTCTTCCGGGGGGCGAGCGCCGACCGGCCGGCTGGCACCCTCTCGGGCGGGGAGCGCTTCCGCGCCTCGCTGGCGGCGCTGCTGCTGGCAGAGCCCGCGCCGCAGCTGCTGTTGTTGGACGAGCCGACCAACAGTCTGGATCTGGCGAGCGTAAGACGGCTCACGGCGGCGCTGGAGGCGTACGAGGGCGCGCTGATCGTCGCGAGCCACGATGTGCCGTTCCTGGACTCGATCGGCATCACCCGCCGGCTGACACTCTGAGCCGCGGGGACCGGCCGTACTCCGGGTCAAGCGGCCCGACCCGGTGTTGTCCGGGTCGGGATCTGCCACATCCCACACCGTGGGGCATTCTATCCCGGTGGCATGGCGGGTCATGATGGGCGCGGCCGGACTAGCCGTCAGGTTTCCGGCGCGATTCTCGAGCCGGGTTGTCCATCTGGGCCATCCAGAGCACGCCCAGAATGTCAGCACCGTTGGCTAACGTGAGCATGAGACCGGAACCGCGGCGCCTCGACATGCGCCCGAGCCGGACGAGCAGGTGGCGGTCCCGGTCGGGATCGAAGCGGCGGAAGGGGTGCCGGATGGCTACATTCGTCTTTATCCACGGCGCCGGGGATGTCGGCTGGTACTGGCATCTGGTGGCGGCCGAGCTGCGTGAGCGAGGCCATGACACCGTAGCTCCGGATCTTCC
>JAOPYI010000051.1 GCA_025964675.1 Sphaerisporangium sp. | reverse complement strand
CGCAACAGGTCGTACGCGCGGACCTGTCCGGTCACCAGTGAGCCGGCCACCCGCAGCATGTCCGGCCAGTGCACGGTCACCTTGGCGAGGTTGACCCGGTTGCGGGCCAGCGGCTCCAGCACCCCGTAGTCGCCGCCCGCCGCCCCGGGCAGTTCGGCCCGCCAGAACCGCTGATCGGCCAGGTCGCGGAAGCGGGGCGAGAAGTTGTAGCCGAGCAAGTTAGGTTGCGGGTTGTGGGTGCCCGGGTTACGACTCGGCCGCCCTGGCAAACGCCTCGAGTTCGCCGGGAATGTCTGGTCCGGCTGGGACATACACAACCTCGGTCACTCCGGCGGCGCCGGCCTCGTCGAACCGGGCGGCGATGGATGCGGCCTCACCCGTCCAGCCGGTCTCCAGGATCGCTGGTCCGGCGGCGGTCACGACACCGCGGTCGCGTTCGGTCAGCCGGGAGAGATGGCCCTGGTGGACGACGAGGTGCCGTTGGTCCTCGGAGCGTTCGGCTTCGATCGCGGTACGCCAGGCCTTGCCGCCGGGCAGGGCATCGACCGCATTGTGCGTGTTCTGCCACACGGCGTGAACGATGCTGGCGTAGCCAGGACCGGCGGCCTCGATGACCCGCGGGCTGGCGTGATCCTCACCCGCCCTCATGACCGTGCCGAACCTGAGCAACGCGCACTCTGCCCATCCACGATCACTTTCCGCCGGGACACTGGTCATGACGACGCCGGGCGGGTCGAGCTCCCGCGCCGCCGTAAACCCTTTCGGTCCCGAGGCCGCCACCCACAGCGGCACGTTCATCGGACGCGAAGGCCCAAAGCCGGGCACCTGCATCATCTGGCACGGCCGGCCGTCGATCTCGACGACCTCGCCATCGAGAAGCGCCCGCACCTGTCGGATATAACGGATGGTATCGGCCCATGGGATGGGCTTCTGGCCCATCGCGTGCCGCGCCGTGTAGCCGGTCCCGACGGCGACGATGAGCCGATCGGGCGCCAGCTCATGGATGGAGCCGATGGCTGATGCGGTCACCATCGGGTGACGCAGGCTCGGGACGGCTACCCCGGTGGCGAGCCCGATCCGATCGGTCCCGGACGCGATACGGGCCAGTGCCACCCAAATGTCGCCGTGAAGCGCTGGTGAGTCGAACAGCCAGACGCGCTGGTAACCGAGCCGTTCGGCGAGTTTGGCCTTGTCGACGACATCGGCGGTCGGCGCAAGCGCGCAGGAGTAGCTGGGGCGAGTCGTCATGAGGTGCTCGCGGTGGCGGGCTCCCACAGGGCGATCGTGGCGCCTTCCGGGTCCTGGATGACGATCACGGAGCCGGCGGGAAAGTCCACTCGCGGCCGCACGATGGTGGCACCGAGTTCTGTCGCGCGCTTCGCCGCGTCGTCCAGGCCGGTCACCGGCGCGTAGGGGATCCACTGTGGCTGGCGAGCGTCGTCTTCGGCGAGCTGCGTGAAGCCGCCCCACGGGCCATCGGCGTCAACCAACAGCGGGACGGTCGCGGGTCCGGCGGGCACGTCGGCGACGGTCCAGCCGAACAGCTCGGTGTAGAAGCGTCGTGAGACCTCAAGGTCAGCGGTTCGAAGGTCCATGAAGACGAACGGTGGAGTCATGATTGCCTTCTCTTCGTCGAGGGTGCGTTGCCTGTGCGCCCGAGGTTAGGACGCGCGTCCCGAACATTAGGACGAATGTCCCGTCAGTGCAATCGAGCCGGTACGCTCCTCCCCTATGGGGTCATCCTTGGAGAGCCGGGCGAGGCAGTGGTCGCCGAATCAGCGCGCCAAGCAGGAGCAGATCATCGAGGCGGCCAAGGAGGTCCTTGCCCGTGACGGCCTGGCTGCGTGCACGGCGCGCGCGGTGGCAGATGCCAGCCCGCTGACCAAGAGCGCGATCCACTACTACTTCGATGACATGGACGAGATCATCGACGGTGCGATGGCACGTCACATGAGCGGGTGTCTGGATCGCATCGGTGACGCGGCCAACCAGCACGAGCGCCCTGTCGATCGCTTCTGGGCCGCCATCCGGACGTATCTGGAGATCTTCGCGGAGCAGCCGAACGCAGCACTGCTGTGGTTCAGCTACTGGGTGGAGGTGGGGCAGAAAGGCCGTCTGGAGCCGATCGCTCGGATGCACCAAACGATGATCGGCGTCCTACGGGACCTGCTGGCCGATATCCCGGTGGACGACCCACCTGCACGAGCCCACGCATTGTTCTCCTACCTGCTGGGCACCATCATGCAGCAGGCCGTACGTCCATTGCCGTTCTCGGAGTTGATGCCGGAGATCACCAACGTGTGCCGCCTGAACTCCCCCCTCTCCTAAACCCAGCCGTATACCCTGCCCGGTGCGGGGAGACGCGCACGCCGGGCGCGGAGTGCGGGCGGGGCGGAACCCGCCGCGAGCAATCGAACCATGGCGGTCACGGCCGATCCGCCGGGCCCTGGTCAGTGGGCGGGCCGCCTCCGGCATCCAGGTCCAGGAAGTTCGACATGTCCAGCTCGAAGCGTCCGTACAGGTTGAGGTGGGTCCAGAACAGTGCCGACAGGGCGCGGCGGTCGTTGTCGGTGAGCTTGTCGCGCCAGGCGGGGTCGGCCAGGACGATCTGGATCATCTTGCTGTTGAGGTAGCCGATCGCAGCCTGCGTGAGATGCAGCGCCAGGGCGGACACCTCGACGGTTTCCCGGTCGTCGCCGGTCAGGTCACCGGCCTTGCCGTAGAAGATGTCCTTGTTGGCGGAGTTCCAGTTCTCCACCACGTTCAAGCCCTCGTGGATCTCCTGGCGAAGTGCTTCGTGCGCGAGATAGTCGCAGATGAAGATCGTGCGGATCACGCGGC
Organism: Sphaerisporangium sp.; assembly: GCA_025964675.1. Lineage (GTDB taxonomy): Bacteria > Actinomycetota > Actinomycetes > Streptosporangiales > Streptosporangiaceae > Sphaerisporangium. The sequence goes on along the minus strand of JAOPYI010000051.1, from coordinate 38 downwards.
CCAGCTCCTCGATGGCCTGGTAGGTGGGGTGCTTGGGG
>JAOPYI010000041.1 GCA_025964675.1 Sphaerisporangium sp. | reverse complement strand
TGTTCGCCACCCCGTACGCCCTGCCGTGGTACGACGGGCTGGCCTTCGCGCTGCTCACGATGGCGCCGGCCACGGCTCTCGACGGTTTCGTGGTCGCGCGCCTCGCCGTGCTCTCGCTGGCGTACCTCCCGGCCCGCCAGGCCGATCAACCGCTCGACCTGCGTTGGCTGGTCATGGTGTGGCGGGGCCAGGTGGTGCCGTGGATCCTGCTGGCGCTGACGGTCGCCCTGGTGTGGTGGGCCCTGACCGCTGGAGCGCGCGGATCGACGCGGCGAGGGTCAGCGGCACCGCGACCGTGAGGGCCATGGCCGGGATCGCGATGCCGGAGTCGTTGATCAGGAAGCCGACGAGCGCGCTGGTGAGCACGCCGAACAGCCCGGCCCGCAGCGTCGGGGCCCGCGTGTAGGCGAGGCTGAGCGCGGAGGCGCCCCACTGCGAGGGACGGGCGAGCACGAGGTAGAGGAAGGCCAGGGCCGCGAGTGAGAGCCCGGTGAGCTGCCAGTTCCCGAGCGTGCCCAGCATCGCGCCGAGCTTGCGCCCGATCACCGGCAGCGCCTCGCCCTCGATCACCTGCTGGACGAACGCCCCGAGGTGGGTGCGCTGGTCGCTCGGCCGGAGCCAGTCGGCGAACGCGATCGCGCCGATCAGCGCGGCTCCGGCCGCGGCGACGATGACCAGCTTGCCCAACGTGACCCGGCGGCCGGACACCATGAGCATGAACACGGCGAACCCGAGGACGAACGCGGGAACCCCGCCGAAATCGGCCCCCCATCCCGGCCACCCGTCCGCGAAGATCGCCAGCAGGCCGTACGCGAGGCAGGCGGCCAGGGCGGTCACGCGCCGCCCGCGCTCCATGAGGGCCTGCGCCACTCCGGCGAGGGCGAGGATCGTGCCGGTCGCGTACACGGCGAAGGCGATGTTGCTGAAGCCGTAGAACCGGCCGCCGGTGACGGGCTCGTAGCCGGTGACGGCGTTCACCTGGAGGCGCGACCCGGTCATCACGTCGATCATGAGAGCCAGCGAGGTCACGCCCGCCACCACGGTGAGCGGGCCCAGCACGTGCGTGCGCCACGGCCCGGCGAACGCGAGCGCCGCCAGCAGCCCGGCGAAGCCCATGATCGTGCCGATCAGGGCGGCCATCGGGTGGGCCAAATTCCACCACGGGACGAGCTGCGCCAGGAAGGTCGACACCGCGACGGCGCCGCTGGCCACAGCCAGCACCTGCGTGGCGGCCAGGACCCGGGGACCACCCCAGCGGCGGCGGACGGCGAAGGCCGCCACCCCGTAGAAGAGCAGCTGGACGGCCACGAAGACCGCGAAGAACGGCGCCCGCACCTCGACGAGGACGCGGCTGGCCAGATCGGCGTCGGACAGTTCCTTGACGGTTTCCGCGACGGACGCGGGCGCGGGGCCGTCGGACATCCAGGGACGTCCGACGGCTCCCTCGGGCACGCGGGCACCGAGGAGGTCCAGGACCGTGGTCGTCAGGTCCGTGATGGTGACCAGGGCGTCCTGGCGGGTGGAGGTGGCGGTGAGGAAGCCGTGTCGGTACGGCTGCCCGGTCGTGGACGGCCCGACGGCGGTCGCCACGTGGAGGTGCGCCGTGGCGGACGCGTCGGACAGGCCGGCGACAAGGGCGGTGGCACCGGTGGGCAGCAGCCGCAGGATCTCGCCGGCCCGGCGATCGGCGCTCGCAACGGCCTGTCCGCGGGCCTCGCGGGTCAGCTCGGGCGCCGGGGCGGTCGTGGTGGCCGAGGGCTGGGTGATCCACGCACGGGCGAGGTCGTCGACGTCGGCGACGACGAGGTTGTACCGGCTCAGGTCACCGAGGGCGCCGACGCTCTCCGCGTATTTCTGAACTTTTCCGGATTTGTCGGCTGCGACGAGGGCGGCACCCGGGCCGACGGCGGCCACCGTCCCTCCGGCGTCCCGTACGGCCTGGCCGAGCAGGCCGATCGTGGCACGGTAGGACGTGGCGGCGTTGAACGACGCCAGCTCGGCCCAGCCTGGCACGCTGGCCGAGCCGTCGGGGGCGACCTGGGGAGCAGGCGGGAGAGTGCACTCGCCGGCCGCCGACCCCGCCCGCTGCCCCGCCGAGACCGTCAGCCAGCCGGCGACGGGGCATGTGCTCGCGCGGTTCGGCCGGGGGTAGGCCCGGGTCGACATCGACGCGGCCCCGCTCTTCCCGGTGAGCGCCCACAGGTTGGGCGTACCGGCTTCGCTGAGATCCGCCCACTGAAGCCCCGGCACCCCGACCATCACCACATGCGTCGAGGGCGCGCTACGGGCCATCTCAGGGGTTCCCATAGCTGAACGGCCGAGTGTGCCTGAACCCGGACGGCTGGCAGTCCCGAGACCGGAACGGTCGGGTGTCCCTGGGCTGGAACCGCCGTACGAGGCCGCATTGGCCGTCCCGCCGCAGAGGACGACCAGCCCGAGCGCGCACACCAGCGCCGACCAGGCCCGAAGCGAGAGCCGGAGCCGGGGCCTGAACCACCCCTGGAGCCGAGACGTAGGCCAATGCCTCCGCCCCGCCTTGGACCAGGACCGGAACTGCCGGACGGCGGCTCGCTTGTCCAACGGGAACCCTCGCTTCCACCCTCTGACGACGACTTCGCCCTGGAAACCATAGCCAGAACCCGGGACCTCTTCGCAGGTCGAAGATCATTCTGTGGATGACGGCTGCGATTCGGTAGCGGAGCGGTTCAGCGAGGAGACGGTAGCCTGCCACGTCGTGAGGACTGGTGAGATGTCCGTGGTCGGGCGGCGGTGGTGGATGTGGCCGCTCGCCTTGTCGATCATCTGCGTGGCGGCCGTCCCGCTGGTGTCCTACTGGCTGACCAACCCCTCCGATCAGCGTCTGGTCGACCTGGACGTCTACCGCACCGGCGGCGAGAGCATCCTCCTCGGACTCCCGGTGTACGACGTGATCACTCCCGCGCCGCAACTGCTGCCGTTCACCTACCCGCCGATCGCCGCGCTGCTGGCCGTGCCGCTGGCGGTGATGTCCTGGCCGACGGCCCAGTGGGTGTGGACGGCCGGGATCCTGGCCTGTCTCACCGTGACGGTCTGGCACGGTTTCCGGGAGCTTCTCGCGCGCGTCCAGCGGCCGGTGTGGGCCATGCCCGTGCTGTTCGGTGTGCTGACGGCGGCGTGCATGTACGTCATGCCGATGAGAGACCAGGTCCGGTTCGGCCAGGTGGACATCCTTCTGGTGATGCTCTGCCTGGTCGACTGCGTGGCGCGCAGGCCCTGGTGGCCGCGCGGCCTGCTGATCGGGCTCGCCACGGCGGTCAAGCTCACCCCCGGCGTTTTCCTGATATTCCTACTGATCACCGGGTTCGGGAGGGGCGCCCTCCCGGAGCAGCGGAGAGCCTTCTTCATGGCGGCCTTCACCGCCGGCCTGCTGACGGTGCTGCCTTTCCTGGTGATCCCGCACGACGCCTCCGGCTACTGGTTCTCAGCCCTGCTCGACTCCGAGCGCCTGGGGTCCAACACCGCCACCACCAATCAGTCGATCCGTGGAATGCTGCTCCGCCTCTACCTGCCCGGATGGCTCACCTCGGTGCTCTGGCTCGCTTTGGTGGCCGTCGTCGCCTGGTACGGCTTCCGCCACGCCCGCCGTGCCCTGCTCCAAGGCGACCGGATGACCGCGGTGGCGCTGACGGGCCTGATGGCCGTGCTGATCTCGCCCGTCGCCTGGATCCACCACCTCACCTGGACGGTCGTGGCCATCGCCGCGCTCGCTGGATCCCGGCTCGCTTCTCCTTACGCAGGTGAAGACCCTCCGGTAGGTCGGGAGCGCCGCGCGTGGCTCTGGGTCCCCGCGGGCCTCTGGCTCTACTACGTGCTGCCGATCCCCTGGTGGGGCGTCTCGCTACGCGCGGCCGGGATCCCGGTGCTCAGCCCGGTCATCGGACGGGTCGTCCAGGACGCCTTCGGGCTGGGAGCGATCGGGCTCGTGTGGCTGCTGGCCCGGAGATCGAGCGCGGCCCGCGCCACGACGGGCCGTACGGTCACCGCCGAACCCGTCGCTTGATATCTCCTGGCCCGAATGGCCCCGGCAAGGAACCCTGGATACGAAGCCGTGGGTAGAGCATGAATTCACCCGCGCCATCGTGATCGATTGATTACCCTCGGTCATGTGCTGGGGACCGTGATCGCTTTGGTGGGAGTAATCGCCGGGATGACCGGTGTGGCGATCGGCCTGCTGGCGCTGCGCAGCGCCCGGAGCGCCGTGGAGGAATGCCTGGACATGCTCGGGCGGCAGCGCCTCCCCGGCGGCTTGGTCGACGTCAAGGCCATCCGCGACGTGGCGGTGTTCCGCTACGACGCCCTGGCCGAGATGAGCGGCAGGCTCTCGTTCTCGGTGGCCATGATCAACAGCCTGGGCGACGGCATCGTGCTGACATCGATCAACGGCCGCACCGAGACGCGCACATACATCCGGCCCGTGCGCGGTGGCCGGGGCATCCATCCGCTGTCGCCTGAGGAGGAGCAGGCCGTCCGCGCCGCACGGCTCGGCATCGGCCCCGACGTCGTCCCGCAAAGCCACTGGCGATAGACCGGCGTACTCGGGGGCACGGGCGCGGGAACAGGGGTGTGCGTGCGTGACGACGGGATTCTTTACTCGGTTGACGTCGATTTCCGCACAAGCCGTAAATATGCAAGGTGGTCGATGCCCGAGGGCCGGTAGCCTGCTGGTATGCCGAAACTCGCCTACCTCGGTCCCGAGGGCACCTTCTGTGAAGCTGCCGTGCGGATCCTCGCACCGGATGCCGAGCGCCTGCCCTGCGCCAACGTCACGGTGGCGCTGGAGGCAGCGCGGCGTGGCGAGGCGGACGGCGCCGTCGTCCCCCTGGAGAACTCCGTCGAGGGCGCGATCACCGTCACGCTGGACGAGCTGGCCTGGGGCGACCCGCTCCTGATCGTGGCCGAGGTCCTGCTGCCCGTCGAGTTCTCGCTGCTCGTACGGCCCGGCACCGAGCTGCCCCATATCAAGCGCGTCTACACCCACCCGGCGGCGATCACCCAGTGCCGCAACTACCTGGCACGCGAGATCCCCGACGCCGTGGTCGTCGCCGCGCCCTCCACCGCGGCCGCCGCGATGGAGGTCTCCATGCCCGGCTCGCCGTACGACGCGGCCATCGGGCCCGCCATCGCGGGTGAGCACTACGGGCTGGTCGAGCTGGCTTCGCGCATGGGGGACCGCGACGACACCGTCACGAGGTTCGTGCAGGTCTCCCGGCCCGGGCCGCTGCCCGTGCCCACCGGAGCCGACCGCACCTCGCTGGTGGCCTTCCTCCGCGACGACCACCCCGGCGCCCTGCTCGAGATGCTGAGCGAGTTCGCGGTGCGCGGGGTCAACCTCACGCGCATCGAGTCGCGGCCCACCGGAGACGGCATCGGGCGCTATTTCTTCCACTTCGACGCCGAGGGGCACGTCAGCGAGCCTCGCGTGGGCGAGGCGCTTTCCGGCCTGCACAGGCTCTCGGCAGAGGTGCGCTTCCTCGGCAGCTACCCCCGGGCCGACCGCCTCTCGCCGCAGCTCAGGAGCGGCACGACCGGCTCCGACTTCGCCAAGGCCGCCGGCTGGCTCACCAGGATCCGCACAGGTCGGGTGTAACAGATCACATCGGGGCCCGATAGGCGCGCGAGTGCCGGTCGGACATCGGTAGCCTTTGTTACGTGATTGACCTGCGTACCCTTCGTGAGGACCCCGACCGGCTGCGAGCGTCGCAGCGTGCCCGCGGCGAGGACGACTCCGTCGTCGACACGCTGCTCGACCTGGATGAGCGCCGCCGAAGCGCGCTGAGCGGCTACGAGTCGCTGCGCGCCGAGCAGAAGAGCGTCGGCAAGTCGGTCTCCAGGTCCTCCGGCGACGAGCGGGCCGTGCTTCTCGCGCGGGCCAAGGAGCTCTCCGCCACCGTGAAGGGCGCCGAGGCCGAGGCCGAGAAGCTCGCCAAGGAGCTCGACGGGCTGCTGATGGCCGTCCCCAACATCATCGAGGAGGGCGCTCCTGCCGGCGGCGAGGACGACTACGTCGTGCTCGAGGAGGTCGGCGAGAAGCCCCGGTTCGACTTCACCCCACGAGATCACCTCGAGCTCGGAGAGAAGCTCGGGGCCATCGACACCGAGCGCGGCGCCAAGGTGTCCGGGGCCCGGTTCTTCTTCCTGACGGGCGCCGGCGCCCGGCTCCAGCTGGGCCTGCTCAACATGGCCATGCAGCAGGCGATCGAGGCCGGCTTCATCCCGATGATCACTCCGGTGCTGCTCAAGCCCGAGGCGATGGCCGGCACGGGCTTCCTCGGGTCCCACGCGTCGGAGGTCTACCGTCTCGAGGCGGACGATCTCTACCTCGTCGGCACCTCCGAGGCGCCCATGGCGGCCTACCACTCCGACGAGATCCTCGACGGCAGGTCGCTCCCGCTGAGGTACGCCGGGTGGTCGTCGTGCTTCCGGCGCGAGGCCGGGTCCTACGGCAAGGACACGCGTGGCATCATCCGGGTCCACCAGTTCGACAAGGTCGAGATGTTCTCCTACTGCCGTCCTGAGGACGCCAGGGAGGAGCACGCCCGCCTTCTCGAGTGGGAGAAGGAGATGCTGGCCAAGGTCGAGCTGCCGTACCGCGTGATCGACGTCGCCGCGGGAGACCTCGGGTCGAGCGCGGCCAGGAAGTTCGACTGCGAGGCGTGGCTCCCAACGCAGAACCGCTATCTCGAGCTGACGTCGACGTCCAACTGCACCGAGTTCCAGGCCAGGCGGCTCGCTGTGCGCTACAGGGACGCCGAGGAGAAGCCCAGGCATGTCGCCACCCTCAACGGCACCCTGGCGACCACACGGTGGATCGTGGCCATCCTGGAGAACCACCAGCAGGCCGACGGCTCGGTCGTGGTGCCCAAGGCCCTGCGTCCATATGTCGGACTGGACGTACTCGAGCCAGTCAAGTAGTGGCATTTCCCGTTAAGTAGGCGCTTATCCCAAGTTGGGGATAAGCGGCTTACTCCCGCCCCGTCTGTGACGTATGTCCGCTTTGTCGGGACGATAGGCCGGTAAATGACACGAAGGCGGGGTTCGCCTGACGCGAACCCCGCCTTCTGTGTGTCAGTGGTCAGACGGCGCGGACCTGCGAGGCCTGCGGGCCCTTCTGTCCCTGCGTGACCTCGAACTCCACCCGCTGGCCGTCTTCGAGGCTGCGGTAGCCGTTGCCGACGATCTCGGAGAAGTGCACGAAGACATCCGGAGCGTCGCCGTCCGGGGCGATGAATCCGTAGCCCTTTTCGGCATTGAACCACTTGACGGTTCCCTGAGCCATTAAAGCTCTCCCTGCGATTGATCTTGGGGCTCACACCTCGCGAACCCCGGGTTGTGTCGCACAGCTTCCCGGGGCCGCTCAGACAGTCAAGCTGGTTCTGCACATCGGGTTCAGCTAATACAACGCCACCACATCTAACACCATCAGAGGGCCTTTGTTCCCTTTCCTGGCGAGATTCTTTTACTCCCAGGGCTGACGCGGGGCGGTGTCCGGCACAGGGCAAACTAGAGCTTGTTATGGTCAACCCCAGACTCGTCGCCACTGACCTGGACGGCACCGCCCTCCGCTCGGACGGCACCGTCTCACCGCGCACGGCGGCCGCCTTCGCGCTCGTCGAGCAGGCGGGCGCGATCCTCGTGTTCGTCACCGGCAGGCCGCCCCGGTGGATGAGCAACGTGGCCGGAGCCGTACGGCACAGAGGGCTCGCCATCTGTGCCAACGGAGCGCTCGTCTACGACCTTCACACCGAGCAGATCGTCGAGTCTCACCTCATCGAGCCGAAGGTGCTCTCCGAGGCGGTGAGCCGCCTGCGCGACCGGCTACCCGAGCTCAGCTTCTCGGTGGAGTACGAAGGCGGGTTCGCCCACGAGAGCGGGTTCAGGCTCGGCGGCTGGGACAGCAGGGAGGTCTCAGGGCCCCACGTGGGGCCCTCCACGCTGACCTCCCAGCCCTGCGCCAAGCTCCTGGCGTTCCACCACAGCATGGAGCCCGACGTGCTGCACCTCGTCGTCGAAGAGGTCGTCGGAGATCTCGTGACGGCCACCCACTCCAGCGGCAGAGCGCTGATCGAGATGAGCGCCCAGGGGGTGACGAAGGCGACCGCGCTGGCCGCCCTCGCCAGACATCACCTCATCGGCGCGGGGCAGGTCGTGGCGTTCGGGGACATGCCGAACGATCTGCCGATGCTCAACTGGGCCGGCACCTCTTACGCGGTGGCCAACGCCCACCCGGACGTGCTTGCCGCCGTCACGCACGTGACGGCGGCCAACGACGATGACGGGGTCGCCCAGATCCTCGAGAAGCTCTACGGCTGATTAACTGCTACAGGTAGGGACCGGAGGCCCGGTGGGGCTGGGGCTGCTCCTCCTGTGACATGCCGCCGGGCAGGGCGCGCCGCATCTGCTCAAGCTGCGCGCGGGCGGCCATCTGCTGGGCGAACAACGTGGTCTGTATGCCGTGGAACAGGCCTTCCAGCCAGCCCACGAGCTGGGCGTGGGCCACCCGCAGCTCGGCGTCACTGGGCGGAGGGCTGTCGTCGCCACCGGTGAACGGCAGGGACAGCCGCTCCAGCTCGTCCACGAGCTCGGGCGCGAGGCCGCTCTCCAGCTCCTTGATCGAGCTCTGGTGGATGTCCTTGAGGCGCTTGCGGCTGGCGTCGTCGAGAGGCGCCGCGCGGACCTCTTCGAGGAGCTGGCGGATCATGCTGCCGATCCGCATCACCTTGGCAGGCTGCTCCACCAGCTCGGCGACCGAGCGCTCCTCATGCTCGCCGTTTTCCCCATCGACCGTGAGGCCGTCCGGGCCCACGACCACGATATGCGGGGTGCTCTCCTCAGCATTCATGTCATTCAACCTAGCTCACCTGGCCAACAGGACTTTCCCGATGTGGTCACCGGATTCGAGGATCCGGTGGGCTTCAGCGGCCTCGGCCATCGGGACCACCGCGTGGACGATCGGCCGGACCGCGCCCGCCTCCACCAAGGGCCACACGTTCTCGCCGACGCCGCGTACGATCGCGCCCTTCTCCGCCACCGGCCGGCTGCGCAGCCCGGTGGCGTGGATCGAGGCCCGCTTCGCAAGCAGCGCCCCGAGGTCGAGCTCTCCCTTGGCGCCGCCCTGGAGCCCGATGATCGCCAGCCGCCCGCCGGTGTTCAGCACGGCGATGTTCTTCTGGAGGTACTTCGCGCCGATGATGTCGAGGACCACGTCCGCCTTGGCCTTCTCGGCGAAGTCCTCCTCGCGGTAATTGATCACTTCGTCGGCTCCAAGCTCGAGACAGCTGGCGACTTTCTGCGCCGTGCCTGCCGTGGCGATCACCCGGGAGCCGAACGCCTTGGCCAGTTGAATGGCGAAGGTGCCGATTCCGCTCGCGCCGCCGTGGACGAGAAGCGTTTCGCCCCGCCGCAGCCGCGCCTCCATGAAGACGTTCGACCACACGGTGCACGCGACCTCGGGCAGCGAGGCCGCCTCGACGGGCGTGATCCCGGTGGGAGCGCGGAGCACCTGCTCCCAGGGCACGGCCACCTTCTCGGCGTAGCCGCCGCCGGCCAGCAGCGCGCACACCTCGTCGCCGGGGGCGAACCCCTCGACGTCCTCGCCGACCTCGGTGATCACTCCGGAGCACTCCAGGCCGGGTATTTCGGAGGCGCCGGGCGGGGGCGGGTAGAAACCCTGGCGTTGCATGAGGTCGGCGCGGTTGACTCCCGCCGCGCTCACCTCGATCAGCACTTCTCCAGGTGCGGGGCGGGGATCTGGAACCTCCCGCCACTGCAGCACCTCGGGTCCACCGGGCTGAGAAATAACGATCGCGTGCATGTGACCAAACTATCCGGGTAGCCAAGTCGGCGGTTGACTGCGTTGCTCGTGGTGGTGGGCGGTAATCTTCATTCTATTTGCTGCCCCTTTAGCCCAGTCCCGAGGGGGAACACGGTGGCAAGACACGATCGTGAGGATCCTCATTCCCTTGAAGAGCAACTCGCCTGGCTTGACGCCATCAAGGAGAACGAGGAGGCGCCCGTCCCGGTGACCGTCACCGCGGACGACACCGTCGTCTCGCCATATCCCAAAGACCCCTGGGCCATGGTGCCGACGGAGGCCCCCGCGCCTTCGTCGCCGTTGTTCCGTGCCGCGGGCGATCCCGTGCACGGCACCACGCAGCCTGACGACACCGCGGCCGAGCGCGCCAAGAGTGATACGACCGAGGTCAACCCGGCCGCGAGGGAAAGCATCGGCGGCTGGGGCGGTCCCGGCGACCTGCCGCTGTCCTCGCCGCCCGGTGGCCGTGAGAACGCCGCCTTCTCCGCGCCCATCACGGGGCCGTCCGAGCCGCTCTCCCGCTCCGACGCCTCCGCGTCAGGAGGCAGTGCTTTCGGGGAACGCCCCGCGCCGGCCTCCGCGGGGGGCCCGCTGACTGAGCGTCCGTCTCCCTCGGGAAGCAGCGGTGTTTTCGCTGAGCGCCCGTCTCCGCCGGGAACCGGCGGTTCGTTCCCTGAGCCTCCCTCTCCGTCAGGGAGCGGCGCCTTCGGCGAGCGTCCCCCTTCCTCAGGGAGCGGCGCCTTCGGCGAGCCTTCTTCTTCCACGGGGGGCGGGGCCTTCGGTGAGCGCCCGCCCTCCTCTGGGGGTGGTGCCTTCGGTGAGCGTCCGGCCTCGTCCTCCGCGGAGCAGTCCGTCGGAGAGGACACCGACAGCTTCACCTTCGGCTCGCTCACAGAGGAGCCCCCGCGCAACATCGGCTCCGGCTGGATCCCCGCCGACCCCCTCACCTCCGCCAAGGGTGACTCGCTCAAGCCGTACAAGGAGCCGGAGCCCGACACGACCGGCGACCAGCCCGTACGCGGCTGGCTGGAGGCGGCGCTACCGGCGTTGGAGTCCGAGGTGGACCCCGAACAGGAGCGCTTCAACGCTTTCGCCGGGGGCCCTGAGACCGATGACGTCGTCGTCCCCCGCGTGGAGCACCCGCTGTACGAGCCGGTGACCGAGAAGGTCCCCCCGTCGGCCGCGTCCGCGAGGCGACTCGCGGCGCCACCCGCCGTCGGGCCGGAAGCCGCGGCCGCTGCCGTTGCTCCCGTGCCGGCCGCCGAGCCCGCGGTCCAGGAGAAGGCCCCCGAGGAGCGCGAGCCGTACCGGCCGCGCCGCAGGCAGACGCCGCAGCCCGCGCAGTCCCCGCAGCCGGCCTTCGGTGTCTCCAGCCGCCAGGGGAACGCCAAGGCGGCGGTCGGCGTCAGGCAGACGGCTGACAGCCTCGACCCGGTGTCCCTGCTCCGCGGGCGCAGGAACGCCCCCGTGGGCGGCTGGCGCAAGCTCGTCTTCAAGGCGTCCGCCGGTTTCATCAAGCCGGGGGAGTCCACGGAGGTACGGCGGCGCCGTGAGCTGGTCACGCGGGCGCGCACGCCCGTGGCCACCGGGCATCACCGGGTGGCCGTGCTCAGCCTCAAGGGCGGTGTGGGCAAGACCACCACGACCGTCGGCCTCGGCGCGACGCTGGCCTCGGTACGCGGAGACCGGGTGATCGCCGTCGACGCCAACCCCGACCGGGGAACGCTGTCGGACAAGGTCGAGCTCGAGACGTCGGCGACCGTACGCGACCTGCTGAACGAGCGGCTGCAGATCAAGCGATATGTCGACATCCGGGCGTTCACCTCGCAGGCGCCCTCGCGGCTGGAGATCCTTGCCTCCGACCGTGACCCTTCGGTGTCCGAGGCGTTCAGCGCCGCCGACTACCAGGCGGTCTCCCAGGTCCTGGAGAACTTCTACTCGATCTGCCTGACCGACTGCGGCACCGGCCTGCTCCACTCCGCCATGTCGGGAGTCCTCGGCCTGGCCGACCAGCTCGTGCTGGTCAGCTCGCCGTCGGTGGACGGCGCCAGGGCCGCGTCGGCGACCCTCGACTGGCTCGAGGCGCATCACTACGCCCACCTGGTGAAGGCCGCGACCGTGGTGCTGTGCAGCGTACGACCGCGCTCCAAGTCGACCGTCGACCTAGACCGGCTGGAGGCGCACTTCGCCGCCCGCTGCCGCGCCGTGATCCGCGTGCCCTACGACCCTCACCTGGAGGAGGGCGCCGAGATCGACCTCGACCTCCTGCAGCCCGCCACGCGTGAGTCCTACCTGCTCCTGGCCGCCTCTGTGGGCGACGGTTTCGGAGGCACGCGCGCCTGACCCCGTATGGACGCCGGCGCGGTGGCGGAGGGTGTGGGATTCGAACCCACGAGGCCGTCGCCGACCTGGCCGCTTTCAAGGCGGCTGCACTCGTCCACTATGCGAACCCTCCAGTGCGAAACCAACTTTAGCGGTGCCCGGCGCCCGCTCGCGCGCCTATGGCCCGCCGTCTGAGCTTCACTCGTACGGCTCGGCCGGCTGGTCCACCTTGGTCAGGGCGGTGGCTTTCATCTCGGGAGCCACCGTGCCCTTGGGGAGCTCGTCGTACGGTGTGGGCACCCAGGCGCCCGTGACCTCGACCCACGTGTCGTCACGAGGCGCGGGCACCCCGAGCACGGTCACCTTCAGCGGGAACGCGTCGGCCGCGCAGCACCGGAGCTGCATGCGGGTGAGGTACCACTGGCCCTTCTTCTTGGAGTGGACCGCGAAGCCGGTAAGCGTGACCGGCCTGCCGGTGAGCGAGCGGTTCGCGTCGCCCCATGCCCGGCCGATGAACTCGCCGAGCGGCATGACGGTGGGCTTGTCCGGTGCGAGGGCGCCGTAGGCGTCGAGGGCCGTCGGGCGCGGCTGCGGCGCCTCATCACGCTCGGCGGCGAACGATCCGAGGGCGGGCGGGGCGATCAGGAAGATGGCGATCACGGGAAGGCAGAGCAGCCAGGCGACCCGGGGCCCGTGATCGTGCTTCGGCTTCGCGGCGGGGCCGGTCTCGCTCGGGGAGACGTACGGTTTGCGCCACTCCTGGATCAGGCCGAGCACGCCCAGCGCGAAGACGACCAGACCGGCCGCGACCAGCAACGGCCGGAAGCCGGGCTTGACGTAGTTCAGGTAGATGGCCGACAGGGCGGAGACGCGCAGGATCGCCCCGCCTACCAAGGTCATCACGAGGCTCTGCGCCATGCGGTTCAAAAGATCATCCATCCCACCAGAACGCTCACCAGGATGGCCAGCGTGAACGTCAGCGGGACGAACCGCGCCGCGAACGCCCGGCCGAACGTGCCCGCCTGCAGCGCGATCAACTTCAGGTCGACCATGGGCCCGACCACGAGAAAGGCCAGCTTGGCGGTCGGGGAGAAGGCCGTGAGCGACGCGGCCACGAAGGCGTCCGCCTCGGAACAGATCGAAAGGATGACCGCCAGCACCGCGAGGACCAGCACCGACAGCCAGGGGACGCCGCCCACGGAGGACAGCCAGGACCGGGGGACGACCACATTCAGCGTCGCCGCCGTCAGGCCGCCCACGACCAGGAACCCGCCCGCGTGCAGGAAGTCATGCCGCATCGCCGACAGGAACGACGCCCACCGCGACTCGCCGTCACGTGCCGTACGTGGTGGGACGCGCAGCCAGCCGGGGCGGCCGAGCAACTGCCAGACCCAGCCGGCCAGCACGGCCACCGCGAGGGAGGCGGCGAACCGGGCGACGACCATGAGCGGTTGCCCGGGGAACGCCACGGCTGTCGACACGAGCACGACGGGGTTGATGGCGGGGGACGCCAGCAGGAAGGCGAGCGCCGCGGCCGGGGTCACTCCACGGGACATCAGCCCCGACGCCACCGGTACCGACGCGCACTCGCATCCGGGCAGCACGAGGCCGGCCACGCCCGCGACGGGCACCGCGGCGTACGGACGGCGTGGCAGCACGCGGGTCCAGAGGGACGGGGGCACGAAAACGGTGATCGCCGCTGACAGCGCCACCCCGAACACGAGGAAGGGGATGGCCTGCACGCAGATCGCCACGAAGATCGTGGACCACATCCGAAGGGCCGGTGCGGTGAGGTGGGGTGAGAGGAGGAGGTTGCCGAGCAGCAGGAACCCGACCAGGGCCGCGAACACCCAGGGGAGAACCTGCGCTTCCGGAGCTCGCCGTCCCCACGTCGGCGGGGGGACCGGACTATCGGGCTCAGCGGTCCAGTCGAGTACGGTTCGGTCGCTCATAAATGATTTAAGGGTATTTTTGGACATTGGGGGTCTGTGCGGTGACGAGTCCACATCCAGATCGATTTGAGGGTTATGACGCTACACCCGTCCCCTTGGTCGCAGCTGCCCAAGTAGCCAACCCGGGCCGGCAACCTCGGCGCCCAGCTCCTTGACCCGACGGCGCAGCTCCCGGTCGGCGGTCACGACCAGCACCCGCTCCCACGGTCTTGTCTGCCTGATCTCGCGGACCGTTTCCACGATCGCGTCGTCCCCGCTGCCAGGCGCGTCGACCACGGCCACGGACCCATCCGAGCGGACCCCTCTGGCGGCACCTTCGACGATCATGACGATCCTGGGGAACCACTTCTCCGGGGCGGGGAACCCCTCCGGAGGGCGCAGGCCGTGCTCTGCAAGGCTCTCGACATCGTCCAGCAGGCGTTTCGTCGCACCGGCCCTGTCGCGCCACCAGCCGTGCTCGGCCCGCGCGCCGACGATGTTGGCCGCGTCGAGGACGACCACGGACGATGGAAGGGTCGACCTGATCTCCGGCCAGGTCTCGGCGAAGCCCGGATGCAGCGTCTCGTCCGACACCTCGTCAGCGGGTAGCCACCGCATCTCGGTGCTCTCGCTGTTGGCCGGTGAGGCGGGAAAGAGAGCGTCCGCCTCCGCGATCACGGTCTGGAACGACCAGCCGCCGTGGTCGTCGGTGTAGACGCCGAGGACACGCAGGCCGTCGCCCCGCAGGGCCGCCTCCTCGAGGGCCTCCCGCATCGCGCCCGTGACGGCGTCCTCATGGCTGTCGAGCGCTCCACCTGGAACACCCCAGGTGCCGCCGTGATGGCTCCACAAAGACCGCTTCTGCATGAGAACGTGCGGCGTGCCTTCGGCGTCGTAGTGAACGGCCAGCAGCCCCGACGCCCCGTGCAACCCCCAGTGCCGGTGCCCCCGCCCGCACACCGCCCACCCGTTACCGTCCATAACGGCCATCTTTCTATCCTGCCTCACCCGCCTTGGCGCAGGCCCGCTGGCCTCGCCAGCCCTCGAAGCCCTGAGAGTTCGCTGTGCGGATCCCGATGCGGCACATCGGTGATCTCTCGGGGGACCGTGTTCAGCTTGCGCGCGACCGGCTTGCCACCGCTGCCAGACGCGTGTTGAGGACCTTCGCCGCGTCGGCGTTCCGTGTTCTCAGGGCGACCATGGCGGTGAGGATGACGTCGCACAGCTCGCTGTCGACGTCATCCCAGGTATGGGTGAAGCCCTTGCGAGGGTTCTGCCCGAGCACGCCGATGACGGCTTGGGCGACCTCACCCGTCTCTTCCGAGACCTTCATCAACCGCAAGAGCAGCTCGACATCGGGTGCCAGTGTGCTTTCGGCGTCGAGCCAGGCTACGAGCCGGTCGACGGTCTCCCAGGTGTCGGCGTCCATGGCCGCTCAGGCTACAGCGCGGCCGGCACCACCCGCTTCTGCGGCATCCCGAGCTGTCAGGCCGCGCATCAGGCCCGCCGCCGCGCCGATCGACAGCGGCCAGCGCACAATGGGAGAGGAGCAGGTGGGGAGGACGACCATGGTGACGCTGGAAGCGGTCGCCAAGGAAGCAGGGGTGTCCCTGGCGACGGCGTCGCGGGTACTCAACGGCAGCACCCGCCAGGTAGGCGCGCTCACACGGACAAGGGTGGAGTCGGCTGCGGCCAAGCTGAGGTACCGGGTGGACTCGACCGCTCAGACCCTGGCACGAGGGATGAGCAACGTGGTCGGCCTGATCGTCCAGGACCTGACCGACCCGTACTTCGCCGCGATCGCCGACGGGGTCATGCGCGCCGCTGACCTGCACGACATGGTGGTGACGATCGGCACCACGCGCCGCGATCCCGAGCGCGAGATCGCCCACGTCGCCTCGCTGACCGCTCAGCGCACCCGGGTGGTCCTGATCGCCGGCTCCCGGGACGCGGACGACGTCATGCTCCGGCGGTTCCGCGCCGAGCTGGACGTTTACCGCGCCACCGGGGGCCAGGTGGCCATCATCGGGGAGCCGGCTTTCGGCGTCGACACCGTGTCCCCGCTGAACCACGAGGGCGCCTATCAGCTTGCTCGCGCCCTGGCGGGTCGGGGGCACCAGAGATTCGCCGTGCTCGCCGGCCCGGTCCTGATGCTCACCGCCGTCGAGCGGACGGCGGGATTCCTCGACGGGCTCTCCGATCTCGGGTTCCCGGCGCCGGTGCTCCTGCACAGCCGCTTGGACCGGAATGGCGGCCACGACTCGGCGCTGGAGCTGCTCGACATGAACACCGACGTGACGTGCGTGTTCGCGGTCACCGACGCGATGGCGGTGGGAGCTCTCGCCGCCTTCCGGGAGCGAGGCGTCCAGGTGCCGCGCGACCTGTCGTTGGCCGGATTCGAAGACATCCCCCCGCTGCGCGACGTGGTCCCCGCGTTGACCACGGTACGGCTGCCGCTCGCCCGTATGGGGGCGCTGGCACTGGAGCTCGCCCTGTCGCATGAGGACGTGCCGCGCGTGGAGCCCGTACCGGGCGAGGTGGTGCTCCGCGAAAGCGTCAGCGACCTGACCGGCGCATCATCGGACCTTGTATAGAAGGGCCGCTCACGGCCAGGGACTACCAGCAGGCCGCCACGGGGTGCCGGCCGGCAAGGCGCCGGCCTCCTCGAGTACGCAGGTCCTACCCGCCGCCCTTGGCGAAGTGCTGGTAGTCCTTGGCGCCGTTGAAGTAGCCGCCCCACTGCCAGCCGTACTTCTCGAACAGCCGGACCACGCGGTCGTCCGGGTTGATGACACCGGGCTTGTGCAGCGGACGCGTGGCGAACTGCCTGGCGTTGTCGTGGGCGACGGAACCGTCGGGCTCGACCCAGGGGTTCTCCCGGGGGTTGATGTCGACGGCCCTGCCGTACGAATGCTTGGACCAGCTACTCGAGCCCGTGGTCCTGCGGCAGTTGAACGCAGATGTGTTGTCGGCCTCGATGGAATCGAAGTCGCTCCCCTTGTAGACGTCGATCGGCACCATGCGGGCGATCGGGAACCGCCACTCGTACAGCTGCTTGAACTGCGCGACCACGTCGCCGGTGACACCTCGGTTGACGATCAGCTCCCCGGTGTGGGCCTTCTTGTCGAAGCCCCAGTACGTCATCGTGACCTTCCGCAGGCTGTCCGGCGAGACCGGGCAGCCGGGCCGCCACGAATGGTTGAGCTGGCCGGCCGTGACGTCGGAGATCTTCGACCTGAAGGCCGGTGGCTGCGACGGAGCGGCGCTCGGCGTCTCCGATGAGGAAGCGGACGGCATAAAGGAGGCTTCGCCGGACGGCGAGGTGGAGCCTTGGCCGGATGGCGACGTCACCGAGGACGGCGCCGGTTCTGCGACGACACCGGTGCCACCGCATGCGGTGACGGTGGCCGACACGCAAGCCAGGGCGAGAACGCCCAGGTGGCGAAGCTTTCGTATCTCGGACATACGCCAGGGTAAGGCCATCCTGACTCCGCTCGTGACGCAATTGTGACGTCGGTCCGTCTGTGTCGGTGGGACAGGGGTATGCGAGATCTCTGTCCCAGGTTTTACTCGAAAGTCCTCGCGCACCTGTTCGAGGGGGCGCTACAGTCTTGGCCATCGGGTCGAACAGGGGTTCGGGCCGAGAGGTCCAGGTGAGGGGTGGTGTGCCATGGCGTTGCTCTCGCCACCGGTGCCGCAGCCGCCGGGGCAGGCTCGCGTCCCCCGCCGATCGACGACACGCCGTAGCCCTTTCTACGGAAATCTAGGACGGCCGCTATATCCGGCCATAAAGTCCGAGAGCGTGGACCCCGTGCGCAATCCCTATGCCCCCGGTGCGGGGCAGCGCCCACCAGAGCTGGCCGGGCGTGATCGTGAGCTGCAGCAGTTCGAGGTTGTGCTGGAGCGGGTGGCCCGTGGCCGGCCCGAGCGGAGCATGGTCCTCACCGGGCTGCGCGGTGTCGGTAAGACCGTGCTGCTCAACACCTTCAAGTCGATGGCCATGCAACGGCTGTGGGGCACCGGCAAGATCGAGGCTCGTCCCGAGCAGTCGATCCGCCGTCCGGTCGCCGCCGCGCTCCACATGGCGATCCGCGAGCTGGCCCCCCGCCACCGCGCGCCCGAGCGCATCGAGGAGTTCCTCGGCGTGCTCAAGGCCTTCGCCATGCGCGACCCGTCAGCGGCCAAGGGCACGACACACTGGTCGCCGGCGATCGACGTCCCGGCGAGCCGGGGCCGGGCCGACTCCGGTGACCTCGAGATCGACCTCACTGAGCTTTTCGTCGACGCCGCCTCGGTTGCGACCGACCTGGGTGTCGGCATCGCCCTGTTCATCGACGAGATGCAGGACGTGCAGGCGCCCGATATCTCCGCCCTGTGCGCCGCCTGCCACGAGCTGTCCCAGAGCGGCGGCCCGCTCATCGTCGTAGGCGCCGGCCTGCCTCACCTCCCCGGCGTGCTGAGCGCCAGCAAGAGCTATTCCGAGCGCCTGTTCCGTTATGCCCGCATCGACCGGCTCGACCGAGAGGCCGCCGACCTCGCCCTGATCGCCCCCGCCGAGCGGGAGCAGGTGCAGTTCACCTCCGAGGCGCTCGACGCGCTGTACGAAGCGGCCGACGGTTACCCCTATTTCGTCCAGGCCTATGGCAAGGTCGCCTGGGATCTCGCGCCAGGCAGTCCCATCACGGCCGATGACATCAGGGTCGCGGCCCCCGAGGCCGAGGAGGAGCTCGCGGTCGGGTTCTTCGGAAGCCGCTACGAGCGCGCCACCCCCGCCGAGCGCGATTACATGCACGCCATGGCCTCCGTCGGCGACGAGCCCGTGCCGACCGCCGACGTGGCCGACCTGCTCGGGCGCAAGCCGTCCAGCCTGTCTCCGGCCCGCGACAGCCTCATCAAGAAAGGACTCATCTTCAGTGCCGAGCGCGGCCTGATCGCCTTCACGGTGCCCCACTTCGGCAGGTTCCTCCGGGCGCAGCCGCTGTAGGCAGATACGAGCGCGACGATCCCGCGCTCCCATTGACCTCTCTACGGCTTTCTAGAGGGGAAGCTAGAGAGCCGTAGAGAGTTGTATTCGCGGTGCCGGGCAGCTTTGATTGCTTTTTCTAGGGCTTTCTAGCGTGCAGCGGATACGCCGATAGATTCCCGCAGAGTCCGGCCGGACCCCTCGGCGTCCACTACGGCGACCCGTACGGCCGCCCGCCTCCCGCTGAGGTACACCGCGAAGACCACGTCCGCCTCGGTCCCCGCGGTGCTGCGCCCGGGGTAGACGAAGAACCGCCAGCACAGCTCGCGCCACGTGTCCGACGGCTCGCCGGACACCAGAAGGTTCTGGTGGGAACGCCACTCGACGCTCGACCGCAGGCGGGAGAGGGCCTTGGGAGCCGGTGCGGGCCGCTGCTCACACGGCGCGCGATATCTGACGCGCGAGATCGCCTCCTCCGTCTCCGGGGAGAGGAAGGCAATGAGCGCGAGGCCGGCGCCGAGCGCGATCACCAGACCGGACGAGAAGCCGGACAGCAGGTCCGCCCCCGACACCGGGACCAGCGTGACGAACACCGCCATCCCGGCCAGGGCGACGGCCCGACCGATCGAGCGGAGGCCCACCGGCGAGCCGCTCGCCTCACCGAAGCAGCCGCAGCCCACGTCCGGCCGCCGCCGGCGCAGCTCCCAGAGGACGTAGGTGGCCACGGAGAAGAACGCGATCGTCGCCCATCTCGGCACCGGGTGGCGGGTGAAGAGCAGTCCTGCCGCCAGCACGACCTCCACCATGGCACAGAAGATCATCGCGGGTTTGCGCCAACGTTCGGGGACCAGGACGCCCGGTCCCAGGCGGGAGAGCCCGCCGGGCGCGGCGTCCGTCCCGGCGGTGGCGAACTTGGCCACGCCTCCGAGGAGCAGGAGCAGTACCAGCAGCACGAGTGCGGCGGTGGCGAGTGTTGCGACCTCCACGGTCACCCCAATCCGACGCGGGCGTTGAAGCATCCCTTGGTGAGGTCTCCGCCGAGCTCGACGAAGGAGACCGGTGACAACTCGACGATCCGTCCCCGTGGTGAGGTGCCGCATTGCACGCACCGGTCGCAGAACCGTCCCGCCATGCACCCGCAGGCGACGATCGGCAGCACCGAGGCACGGCCTTCGCACACGTTGCCGACGTAGAGCATCGACCCGAGCGCGAGATAGGGAAGACCGGTGCACGATACCCCGGCGTCCTCGCAGCCGGAGTCGGCACGTTCCAACATCGGGTATGCCGCCCCGGCCTCCCCGTCGTCGAAGGCGTCCGACCAGGACGCGGCCCCGGAGATCCTCGACTGCACGCCGCCGTACGCGGGCGGGGGAGGCGGGACGGCCGTCGCCCGGTAGGCGGGCTGTGAGGTCGCGGGGAGATGCGCGAAGGTCACGCCTGCCATCCGCGTTCCGATGGCGTCGAAGAGGTATCCCGGTTCGAGCTGGGGATGCCGCACCCGGATGCGTCCCGAGGCGCCGTAGGGGATCACGACCGTGCGCTTGCCCCGGTGGGGCCCGCAGTGCAGTTCGATCGTGAGGTCCCTGCGGTCCGTGCCGAGGGAGGTGATCACGCCGGTGACGCGGGTGATGTCGCCCCACAGACGCTCGGCCACGCGTCCTGACTGCCGGGCGCGGATGGTGACGTGGGCACCTATGGGCAGGTCGGCGGGAACGGCGGGCTGCCCGTGCCAGGCCGTGGCCCATGGAGCGATGACCAGGCGCTCCTCGACCCCGTCGGGGTTCTCGAGGATGACGAGGTGCGGGCTGATGTCGAGGATCTCGCCGGTGACGCCGCTGAGTACCGGACGTTCCTCCACCGCTGCCTGCGGCGGGACGGCGCTTCGGCCGAGTGCGGCGGACGCCAACGTGGAGCGGCGCTCAACTCCCATCGGCCCCTCCCAGGTCGCCGCCGCGAGTTTCCTCGGTCGTCCGCTAGCGTCACACGATCCGTCGCCGACGCCGTCTCCTGCGGGGCGAATCTTTCGCTGCCGGTAGCAAATTACCCACTCCAGGATGAACTAGTCACCGCCCCAGCGTGCTGCCCGACTGTAACGATCTTTGCTTTGGGCGGGGCGAAACCTGGACTGAGGTTCAGCCGCCTTATGGCGTCCGGCTGCGATTCTGACCACGAGATCCGAACCAATCTTCGTCACGGCACCGGTGATCGCATGAGCGGTAAAGAGGAGGAGTTCCGCGAGTACGTGGCTTCTCGCGGCCCGGCACTGTTGCGCGTGGCCTATCAACTGACCGGCCAGCCCGCCGACGCCGAAGATCTGCTTCAGGCCGCCCTGGCCAAGACCTACCTCGCCTGGGACCGCGTCAACGACCGGGCCTCGCTCGACGGTTACGTGCGCCGTGCCATGGTCAACATCAACATCTCGTGGTGGCGGCGCAGGAAGCTCGAGGAGTACCCCTCGGAGGAGCTGCCGGAGACGCCGGTCAGGGACCTCCCCAGCCCCGGGGAGATCCACGAGCTGCTGGAGGAGGCGATCAACCGGCTGCCCGCCCGGCAGCGTACGGCGATCGTGCTGCGCTACTACGAGGACATGAGCGAGCCGGAGATCGCCAAGGCCCTCGGGATCAGCATCGGCACCGTGAAGAGCACCGTGTCGCGGGCGATGGCGAAGCTGCGGGGCGATCTGGTGGTCGTCGAGCCGCGGTCATGACCTCTTCGCTCGTGACCTAGCGCTTGTCTCGGGCCCGGCGCGGGGTCAGACTCGGAGATCGGAGGTGGCACTGATGCGCAGCACCATGCCCGATTTCCCCCTCACGATCGCCTCGATCATGCGCCACGGGACAGGCCTCTTCGGTGACCACGAGGTCGTCACGTACACCGGCGACGGTTACCACCGCCTGCCGTACCGCGAGCTGGCGCGCGAGGCGGCACGCCTGGCGGGCGCGCTCCGGGGGCTCGGCGTGGACGGCGATCAGAGGGTCGCCACCTTCTGCTGGAACAACACCACTCACCTCACCGCGTACCTCGCGGTTCCCAGCATGGGCGCCGTGCTGCACACGCTGAACATCCGGCTGTTCCCCGAACAGGTGGCCTACATCGCGAACCACGCAGAGGACGACGTCCTCATCGTGGACGCGTCCCTTGTCCCCTTGCTCGCGCCGATCCTGCCCGAGATGAAGAACGTACGACACGTGATCATCTCCGGTGAGGCGGACACCGGGCCGCTCCTCTCGGCGGGGAAGGACCTGCACGACTACCGCACGCTCCTGGACGCGGCGTCCGACGGCTTCGACTGGCCCGAGGTGGACGAGCGCGCCGCCGCCTCCATGTGTTACACGAGCGGCACGACCGGCAACCCCAAAGGCGTCGTCTACAGCCACCGCTCGGCGTACCTCCACTCCATGAGCGTCTGCACGGCGAACGCCATGGGGCTCTCAGCCGGCGACCGGGTGCTGCCCATCGTGCCGATGTTCCACGCCAACGCCTGGGGCCTGCCGTACGCCGCGCTGATGGCCGGGGCCTCGCTGGTCATGCCCGACAGGTTCCTCCAGGGCGAGCACCTGGCGAGGGTCATCGCCGAGGAGCGGCCGACCGTCTCGGGCGCCGTTCCGACGATCTGGGGCGACCTGCTGCGCCATGCCCGGCAGCACGGCTCCGACCTGTCGTCGCTGCGGCTGGTGCCGTGCGGCGGCTCCGCCGTACCCGAGTCGCTGATGCGGGCTCTTGAGACCGAGTTCGGCGTCCATGTCGTACAGGCGTGGGGCATGACCGAGACCTCGCCGCTCGCGACCGTGGCCCACGGGGACTCGTGGGATCTTCGAGTCACCCAGGGCAGGCTGCTGGCGGGTGTCGAGGGCAGGCTCGTCGGCGGAGGTGACACCGTGCTCGACGCCGACGGGGTTTCGGTAGGCGAGCTGGAGGTACGTGGGCCATGGGTCACGGGGTCGTACCACCTCGACGAGGACACCTCGCGCTTCCACGACGGCTGGCTGCGCACGGGCGACGTGGGCAAGCTCGACGCTCGTGGCTACGTGACGCTGACGGATCGGGCCAAGGACGTCATCAAGTCCGGCGGGGAGTGGATCTCGTCGGTCGAGTTGGAGAACGCCCTGATGGGGCATCCAGCCGTGGTAGAGGCGGCGGTCATCGGGGTGCCGGACGAACGCTGGGGGGAACGTCCGCTGGCGTGCGTGGTGCTCGATGGTACGGCCGGAGTGGCGGAGCTCCGGGAGTTCCTGTCGGCAAGGGTGGCGCGCTGGCAGCTGCCGGAGCGCTGGGCGTTCATCGACGCCGTGCCAAAGACGAGCGTCGGCAAGTTCGCGAAGCGAGCCCTGCGTGAGATGCACGCCCGAGGCGAGCTCACGATCGTGGAGAGCTGACCTTGCCGGGCTCGATCGCGCCGGCCGTGGCGCAGGGGCGTACGACGTCGCGGATGGTGCGCAGGGCGCTCAGCAATGTCTCGAGCTCGTCGGGGCTCAGCAGGCCCGTGAACCACTTCTCGATGTCTTCCACATGCTTCGGGATGACGGCCTCGAACCGGGCAAGGCCGGCGTCGGTCAACGTGGCGTAGGACGCGCGCCGGTCGCTGGGGCAGGCCACGCGCTCGACCAGGCCCTCGCGCTCCAGCCTGTCGACGACCCGCGTGACCCCGCTAGTGGACAGCGACGTCTGCGCCGCCAGGTCGCTCATGCGCAGCCTGCGCGCGGGGGAGCGGGCCAGGCGGATGAGGGTCTCGAAGTCGACATCGGACAGCCCTGCCTCCGCGAAAACGGGGTTCAGCTTGGCCGCCAGACCCGCGTGGACCTCGCTGAGCAGTCCTATCGCAGTGAGCCTGGGGTCGTCAGATGGAGTCACACTCATAGTCTAGATGACGTTAGTTGACGAGTGGAATATTCCTCGTGTAGACATCTGTTGCAGAAGACATCCGCATGGCAACTACATCATTCACGGGAGACGGAACATGAGCACTCGCGCCTGGGAAGGCATCACGATCCCCGAGCCCGGCACCTTTGACCTGGATGTCGCGCACACCCGCATCGGCTTCAGCGCCAAGCACATGATGGTGAGCAAGGTCCGCGGCCGGTTCGGAGAGTTCTCCGGAAGCGTCACGATCGCCGAGAACCCGCTCGAGTCCTCTGCCGAGCTCACCATCCACACCGCCAGCATCGACACGGGCAGCGCTGACCGTGACACCCACCTGCGCAGCGAAGACTTCCTGTCGGTGGAGAAGTTCCCGGAGATCAGCTTCCGCAGCACCCGCGTCCTCAGCCACTCTGGCGACGAGCTCGTGGTCGCCGGTGACCTCACGATCCGTGACGTCACCAAGGAAGTCACGCTCAAGGTCGAGTACGGCGGCGCCGGCAACAACCCGTGGGGCCAGGAGCTTTTCGGCTTCTCCCTTGAGACGGAGATCGAGCGCGAGGAGTTCGGCCTGACCTGGAACGTCGCCCTGGAGACCGGCGGCGTCCTGGTCGGCAAGAAGATCAAGATCGAGGTCGAGGGCGAGGCCACGCGCCGCGCCTGACCCTTCAGAGGCCATGCGGTGCGCCTGATCCCGTAGTCCACACTCTGTGTCCACAGCCTGTGGATACAGAGTGTGGGAAACCTCTCTGCCAGACCCTGAACCAAGGGACGACCAAGACCTTCGCTGCTCGACGGCCAGGACGAAGCGTTCCTTGCGCGACATGTTTGGCCGCCACGGCGAATCCACTTTGCCGCCTAGCATCAAGGCCGGTACTCTGTGCTGAGCCAGTCGGGCTCTGAGCGAGCCGATCGGGCTATCAGGAGGCTTCGCCTAGTCAGGTCTATGGCGCCGCACTGCTAATGCGGTTTGGGTCTACAGCCCATCCGGGGTTCAAATCCCCGAGCCTCCGCACCTCAAAGCCCCTCTCGTGAATTTCGCGAGAGGGGCTTTTTGTCTCTCAATGCATCAGGGTTGCAGTTATCCGTCATCGCCCCAGAGAGCGGCGCCCATGCGCTCACTCGCGTCCTGCACTTGGAGGGTCGCCACGTGGGTGTGTCGCTAGATCAAGGGGTGAGAACGATCTTCCCCATGGTCTCGCGGTTCTCGATGCGCCGGTGCGCGGTCGCGGCGTCGGCGAGCGGGAGGACGCTGTCCACCAAAGGATGCAGACGGCCCTCGGCAAGCAGGCAGAGAACGTCGGTACGGGCGGCGGCGACCCGCTTGGCCCAGGCGGCCAGGCCGCCACAGCCGATGAGGGTCAGGCCGCGGTAGAGCAGGTCGTCCGGGGTGACGGCGGCGGGCTCGCCGCCGAGGCGGCCGTAGTAGAGCATGCGCCCGGTGCCAGGCGTCATCAGGTCCAGCAGCTCCCGGGCGCTCGCGCCGGCGACGGATTCGAAGACGATGTCGAGCGTGGCACCCTGGAGTGCATCCCGCACCTGGCCGGGCCAGGAGGGATCGCGGTGGTCCACGACGATGTCGGCCCCCAGTTCCCGGGCACGTTCTCTCTTCACCTTCGCGCCCGCCGTGCGGAGCAGGGTGAGCGCGGTGGCTCCCTGCACCGCCACCGCTACCGCGTCCTCCGCGCTCACGCCCTCCGGGATGGGTGTGCTCATCTCCACGGGCACGGCTACGTACTCGGCGTAGGTGCCGACGCCGGTCATCATCATGACGGCGACCCGGGATCCCGCCAGCCCCGTGTCCACTCCCTCGCCGACCTCCATGACCGTCCCGGCGGCCTCGCTCCCGGGCACGGTGGGCAAGGAGGCCGGCATCACGGGAAGGTAGGCGCCGGCCCTCATCCCGAGGTCGCCGAACGGGATACCGACGGCCTCGGTTCGCAGGAGCAGCTCGCCCGGACCGGGCACCGGGGTGGGAATCTCTTCCAAGCCCAGAACCTCCGGGCCGCCCGTCTTGTGCATGACCACAGCGCGCATGGTTGGATTCCTCTCGTCGCGGCATCCATAAAGTGGACCGTCGGTCAAGTTCGTATGGAGAGTACGATATGGACCAGCGGTCAAGTTTGTCCATACTCAATCCGTTTCACATGAGGGTGGCCGATGGCCGAGCAGCGCCAGGAACGCGCCGACGCCGCACGCAACCGTCGTGCGATCCTGCGTGCGGCCGAGGCACTGCTGGCCGAGCACGGACCCGACCACGTCTCGGTCGAGCGGGTCGCGGCCGCCGCGGGGGTCGGCAAGGGCACGGTGTTCCATCGTTTCGGCAACCGCATGGGCCTCATGCGAGCCCTGATGGAGGAGCGCGCGAACGCCCTGCACGAGGCCGTCGCAAGCGGCCCGCCGCCTCTGGGCCCCGGCGCACCCCCCGAGACTCGGCTGATCGCCTTCCTGGAGGCCGTGGTAGATCTCACTACCCGCAATGTGGGCCTGATGGCCGCCAACGAGCACGCCATCGCCACCCAGAGGCACTCGACGGAGAGCCGCCACACCAGCCCGGTCTACGTGTTCTGGCACGGCCATGTCGCGGGGCTCATCGCCGAGGCACGACCCGAGCTGGACGCCGAGCTCCTCGGCCACATCGTGCTCGGGTCGCTGCACACCGAACTTGTCATGGGCCTGCTGCGGCGGGGCGAGCCGGAGCGCCTGGCGGTCTGCCTTCGCGACCTGGCCACCAGGCTGCTCGGTCCGTCCCCCTGCCCGCACGCCGGCTAGGGCTCCACTGAAGATCTTTATCTGAAGTGTTGCGGGTGGGGTTCGTGCCTATGGTCACGCGGTGGCTAGATCTGAGTGATCACGAGCCTGCATCGAGCACTGCTCACGAAATCGCGGACCCTGCGATCCGAAAGGTCAGGTGGGTGGCGGCTGGCGACTCGACCAGCCTGGTCCGCTCCAGCTCGACACGGCTTCCGTCGAAGAGCCGGGTGCCCGCGCCGAGCAGCATCGGCACCAGGTGGATGCGCACCTCGTCGACGAGCCCGGCCCCAAGATACTGCTGGGCGACCTCCGCCCCGCCCATCACGACGACGTCCTTGTCACCCGCTACCGCCCTGGCCTGCTTGAGGGCGCTTTCGACGCCGTCGGTGACGAAGGTGAAGGTTGTGGGGCCCTTGACCAGCTTCTCCCGGGCACGGCTGGTGAGTACGAAGCAGGGCATGCCGAAGGCGCCGTCGTCTCCCCACGGGCCTTCACCGCCGTCGAAGGTCCGTCTGCCGAGGATGAACGCGCCCGTCTCCGCGAACATCTCGGCGGAGATCTCGCGGTCGATCTCGCTTACCGGGCTGCCGTCGATGCCGAGCCAGCCGTGCAGGCGCTCACCGTCCTCACCCAGGGGTTGGTCCACGCCGACATTCGGCGCCGCGATGAAGCCGTCCAGCGACATGGTCATTTCCAGGATTACTCTGCCCATAGGTCCTCCTCGATTGCATCGGCGATCCGATGATGTCAGTACGTCGAAGTGATCTGAACCGCCGGAATCTTCATTGACCTGCGCACTGAACGACCCTGAACGATATTGGAGATCGTTTGGGGCCCTACGGAACAGAAGTCAGTGGTGCTTCTGCGTCGTTCCACAGGACAGGTGTCGCTCCTACAGGGGCGAAGTGAATGTCCGGGCTGTCGGACTGAACCAAGCAGAGCATGCGGTGTCCGATCAAAATCGCTGACCGGGCATTATCCTCGACGATGTCGAGGGTTCTTTGAGCAGCGTGTGCGCAGTGCGCCGCGAACTTGTCGTAGCCGATGAACACCAGGACCAGCCCGGTCGCCTCAGGAGAGGTTCCGTACTCGTAGTATGCGACGTCGTTCATGCAGTCGTTGAGCGCGGCCAGGTTGCTGCCGTAGTAGTCCGGAAAGTCGAGGGCTGTCGCCATGTCACGGCGGAGATCAGTCTCTGCCGTCCATCGTGAGGCGTCCACACGGACTATGTCGTAACCGTGTGCAAAGTACCCACTTTAAGGATGGCCGGACGCCGGAATAGAGTCACAGACGCGTTAGCCATCAGGCGAAAGTCCACGTCATGGGTCAGTTGTGCATCACGGTCGTACGGCCACAGTTGTTAAGCGTAGCCATCGCTTCGGTCGCTGGCCCCCAAAGCCGGCTATCTCGGCCCGGGGCTCACAGCTCATTGCCAAGGCTTGAGGCGGTTCCGTTGAGGCTGGTCAGTAGTGCGGGGATGTCGTGGAGGGTTTGGATGGTGGGCAGTTCTGAGGGCGTGGGATCGCCGGTGCGGTTCAGCCAGATGCCGTGCATTCCTGCCTTCGCGGCGGCCGCCGCGTCTGTGTGAAGTCTGTCTCCGACGTAGGCGATCTGGTCCGGATCGAGGCCGAGGAGGTCGCAGGCGTGTTCGAAGATCAATGGGTCGGGTTTGGCGGTGCTGACCTCACTGGAGACGATCACCTCGGAAAGGACGGTGGCGAGCCCGACCTCGTGGAGCTTGCGGCGCTGCTGCTCCGCGTCACCGTTGGTCAGAACTCCCAGCCGCAGGTGCGGATGCTGGTCGGCCAGCGCGTCGAGGGTGGGCTGCGCGTCGGGATAGGCCCGCCACGCCGACTCGTAATGACGGAGATATTCGGCGAACCAGGTGTCGGCCTTGGCGTCGTCCCAGGCGCCGAGGCCCAGCTCGGCGGCGAGGGAGACGCTGCGGAGGCGGCGCTGCCCGGTGAAGGTGAGCTCGCCCGCGAGGTAGCGCTCCATGGCATGCTGCTCCAGCTCGGCCCATCGCCGTCGGATGTGCTCCTGGTCGAGGTCCGGAAGGTCGGGAGTGCCTTGGAGCGCTTCGGCCACCGCGGCCCCCGCGGCCGTGTCGTGGTCGACCAAGGTGCCGTCGAGGTCGAAAAGCAGCGCTTGGATCCTGGATGCCATCCTGGCCCTACCTCACGTGATCTCATGGCCGTTGCCGCGGTCGCGGCGTCAGGCAAGGCCACCCGCGTACGTCCATCCTTGCTCGTCCCACGGGCGGCTTCCATGCTCAACATCGTGGTGTCGCGGACCATAACGCGATGTTGGGGAACGGGATACGTCGGGCAACCCTTGTCAACGGGTACAGGACCGCTACTGCCGGCCAATGCGGGTCTGGAGCCATTCGAGGCCCGCCTGGCCCTGGGCGCGCTGGAACTCGCGCAGCGTCGGCAGGCCGGGAGGCGCCGGCTGACGGGCCTTTTGCACGAAGAACCCGGTCAGCGCTACCAAGACCTTCGTCACCGCCTCCGGATCCGCGGCCTTGGCGAGGGGATGGTCGTCGAACACCGTCTCGGAGGGTGGACCACCCTGCATGCGCACGCTCGGCAGCATCGCGAGCAGGTCGAACCACGGCGCGGCGACACAGGCCCACGGCCAGTCGACGAAGAACACCCGGTCGTGCGTGAGTAGAAGGTTGTCCGCCCGCAGGTCGGCGTGAACGAGAGTCGTGCCCTCGGCGGCGGTGGTCCAACCGGCCTCCAACGCCGCCAAGTCCGTCAAGTGACGGCGTGCCCACGGATCCAGACCCGCCAGCGTGTCCTCGCCGTGGCGGTACGCGTCGGCGAGGCGACGCCACCCTTGGAATTGATCGCCGAACCGGATGGCGACGGGTGGCGCGTCCACGGGTGTCGGCGTCAGACTCTCCGCCAGGTCATCCAGAGCGTCAAGAACCCGGCTCAGTTCCCCGGGATTCCACGGCTGGGCCGGCATCGTGCCTTCCACGTCCTCGAACAGCAGGACCACCCAGCCATCTTGATCGAAGGACCCGAGCAGCCGCGGCGCCGGCGTTCCATGGGGCAGTGACGCGGCGATGCGTGCCTCAGCCCGATGGATGCCTGGGCTCTCAGCGTTCGGTGTCGGCCCCACCGCCTTGACGAAGGCCCGCTCCCCACTCATCAACCGCAGACGAGCCGCCACACCAGGGGAGAAACCACCCGGTTGGGTGACCGCCTCGACCACCCGACCGCCTAGACACTCTTCGACCGCGTCGCGCAGCTCGGCCGGCACCGACGACCACGGCAGGCGCTTCCCCTCGGCCGCAGGCGGCGGATCCTGCTGGTCGTGCCGTCGCCCGCTCTTCGCCGGTGTGCCCATCCCAGCATGATTCCCGCAGCACCACCGAGCCGCAAACCATTTCAGGGGCCGGCGGGTAGACGCGGTCACGACTCACCTGCAGAGCCACCGGCTGACGCGTCCACTCCATGCTTGGATATGTGAGTGGCTCAGGTCGGAGACGGTTCAACGGAAAACAGGGGCGCCGGACGTGCCGGAGCCGGTGCGAGCGAGCCCAGTGGCGATGATCAGGCGCGAGCCAGGCTGGGAGACGCGCGGGTGGCCCGGCTGGCCACCGTCAGCGAGGACGGGACACCCCACCTCGTCCCTGTGACGTTCTCCCTCCAGGATGATCGCATCGTGACCGCCGTCGATCACAAGCCCAAGACGACCACCAAGCTGCGACGTCTGCGTAACATCCGGGGCAACCCGAAGGTGTCGGTCCTGGTGGACCACTACGAGGAGGACTGGACACACCTGTGGTGGGTACGGGCGGACGGCCTCGCCACCATCGTGGAGCAGGAGGAGGAGCGGGCCCCTGCCCTCACATCGCTTATCGCGAAATATCCCCAATATGCTGATCACGTCCCCGAGGGACCGGTCATCCTCATCAAGGTCACCCGGTACGCGAGCTGGTCGTACTCCGGGACCTTCTAGCGAGGATCAAGCGGCTGGCCGTAGCGTCCCCGGCAGAATAAGATTCTGCCTATGCGGATCTTCGTGAACCTGAACGAGCTCAAGGCGGCCACGGGCGAGCACCTCGGCTACACCGAGTGGCGCCAGATAACCCAGGAACAGGTCGACCTCTTCGCCGACGCGACCGACGACCACCAGTGGATACACGTCGACGTTGAGCGGGCCAAGGACGGCCCGTTCGGCGGGCCGATAGCCCATGGCTTCCTCAGCCTTGCCCTGCTGCCTTCTTTCATGACGCAGCTCTTCCGGGTGGACGGCCTGAAGATGGGCATCAACTACGGGCTCAACAAGGTCAGGTTCCCAGCGCCGGTGCCCGTTGGAGCGAAGATCCGTGCGGGTGCCGAGCTTCTCGAAGTGAAGGACACTCCGGCAGGCACGCTGTCCAGCCTCCGGATCACCGTCGAGCTTGAGGGTCAGACCAAGCCGGCCTGCGTCGCGGAAACCCTCTCGCTTTTCATCAGCGATTAGTCATTGGCTTCATCGCAACGCGGCGATGTCCTGATGTCTTTCGCCGCGCGGCTGGCTGGAACCGAGATCGGCATTATTTGCTTGATCTCGAGCCGCGCCTTCTCTATCCACAGGCGTGCAGGCTACGTCCCGGTCGCCCTTCGCAGGATGTTCAGTGCTGGAACGGCAGTTCGGCGTGAACGCGCCAGCCGCCCTGGTACGGCCCGGCCGTCACCGATCCGCCGATCTTGTTCGCACGGCGCCGCATGATGGCCAGCCCTTCGTGCGGGCCTCGGGAGGCCGCGATCTTACCCTTCATCTGGCTGTCCACGGTGAGGGTGACCGCGTCTGGGCGGTAGGCCAGGACCACCGTGGCGTTCGCCGTACCATGCTTGAGCGCGTTGGTCAGCGCCTCCTGGATGATCCGCATGCCGGCCAGGTCCACGGGATCGGGCAGTTCCAGGGGTGATCCGGCCACATGGAGACGTATGGTCAGGCCTCCATGGCGGGAAGACTGCACCAGGTCGGCCAGTGTCGGCCGCGGATAGTCGTACTGGGTGCGGAGCAGCAGCCGGGTGAGATGCGTGACGTGCTGCGAATGAGCGTACGCGGCGACCGCCCTGTGGCGCCGCCTGAGAAGGAGCGCCGCCATGACGACCGCGGCTCCGAGGCAGGTCAGTGCGATCGCTACGACGACCTGCGTCGAGAGACCGCCTATGCCGTACAACGATGGCTGCTGCTTCATGCCTTCAATCCGCAGGTGCTGGCCCGACAACCACTATGTGTAACCCGACGTGGTTCATTGCCGTCGCCAGATCACGCCACGCCCGCAACCGAGAAAGTTTACGGAGGTATTGTCCGATTCGGACGACTTTCACCCTCAATTTCGCCTGGTACCCCCTGCCGTCCAGACACACCCGCCGCCGAACCATCCTTGAACCGCTCGAAATGTGATCGCAGGACGGGCTCCTGCGCAGGTGGGTCCACGCGCCGCACCGTCCTCCTGCCGAGGCAACCTGACATTCCTCTCCCTTGGGCGGGTCTGCCTATGCTGAGGGGCGTGGACGAGAACTTCCTGGAGGACACCTTCCAGCTACGCACTGAGTACATACCGCTGTGTGACCTGTTGAAGTACTGCTCCGTGACCGAGAGTGGCGGCGAGGCCAAGCACTTCATCGCTGAAGGCAATGTCATGGTCGACGGTGATGTCGAGCTGCGCAAGACCTGCAAGATCAGAGCCGGACAGGTGGTCAGCGGCCTCGACTTCGAGATCCACGTAGTAGCCGCCCCTGACCCTCACGTCAGCCGCCCCTGATCCCCTTACGTAGCCGCCTCCTGACGACCACTGCGCGGCCTGCCCCCTGAGAGCCAGGCACGTCGGACCCTCTCCCCAAGCTCTGGAACCGGTCTACGCTTACATCCTTCGCCCGCTCCGGGCTCGGCACCGACCGCTTCCGACAACCGGTTCGGCACACCGCCCAAGACCCGCTATGCTTATCCAGGCAAGCAGGCGGCCGTAGCTCAATGGATAGAGCATCTGACTACGGATCAGAAGGTTACGGGTTCAACTCCTGTCGGCCGCGCC
>JAOPYI010000039.1 GCA_025964675.1 Sphaerisporangium sp. | reverse complement strand
CGTCCCCGAAGAAGGGCGTTTCGCGGTTGAAGGGCCTGAAGGTTCTGGTTGACGTGGGCGGTTACGGCAGCGAGAGGCTGTACGTCATCCCGGAGGAGTGGGCTTGCGGTGAGCTGCGCAGCTATGCGACGTTGTGCTCCGCTGGCTCCTATGGCGATGTGCTGGCCGATGAGCACGCCACCAGTACGGTGATCGATGCCATGTGGCGGCAGCTCGACGACCTGCCCGAGGGTCAGGAAGACCTCGACGAACGGGGGCTGTTCGACTGGCATGTCAAGCACGGGACGCCGTTCGACGCCGATCAGGTTTTCGGGGAGGAGGGCCGGCGGGAGTGGTGCCCGAGCGTGGACGAGAGCTCGGCCGCGTTCGCCGAGATGAACGTGCCGGATGTGTGGGAGCGGTTCAAGCGGCTGGACGACGGATGGGGCATCGACTACGACCCGAGCGACTATCTCCCGGCCGAGGAGAGGGAGCAGGTCCTTGCCGCGCTGCGTGCCCTGGGCTGCGAGGTCCACGAGTGCCCCGGCTTGACCGGGATGTACAACCGTCCCAGCGACGACCTCGTGTCCCGTATCGACGCAGGTGAATGGCCTCCTCAAACAACGAGAAGTGAGAAAGGATGAGCACTGACCGGCCGGTTTCCCTCGGCTGAGTCTGCTCGATACTGGTCAACCGGACACTGGCAGCACATATCCCAGCGTGCGTAGGGCCTTGCGGAAACCGTCTTCGTTGTCCGGCGGTACCGCGAGGTGGCGCTCGCCGACCCGTTGGCAGAACCGGCCCGCCTTCCGGTCACCCGCGATGAGGACGGCGGTCGCCGCGTCGGCGCATTCGATCAGGCGGGCCAGCCCACGGTTACGCAACTGCCCGGCGCGGAAGTCCGCGTCGGCCAGTAAGGTGACCACGGTCCCGGGCAACTCGTGGTCGGCGTGGCCGTCGAGGAACTCCTTGAACTCCTTCAGGTCACGGCCGGACTCGATCGCGGTGAGCAGCGAGGCAGCGGACATCGTCCACACCCGATCGGAGGTGTGCCGACTGAAGGCGTCCAGGAGCAGCCGATCAGCAGGGGCGAGCTCGCCGGTGACCACGACGTCGTAATTTGGGAGCACCTTGAGCACTTTCGTGGCTGTCTTGGCCGGAACGGGAGGCTCGTAGCCGGACGCCTGGCCCATGGCATAGGCGCCCAGTGCGTTGCGCCGTACGGCGACGAGGCCGTCGTAGCGGCTGAGCCTGTCCAGATCGTCACCGCCCCAGTTGCCGTGGTAGTCGTCTCGCGCCCCGGCGGGATCGACGTACTCCAGGTCAAAGAGCCCAAGTGTCGCCGCGTACTCGAACAGCAGGGCCAGGGTATAGCGCCCCTCCAGCAGCGCCCAGTCGTGGAAGCCGTCGTAGCCCAGGCTGCCGTACTGCGGATCCTCGATGTACAACTTCCACAGGCCGCGCTCGCTGCGGGCGATCGTCGGGTTCAGTCCGTTCCGCCGTATCTCGCCGAACAGCACCTCGATCGCGATCCATTCATCGGTCTCGCAGTCGGCCAGCGCCTTGGCGACCTTCTGTCGCCGAGGCTTGACCGCCGTGAGCACGTTCGCCGCCCGCTGCCCCTTGATCTGCTCGATCCTGCTGAACTCGTCGATCAGGCCGTTGCCGACCCAGCGTCGCCACAGATGCCTGATCGTGTCCGCGGGAGGCTTGGCGAGAGCCGCGCGCCCGCGTGCCGTGAGCTGCAGTCGACCACCGGCGGACTCGGCCAGGCCGCCCGCCTGTAACAACAACGGCCAGGCGAAGGCGGCGATCGGCTCGTCGGGGTAGAAGTCACCGTTCGCCAGCACGTCCGCGACGGCCTTGATCGTGGCCGCGCTGGGACGCCATGTCTTCTCGCTGCATCGCAGCTTTCCCGCCGCGCACAACCGCAGCATCGCGAGCAGATTCGCGACCGCCTCACCCTCGGTGGCCCGGACTGTCACGTCGTCCTCAATGCGACCCATGAGCGAATACCGTACGGCTTGCCTACCGCCTTCGTCGCCACAATCGTGGTCATCTCGTCGTCCGGCGTCGTGGACGGCGGCCCGGTGTTTCATCGGGTGATCGCGACACGCCGCGGTGGGTTCGCCGGGATGCTCCCGGGAGAGCCGTCACCGGGCTGA
This sequence comes from Sphaerisporangium sp., assembly GCA_025964675.1. GTDB lineage: Bacteria > Actinomycetota > Actinomycetes > Streptosporangiales > Streptosporangiaceae > Sphaerisporangium. The sequence continues at coordinate 3,568 of JAOPYI010000039.1, read as the reverse complement.
CGTGGTCTCCCGTACCCACGGCAACGCCAGCCTCTCCACGAGCAGCAGGGCGAAATAGAGAAGGGTGTAGCTCTTCTACAGTGACCTGCTGAGCTGGGCGTTTGCTGTCCTGGCTGTTTGATCGTGAAACCGCCTTCTACTGTGGGTGTAGGCGTGCGAGGCGGTGGCGGCGATGGCTTCGTTGCTGGAGGAACTGGCGCGGCGGCAGGCCGAGTCCCGGCAGTGGATTGAGGAGCTGGGTGAACAGCTCGCCGAGGTGCGGGCGCGGCTGGAGGCTGAGGAGGCTGTCTGGGCTGCTGGTCGCGCAGGAGGTGATGGAGGAGATCCTGGGCGAGGCGGGCCGGCTGATCGCGGACCCGGTCCTGGCGGGTGGGGATGCTGAGTCCGCAACGCGGCATGACGGACAGGACAGCGCGGCCGAGGTGGTGCGGCGGGGCGTGGTGACGGTGCCGTCCTGGCGTCCGAAAGTGGAGCCTTCGGTGTTGCCCCGGGCGTATCGGGATGTGTTGGAGGTGCTGGCCGATGCCGGGTGGGCGATGCGGGCCGGGAACATCTCCTCAGCGTTGGCCCAGGATGAATCGGGGGCTGTTCGCCCTGACCTAGCAGGTCCGCCGGCAGATCGCCCGGTAGAGGGCAAGGGGCGGCCGGCAGTGGCTTGTCACCGTGATGCGCCGTGGTGGTGGTTGGCGGGAGTTCTTGCTTGCCGGAGGTTCGAAGGTCCCCCGGGTGGGTCGCCGCCCGCCAAGCCTGCGAAGACCAGGCCCGTCAGACGTTAGGTGAGCCCGCCTACCAGCGTGCCTATCGTCCGCGTCCCCATTCTTCCGGGGTAACCGATGATCCCTTGAAGCATCGGTTTCGTGATCACGATTCATGATGGTCTAGCGAAAAACACCTTCTTAAGACCATCAGGCGGCGTCGACGCCTTCGATGAAACCGAGAACCGCCTTCGCCAGCGCCTCGGGGGCCTCCATCGCGGCGTAGTGGCCGACGCCGCCGAGTTGCACGGAACTGATCTCGGTCGACGCGGCCTGGGACATGGTGCGTGCCGTGAAGGGGCCGCCGCCGGCGCCGACCGCCAGTACAGGCGTCTTCAACCTAGTAGATTCCCCGAGGGCCCTGATCTGGGGGCCTTCCCGCAGCATTGACCGGTAGAGGCCGATCGCGCCGCGCCAGCCGTCAGGACGTGAGTAGGTGCGGGCGAACTCGTCGATGTCGGCGTCGGTGATCGCTCCCGGGGTCGCGTTCATGGCCGGGAACGCGTACTGGCTGAGAAACTCGCGTTCGCGGCGGGCCAGCAGCAGTTCGGGGATGCCAGGTGCGGCGAGGACCCCGATGTGCCAGGCGCCGCCGCGGGTGACGTCGGCCAGCGCTTCGAGGCCGAATCCGGCCAGGCCCATCTCGATGGCGGTGAGGCTGAGCACGTCCTCGGGATGCGCGGTGGCCAGGCGGAAGACGGTCGCGCCGCTGATGTCCTGCCCGGTGAGGTGGACCGGGCCGACGCCGAGGTGCGCGATCAGCAGGTGGAGGTCTTCGGCCGAGGTCGTGCTGTCGTACTCTCCCGGCCCGTTGTCCGAGTCGCCAAAGCCGCGCAGATCGACGGCGAAGACGCGGTGGGCAACCGCAAGCAGGGGGATGAGCTTGTGAAAGGTCCACCAGGTCTCGGGGAACCCGTGGACCAGCAGGATCGGGGATCCGCTGGTTCCGGCGGCAACGTAGTGCAGCGTGGTCCCGTTGACCTCGGCGTGGTGGTGGGTGATCCCCGGCAGCGTGGTACCGGCTGGCGTGATGGTCATGCCTCTCCTCAATTCGACAGTCAGGACGTCGAAATATAGACACTCTGACTGTCTTTTGTCCAGGCGGTGCCGTAGTCTTCTCCCATGTCTCGCGCTGGCGCCGATCTTGCGTTGTTGCTGCTGGGGGGCTTCCGCACGCTTGTGGACGCCGCGATGTCCGAGTTGGCCCAGCGCGGCCACGAGGACGTGCGTCCCGTCCACGATTTCGCCATGCGGGCCATCGCCGCGGGCGCCGACAGCGCCTCAGAACTGGGCCGCCGCCTGTCGATCTCCAAGCAGTCGGCGGCAAGGACCATCGCGGTGCTGCAAGAGCGCGGGTACGTCGCACGCGACCCTGACCCGAACGACGCCCGCCGCAAACGCCTCCAGGTCACCGCGCTGGGCTTCAAGGTGTTGCGCCAGGGAGAAGCGATCTTCGACGAGCTGCGCGACCAGTGGGGGCAGCAGATCGGTGCCGCTGAGCTCGAAGCCTTCGAGGCGCACCTGACGGCGCTGGTGGGCAGGCAGCCCGTGCGCTTCGACACACCGGGCTGGATCGCCCGTGACCTCGGCGAGTCGGACTGAGCGCCCTGCGGCGAGATGGGTGACTGAAGCGATCAAGCCGTGAGGGCGTATCCGTCCTGGTAACCGCTCTGATGAACACGCTCGTGCTGCCGGGCGAGGTGGCAACTCCAGTACTCCTCGAAGTGACCGTTGGCGACCAACGCGCGGAGTTTCAGCACCGCTTCGGCTCCGGCCAGGCCCCAGCGTGCCCCGGCCAGGTCGAACCTGTCGGCGATCAGATGAGGGCACGCGCCCTCGATCACTCCGGTCGCGATCGGCCATCCCGCGCGCCTGGTCATAGCGCAAGTGCTCGCACCAGCCGCTTCAGCTTGGACCGCAGCCCCTCCCGCTTGGCGGCCTCATCCGGCAATCCCATCGCCACCGCGATCTGCCCGGCACGTATCGCCGCACCGGCATCGGCCATGATCTCCACCGCGTCCCGGTAGGCGCGCGGCAGCACCCCCGCCTTCATGCCCGGCCGCCACGGCGGCACCGTCACCACACCCAGCACCGGCGGCCGCACCGGCGCTGCGCCCGCCCCGGCGAGGCCGGCCTGTCCTTCGAACTCATCGAGCGGCCGGGCTGCTTCGCCCAGGATCTCCTCCACGGTCTCCCGCGTGATCGTCAGCCGTGACAACCGGTCCTGCTCGTCCTCCAGCTGTGACGCCAGCGCGGCGATCTGCTCGTGGATTTCCTCGATCCGCTGCCGGACCACGGCTTTACGCCGCGCCAGTTCCCCCAGCAACGAGCCCATCGTCACCACCGCCTCACACCTTTGCACTCACAGTAAAAGGCGGTTCCCGGATCAAACAGTCACGTCCGCAAAGGCCCAGGTCAGACACTCACTGCAAAAGAGCTACACCCATCTCCTTTCGTACGGCTGGCCTGACCGTAGCGGCAGAAGCCGATGATTCGCGTCGATCTCCGCTGAGATGTTTGGGTATGTGCGGGGTTCAGTTCGTGCGCGTATTGGGGAGGTGGTCGCCCAGGTAGCCGATGTAGACCTTGCCGGTGACACCGCCGGAATCGTCGTGGAAGTGCATCCGCGGCGCGGGATAGCCGACCGCGCGCAGCTTGATGTGGGGCTCCATGAGCAGCTCGCCGCTCGGATCCACCTCGACCGGCACCGGGAAGGTGCGTGGGTCTCGGAACTTGTCGCGGCCGGTGACGGTCTTCGACTCGCGCATGACGAGCATTCGGGTCGGAACCGTGTAGCGGCCCGGCGCACCGGC
>JAOPYI010000017.1 GCA_025964675.1 Sphaerisporangium sp. | reverse complement strand
TGGAGGGCAGGTAAGACCAGGCGAGGCAACTCCGACCCTGGCTCCGCCCGAAACCTACGACGCGCAAGCGGCGTAGAAGAAGCAGTAAGAACCCCACGGCGACGTGGGGGAGTCCCCGGCGTTTACGGCGGGGAGGATGTCAATGTCGGCGACTGGTCATTCCCGTAGCTGATCAACGATGACGAGCCGCGCAGGGAGCCGGCGGGTGGCGCCCGCGGAAGGGACGACGATGAGCAACCCTGACGAGACTCTCGGCGCTATCGACGACGTCATCGCTGACTGGCAGGGCAGTCTCGACGCCATGGTCTGGACCGCCGACCCGCCCAAGACCCTCGACCCGTCCGGCATCACAGACGGGCTTCGCCTGGAGCCGGAGCCCGCGCGAAGGGTGTTCGAAGGCCTGTCCGCCGCCAGGCGGGTGGTCGGCGACGCGGCGCGCCCAGTCGCCGCGTCCATGACGCGAGGCCTCGCACAGTGGGCCCGATCCCCTGCCGTGCAGCAGATGGTCGCGTTGGCGGAAAGCCCGGAGGTCCGCGCGATGATGGAGGCCCACGAGCGCGGGGAGGAGGCGTGAATCGTCGACATCAGGCCTGCTGACCCCGCGCATGGTTGCGGCTCCCCGCCGGCAAACGAGGAGCCGCCTGAAACAATCCGGAGGTTTCGGACAGTGCGCCCGCGACAGCCGGTGCACCGACCCCCGCATAGCAACGACGATCGTGGACGGCATCGCTTGCGCGTAGCCAGTAGCCATCCGGGCCGCGAAGCTCGCGGTTACCGCTTCTTGCCGTTGTTGACGTATCGCTTGAGGAAGGATGCGTCCTTGGCCAGCTTCGCCGCGGGGACGCCGCTGCCGAGCCGGTCCTTCTCCACGATCTTGATCGCGGCCGCGAAGGTGATCTTCTTGGTGACCTTGCCGCTGGAGTTGTAGGCGCCGCTGGCGTAGTTCAGCCAGGCCGCCATGAGCTCCTTGTCCAGGGCGGCGTGCTTGCCGGCGAGCAGGGCGTAGGCCTTCTTGATCGTGGAGATGCTCACCTTCTCGTCGAACACCTTGCTGCCGTTCGCGGCGATCGCGAGGTAGCAGCCGAGTGTGGCGTCGGAGAGCGTGCTCTTGCCCGCCTTGAGCTCCGCGGCCCACTGGGTGACGGTGTAGGCGACCGACGCGTGGCCGCGCGCGCATGACGGAGCCGTGTAGGTCGGGGCGTTCACCCAGATCGTCGTGGGCGCCGGAACGTACGTCGCCGTGGGAGACGGCGTGGGATGCGGCGACGGGCTGGACGACGACGTGGGATGCGATGTGGGAGTGGGTGAAGGGGCGGGCGGCAGGGCCGCGAAGAGATCGATCCGGGGCGTGGTCACCTGGGCGCCGGCGCTCGTGTAGGTGATCTTCTCGCCGGTGCTCTTGAGCTTGCTCTCGAGGGCGTTGACCGTCGCTCCGGGATAGGCGGCCTTGAGGACCGCGAAGGCGCCCGCGACGTGCGGGGCGGCCATCGAGGTGCCGCTGAGGTTGGCGTAGGTGTCGTCCGGTACCGAGGAGTCGATGCTGACGCCCGGAGCGAACAGGTCGAGCAGCTTTCCGCGGTTGGAGAAGCCGGCCACGGTGTCGTCGTCCGCGGTGGCGCCGACGGTGACCGCCGACGAGGTGCAGCTCGGCCAGTTGACGCCGCTGTCGGAGCCGTCGTTCCCGGCCGCGACCACGGTGGCGACGCCCGCGCCACGCAGGCTGTCGATGATGGTCTTGTACGGGCTCACCACGAGATCCCCGTTCTCGTCCAGGACCGTGTCACAGGCCGTGTCCGCGGACGAGCCGGCAGCGCCGAGGCTCAGGTTGGCGGCGGCGATCGGCAGGTGCTGGACGGCGGCGAGGTTCTGCACATAGCTGAGACCGGCCAGGATGTCCCAGTCGTACGCGTATACGCAGGAGCCGGGCTGGCCGCCGCAGAAGTCGGCGGTGTTGCCGCGGGTGAACACCTGCAGGGCGACGATCGAGGCGTCGGGGGCGACCCCGTCGCCCGGAGCGCCGCTCACGTCCTTGCCCGCCGCGATGCCGGCCACGTGGGTGCCGTGCTCGCACAGGTTCTGGGCGCCGACGACGCAGTTGTCGTTCACGACGTCGGCCGCGCCGGGGCCGATCTGCAGTGGAGTGTCATTGGGGCAGAGCGGTTGCTCGTCCAGGGCGGACTGCGGGGTGGAGAAACACGCCTGCGCCACGATCCGGCCCTCGAGGAACGGGTGGTTGGTGTCCAGGCCGGTGTCCAGGATGGCCACGGCCTGTCCCGCGCCGGTCCGCCCGGCGGCGTGCGCCTTGTCGGCGCGGATGACCTTGATGCTCGACGCGAGGGACGGCCTGTTCCGACGGTCCTCGATGATCCACCTGACGTTCGACGACTTCCTCAGGGCGTTCAGCGCCGGCTGGTTGACCGACACGTCGAGGAGCGGGAGGGGGACCTGGATCGAGGCGAGATGGTTCACGGTGGCCGAGGCGGCACGCCTGGCCGTCCGTAGAACCGCCGACTGGGTGCCCCTCTTGATCGCCACGATCACCCGGACGGGGCCCTTCACGGCCTTGGCCTGCAGAGCCGCGCTGATCGGCAGGGCTGGCACGGCTCCCGCGTTCGCGCCGGTCGGGGAGAGCACCGCGGCGATCGACATCGCGGCCACAGCGGTGACAAGCAGTCTCCTGCCGGCTTTTGAGACAGGGGTGATGCCGGCGAAGTAGCGGCGCAATCTCATCGACTTCCTCCGAGCCGCGACCACATCTGCCGCGGACTCTCATTAGGTCAAAAATGGGGCGAATAGCGTCAGAAGGCTATCGATGTGCCGGTAGGGGCAGGAGGCAAGTCATTCAGTTGTGATATGACGAGTTCGTCATATATCTGGGTCTCGCAGGTCCGCTCCGTGTTGCATAGCTATTTCCTTTGTGGTGCTCTTGCTGCAGCAAAGGGGGTCTGAGTGGGACGGGTGTTGGTTGTCGAGGACGACGAGGGAATCGCTCGGCTCGTCGTCCGGGTACTGCGTGAGCATGGCCACATCGTCGACACGGCGGCCAGCGGAGACGAAGGGCTCGGCGCGGCGCTCGCCCGGGACTTCGATCTGGTCGTGCTGGATCTCATGCTGCCGGGCATGGACGGTAGCCAGCTGCTCGAACAGCTCGTCGACGCCCGGCCGGAGCAGCGGGTGCTCGTGTTGTCGGCCATGTCGGACGTGGGCGTCCGGGTGGCCTGCCTGGAGGCGGGCGCGGCGGACTTCCTGAGCAAGCCGTTCGCCGTCGCCGAGCTGATCGCCCGGGTCCACACGCGGCTGCGGGGGCAGGCGCCCGGTGCGGCCAAGCGGTGGCTCGGGTCGGGAGCGATACGGCTGGACCTCCGGTTCCACCGGGCCTCCATCGGCGGGCGCCAGATCGAGCTCTCGTTCCGGGAATTCCTTCTCCTGCAGCACCTCATGCGCCGGGCCGGCCAGGCGTGCAGCCGAACCGAGCTGCTGGCGGACGTATGGGGCATGATCTTCGACCCTGGCAGCAACGTCGTCGACGTGTGTGTACGGCGGCTCCGATCCAAACTCGACAGTCCCAATCGGGTGGAAACGGTGCGTAATGTCGGCTATAGATTCGTCGAGGACTAGCAAGCTTCTCATCGGGGCCTGGGCGGCGAGCGCGGTGGTCAACATCGCGCTGATGTACGCGCTGCCAGGTGGGGAGACGGTCCCTTTCCACCTGGTGTGGATCGGGCTGTCGCTGATCTACGGCTTCACCATCTGGCAGACGTGGAGCATGGTTCTCACGCTGGTCGCCGTGACGATGAGCACGGGGTACGTCTTCGCGCACAACGCGGCGCTGGGCGAGATCGGCTGGGCGGAGACCTCGGAGGTCCCGCTCATGTCGATGATCTTCGGGGTCATGGTGTGGCACGTGCGCCGCAGGCAGGGCGCGCTCGCCCAGTTGGCCAGGCTCGCGGTGGCGGAGCGGCGCAGGACCGAGCGGCAACAGCTGTTCGTCAGGTTCGCCTCGCACGAGTTGCGCACGCCGATCACGGTCGCGCGCGGCTATGCGGAGATGGTGAGGGACGTCTCGGACGAGTCGGCTCGGGCCGATCTCACGATCGTCCTCGAGGAGCTGGACAAGCTGGCCCGCATCAGCGAGCGGCTGGTCACACTGATGCAGGTCGACGTGGCCTACCAGAGGGATTTCAGGGACGTGGACGCCGAGCTGGTCCGTATCGTTCGCCGTTGGGAGCCGAGCGCGAACCGGGTGTGGTCGGTGCGGTCCTCCGTCGGCCTGATGCCGGTCAACGAGCGGCTGGAGGCGGCGCTCGACTGCCTCCTTGAGAACGCGGTCAAGTTCACCGGGCCGGGGGATCGCATCACCGTGTCCGGATTCACCGAGCCTGACGCCTGGGTGGTCGAGGTGACCGACGACGGGGTCGGCATGACCGACGAGCAGGCCGCCGCCCTCACCTCGGCGACGGAGCCGCCACGCCACACCAGGACGGGCAGCGGCCTCGGGCTGGCCATCGCCCGCGCGGTGGTCGAGGCGTGGGACGGCGAGCTGCTCGTGAGAGGCCGGATCGGCGTGGGGACGACCGTGTCCCTCCGAATCCCGATCACCTCCCGTGATCAGGTGGGCGGCCGCCCGGTCTCCGCTGCGTCCATGACCGCCCGAACCCCCGTCTAGGACCAGCGGAACAGCCTCTCCATGACGGCGTGCGACGGCGCCCCCGTACGGCCACCGGCATTCTGACGTCGCTCTTCAGCCTCGCCGTACGGATCGGGGCGAATGACAGTCGGATGACAGTCCCGTCATAAACTGTGGCCGCTCTGGTAGGAACGGTCCCATGCTCCGGGCATGAGTGGAGATCGAAGAACGCGTCGCCGTAGGTCAGGTCCGGCCCTGTGGGTCGCGGTCGCCGCCGTCGTCGCAGGGATGCTTCCCGTGCTGAGCGTGACGCCGCCCGCCGAGGCGCAGACCAGTTCGATCACCATGGAGGCGCACGACCTGGCCACCGGCGCGGCGCTGCCGGCCTTCCAGTACCTGGTCAACGTGGACAACACGCGCCTGCCCGCCGATGCCGACCCCGCTCTGCGCACGGGCGTCGCGGCCACTGAGAGCAACAGCCCGATCGTCGCCAAGGGCGACCAGACCAGGCCGACGATCACTCTCCCGGACGGGCGCTACCTGATCTCGATCAGGTCTGCCGACCACAAGATGTGGGGCAGGCACGTGACGCTGCCGCGCGACGCGGGAACGGTCCGAATGGACATGTCCGAGGCCAGCGCGGCCCATCCGCTGCCGCTCGGCAAGATCCGCGTCTTCGTCTTCAACGACAACCAATGGGCCAACGGGGCGCCGGACAATGGAGAGGCCGGGCTCGACGGCTTCCAGGTCACCCTGAAGGATCAGACCAGCTCGCAGGTCTCGGTTGACTACCACAACAGTCCCCTGTGCGGCGGGGACTGCCGGACCGCCTCTGACGGTTTCGTCCAGATCGACAACCTCGGGCCCGCCACCTACTGGATCTACGTGACGCCACCGGACAGCTGCGGCGCCGACGGGTCCGGTAGGTGGACGCAGACCACCACCATCGACGGTGGCGTCGGCCTCCAGGCCGGCGTCGAGGAGGGCAGCGACGGCGTCGGGGCGCCTGGCGAGGCCCTCTGGGAGGCGCCGGACCGCCGCACCGGTTACTGGTTCGGGTTCGTCTGCACGGCGACCAAATTCGCCACTCCGGGCACCGGGTCGATCAGCGGCACCGCCAAGAACTGGAAGGCGTGGCCGCCGTTCGAGGTCCTGTCCCTCCAGGAGCCGGTCGAGAATCCCTATGTCGCCCTGACCAGCAGCACCAACGACAACACCGTCTACGTCGGCCAAGGCGACGCCGAGGGTAACTTCACCATCCCGGGCGTGCCGCCCGGCTCCTACATCCTGTCGATCTGGGACGAGCAGCTCAGCTATATCAACCGTTTCCTGCCGGTGGACGTGACCGCCGGGCAGAGCGTGGGCCTCGGCGACGTAGGCGTCTCCCGGTGGTTCGGCTGGCTGTCCGGCCACGTCTACCAGGACACCGGTGTGGCCCAGAACGGCGCGGCCCTGCCCGCGGGCAGCAAGGGCAATGGCATACGCGACTGCGCCGACACCAACGACGAGGCCACGTGTGAGCCCGCCATCCCCAACACCGACCTCGACCAGCGCTGGCGCGACGGCTCGATCAAGGACTCGACCTTCACTGACGCGCAGGGCCGGTACGAGTACACGCTTGCCGAGGGCGGCCCCCTCGGCAAGTGGTTCGTCGGCGAGACCGGCTTCGCCCGGTTCGGCACCACCGGAGCGTCCGTCCACAGTGAGACCAACCCCACGCAGGTGACGCGTGTCCCGACCGACGTCGGCGGCGGGCTCCTCACCAACCAGCTTGTCATCGAGGGGCATCGCAGCGAGGTCGACTGGGGCAAATACCAGTACGCGAACAACGAGCCCGGCCAGATCGTCGGCATCACCTACTACGCCACGACGCGCAACGAGTTCGACGCGCGCATGCAGGCCCATGAGAACTACGAGCCCGCGATCCCCGACGTGACCGTGCGGCTGGAAGGGTTGGGCCCCGACGGGCTGCCGAACACCGGCGACGACGTCGTGCTGAACGAGTACGTCACCGACCACTGGAAGGCCGCCACGAACTGCGACGTAGTCGACCAGAACGGCAACGACATCAGTGCCCAGCTGAACCCGCTGATCGGCCCCAAATGCGTCGAGGTCCCCGCGACCGGCAACGAGACCAAGGACGCCGCCTTCGACGGCGGCTACGCCTTCGCCGACTACTGCCCGGTGGCGGCCGGGGGCTTCGGCCACTTGGCCGCCAACGGCGACACGGTGTGCGGAAACGGGAGCGCGCCGGTCCCGCTGGTGGCCGGCACCTACATCACCCACGCGGTCATGCCGGCCGACGCGAACGACCCGCGGCCGTGCAACCCCGCAGGGCAGAAGTACGTGAGTGGGCCCGGCGGCACCGGCTGCCTGTACCGCCCGGTCCGCGAGGAAGACGTCAACGTCGACCTCGGAGCCCAGTTCACCCCGGCCATCCCGCCGCCCGCTTGCACCGGCGACCCGCACGTCATCGACCAGTCGACGCTGACCTCACGCAGCCCGTACTCCGGGGTCAGCCCCAGCCCGTCCAAGCCCCTGTGCGACAAGCGCCTGGTCGTGCTGCAGAACAAGCAGAACGCCAACGCCGACTTCTTCATGATGACCGACTTCAAGAACGGTCCGGACGTCGCGGAACCGGGGCGCATCGTCGGGCTCGTCTCCGACGACGTCTACTTCGACCGCGACCCCAAGTCGATCTGGTACGGCGAGCCGCGCCCGATCGGCAAGATCCCGATCGGGATCCGCGACTACACCGGGCGTCTGATCACAACGGTCCTAACGAGCGAGGTCGGCGCCTACGAGGCGCTGCTCCCCTCGACCGAGACGTTCAACTGCCCGATCCCGCAGGGCCCCTGTCCCGGAATGTACGTCGTGGTCGTCAACGATCCGGGTGACAAGGCGCACCCGAACGCGACCTACAACCCCAACTACCTCACGGAGAGCTTCGCCTGGGACGTGTGGCCGGGACTGGTGGACCAGCTCGACACGCCACTGGTGCCGATCTCCGGCAAGGCCTGCGAGCTGGCGGTCAACACGCCCGAGCTGCTGCAGGTGTCCAAGCCGTACGTCACCGCGGGCGACTCCGCGGCGACGCGGCAGATCACCGTCCAGGGCGACTTCTTCGGTACGGCCACGGGCTCCGTGGTCCTCGGCGATCCTGCGGCCGGCCAGACCCGCGTCCTGACCATCGCCAACGGCGGCATCGTCAGCTGGGGCAACCGCCAGGTCGTGATCAGGGTCCCGGTGGTCGGGATCCTGGCCACCCAGATCCGGCCGGGGCCGAAACAGCTCACTGTCCGCACCTCCGCGGGCGTCCCCACGCCCAACGGCCTGACCGTTCACGTGCGCGGCAATTCTGGCGGCGTGAACTACCAGCCGGCGGTCGTGAACGTCGCGGCGCCGACCACTCCGAACGCCATCCAGAACGCCGTGAACGCGGCCGGCGCAGGAAGCCTGCTGGTGCTCCAGCCGGGCGTCTACCACGAGAACGTCCTCCTCTGGAAGCCGCTCATCCTCCAGGGTCTCGGCTCGGGCGGCCTCGTCGGATCCAGCGAGACGCAGCAACGCGCGCCTGACGATCCGAGGTTCAACATCCAGGGCACGGTCATCGACGGCCGCTTCTTCCAGGACAACAAGACGGCCTGGGCCTCCACGCTCGCCACGGCCGGCTCGCTGGCCGGGGTCAACGCCGCGCATCCGGTCCTGGAAGGGGCGGGCATCACGGTAGCGGCCAAGACCACCACCGCGTTCCCCAGTGGGCTCGGGGCGGCGCGCATCGACGGCATCGGCATCACCACCGGCCACGGCGAGGGGGCCGGAGGCATCCAGCTCCAGGCGTACGCCGCCAACCTGCAGATCACCAACAACATCCTGGAGAGCGACGGCGGACTCTTCGCCGGGGCCATCGGCGTCGGCCAGCCGTACTACGACAGCCACAACACCGGTGTGCGCATCGCCAACGACCGGATCATGGGCAGCGGCGGCATGACCCGCTCGGGTGGCATCGGCATCTTCCGCGGCTCGAACAACTACGAGGTGGCCTCCAGCGTCGTCTGCGGGAACTTCGGGTTCGAGTACGGCGGCGGCATCTCCCACTGGGGCCTGTCACCCGGCGGCTCCATCCACGACAACCAGATCTACTACAACGACTCGGTCACCTCCGGGGCCGCCATCAGCATCGCCCAGGAGATCCCCCGGCCGCTGCCCGACGGGAGCACCCCGGTGGGCGACGGCTCGGGCAACGTCGACATCGACCGGAACCTGATCCAGGCCAACTACTCCGGAGACGACGGCGGCGGCGTCTTCGTCGAGAACGCCCACACCGCCCGCGTCAACATCCGCAACAACATGATCGTGGACAACGGGGCGGCCGACCTCGCCGGAGGCCTGATGCTGGACGACTCGTCGAACGTGGCGATCGTCGCCAACACGGTGGCCAACAACGTGTCCACGGCCTCCTGCGAGACCTGCGACACCACGCCGCACTCGGCCGGCCTCGCGGCGGAGGCGAACGACCCGCTCTTCCAGGCGACCCTGCCCGCGGGGTCGGCGAAGTTCTCCAACCCGGTGGCGCTGTTCGACAACATCTTCTGGCATAACGAGGCGTTCACCCTCAGCCAGCATGGGCCCGGGGCGACGCTCGTCTCCCAAGGCTTCATCGACCTGGAGGTCCACGGCACGACCAGCGGAGCCGACACCTTCACCCCCCGGTACTCGCTGCTGACCGCCGCGGTGATCCGCGGGTCCGACGGTACGGACCATCCGCTCCCGGGTGGCCAAGGCAACATCATCGGTCAGGATCCCCAGTTCGTCCTGCCGTACACGCTGGAGCTGGCGGTCGCGGGCTCGCGGAACGACCCGCAGATGGCCTCCGTCACGATCACCGGGCAGGACCCGCCCGTGGGGCTCACCGGCAACTACCACCTCGCGAACGGCTCGCCCGCGATCAACAAGGGACCCACGTACTCCAGCTACCCGGCCCTTCTGGACCTGAACGCCATCCAGGCGCCCACCGTCGACTTCGACGGCCAGACGCGCCCGATCCTCCCCATCCCCCTTCCCTTCGATCTCGGTGCGGACGAGGTGCAATGAGTATGAAACGCAGGGACCTGCTCAAGGCGGGAGCCCTGGCCGGCGGCCTGCTGATCGGAGGGCGAGCCCTGGAGGGCACGGCGGAAGCCGTACCCAACCCGGAGGCCAGGATCGGCCTCGCCGGCACGGATGGGCACATCACCCTCCCCGGCAGGGCGCCGCTGTACATCTTCGGGTTCGCCGCGGTCCCGCTGGCGATGCCCGTCAGCGACCTGGTCACGAACTACAAGGGCAAGGCGCAGCACGTGGCGCCGATCCTCGACGTCAAGCAGGACAACGACATCTACATCACGCTGACCAACCTCGGGCTGGTCGGGCGTCCGGACCTCGTCGACTCCCACACCATCCACTGGCACGGCTTCCGGACGCCGACCGCGCTGTTCGACGGAGTTCCTGAGGCGTCGGTCGGCGTGCCGATCCAGCGGCAGTTCACCTACTTCTACCGGCCGCACAACCCGGGCACGTACATGTACCACTGCCACTTCGAAGACGTCGAGCACGTGCAGATGGGCATGACCAGCATCGTGTTCGTACGGCCGGCCCAGGACGGCAGCTCGGCGCCGGACCCGCTGCACCGCACCACGACCTATGCCTACAACGACGGGGACGGCTCGACAGCGTACGACCGGCACTTCGCGATCCTGCTCAACGAGATCGAGGAGCGGGAGCACGACGCGGACGAGCAGATCCAGGAGTTCATCTTCACCGACTACGACCCGCAGTACTTCACGCTGAACGGCCGGGTCTACCCGCAGACGATCCTGCCCAACAACCACCCCTCGCTGCCCTACCAGCCGGTGTCGTCGCTCATCCAGGTGAACCCGGGGGACCGGGTGCTGCTGCGGCTGGCCAACCTCGGATACCTCCAGCACGCCATGCAACTGCCGGGCATCCCGCTGAAAGTCGTCGGGGAGGACGCGACGCCACGTAGCTCGCCGTACGTCGCCAACACGCTGTACATCGGACCCGGCGAGGCGCGGGACGTGCTGTTCACCGCACCGCCGTTCAACCCCGGCGCGCCGGTGGCGGCCGACGCGCGCGGGTCCTACAACGCCTACCTGTTCAAGAACCGGGACTTCCGGCGCCTGTCCAACCGCGGCGCCCCTGGACTCGGCGGCATGGTGACGGAGGTCAGGGTGTACCAGGGTTCGCCGCTGCCGGCCCAGACCGTGGTGGGGGAGACGTATGCATAGGGGATTCCGGGCGTTCCTGCCCGCCGCCGCGCTGCTGGTCGCGTTCGCGCCGAGCGCGCAGGCACAGGCGCCGGCGATCCCCCGCCAGGGGATCGTCTGCACCAACGGCACCACTTTCGACCTGACCGCGACGCCGGGGTACATCGAGACCCCGGACGGCAACAGCGTCCTGATGTGGAGCTACGCGCCCACCGGGGGCCAGTTCCAGAGCCCCGGCCCGGTGCTCTGCGTCAACCAGGGCGACAGCGTGACGGTACACCTGCACAACGCCCTCACCGAGCCCGTATCGATGGTCTTCCCCGGCCAGCTGGGGGTCGGCGGCTCGGGAACCGCCGGGCTGCTGGCCGACGAGGCACCCGCGGGCGGTGACGCCACCTACACGTTCACGGCGTCGCAACCAGGGACGTACATCTACGAGAGCGGAAGCGACCCGTCCAAGCAGATCGAGATGGGCCTCTACGGAGCGCTGATCGTGCGCCCGGCCGGCCATCCGGACTACGCCTACGACGCGGCGACCCGTTTCGACCCGCAGCGGGAGTACCTGGTTCTGCTCAGCGACATCGACCCGGACCTCCACCATGCCGTGGAGACGGGCGGCGCCTACGACTTCAACCAGCTGCACAACCGCTATTTCGCGATCAATGGGCGCCAGTTCCCCGACACCCTCCAGGACAACGGAGTGTCGTGGCTGCCCGGGCAGCCGTACGGCTCGCTCCTCCGCGTCAAGCCGTACAACGCGACGAGCAACCCGCTGCCCGCGCTGATCCGGATGGCGAACGTGGGGACCGTCAACCACCCCTTCCATCCGCACGGGAACCACATCAAGGAGGTCGCCCAGGACGGGAGAGCGCTCCGCACCCCAGGCGGAGGGGACGCCTCGAGCGAGCACTTCGCTGCGACCATCGGCTCCGGCCAGACGGAGGACTACCTGTTCTCCTGGAAGGACCAGGATTCGTGGAACCCGGGGAGCAACCCGTTCCCCGCCTCGGTGGCCTCGCCCGACTACCGGAACCTGACTTTCAAGAACGGCAACACCTGGTCCAGCGGCAGTGCCTACCTCGGGTCGAAGGGCACCCTGCCCGTGGGCACCGTCTCGCAGAACATCTGCGGCGAGTGGTACTTCCCCTGGCACAGCCACGCGCTCAACGAGTTCACCAACTACGACGCGGGCTTCGGCGGCATGGCGACCCTCCTGCGGGTGGACCCGCCCGGTGGCTGCATGGCCCCCGCCGGCACCGCCTCGATCCTGGCCGGCACGCTCAACTCGGGAACCGCCACCGACCTGGCCGCGGCGGACACCGCCTACTACAAGGTCAACTCCACGACCACAGGCACGAGAACGGCCGACTGGTACGGCGGCTTCGCCGGCGTGCCGGGCGGGTCCACGGGCCTCGCCGTCACCTACACCGGCCGCAACTCGATCGCGGCCCTGCCCACCACGCTGTGGATGTGGAAGTGGTCCACCAGCACGTGGGTCCAGATGGGGGCCGCGACCGGCATCGGCACCTCGGACGTCACGGTGACCCGGACGCCTCCGTCACCGGAGTCCGGCTTCATCGGGACGGGCGCCAACTCGGGCAAGGTGCGCGTGCGCGTGCTGACGACCGGAACGACGGGCAACTTCGTCACGCAGGGCAACCTGCTCAAGCTGACCTACGACGCGCCGTGAGGACGAGAATGCGCAGAACCCTGGTGCTCATCCTGATCGCGGCGGGCCTGACACTTCCGGCCTCGCCCGCGAGTGCGGCCAACGTCTCGATCGACCTGTGCGCCTCCGCGGGCACGCTCACGCTCCCCGGCCCGGTCACCGCGAACATCTGGGGGTACGCCCTCGCGGGCTCCGGCGGCTCGTGCGCGGGCGTGACGCCGTCGGTGCCGGGACCCGTGCTCTCGGTCGACCAGGGCGACGCCGTCTCGATCGTGGTGCACAACACTCTGACCACCCCGGTCTCGCTGGAAGTCCCCGGGCTGGCCCTCGGCCAGGGCGCGGGGGTCAGCGCCCCGGCGGGCGGAACCGCGACCGCGACGTTCACCGCCTCCGCCCCCGGCACGTACCTCTACCAGGGGACCGAGCGGCAGCTCCCGATGGGGCTGTACGGCGCGCTCGTCGTGCGCCCGCCGGCGGCGGGCCAGGCGTACGGCTCGGCCACCACCGCCTACGACCGCGAGGCGCTGCTGGTGCTGTCCGCGATCGACCCGGCGTTCAACGCCGCGCCGGCCACCGCCGATCTCTACCACTACGCGCCGAAGTTCTGGCTGATCAACGGCAAGGCCTACCCGGACACCGATCCCGTCCACGGGGTGGCGCCGGGGACCAAGGTGCTGCTGCGCTACTTGAACGCGGGCTTCGACAACACCTCGATGCGGCTGCTCGGCGCGTACGAGCGGGTGCTCGCCCGGGATGCGCGCCCGCTGGCCAACCCGTTCGACGCCACCGCGGAGACCATCCCGGCCGGCGGGACGGAGGACGCCGTGGTGACCATCCCGGCCTCGGGCACCAGATTCCCCCTCTACAACCGCCAGCTCCACCAGACCATGCTGACCTTCATCCAGGTGCCGTGACCGAGCCGGATGCCGGGAGATTCCCGGCCTGGGCGAGGAGCAGACGCACGCTGCGGCTGGGAGTGCTCGCCGCCGTCCTGGCCGTGGCGGCGGGAGGAACCCCCGTGTGGGGGCCGTCCGGCGCGGCCACTACGGCCCCCGCCCAGGCGCGGCCGGCTCTCGACCGCCCGTCGGTCTCGGCGGAGCGCCTGCCGGACCGGACCGGAGTCCGGCTCGTGCGCGTGTCGGTGAGCGGTGCCGGGGGACTGGTCGACGTGCGCTACCAGGTGCTGGACCCCGGTAAGGCGCAGGCGGTGCACGAGGCCGCCACCCCGCCGCTTCTGATCGACGAGGCCTCCGGAGTCGTCGTCAAGGACCTTTACATGGGCCATGCGCACACCGGCACGTACAAATCGGCGGTCACCTACTACCTGGTCTTCGAGAACCCCGGCAACTGGGTGCACCGGGGGAGCGAGGTCACGGTGCTGCTGGGCGACGCGCAGGTGGAACATGTCCCTGTTTCATAGGATCGCGTCCGGGGTGCTCGCGGTCCTCGCAGCGGTCCTCGCCGCGGTGCTGTGGGCGTCGCCGGCGAGGGCGCACGCCGACCTCGTCGAGTCCGACCCCATCAACGGTTCGGCGCTGGCCGAGGCTCCGCGCGTCGCCGCCCTGACGTTCAGCGAGCGCATCGCGCCGCGGTTCAGCTCCGCGCGGCTCGTAGACGGCTCCGGCCGCGTCCTCAGGGGCGCCCGGTCCACCGCGCGGGGAGACCGCCTCACCGTCGAGCTTCCCCGCCTCGCCATCGGCGCGTACGGCATCGCCTGGCGGGTCATCTCCGAGGACGACGCTCACACGACCGACGGCGTCCTGCTTTTCACCATAGGGTCCGTGCCCTCAGCCGTGGTGGACCCCTCCGGCGGTTCCGGGCCGGGGCCGTTCGACGTGGCCCTGCGATGGGCGCGCCTGTGCCTGCTCGCCGGGCTGGTCGGCGGCCTGGCGATGGCCGGGCTCATCCTGCGCCGGGTCGTGCCGCTGGTGCCGCCTCTGTGGCCGGCGGCGGCCAGGCGCCGGCTGGTCACGCTGGCGGCAGCCTGCGCCACACTGGGGGTGGCGGCCGATCTCGTCGAGCTCGCCGGCAAGCCGCTGGCCACCCAGTGGGGGCGGCTCTGGCTTGTCAGGACGGTCGCGCTGGCCGTCCTAGCGGTGTACGCCCTCGCCCTGCGCCACTCGATGTCCCTCCGACCTGTGGCCGCCCCCGTGCCCGTGCCCGTGCCGGTGCCGATGGCCGTGCCTGTGATGGGCCCTGTCAGCAGGCCTCTGACGGCGCCTGGCAGAGCGCCGTTCCTGGTGAGGCGGGCTTCCGTCGTGACACCGTTGGCCGTTCTGGCGGTGATCGTCGCGGTGTCGGCCGAGGCGTGGGGCGGGCATGCCGCCGCCCTCGGCGGCCTGACGATCGCAGCCGACGCCGTCCACATCCTCACCGCGTGCCTCTGGCTGGGCTCGGTCGCGGCGCTCGGCGTCCTCCTGGCGGCGCGCTCGGGACACGGCCTGGCGCTCGTGCGCGCCTACCGGGCCCCGTTCACCCGCTTGGCGCTGACCGGGGCGGTCATGGTCGGGCTGACGGGGCTGTTCCACGCCGCCGGCCAGCTCGGGTCGCCCGGCGCTCTGTTCGACTCGCCATACGGCAGGACGCTACTGGTGAAGGGCGGGATCGTCGCCACGGTGGCCGCGCTGGGGCTGGCCAACGCCCTCCGCTCCCGGCCGTCGGGACGGCTGGTGGCCATCGAGGTGGCCGCGGGAGCCGTGCTCCTCCTCGCGGCCGGGGTGCTCGCCGAGACCAGCCCGTCCCGCCGGCCGGCCGTGACGCCGGCGGTGGCGCGGAGCGGCAGCGCGACCGTGGCGGACCTGGTCATCGGGGTCTCGGTCAGCCCCAACCGGGCGGGTGTCAACGGCTTCACGGTGACCGCCGCGAGCTCGCGGCGCCCTGCGCCCGCGCCCATCGATGGCGTCGCACTGGAGCTCCCCAAAGGCGGGACCGTGCTGCGGCAGCTCGAACCCGGCCGCTACTTCGGCACCGGCTCGCTGGAACTCCTCGGGCCTGTCCGGCTGACCGTCGTCGTCTATCGCGCGGGGGCGCGCCTGGAAGTGCCCATGACCTGGAGCGTCGGTTGAACCGGATGAAACGCGCACTCGCGATCAGTCTTCTCGCCTTCGTCGTCGCGATGCCGGCGACCCCGGCCGGAGGAGCCGTACGGGACGATCCCATGACGCCGGCCATCGTGGTGCTCAAGGACCAGGTGGACCCGGACGGCATCAAGGAGCCCGGGCTGCACAGGCGGAGGGCCGCCTTGGAGCGGGCGCTGCGAGCGCGGGCCGACGCCGGGCAGAGGAGCCTGCTCTCGCTGCTGCGTGCCCGGCACTCCCAGGGACTGGTGTCGGCCATGACACCGCTGTGGATCATGAACGGCGTCGCGGTGACCGCCACCCGGTCGGTGCTCTCGGAGCTCGCGGCGCGACCCGAGGTGCGCGAGGTCCGGCCCGACCTGAAGATCCAGGCGCCTGTGCTCGCGACGTCCACCGTCCCGGCGGAGCCCAACGTCGCGCGGGTCAGTGCCCCCGCGCTGTGGAACCTCGGATATCGCGGGCAGGGGGTGGTTGTGGCCACCCTGGACACCGGCGTCGACGCCACCCACCCCGACCTCGCGGGCCGCTACCGGGGAGGCGCCAATAGCTGGTACGACCCCAACGGCGAGCACCCGAACACGCCGACCGACGTGAGCGGCCACGGCACTGCCACCATGGGCGTCATGGTCGGCGGCGACGCGGGCGGCACCACCGTGGGCGTGGCGCCAGATGCGAAGTGGATCGCCGCGAAGATCTTCAACGACCGGGGAACAGCCACCGCCAGCGGCATCCACCTCGCCATGCAGTGGCTGCTGGATCCGGACGGCAACCCTGACACCGCCGACGTGCCCGACGTCCTGAACAACTCGTGGACCGGCTCCTCCGCCGGCTGCGCCCTTGACTTCCAGCTCGACCTGCGGAACCTGCGCGCGGCGGGCATCCTTCCGGTGTTCGCCGCTGGGAACTTCGGGCCGACAGCGGGATCGGTCTACGCCCCCGCCAACAACGCGGAGGCGTTCGCCGTGGGCGCCACCGACAACGCCGACGTGCTAGACCCGTCGAGCGGGCGCGGGCCTTCTCCCTGCGCGGGGGCGGCCGCTCCACGCCTCACCGCGCCCGGGGTGAGCATCAGGACCACGGACCTCTACGGGCTCTACACGGTCGCTTCGGGCACGTCGCTGTCCGCACCGCACGTGGCGGGCACCCTCGCGCTGCTCCTGAGCGCCTACCCCGAACTGGACGCCGACCGGCAGGCGGCCGCGCTGCAGAACGGCGCGGCGGATCTCGGCGCGGCGGGTCTCGACAACGACTACGGGTACGGCAGGCTCGACGCCCTCGCCGCCTACCATTGGCTCGCGTCCGCGCCCAACTTCACGCTGGCAGTCACCCCGTCGTCGAGGACCGCGCTCGTGGGCGGTAGCGCGACCTACACCGCCGCGGTCGGAGCGATGAACGGCTTCACCGGCGCGGTGGCGCTGTCGGTCACCGGTCTTCCCGCCGGTGCGACCGGTGCGTGGACGATCCCGAGCGTCTCGGGATCAGGCGGCTCGCAGCTGACGGTGTCCACCCCGGCAGGGGTGGCTCCGGGCAGCTACCCCCTGACGATCACCGGGAGCAGCGGGGGCCTCAGCCACTCCACGCAGGTCGTGCTCGTGGTAAGCGCCGGGGACTTCGCGGTCTCCGCGAGCCCCGCCACCCTGTCGGTCCTCCGGGGCGGGTCTGCGAGCTCCACCGTGTCGGTCTCTGTGGCGGGCGGTTTCAGCGGGGGCGTGTCGCTGTCGGCGAGCGGCCTGCCGTCCGGGTCCACGGCGACCTTCTCCGCCACCCCGATCGCAGCGCCGGGGACCTCGCGGCTGACCGTGCGCACCACCTCATCGACCGTCCGTGGGACGTTCACCCTGATCGTCACGGGGGTCTCGGGACCGCTCAACCACCGGGCAACGGTGACCCTCACTGTGCGGTAGGCGGCTACCGGTCAAGGCTCTCCCCGAACGGAACCTGAAGCTTGCTGCGGCGAGGGCTTGTGATCACGATCGTTCGTGCGACCTTGTCATGGAGGCATTGGCGACGATTGTCGAAGCACAGCCAAACAACATCAACCGAGGCCGCCAGCCAGCCGATGAGAGGGACCAGTGGGGCACCAATGAAGAAGAGGGCTCGCAAAGCCGCCTGACCGTAGGGCGGTGGTTCCCCTGAGGCAAGGGAAATGACCTTCGTTCCAAGTGCGAGCTTACCGATGGTGCGTCCCCAACGAGCGTGGCAGACCCCGAAATATAGGACCACAACAACGGTTTCGGCCCCGGTGAGGGCCCAGAGGGCAGGAGTGGTGCCCCATGGGTTGGCATACGAGGAGTCATCTGTAATCCCGAGATAGTCCGATATGAAGAGGCCGCCAACAACCACGGGGATCCAGATGAGCAGCGAATCAATGACGTTGGCCAGGAACCTTCGCATAGGGGGTGCCGTGAGGGGGTGCGGCTGAGATGGTTCGATCACGGGCCAAGTGTGCGGCATGGAAAGAATGAATAGAAAGCACAGCAGCATGTCGCCCCGCGTCAGGTGCCGTGCGCGCACGGAGACGCGTCATGATCCCGTCATTATCCCTGAGTCGTGCAGGTGAGGCAGCCGACCTGTGGCGGGTGAAAGCTCCACCCATGTCGTGGTCCGCCGGTGGCCGATGGTGAAGTCCCAGCACGCCGCCACGGCGTGCACCAGTCGCAGGCCCCGGCCTCGCAGGTCCACCTCGTCCAGCACTCCGGCCCAGTCCGCCAGCTCCGTTCCGCTGGCGGGCCGCATGCACGGGACGCCGTCCGCGCCGTCGTCGAGCACTTCGATACGCACGCGGGCGCCGACGTGCAGTAGGTACACCGTGACGCTGCCGCCTGGAAGCGAGGATCGAGAATGCTGGACGCTGTTGGAGACCAACTCGGAGACCACCAGCAGCGCCGAGTCCAGGAGCGGATCCCCGATGAGAAGCTTCCGTACGAACGCCCGTGCCACGCCTGCCTGTTCGACGTGGCCGGCAAGAGTGACGTAGCCGGCGATCGTCCGCATGCCCGGCGCCATTCCAGGTCTACGTAGGGCTGGAGGCGGAGGCGTTGTCGCTCCGTAACTACGAATCCGAGCTTGTGCATGGACTTCTTCAAACCGAGAACTATGCCCGAGCCGTCTACCAGGCGGCGCGCATAGCCGACAGCTCGGAAGAGATCGAGCGACACGTAGCTCTACGCATGGCTCGTCAGGAGATCATCACGAGGGGTGAAGATCCTCTGCAATTCTGGACTGTTCTCAACGAGGCGTCTGTCCGCCGGGTCGTCGGAGGTGCGACGGTCATGCGGGAACAGCTTCGCCGGCTTGCTGACGTCGCCGCTCTACCAAACGTCACGTTGCAGGTCCTGCCCTACGGGATAGGAGGCTGCGGTAGCCACGAGATGACCGCCGCTCTGACGATCCCTCCGAATGGGGTCTGATGGCCCCCACACCAGTTCCTTTCGAGTCACCGCTTCTGCCCACTGGGTTTGATCTTGTTCTTTCCTGGTTGCCCTCTCTCTTGATCGGCGGTCTGGGCCAGTTCATTGTGATCTTCCTGGCGGTGCTTGCGGCGCTGATGGTTTGGGATCGTGGACGTCGGAAGCGGGGCGAGCCGTGAGCTTGTCCGTGCGGACGCAGACGTCTTCCCCTGTTCAGCGACCCGGCCGAGATCGAGGGCTGCCTACATCTTCGCCTGACCCTCTTCAAGGCGAAGGCCCTTCCGGGACATGTCCGGAAGGGTCTTCCCTGTTCTCATGCGGCTACCGCCTCGCGCAGGCGGCGGGTACCGGTCACGAGTGCGATGGCCAGCGGTGGAGCCCCCAAGGCTCCACCGCCTCTCAAAACCCCAAACGGACTTCAGCCCACGACACAGAGCACCCAGACCGTGCCCGAGACGTTCTTGCCAACGACCTTCCAGCCTGTCGGCTTGCTGCTGTTGCCGGTGAAATCAGGAGCGCTCGTGGTGATCTGGGCCGTGGTGCTCGACGTGGAGAAGCCGCCGCCCGTGGCAACCTTTCCGGAGCCGCAGGACACCGCCTTGCTGGCGGAAGTGGAGGAGAAGTTGAAACCGTCGCTCTCCCAGGAGACGCTGACCGACCCGCCCGGGCCGGTCGCGCCGGTCGCACCCTTTGCGCCGTCCTTGCCGTCAGCGCCGTCCTTGCCGTCGGCGCCCTTCGCGCCGGTGTCACCCTTTGCGCCGTCCTTGCCGTCAGCGCCGTCCTTGCCGTCGGCGCCCTTCGCACCGGTGTCACCCTTTGCGCCGTCCTTGCCGTCGGTGCCATTCGCGCCGGTGTCACCCTTCGCGCCGTCGGCGCCCTTCGCACCGGTGTCACCCTTCGCGCCGTCCTTGCCGTCAGCGCCGTCCTTGCCGTCGGCACCCTTCGCGCCGGTGTCACCCTTTGCGCCGTCCTTGCCGTCGGCGCCCTTCAAACCCTGCGGGCCAGTGGCGCCGGTCGCGCCCTTTGCACCCTGCGCGCCGTCGGCGCCCTTGAGGCCCTGCGGGCCCCGGGCGCCGGTCGCGCCCGTCGCACCGGTCTGGCCGTCGGCACCGGCCGGGCCTTCCTTGTTCCACGAGAACTTGCTCTCGGTGGACTTGCACGTGGTGGTGACGCCCACGATGCGGATCAGCCTGGTCGTCTTGTCCATGCAGGCGTAGATGGGTTTGGCCTTGGCAGAGGCGGTCGCGGACGCCAGGGCGCCGCTACCGGCCACCAACGAACCGGCGAGCACGCCCACACCGGCGATCGCGAGCATCCGCGCGCCGGGGAATTTCAGAGCCATCTATATCCCCTATCGAAGAAAGGCCGGCCACTCCGGCCTTCCAGCGCGAAGAGGCTATTGGAGCGATCTAAGAACCATCTGGCGATCAGGGCTCGATTAGATATCAATCACGTACAAAGCACCCCGCTTCGCTGTCACCACGGGTCGCCCTGCCAACCGAGACCTCAGCGAACCCTGGGGTTATTTGGAAACAGGCCGATGGGCAACACCGGCACTGCACCCGTGCTGACCCACACCGGCCGCACCGGACGCTCCAGCAGGCCAGTCCGCTAACGCCACTGCCGGAGCCAGCGAACCTAGGGGCCGGTGACCTGGATGGAACGTGCCACGCCGGATGGGCCGGATGGTTGCGTTGAGGCGTATGTGTGGGAGCGCTCCTACTTGCCGCGCCAAGGAACATTCACGTGGCCTCGATCAGGATCTGGCTCCGCGACCCTGTTCCATGATCCAAAGGACACGCCTTAGTCGCACGGATCAAGGTGGAGGGCCTTGCCGGCACGAACTCTATATACATAGAGTTCTGTCGTGGTTCGACGACCTTCCCGGCAGACCTTGGCTGTGCTGTCCGCACTGGCCGCGGATCCCACCGTGTGGCGGTACGGCTATGAGCTCGGGCAGGAGGTCGGCTTGAAGGCAGGCTCGCTGTACCCGATCTTGATGCGGCTGTGCGACCGCGACCTGCTGGAGCACACCTGGGAGGCTGATGCGCCACCCGGACGCCCACCGCGGCACCTGTACCGGCTGACCGCAGCCGGAGTCCGATTCACCGCCGAGACCACATCCGCACCGGCGACGGGGCCGACCATGGATTCGGCCTTCCCTCCGTCGCGACCGCGCCACCTACGGAGTTCCTGGTGACGCACGCCGAGGACGAGACCACAGCGGACATGGCCGGCCGCCTGCTCGGGTGGGCAGTCCTGCTGTTACCGGCTGGGCGGCGGGAATGGGGTCGAGCCATGCAGGCCGAGCTCGCCCGGATCGAGCCCCGTCCCGCGCGGTGGCGGTTCGCGCTGGGCTGTGTGCGGGTGTCGCTGACGCAGCCCCGGAAGCTCGGCGCCTTCACCTACCCGCTGCTAGTGCCAGGTGTGATCGCAGGTGCTGTGATCTGGACCGGCAAGGTCGCCTACGCGCCGCTACGCGGTGGCCTGATCGCCCTGGTGGTGACCTTGGTGGCAATGTCATGGCTTGCGCGGCGACCCTGGCCGTTCGGCCCGGTCGATCAAGATCGAATAGCGCGGCTGGTTCGCGCCGGCGGCTACGCTCTCGTCGGCACCGCAGCCCTGCTCATCATCAACGGCTTCAGCTCGACCACCGCCAACCTGGAAGAAAAGGCCCAGGTGGGCGTGCCGATCCTGGCCTGTGTACTGACCATCTACATGGTCGCCTTCGTCACCATGACCGCCCGCGGGTCGGCGGCACGCGTCCAGGCCCTGGCGATCGGCGGGGGGTGCGGCATCGCCGCCGCTGTGGTGTACCTGTTGCCGGTGCTGGTCCGGCCTCCGCTACCAGTGTCGAATGGATGGGCGATCGCAGCGGTGGCGGCCGCTGCCTGCGCTGCGACGCTGATCGGCCGCGGAAGGGCCGATCAGCGCCTTGTCGCCGCGCTGAGCGCGGTCACCGTCGCGGCGCTACTGATCTTCGTCTCGGTCGACGGTCTGCTGCAGTTCTTTCCGCGCTGGGTGCCCGACACCAGTCCCGCCAATGTCCCCGCCGCCGACCGGCTCGCCAATAACCGCGCTGGAGCCGAGGATCCCTATTTCGCCGTCCTGTTGCTGGGCTGCCTACTCGCCGCGGCGCTGAGTATCGTGATCCTCGTGACGCGGCGGCCACGCCCCGAACCGGCTGGATCCCCTGCAACCGGGCACTCAAACACGTCCTGACCTCGTCCATCGTGGAGGATCTTCCACCTCCAGCGATGACACCCCGTCGACCGAACTTCGGAGACGAGCCACTACGCGCATGTAACATTCCGTAACGGAGGCATTGCGAAATGTAGTTACGGGGTTGGTGGGGGAGGCTCGCCTTGATCAAGAAGAGTGACGCGGGGAATGCTGCCGCGGTGCCCACGCATGGGCGAAATCGGAGCAGCCTGGAGGGCTTGAAGAAGCTTCCCCAAATTACCCTCATCTTCTGGATCATGAAGATCGCCGCGACAACCCTCGGGGAGACAGCCGGCGATCTCCTCGCCCAGACCATGAAGGTCGGCTATGCCGTCAGCTCAATGCTCCTTATCGGGCTGTTCGTCGTCAGCCTCGTGACCCAGCTCAAGGCCAAGCGGTTCCACCCGGTGCTTTACTGGACGGTCATCCTGTCCACCAGCACAGCCGGCACCACCATGTCGGACTTCATGAACCGCACCGCCGGCCTCGGTTATCTCAACGGGGCACTGGTTTTGATCACCACGCTGTCCGCGGTGTTCATGGTCTGGAAGCTCAGCGGTTACCCCTTCGACGTCACGCGCGTCGCCACCTTCCGGGGCGAGTTGCTGTACTGGACCGCGATCTTGGTTTCCAACACCTTGGGCACCTCCCTGGGCGACTTCCTGGCCGACGACACGCGCCTCGGTTTCGGTGGTGGCGCACTGCTTGTCAGCGGCCTGCTGGTCCTGATCGTCATCGCCAAGTACGCCGGCTCCATCTCCACCACGCTGCTGTTCTGGATCGCTTTCGTGCTGACCCGCCCCCTCGGCGCGACCACCGGAGACTTCTTCAGCAAGCCGATCGCCGCGGGCGGCCTCGGCTACGGCACCATCGGTGCCTCCCTTGTCCTCACCACCATCCTCCTCGCATTGATCGCCTACCAGACCGGACAGTCGCGCCCCTACTCGCCAGCAGTCAATACCGCCTCACCCTGAGCTGAAATCGGTTGTTGGTTCGCATCACCGGCTTTCCCTCGTGCATCCCGCCTGGGCGTTTCGTCGCGGCGGCGGTCTAGGGTGGAACGGAGGTATGGGCGTCGACCGGGGGTATGTCCGGTCACCCCTCCGAAGCCGGCGTCTCTTAAGGCCCGTCTCGCCGCACCAACGGCGGCGCGGGCGCGGACACGTTGGAGAGACATCATGGCTGTGAAGCTGAGCAAACGGTCGTTCGAGTTCGCCAAGAAGCTGGTCGGCGACGGGCATTACGTCCTGGACGAGATGGACGCCTGGAGCGAGCATCAGCCGTCGACCCAGCAGGAGAACGACTTCATCGAGAAGCATGGGTTCAAGGAGTACGCGAAGTGGCATCTGGCCGAGGATGACGAGCACGGTGAGGAGACGAAGTCCAGGTACAAGTTTCCCTACGGGGACTTCGAGAAGGTGCACCGGTGCGGTGTCATCGCGGCCGAGGTCCGGGCGGCTCGCATGCATTACACCGACATCGAGGTGGCGGCGGCCCACCTTCACGGCATGCTGGACGAGCTGAAGCCACGTCAGAAGACACGGTGAAGTCAGTCAGTCCGGCAACTTGAAGCCAGACGGCGTGAAGCCGGGTCAGAAGACCAGCCGGCTCGACGTCAGGGGCGGGCTCGGTGTTCGGCCAGTACATCGGTGAGGGCCGCCACGAAGGCGGCCACGATGAAGACGATGTTGACCAGTAGCGCGTGCCGGAAGGCCAGCGCGTAGTCGCCGTGGGTCGAGGCCACCTGGCCGAAGAATGCCGAGCCCACCGCCGCGATGCCGACGGAGGCGCCGATCCGCTGACCCGTCTGCAGCACGCCGCCGGCGGCGCCGGCCTTGGTGACCGGGACCTCCGACAAGGTCAGGGTCTGGTTCGGCGAGATGACCAGGCCGTTGCCCACGCCCGCGACGAACAGCGGCGCCGCTATCGCCCAGGTGATCTTGTGGGCGGGCATTAGCCGCACGACGAGCTCCAAGCCGGCCAGCCCCGCCGTGACCAGCACCAGGCCGAGCGCGACGAGCCGGCGGCCGTACCGGATGACGATCCGGCCGCCCAGCGCGGCACTCGGCGCGGACCCCAGGGCGAAGGCCGTGCTTGCCAGGCCCGCGTGCAGGGCCGAGTAGTGCAGGCCCTCCTGCAGGTACTGGGTGAGGATGAAGAAGATCGCCGTGAAGCCGCCGAAGTACAGCATCCCGAGCAGGCTGCCGAGGGCGTACGAGCGCCTGCGGAACAGGGAGAGATCCACCATCGGGTCGTGCCGCCGTCCGTACCGGCGCTCCCAGGCAGCGAACACGGCTAGCACGATGAATCCAGCCGGTATCAGCAGCCACCTGGCCTGGCCGTCCCACCGGGGTCCCTCCACGAGTGGGAGCAGCACCAGGAGGATGCCGAGCGCCAGCAGCGACACTCCCACGGGATCCATGTCCTCCCGCTGACGCTTCCTGGCCCCGGCGCCCGGAATGTAGCGGTAGGCAAGGACTATGGCGAGGATGCCGATCGGTATGTTGACGTAGAAGACATAGCGCCACCCTTCCTGTTCGCCGCCCAGCTGGATCAGCAGACCGCCGAGCAGCGGGCCGATCGCGGTGGAGATGGCGATCGTGGCGCCCAGCAGCCCGAACGCCCGCCCCCGTTCCGCTCCCCGGAAGAGCTGCTGGATCAGGCCGCTGACCTGCGGGTTGATCATTCCTCCCGCTGCCCCCTGCACGACCCGGGCGACCACCAGCCAGGTCGATCCCGGGGCCACTCCGGCGACCGCGCTGGCCAGGGTGAACAGGACGACGCCGGCCACGAACGCGTCGCGCCGGCCCTGAGTGTCGCCGAACCGCCCGGCCGGTACCAGCACCAGCCCGAAGGCCAGCGCGTACCCGGACACCACCCACTGGAGGTCACTCGGCGGGGCGTGCAGCCCGATCCGGATGGACGGCAGTGCCACGTTCACGATGCTGACGTCCAGCAGCGTCATGAAACCGGCCACCAGGCAGACGGTCAGCGCCTTCCACCGGCGGGGGTCCGGCCCCTCCTGACCGTGCGCGCCGGGTGCCCCCCCGGCGGGAACCTCGGTGCTCATCCGGTGTCGCGCATGGCGAGGAGGGGCATCCTCAGCACGAAACGTGCGCCCTTCGGGGAGTCTTCGATGGTCAGGGTTCCGCCGTGCTGCTCGGCGATGTCCCTCGCTATCGCGAGCCCCAGCCCCGTGCCCTGCTCGTCCTTCTCGCGGCCGGCGGCCAGCCGGGTGAAGCGCTGGAACACCCGCTCCCGCTGCTCCGGCGCGACGCCGTCGCCGTCGTCGATCACCTCCAGGACGGCCTGGTCGCCCTCGCGGCGCACCGAGAGGGTCACGGTGGAGATGGCGTGACGTTCGGCGTTGTCCATCAGATTGGTGAGCAGTCGTATGACCTGGAGCCGGTCGCCGCTGATGACCACGCCGTGCTGGAGGTCGAGCACGATGCGTTTGCCGCGGAAGCGGCTCCCCGCCTCGGCGCGGACCAGCTCGGCGAGGTTGATGTAAGCCCGGCTGACCTTCTCGCCGGAGTCCAGGCGCGCGATCACCAGCAGGTCGGTGACGATGGCCTGGAGCCGGTCGAGGCTCGGCATCATGGCCTCCGCCGTCTTGACCCAGTCGGTGTCGTCCGGGTGAAGCAACGCGTCCTCGACCTGCGCGCGCATGGCGGTGATGGGGCTGCGCAGATCGTGGCCGGCGTCGGAGGCGAAGCGGCGCTGCCGCTCCACCGCCTGCTGCAAGCGGTCCAGGGTCTGGTTCACGGTCTCCGCGAGGTTGCCGATCTCGTCCCGATGGAGGGAGAGGGGCACGCGCCGGCTCAGGTCCGACGCGGTGATCTCGGCGAGCTCCCTGCAGACGTTGTCCACGGGGGCGAGGGCCTTCCCGACGATGCGGTATGTGCCGAGCGCCGTGGCGGCGGTCAGGAGCACCGCCCCTGCTCCGACGATCGCGACGAGCGAGGGTTGGACGTACCACGGGACCACGGGCTCGGCGCCGTAGATGAGCCAGTCACCCTCCGTCCGGTAGAACCGCGTGACCACCACGCTCATGCAGGTGTCCGGGAAAGCAGGCACCGAGCACACCCTCGTGTGGGCCTCTGCGTGCTCGTTGGCGGGCGTGAGACGCGTGATCAGCGGCTCGCCGGCCATCCGCCCGGTCGCCGATACGATGCGGCCCGTGTGGTCCACCACCTGGATGACGGGGATCTTCTGCGGGGGCAGGACAGGCGGAAGGGCGTTCAGCTTGATCAGGCGGGCGATGTGGAGATCGACGAGCATGATCTCCTGTCTCCGCTCGCTCATCGCCAGATTGTGGACTCCCACGAACACGAGC
This sequence comes from Sphaerisporangium sp., assembly GCA_025964675.1. GTDB lineage: Bacteria > Actinomycetota > Actinomycetes > Streptosporangiales > Streptosporangiaceae > Sphaerisporangium. The sequence goes on along the minus strand of JAOPYI010000017.1, from coordinate 18,227 downwards.
AAGCTCACGCCCGCGCACGCCAAAACCATCACAACGCTGGCGATGCACGTCAGCCGAGTCCGTACGGACCAGTCGCGCCAGAATCTCACCGCGCCCTCCTGTCCGCCTCATGATCACCTTAAATGCGGATCATTCGAGGTCAGGGCAGGGAAAGGGCAAGATGCCAGAAACTATGGATCAAGGACATGTAGTGCACGGGGCGCCAGGTTCATCGTCCGGGCTCCGCTTTCTGTGCATTCCACCACATCCCCGACCTGTGCCCCGTAAAGGTCGGGCACATGGATCCCGGGCTCGATCGTCATGGTCATGCCAGGAGCCAGTACGGTGCGGTCCGCGGCGGTGAGCCAAGGCCCCTCGCGGTGGTCCAGCCCGACCCCGTGGCCGGTCCCGCGCGTGACGTAGGGGCCGTACCCGCTCTCGTCGAGCACGGTCCAGGCGGCGGCGTCGACCTCCGCGGCGGTCACGCCCGGCCGTAGGGCCTCGGCGGCGGCGTCCCGCGCCGACAGCAGCACCGCGTACACCGCGTCGTAGTCCTCGGGCGGCTCGGCCACGACGAATCCCCGGCTGGCGTGCGCGTGGTACCCGCCGGACTCCGCCGTCACCCGGATCGAGACGGCGTCGCCGGGGTTGATGACGCGGCCGGCCGGCACGTGGTGGGGTCTCGCCGTGTTCTCGCCGGCGGCGACCACGACGGAGACGACGCCCTCGGCGCCCGGGTCCGTGGCCAGGCGCCTCGCCATGCCGTACTCCGTCGCCCCGAACCAGGGGAGGCCCCGCGCCACGGTGAGGACGTGGTCGGCCGTCGCCGCCGCGCGCTCGATCGCGGCGATCTCGTCCGGGCGCTTCCTGATGCGCAGGGGGTCCATCACCGCCGACGCCAGCACCAGGTCGGCGTCGACGCGGAGCACGAACAGCTCGTGCGCCCGCATCTGCGCGTCGACCCCCACCCGCGCCACCGAGGGCGGTACCAGCGTCGCGGCCTCCGCGGCGTCGGCCGCGAACCCCGGCGGCAGGCCGGGGACGAGCACGAGGAACCCGGAGGCGTCGTGCCCCGCGACGTAGCGCAGGTCGGACGAGGGACGCAGCACCAGCGCGTCCAGCCCCGCCTCCGCCATCCTCGCCAGCACGGCCGCCATGACCTCGCCGATCATGCGGGCGGGTACAGCCAGCAGGACACCGGCCCGGGGTCGGGCTCCTTCTCCGAGCAGATGTCCATCGCCATCGGGCAGCGCGGATGGAAACGGCACCCGGGCGGCGGGTCCGCCGGGTCGGGCACGTCTCCGGGGAGCTCCTCGGGCAGCCTGCCCAGCCCGTCCGGCTCCGGGATCGCCCGGAGCAGCGCCTGGGTGTACGGATGGCGGGGGTTCGCCCAGACCTCGGCGGTCGCGCCGGTTTCAACGATCTTTCCGAGGTACATCACGGCGATCCGGTCCGCGATCAGCCGTACGACGGACAGGTCGTGGCTGATGAACAGCAGACCGGCACCCGACTCCACGGCGAGGTTCCGCATCAGGGTCGCGACCTGCGCCTGGGCCGAGGCGTCGAGCGCGGAGATCGGCTCGTCCCCGATGAGCAGAGAGGGGCGCGCCGCCAGCGCGCGGGCTATCGCGATCCGCTGGCGCTGCCCACCGGAGAACTCGTGCGGGTAGCGTCCGGCCATCCCGCCTGGCAGCCCCACCCGTTCGAGCATCCCGCCGGGCGTCGTGTCGCGGTCGCGCGCCGTCTCCAGGCCGTCGGCGATCTGCGCGCCGATCCGCCGCCGGGGGTTGAGGGACGCGTAGGGGTCCTGGAAGACCATCTGGATCTTGGTCAGGCTCCGGTCCCTGCGGCGCAGGCCGAGGCGGGTCACCGGGCCGCCCTCGAAGGAGATCGTCCCGCCGGTGGCGGCGGTGAGCCCGCAGACGGCGCGGGCCAGCGTGGACTTCCCGCAGCCCGACTCTCCCACCAGGCCGACCACCTCGCCTGCCGCCACGCTGAGGCTCGCTCCCGCCACCGCGCGTACGGCCGGACGGCCCGGCGTCCGGTGGTCGACGACCAGTTCGTCGACGGTCAGCAGGCTCACGAGCCCTCCTTCGGTAGCGCGTCGAAGCCCTCCACGGGCGGTGTGCCGGGAATCACGCCGGGCCGGGCGGCCGAGGGCTCTCTCGGCAGGGCGTCCAGGAGGGCGCGGGTGTAGGGGTGGTCCGGTTCCCGCAGGACCCGTCCCCGGGGGCCCGTTTCCACGACAAGTCCGTCCTTCATGACGCTGACGTCGTCCGCCACCGCCGACATGACGCCGAGGTCATGCGTCACGAGCAGGACGGCGAGCCCGAGGTCGTCGCACAGGCCCCTGAGCAGCCGCAGCACTCCGGCCTGGACGGTGACGTCCAGCGCGGTGGTCGGCTCGTCGGCGATCAGCACCTTCGGCCCGCATGCCAGCGCGATGGCGATGGCGACGCGCTGCCGCATGCCGCCGGAGAACTGGTGCGGGTACCGGTCGACCGCCGCCGCGGGGCCGGGGATCCGTACCTGGCCGAGCAGGTCGATGGCGCGCGCCCGTGCCTCGGCCCTGCCCAGCCCGAGGTGGTGCCGCATGTGCTCGGTGAGCTGGCGGCCGATCGTGAGCATCGGATGGAGGCTGGTCGCCGGGTCCTGGAAGACCATGGCGATCTCGCGTCCCCTGACCTTGTTGAGCTCGCGCTGGGGCAGATCGAGCAGGTTCCGGCCGCCGAGCGTGACGCGGCCAGCCGTACGGGACCCGTGGGGGAGCAGTCCGAGCGCGGCGAGGCCCGTCATAGTCTTGCCGGAACCGCTCTCCCCGGCAAGGCCGTGGACACGGCCGGGCGCGAGGGCGATGTCCACCCCGCGCAGGATCTCCTGCTCGCCGATGGAGACCCTCAGGTCCTCGACGCTCAGGGCCGATGAGGTCATAGCGCTCGCTCCTTGATGGCGCGGGCCGTACGGGGGTCGAGGGCGTCGCGCAGCGTGTCGCCGAGGAAGTTGAAGGCGAGCACCACCGTCAGGATGGCGAGGCCCGGGAACGTCGCGACCCACCAGCTGTCGAACACCTCAACGCCGGAGGCGACCATCGCGCCCCACTCCGCGGACGGCGGCTTGGCCCCGAGCCCGAGGAACGAGAGACCCGACAGCAGGAGCAGCGCCGTGCCGATGTCGAGCGTGGCGAGCACGAGGATCGGGCCGGTCACGTTGGGGAGCACGTCCACCCGCAGGGACCGCCAGGCGGAGAAGCCGAGCAGTCGCCCGCTCAGCACGAACTCCCGCTCCCGCATGCCGAGGACCAGGCCGCGCGTCACGCGGGCGTAGGAGGGCCAGGCCACGATCAGGACCGCCAGCACGGCGTTGGTCAGGCTGGCCCCGAGCGCCGCCGCGACGACCATGGCGAGGATCACGGTGGGGAACGCGAAGACCAGGTCGGCCAGCCGCATGATCCCTTCTCCCACCCATCTACCGAAATATCCGGCGCAGGCGCCGAGGGCGCCGCCGATCAGCAGGGACAGCACCACCAGCAGCAGCGTGAGCGGGATCGACACGCGGGCGCCGTACATGATCCGGGACAGTATGTCGCGGCCGAGCTGGTCGGTGCCGAACCAGTGCCCGGGGCCGGGGGAGGCGAGCCGGGGGAGGTCCTGGGCGAGCGGGTCGTGCGGCGCGAGCAGCGGGGCCGCGGCGGCGATCAGGAGCCACGCGACGGCCACCACACCCCCCACGACGGCGAGCGGCTGCCGCCATGCCTCGGGAAGGCGCGAAAGAACCCGGATGCCCGAATGCGGTCTCACGACAGTCTCACTCTCGGGTCGATGACCCCGTACAGGACGTCGACCACCAGGTTGATCAGGACGTACACACCGCCGACCACCAGGCCGACGCCCATGACGGCGGGCAGGTCGAGGGTCGTGGCGCTCTTGTAGGCGTACTGTCCGATGCCGGGCCGGGCGAAGACCGACTCGACGAGCACGGTTCCCGAAAGCAGGCTGCCGAACGCCAGGCCGGCCACAGTGATGATCGGCACCAGCGCCGAGCGCAGCACGTACCGGAACAGGATGACGCGGCCGGGCAGGCCCTTGGCCCGGGCCGCGCGCACGTAGTCCTGCCCGAGCACCTCCAGCACCGCCGAGCGCGTGAAGCGGGTGAGCAGCCCGATGGTGTACGCGGCGAGCACCAGGGCCGGAGTGACAAGGTGGCCCACGGCCGAGGAGAACACGTCCCACTGTCCCGCGAGCGCCGCGTCGACCGTGTAGAGCCCGGTGACGTCCGGCGGAGGGCTCATGTCGGGGGCTATGCGGCCGCTTCCCGGGGTGATCTGGAGGCGGAAGAAGAACACGTAGAACGCCACCAGGGCCAGCCAGAACGTCGGCACCGAGATGCCGACGAGGCTGATCACGCGCAGGATCTGGTCCGACAGCCGGTCGCGGCGCAGCGCGGCGACGACGCCGAACGCCACCCCCGCGACCAGCGAGATCACGATCGCCCCGCCCGCCAGCTCGATCGTGGCCGGCACGAACTCCGCCAGGTCGTCCAGCACGGGACGGTGGCTCTGCTGGCTCATGCCGAGATCGCCGTGCAGGAGCCCGCCGAGGTAGGTCAGGTACTGGGTGGGGAGCGGCTTGTCGAGGCCGTGCTCGGCGCGGAACTGCGCGACGATCGCCGGGTCTCCGAGCGCCCGCTGGCCGAGGTTGGCCGTCACGGGGTCGCCCGGCACCAGGTTGGTCAAGACGAACGTGACGAGCGTGATCCCGACGCCGAGCAGCACCGCGACGGCGATCCTGCGGAGCAGGAACCTCGCCAGCGGGTTGTTCAGGGCACCCGGGCGGGCGGCACGGCGTGGAGCCGTACCGCCCGCCGGGCTGTCACTTGGCGCCGAGGGCTGCGACATCGACCGTCCACACCGGGTGGAACGCGAGGCCGGTGACGGATGCGGCCGTCACGATGTTCTGGCTGGGCTGGATCAGCGGGATGAACGGGCCCGAGGCGTTGAGCTTGTTCTGGATGTCGGTGTAGAGCTGCTTGCGCACGTCGTCGCCGACGGTCGTGGCGGCCTTGTCGCCCGCGGCCTCCAGCTCCTTGTCGGCCCCCGCCTTCCAGCCGGCGCGCAGGCCGACCGTCTTGCCGGGGAGGAAGGCCAGGTAGTCGGTCGGGTCCGGGTAGTCAGGGCCCCAGTACCAGAGGCCGAGCTCCTCCTTGCCGTTGCGGTAGTTGTCGAGCGCGGTCGCCACCGGGGCGGGAGCCAGCTCGACGGTGATGCCTACCTCCTTGAGGTTGGCCTGGATGCGCTCGGCGAAGGGCTGGAACGACAGGCCCTGGAGCGTGATGTCGCTCGGGTACTCCAGCTTGACGCTGGGGTTGCTCACGCCGCTGGCCGCGAGGGCCGCCTTGGCGCCCGCCACGTCCCGCTTGACGGCCTGGTCGGCGGGCAGCGCGCCCAGCAGCATCGTCGGGATCACGCCCGGCGCCTGGACCGAGCCCTCACCGGCGAGCTCCAGCAGGCCCTGGTAGTCGACGCCCTTGCGGATGGCCTCGACGACCTTGGGGTTGTTGGTCACCTTGCTGACGCCCGAGTCCTGGTTGGCGAGCATGAAGACGACGTTGGCCGAGGCGGTCTTGGTGGTCTGAAGGCCTCCGGCGACGCCCTTGATCTGGTCGCCGGACAGGTCGAGGGCCACCTGGCTGTCACCGCGCTGGACGTTCAGCTTCTGGGTGGCGGACTCCACGTTGCGGAGCACGACCTTGGTGTAGACCGGCTTCTTGGCGCCCCAGTACTTGGGGTTGGCCTTCAGCACGACCTGTGACTGGGTGTTGAAGGTCTCCAGCTCGTACGGCCCGGAGCCGGCGGAGGCGCCGTTGAGGTACTGCTCGGCCTTGTCGGAGGAGTCGGCGGTGCCGCCGTGGGCCTTGACGACCTTGGAGTTCACGATGCCGAGCGCGGGGTTCGGGAGGATGAACGGCAGGGCGGGGTTGGCGATCTTGGAGGTCAGCGTGACGGTCGTCTCGTCGATCTTGGCGATCTCGACGCCGTCGAGGAGGAAGGACGGGTTGCCCTTCAGGTCGCGGACGCGGTCGAGGGAGAACACGACGTCGTCGGCGGTGACGGGGGATCCGTCGGAGAACGTGGCGCCCTGCTTGAGCTTCAGCGTGAGCGTCCTGCCGTCGGCGGACTGCTTGTACGACTCGGCGAGGGAGGGGACCGGCTTGGTGACGTCGGAGCCGTCGAAGGTCAGCAGCGTGTCGTAGAGGGCCTTGCCGACGATCAGGCCGGTGGGCTCGTAGTTGCGGGCCGGGTCCGCGGTCTTGAGGGTGAAGGAGGCGTCCATCACCAGGGTCTTGCCGGCGCCGCCGCTCTGCGACGGCGTGGTCGACGTGCTGCCGCCGGAGCAGGCGGCGAGGGTGAGCGCGCCAGTGAGCAGGACCGGCAGCAGAGCCGCCTTTGCCTGCCATGCCGTACGGCGCCGCGAACGGGTCGCCATTCTGTGTCCTCCGGAATTGGTGCTATGTAGACGATTGTTAGCGTGTCGTCCAGGATTGTCCGCTAGAACGTCCAGCTCATGGCAGTACGCCGAGACGGATCTCACCCATTGGAACCAGGTATGACCGAAATGTCAGGCACGCCAGCGTCCGGGACCGGGGTCCCTGGACGGATCGGCATCGGCCTCCAGCTCGACGCCATCCACATGAAGATCCTCGAGGTCCTGCGGGAGAACGGCCGTATCTCGGTGGCCGCACTCGCCGAGCGGGTCGGGATCTCGCGGGCGAGCGCCTACACGAGGTTCGAGGCGCTGCGCGCAGACGGGGTGATCAAGAAGTTCACCGCCGAGGTCGACCACGTGCGGGCCGGTCTCGGCATCACCGCGCTGGTCTTCGTGACGGTACGGCAGCAGATGTGGAAGCAGTTCCGCGCGCAGCTCGCCCAGATGCCGGAGGTGGAGTACTGCGCGATCACCACCGGGCAGCACGACGCGATGATCCAGGTCAGGATGGCCGACGTCGCCGCGGTGCACGCGCTGGTCACCGAACGCTTGGCGAGCATCCCCGCCGTCAAGGCCACCGAGACCGTCTTCATCCTGGACGAGGTGCTCAGGCGCCCGTACGTCCTGCCCTCCGACCACGGCCCCCGCCAGACCCCCCGCCGCGCCCCCGCCACCGACGCACCGCCCCCGGCCAACGTCCCCCTGGGCAAAATGCGCTTCGTCAGCGCCGCCGAAGGCCGCGCCGACCTCCCCAGAGCCACCTGAACGGCGTGTCGCGCGGTGCGCGCCGGGACGGCGCGGATTCCCGCCCCCTGGCACGGCGGATGACCTGGTGAACGTTGATCGGGGCTGGTTCAGCTCTCTTCGCAGACGCTGATCTGGGGGGTGTCGTCGCCGTCGAACTGGAAATCCTCGACCAGGCGTAGACGCCCGTCGGGAAGGGGCTCGATGCGGCTGGTGCTGCGGCCGGCGGCGCGGCCACCTGCCTTCAGCGCGTGCACGTACATGAGCTCGATGCGATCCTCGTCCCTGGTGCCGACGAAACGGCCCTGCGTGACGGTGTCACCGGTGTAGCTGCCCCAGATGACGCCGTCCTCCTCCTCGTACACGAACTGCGTGGGATCGTCGGCGCTCACCTCGCTCGCCGTGGAGCTGATCATGACGAACCTGCGGCCGTTGAGAAGATTCCTGTCGCTCACGACTCCGCATCGTGCCCTTCCTTACGCCCGGCGCAACCTCGGCTGGACGTTTCGCTCACCACCGCGGGAATGGCGTGGTGATCCGTCTTCGCGCCCCGGTCGTACAGAGCCATGATCTGTACGACCGATTCGCCGCCTCTGTCCGGACCGGCGGCGGGCCCGGCGGAGATTTCCATGCGACGGACGCTCAGGACGGGATCCACTCGGTGGAGGTGGTCACCTTGTTGAGGATCTCCGGGACGGGGCCCACGCCGAGGCCCGGGCCTGTGGGGACGGGCAGGTGGCCGTCCTGGAGGACGAACGGCTCGGTGATGTCGGTCGCGTAGTAGCGGCTGGACCCCGAGGTGTCGCCCGGCAGTGTGAAGCCCGGTAGCGCAGCCAGCGCGACGTTGGCCGCCCGGCCGAGCCCCGTCTCAAGCATGCCGCCGCACCACACCGCCACCCCGTGCGCCCGGCACAGGTCGTGGATGCGCCGGGCCTCGAGGTACCCGCCGACCCGGCCGGGTTTGACGTTGATGATCGAGCAGGACCCGAGCGAGATCGCGGCGGCGGCGTGCCGCGCCGACTCGATGGACTCGTCCAGGCACAGGGGAGTGCTCAGCCGCTTGGCGAGGGCGGCGTGCTGCACAAGGTCGTCATCGGCCAGCGGCTGCTCGATCAGCAGCAGGCCGAAGTCGTCCAGCTTGGCCAGGTGAGGAGCGTCCAGGAGGGTGTAGGCCGCGTTGGCGTCCACCTGGAGCAGCAGGTCGTCCCCGAAGCGGTCGCGCACGGCGCGCACCGGGGCCAGATCCCAGCCCGGCTGGATCTTCAACTTGATACGGACGTACCCCTCGTCGAGATAGCCCGCCACCGCGTCGAGCAGCCGGGGGATCGAGTCCATGATGCCGACCGACACCCCGCACGGCACCCGGTCACGGGAGGCGCCGAGGTAGCTCGCGAACGAGGTGTTCGACGCGCGCAGCTCGGCGTCGAGGACGGCGCTCTCCAGCGCGGCCTTGGCCATCCGGTGGCCCTTGAACGGCTCCAGCGCCCGGCCCACGGCGTACGCGTCGACGCGGGGAAGGGCGGTCAGCGCGGGGATCAAGAAGCGCCGCATGACCTCGGCGGCCCCGTCGACGTACTCGGAGGAGTAGAGCGGCTCGGACATCGCCACGCACTCGCCCCACCCCTCGGCCTCGGACGTGACCACCCGGACAAGCAGGACGTCCCGCTCGGTCTCGGTGCCGAACGACGTGCGGAACGGCGCGACGAGCGGCATCGCGATCCTGCGCAGCTCAACCCCGGTGATCTTCACGCTCTCTCCACGATGTAGTAGCCGTCGGAGGTGAACCCGGTCACGCGGGCACCGCCGTCGATGAGCCCGCCCAGCACGCGGCGTACGGCATGCCGCCACGCCTTGGCCGCCGGCGGGTCGCCGCGGCGGAGGGTCTCGATGTCGCCGGGGGTCTGGACCAGCAGCATCTGGCCGTCCACCCCCTTGGTGACCGGGCGGTCGCCCTCGGATGCCAGCGCGACCACGGCGTCGACAGGGATATGCGGCGGTTTCGCCGTACCCTCGCACGCCGCCACGACATGCGGCTCGGTGAGCCGCCACACCGCGAGGAGCCGGTCTGACTCGTCACCGGCGTTGATGGCGTCGCCCATGGCCCCGTAGAAGCACGGAAGGTACTCCTCAGGGCGGGCGCCGAGCTTGGCGATGTTGAAGTAGGCGTTGCGGCGCACCAGGGGATCGTAGGTCCAGGAGATCTGCCCGAGCCCCCGCGAGAGCGCCCAGGCGCGCTGGTGGAGCTTGAGCGCGAACCCGATGCCGCGCCCGACGACGCTGCCGGTGACATGGGAGTGCAACCCCGTGCCGGGGGGACCGGCGAGGAAGCCGACGCTCGCGCCCACCAGCGTGGTGCCCTCGAACGCCCCGGCCACGTAGTTGCCGCTGTGGGCGAGCGCGCGCATCAGCTCGACGCTCATCGGGACGTTCGCCGGCTGCGGCTGCCAGATGTCGTCGTACAGGCGGTAGACGAGATGGAGATCGGCGATCTCGTGAAGCTCGCGCACCTCCACCCCGGAGCGCCGTGCGGCCGTCTCCCAGTGCCTGGTCGCCGAGGTCACGGCTGAAGCCACCACCATCACTGCCGGCCTTCCAGGACCGCCTCGACCAGCCCGGCCAGCAGGGACGCGCGGCGAGGCATCTCATCGATGATGACGTGCTCGTGTGCCGCGTGGGCGCCGCCGCCGACCGCGCCGAGGCCGTCGAGGGTGGGGCAGCCGGCACCGGCCGTGAAGTTGCCGTCCGAGGCGCCGCCCACGGCCACGCCCCGCAGGGGACCGAGCCCCAGCTCGGCCGCGACCAGCTCGGCCAGCTTGAACAGCGCGGAGGACGAGGTGGCGTCCATGGGCGGCCGGTTGATGCCGCCCTTGACCTCCAGGCGCGTGCCGGCCAGCCTGGGCGGCAGGGCGCGCATGCCGGCGTCCACCCGCGCCTGCTCCGCCTGGTCGGCCGCGCGCACGTCGACGGCGACGGAGGCCAGCGAGGGCACGGTGTTCACGCTGGTGCCCGCGTTCATCATCGTCGGCGTCACGGTCGTCGCGGGGCCCTTCGGGTCGGACATCGCCGTGATGGCCAGGATCTGGTGGGCCAGCTCAACTCCGGCGTTGGCCCCCTTCTCAGGCTCCAGGCCCGCGTGGGCGGCCAAGCCGTGCACGACCAGCTCATAGGTGGAGACGCCCTTACGGGCCGTCTTGAGCGCGCCGCCGTCGGCGCTCGCCTCCAGGACGAACGCGGCAGAGCACCCCTCGGCGCTGCGCTCGATGAGCCCGCGGGAGGTATGCGAGCCCAGCTCCTCGTCCCCGGTGACCAGCACGCAGACCCCGTCGAGCGACCCGATCGAGCGCAGCGCGTGGAACATCTGCACGAGACCGGCCTTCATGTCGAACACCCCCGGCCCTCGTGCGACGCCGTCGGTGACCGACCACGGGTGCTCGCGCAGCGACCCGATGGGCCAGACCGTGTCGTGGTGGCCGAGGAGGAGCACGCGCGGCGTGCCGAAGCTCCAGCGCAGGTGGGTGACCCCGCCCGCGACGATCGGCTCGGGACGCACGCCGAGGTGCCTGGCGCCAAGGGTGGCGACCACCTCGGCGCTGGCGGCGACCGCGTCGTGATCGGAGGAGAAGGACTCGCAGAGGACGAGCTCCTCCAGGTCGTCGAGCATCACCGGCAGGTCGCCCCGCGTCATCTGAGGGGCTCCGGTGCGGGACGTCCCAGCTCGTCGCGGAACAGGCGCATGACGTTCCCGCCGAGGATCTTGTGTATGTCCTTCTCGTCGAGGCCGCGCTCGAGAAGCTGCTCGGTCACCAGAGGCATGCCGCGGGGCCCTTCGAGGCCCGGGATGGCCGCGAGCGAGTCGATCCCGCTGTAGCTGAACCCCTCGCAGCAGGGGGGCGTCAGGTCGACCATGACCTCCTTCATGAAGTCGGGGCCGAGGCCGACGTGGTCGACCCCGGCGACGTCCGCGACGTGCAGGATGTGGTCGGCGAGCCGCTCCACGGTGTACCCCTCGGGTTTGTCCGACAGGAACGCCGCGAGGAAGTTGACGCAGACGACGCCGCCGCCCGCCCCGACGGCACGCAGCTGATCGTCGGTGAGGTTGCGGTGATGGTCGCGCAGGGCGCGGGCGGAGGAGTGGGTCGCGATGACCGGCCGGGTGGCGATCTCCAGCACGTGCGCCACGCCCGAGGCGCCCAGGTGGGAGATGTCGAAGATCATGCCCAGCCGCTCCATCTCCTGGAGCGCCGCGACGCCGTACCCGGTCAGGCGGCTGCCGGTGGCGTCCTCCCCGCTGCCGTCGGCGAGCGGCGTGCGGCCCCAGTGCGCGATGGACGCGACGCGGACGCCGAGCCGGAACAGGGTGGGCAGCAGCTCCACGCTCGCGTCCAGGCCAGGCATGCTCTCCAGGGCGATGACCAGGGCGATCCGGCCCAGTGCGAGGGCCTCGTCGACCTGCTGGCCGTCGTAGCAGATGCTCACGTCACCGGGGTTGCCCTCGGCCACCGCGTGGGCGCACTCGATCATCCGCAGGGTCTGGCGGAGCGCGCCCTCCGGGCGGTATGGGCTGTCGATGAAGACCGGGAGGACCTGCACGTCGACGCCGCCCTCGCGCAGCTGGGGCAGCCACTGCTCCCGGAAGAACGACGCCCACATCTCCGGCGGTCTCGCCGAGACCGCCATCAAAAGGTCGTTGTGGGTGTCTGCCACGATCGCGTCCCGATGAAGCTCTGCGAACACGTGTGGACTCCTTTCGCCCGTGGTCCTCCCGGCTTCACCCGCACGATAAGGCAGGCGACCGACGGAAAGGGGCGCCGCGTTCAGCGAGGTGTCCGGTTCCATCCGACCGTATACGCAGGCCGGGCGAATCGAAATTCAGGGCAGGTCAGCCGAAGGTGTACGAGCCCGGGCGCGGGGCCTGGGTGATCCGGCGGTACACCGTCGTCGGGCGCGGCCAGTTGTTCGTCACCCTGCCGGCGGCGTTCTTGTACCAGCTGCGGCAGCTCGCCTCCCAGACCGTACGGGCCATCGCCTGGTCGAGCGTCCGGCGCCACGCGTCCATGGCGGACTGCCGTACCTCCATCGGGCCGCGCGCGGACAGCAGCGGCAGGCAGCCCATGATGTACCGGACCTGCGATTCGATCATGATGATGATGGAGTTGTGGCCGAGGTTGGTGTTCGGCCCGTACAGCAGGAAGAGGTTGGGGAAGTACGGCACGGCGACCCCCAGGTAGGCCTCCGCGCCTGTCTTCCACACCTCATGCAGGCGGCGGCCTTCCCTACCGGTGATCTCGATGGGGGCGAGGAAGTCGGTCGTGCGGAAGCCGGTCGCGTAGATGATCGTGTCGGCCTCGCGGACGTCGCCGCCCGCCGTCTCGATGCCGTTGGGGACGATACGGGTGATCGGGTCGGTGACGACGTCCACGTTGGGCCGTGTCAGCGCCGGGTAGAAATCGCTGTCGATGACGATCCGCCTGCACCCGATCGGGTAGGTCGGCGTGAGCTTGGCGCGCAGCTCCGGGTCCCTGACCTGCTGCCTGAGGTGGTCCTGGGCCCGCTTGGTGATCACGCGCCGGCTCCAGCCCCCGACCACCACGGGGAAGACCAGCCCCTCGATGAACCGGTAGATCCGCTCGCGGTTCGCGGTCTGCAGGAGCGGCAGGCGCTGGAAGGCGAGCCGCTCGCGGGGCCCGTACTCCCCGTCCATCTTGGGGATCACCCAGTTGGGCGTGCGCTGGTAGACGTCCAGGTGGCCGGCGGCGCGGGCGATCCGGGGGATGAACTGCGCGGCGGAGGAGCCGTTGCCGATCACGGCGACACGGCGCCCGGCGAGATCGTGGTCGTGGTCCCAGCGGGCGGAGTGGAAGCCGGCGCCCTCGAAGGTGGAGATACCCGGAATGTCAGGCAGGCGAGGCCGGTTGAGCTGGCCCACCCCGGAGACCACCACGTCGAACATGCGCTCCTCGCCGTCGGCCGTGGTCACCCGCCACCGGTTCGCCTGCTCGTCGAACGTCGCGGCCGTGACCTCGGTGTTCAACCGCAGATGAGGGCGCACGCCGTACTTGTCCGCGCAATGTTCGAGGTAGGCGAGGATCTCGCGCTGCCGGGGGTAGCGGCGCGTCCAGTCGTGACGCTGCTCGAACGAGTAGGAGTACAGGTGCGAGGGCACGTCGCAGGCGGCGCCGGGATAGGTGTTGTCCCGCCACGTGCCCCCGACGCCTCCTGCCTTCTCGAAGATCGTGTACGTGGTGATCCCGGCCCTTTGGAGCTGGATCCCCATGCACAGCCCGCCGAAGCCCGCCCCAATGATCGCTACCGTTGGTGCCATTCGCCAGCCCTCCGGGTGTCAGGACGTAATCACAGTAGGTCGTGCCGATAGTGTGCGCACGTGTCCCCGACAGCGTTGTCCGCGATCATCGCGGAACTTGAATCCACGTATGACCCCGCTTGGGCGGAGACCTGGGACGCTGTGGGACTGGTTTGCGGAGATCCGGCGCAACCCGTGAACAAGATCCTGTTTGCCGTCGACCCTGTGGCGGGCGTCGCCGATGAGGCGGTGGCCTGGGGCGCCGACCTGATCGTCACGCACCATCCCCTCTACCTGCGGGGCACGACCAGCGTGGCCGCCGACACGGTCAAGGGCGCGCTGGTCCACCGGTTGATCAAGCACGACATCTCGCTCTACACCGCGCACACCAACGCCGACGTGGCCAACCCCGGGGTCTCCGACGCCCTGGCCAGGGCCGTGGGACTGTCCGGAGAGCTGCGGCCGCTCCAGCCGTCGCCGGACGATCCGGTCCGGGGCCTCGGCCGCGTCGGCGAGCTGGACGAGCCCCTGACGCTCCAGAACTTCGCCGCCCAGGCAGCCCGGGGCCTGCCGCGCACCGCGTGGGGCCTCAGGGTCGCAGGCGACCCGTCCCGCGTCGTGCGCACGGTCGCCGTCAGCGGCGGCGCGGGAGACTCGCTCCTGGGCACGGCTCGCGTCGCCGATGTCTTCCTCACCGCCGACCTCAGGCACCATCCGGCCAGCGAGTTCATGCAGTCCGGGGAGTTCTCCGGCGGCCCTGCCCTGATCGACGCGGCCCACTGGGCCACCGAATGGCCATGGCTGCCGCAGGCCGCCGCGCTACTCGCGTCCGGGTTGGCCGCCAAGGGGATTAATGTTGAGACGCGGGTCTCCGAGAGGGTCACGGACGCCTGGACTACAACAGCACAGTGCGAGGAATAAGTGAAAGCAGCCCCGGAAGCACAGAAGCGCCTGCTCGAGCTGGCCGAGCTCGACGCCGTCCTCGACAGGCTGGCACATCGCCGCCGCACGCTGCCCGAGCTCGCGGAGATCGACGAGCGGTCGGCCAAGCTTGCCCGCCTCGCCACCGAAGTGATCACCGCAGAGACCGAGGCCAGCGACCTCGCCAGGGAGCAGACCAAGGCCGAGTCCGACGTCGACGCCGTGCGCGTCCGCGCCGAGCGTGACCAGAAGCGCCTCGACTCCGGCCAGGTCTCCTCCCCCAAGGATCTGTCCAACCTGCAGTCCGAGATCGCCTCGCTCCACCGTCGCCAGGGCGACCTCGAAGACATCGTCCTTGAGATCATGGAGCGCCGGGAGGCGGCGGACGCCGACGTCACCCGGTTGTCGGCCGAGCGGGCGGAGATAGGCTCCGGCCTGTCCGTGCTGGAGGAGAAGCGCGACGTCGCGCTCGGCGCCCTCGACAGTGAGAGCGAGGAGGCCAAGGGCAGGCGCGGAGGCATCACCGCCGACATCCCCGCCGACCTGCTCACCCTGTACGAGAAGCTGCGCGGGCAGTACGGCGTCGGCGCGGCCATGCTGCAGGGAGGCCGGTGCCAGGGCTGCAAGGTGTCGCTCTCGATCGCCGACCTCAACCGCATCAGGGCCGCCGCCCACGACGAGGTGATCCGCTGCGAGGAGTGCCGCAGGATTCTGGTCCGCACGCCCGAGTCGGGTCTGTGAAGCTCGTCGTCGAGGCCGACGGCGGGTCCCGGGGCAATCCAGGTCCCGCCGGGTACGGCGCCGTCGTCAAGGACGTCGACGGCCAGGTGCTGGCCGAGGCGGCCGACTCGCTCGGGGTCACGACCAACAACGTCGCCGAGTACCAAGGCCTGATCGCGGGCCTGCGGTCGGTGCTCGCGCTCGCGGGCGAAGGCGTGACGGTCGAAGTACGCATGGACTCCAAGCTGGTCGTCGAGCAGATGGCCGGCCGCTGGAAGGTCAAGAACGAAGGGCTGCGCCCGCTGGCGCTCGAAGCGGCCGGCCTGGCGCGGCGCCTTCACGTGAGCTGGAAGTGGATCCCGAGGGAGCGCAACCGCGACGCCGACCGCCTGGCCAACGAGGCCATGGACGCCGCGGCCAAAGGCAGGAAGTGGCAGGGCAAGCCACTTTCCGCGGTCGCCGCTCCCGCTTACTCACCCGAAGCCGTCAACGACAACCTCTACGACCTCGGCCCCCCCACGGCCCCGGCCACCGGCGCATTGGCACCGGAGGGGGCGTCCGGGCCTGTCCCGGACACCACCATGACCCCCGCCCTCCAGCCGAAGCCCGGAAGCGGCTGGATGGGACCGTCGAGCACGGCCACGTCGTTGTTGCTGCTCCGCCACGGCGAGACACCGTTCTCCGTCGACCGCCGGTTCTCCGGCATCGGCGATCCCGACCTGACCCCCAGCGGCGTCGCCCAGGCCGAGGCGGCCGCCGTACGGCTGTCGCGCAAGCCGTACGAGATCGACGTGATCGTCAGCTCCCCCCTCCGGCGTGCCCGGCGGACGGCCGAGGCCGTGGCCGCCCGCACCGGCCTGAAGGTCGCCGTGGACGACGGCCTTCGCGAGGTCGACTTCGGTGAGTGGGAGGGCCAGACCTTCACCGAGATCCAGCGTCGCTGGCCCGGCGAGCTGGCGGCGTGGCTCGCGGACCCGGCCGTGGCCCCGCCCGGCGGCGAGAGCTTCGAGCAGGCGGCACTCCGGGTCGGCGACGCCAGGGACCGCGTCCTGTTCGACCACAAGGGCAAGACGGTCCTGGTCGTCTCCCACGTGTCGCCGATCAAGCTGCTCCTGCGCTTGGCGCTGCTGGCGCCCCCGGCGGCGCTCTACCGCATGCATCTCGACGTGGCGTCCCTGTCGGCGGTCGACTACTTCGCTGACGGCCCCGAGCTGGTCAGAGCGCTCAACGACACGTCACACCTTCGCTGATCTGTCGTGGTGTACGGCGGTGACGGCGGGGGCACGGGCCACCGCCGTACGCGTCCTATCTGATCTGCTGAGGCTTGCCATCGGATTAAAGTCGGCTTGTGATCCGTTAAACTAGAAGAACAGCGGACGAGTCGGCCGGGCGACCGCGTCGGGGTTTTTCGAAGCCCCGCCGAGGAAGGTCCGGGCTCCACAGGGCAAGGTGGTCGGTAACGCCGACCCGGGGTGACCCGCGGGACAGTGCCACAGAAAACAGACCGCCTCCCCGATCTTGGGGAGGTAAGGGTGAAACGGTGGTGTAAGAGACCACCAGCGCCCACGGTGACGTGGGCGGCTCGGTAAACCCCACCTGGAGCAAGGTCAAGAAGGGTTCCTCCTCGGAGGATCCCGCGCGCGGCGTTCGAGGGTGACCCGCCCGAGTCGCGCGGGTAGACCGCTTGAGACCGTCGGCAACGACGGTCCTAGATGGATGGTCGCCTCTTTGCGCAAGCAAAGGACAGAACCCGGCCTACAGGCCGACTCGTCCGCTCTTCAGATCCACGATCTTGTCGTCGCCGGTCTCCTCGTCCGTCTCGCCGACGATGGGCAGCGGCTGACGTGCCACGCCGCGCCCGGCACCCGCGACCATGACGCCGTGACTTCCATGATGACTCGTCGCGTTGAGGCACGTGGACCCGGGCTAGATCGTGGAATTGGTTGGATTATGTCACCGGGCGGCTTTCTGTGGCTCTATGAGGATATTCCCCGGCTAAAGAGTATTCGGAATAGAGCGGAGTCGTGGCTCTTTTCTTTATCGTGTCGTCTGTTTTCTCTATCGCTACTTCCTCGCCGCGTCGCTGCTTCGCTGAATGGGTATTCCAGATAGCGGTGCTGCCGCAGCGGCACGAAGAAGGTCCGATTCATCGGAATTCAAGCGATATGGGGGAACCGAGTGATTCCTCGGGAAACAATAGGTAAGCGCGCGTGGACTTTGGCGGTCGCGACGGCGATTACCGGCGGAGTCGTCGCGCTGTCGCTCCCGGCCACGGCCCAGGCCGGCACGGAAGTGCGGAGCGTCCCGGGGCACCGGGTGGCGTACGACGTCGGTCACGCTCCGGCCAGCCTCGTCACCACCACCAGGCAGAAGCCGGTGGGCGATGACGACGATGAGAACGAGGTCGTCACCAAGAAGAAGTGCTGCAAGAAGTGCCCTCCCGGTCCTCCTGGTCCTCCCGGGCCTAGGGGAAGGAGCGACGGCATCGATACGGCGTTCATGGGCAACAGCAAGTACATCGGGCTCGCTCAGGGGAACGGCTCAACGCTGATCCGGGACCCGAGTACGCCTGCGCCCTGGCACGACATTTCCGGGCTGGCGAACTACCCCGGCAACGTTTCGGATGTCAGCCTGGCCGTCATGGGAAACAACCTTCACGTCACGGTGCGGAGTACGACCGGTCTCGTGGCCCAGACGACATGCGTGCTCAACCCGACCCCGGGCACGGGCACGAACCCGGCTTGGCCGGGCAACTGCGGTGCGTTCGTCAACTTCACCCCGCCGCTGTAAGCCCGGTCAGCGCGTAGCGTGACAGCGAGTGCCGTGCCTGGGGGTGTCCCTGGCACGGCACCGCCGTTTCCGGCGTGGGACCGATCTTCCGGGTCGGCTCAGGTGACGATGGCCACGCCTGGGGGCACCAGCAGGAAGATCTTGTGCGCGATGCGGTCCATGTCTCCGCGGCGGCCGAACACCAGCCCGGCCGCGAAGTCGACGAGCGGCTTGGCGTCCGCGTCGGACAGGGCGGTGAGGTCCATCACCACGGGCAGCCCCTTGCGGAAGAAGTGCCCCACGTAGAGAAC
>JAOPYI010000279.1 GCA_025964675.1 Sphaerisporangium sp. | reverse complement strand
CTTCACCCCAGACGCCTCGGTCCCCCTCGAACCCAAGCACCCCCCGATGGTGCTGTACGCCCCTCGTGGGCAGGGAACAATGTGGAGCACCGCCCCGGTCCCCACCGGAACCGACTTCGCCCAGCTGTTCGGCCCGGTCCGCGCCCGGTTGCTCATGCTCCTGGCCGATCCCCGGTCCACGACCGGCCTCGCGGTGGCTCTGGGCGTGACCCCCTCCGCCGTGAACCAGCACCTGCGACTGCTTCACCGCACCGGTCTGCTGATGCGGCGCCGCCACGGCCGCTCAGTGCTCTACCAACGAAGTTCGCTGGCTGAAGCCTTACTCCTGGGCGCGTCTAGGGACACGTAAGTTCGATGGCCCGGCCGACCGCCGGTGGGAGCGGCACCAGGACGACCCGGGTGCCCTTGCCGACGACGCGCAGGACCCGGTGGCCGTGTTCCTCGCCGAGATCGTGGATATCGGCTCCGGTGGCTTCGAAGATCCGTAGTCCGAGGAGGCCGAGCATCGCGACCAGGGCGAAGTCGTTGGGATTGGCAGACTGGCGTGCCGCGGACAGCAGTGCCTCGAACTGCAGATGCGACAGCCCAAGAGTCGGGGACTCGGGTGGGACGTTGGGGCGGCGGACATGGTCGGCGGGCGAGTGCTCCAGCACCCCGTCGATGACGCAGGTCCGGTAGAAGCCGGCCACGACTGACAGGCGCCGGGACACCGTGGAGGGCCGGAAGCGCCGGATCTCTTGAAGCCAGCGAACATAGAGCTCGACCTGAGCCCGCTGAACGGACAGTGGCTCCAGGTTCCGCTCGGTGCACCAGCCCAGGAAGATCCGAAGATCGGACTCGGTGTGCATCCGAGACGTGCCCTTGTAGCAGGCAAGGTAGGCGACGGTCGCCATCCGCAGCGGATCAGTACCCACCGCTCCGGTCGTCGCCGTCAGGAACTCATCGAACGAAGTCATACCCGAAGCTGCGCCACCCCGGACGGAAGACCAGAGCCGACCCGCCAACCGACCGCCCAGCTTGTGGCATGAGCGGACGTCCGTCTCGCCCTGTTGGATGTCGCCTGGGCCGTCCGCCGGTGCGCACCGCTGTCACCAGCCGCCGATTCCATGGACATCGCAGGTCTGGCGAGCGCAGACTTGCCTGACCGAGATGCGACCGCCGTTGAAGAGGGTCCCAGTCGTGCATGTGTTGATGTGAGATGGTCCGAGACGATGGCGCGGAGCGCTGGAGCCGTGGCGGACATACCCGCGAGGAAGACAGAGCCTCGCTGGAGGCACGTCGCGCTCACAAACGCAGGCAAGACCAACAGCGACGAAATCGGATACGCGCGAACGGGCCGGTCGAATCCTTCACCGTCACGGAGATCGGTCAGCGCGACGGTTGGCTGTGCGGCATCTGCCAAGACACAGCGCACCCAGTAGACCCTGGCCGGAAACGACCGCATCCGCTGTCACCGAGCATCGACCACATCCGGCCGGTGGCCGGCGGAGGCACGCACACCCGGGACAACGTCCGCATCACCCACTGGTTCTGCAATCTCAAGAAGAACACCTACAGCGATGAGCTCCCGGAGTACGCGAAGGCCACGCTCGCCAGGCGCCTGTACGGCACGCCAATTCCCGAGGCACTGATCCGAGCTCGCCAAGCGCACCACAGGGACCGTCGCGAGCGGATGCTGGCAGACCCTGATCTGGATCCCCGGCGGAGGGAACTTCTCGAGCGCATGCAAGTGGCCTTCGGCCGCCGATCGCGCCTCAAGGAGAATTAGAAGTGCACCGCTTCAAGTGGTGCAGGGCTCCTCTATGCACCCAGCCAACCAGCGCACAGTCATCGCCAGATGAACCCAAGCCGACATAGCCGATCACGAGATCACGTGGTGTCCATCAGAACTACTCGCACACGCCCTCCAAGCGGCATGAGCGGACGTGCCGCTGGATTGAGGCCACGTCCGTTCAGCTCGAAGTCACCTATGTAACGCGGGCGGCATCTTCGGCACGTAGCGTGCTGCGATGCCGTCCATCACGCAGGCGCCGATACTGGGAGGAACGCCATGATGACTAAGAAGGATGCGGCGGAGGCCGTCCGCGCGGCCAAGGCCCGGCTGGGTGTGACGTGGGTCCAGCTCGCCCAGGCAGTCGGACGGCCCCCGGCATGGACAACGTCGGCGCTGCTGGGACAGCAGCCGATGACCGCCGCGCAGGCCGAGGCCGCGGCGTCATTGCTGGATCTCGATGACGATGTCCTGCAGGCATTGCAGCTTCAGCCCACCCGCGGAGCGCTGGAAACCGCGGTGCCAACGGACCCCACGATCTACCGGTTCTACGAGGTACTCCAGGTCTACGGACCGACCATCAAGGAACTCATCCACGAACAGTTCGGCGACGGCATCATGAGCGCCATCAACTTCCGCCTCGATATCAAACGCGTACCCGACCCGGCCGGCGACCGGGTCGTGGTGACACTGGACGGGAAATTCCTGCCCTATCAGTGGTGAGGTCAGGAACCACCTGCCATGGCGAGCAAAGGACGGACACACCTACCAGCGGCATGTGCGGATGGCCCGCATCGGGACACGGTGCGGCTTGTCAGTCAAGGTGGGGGCGCGCTGCCAGTGTCCGCAGGAGCGGGAGGACGCGTTCTGGAGGCAGCGGGCTGAAGAAGTCATGATC
>JAOPYI010000257.1 GCA_025964675.1 Sphaerisporangium sp. | reverse complement strand
GGCCCGTGACGGCGCAGCCGATCAGCAACCTCTGGATTTCGCTGGCGCCCTCGAAGAGGGTGTAGATCTCTGACACCACGTGCGGCGACCTGAGGCGATAGCTCGATGATGCCACTGAGCTGGGCTTTGGGGCAACGTCCGGCAACTGGACAAGACCGCCCGGCTGTTGCTGGTCGCTCTGGCCGGGCACACGCCGCTGCTGCCCGGCGCGACGTGCTCACCTTCCTCGACGTCGACTCCATGCAGCGCCGCACCTACGGCTACGCCAAGCAGGGATCAGGGTTCGGCAACACCAAGATCAGCGGCAAGAGTTTGCTGGTGCGCGGGCTGAACGTGCTGGCCGCGACTGTGTCCACGCCGCTGGCCGCCCCGCTGATCTGCGGCACCCGGCTGCGCGGCGGCAAGGCCAACTCCGCCCGCGGCGCCGCCTCCTTCGTCCGCGAGTCCATCACCACCGCCCGGCAGACGGGCGCCGGCGGCACCCTCGTGCTGCGCGGCGACCCGGCCTTCTACAGCGCCGACGTCATCGGCGCCTGCCGCGAGCGTGACGCGCGGTTTTCCGTCACCGCGAAGATGGACCCCAAGATCAAGGCAGCGATCGCGGGCATCGACGAAACCGGGTGGACGCCGATCACGTATCCGAACGCCGTCTTCGACGATCAAGCGGGCGGGTGGATCTCCGATGCGGAGATCGCTGAGGTCGACTACACCGCGTTCACCAGCAAGAAGGGCCAGGCCGTTACCGCCCGGCTGATCGTGCGCAGGGTTCGGCGGCTCAATGAGCAGGCTCGGCGCGGACAGGACGAATTGTTTGCTGCCCACCGCTACCACGCGATCTTCACCGACAGTCCGTATGCGCTGGTGCAGGCGGAGGAGCAGCATCGTGATCACGCGATGATGGAGCAGGTCAACGCGGACTTGATCGACGGGCCACTCGCGCATCTACCCTCGGGGAAGTTCACCGCCAATGCCGCCTGGCTCACCTGCGCGGCGATCACGCACGACCTGCTGCGCGCCTTCGGTTGCCTGGCCGGCGCCTTCCACGCGCGTGGCTGGCCCGACACGGCCGCGGCCACCTGGTCCTGCATCTGCCACAGCATTGGCGCTGGCAGCAGGCGTGGCGCAACGCCTTCGACGCCGTCCACCACCCGCCACCCGCTCACGTGGCCTGACCCGCCCCAACCCCCTTGGTCACCGCCTCCAACCCGACGACCGTGACGGTCACCACGCGCACCGGCGCACACCCCGCCCCCCACCCGCGCCACCCGCACAAGCCGCGACCCGCGCACGCCTCCCACACCCGAAACACGGCCTCCACCTACCGAACCGGCCCTCGCGGAAGAATTGAACCGAAGAATGATCACAAGAATTCAAACCGTGGATCCAGGCTGAGCTACACCGACAATCTCATCCCCAGCAACCCTGCTGTAAAGCGCAGGCTCAGCTATCTGACTGCCTGGAACCGCGCCGGCGATCCCCGGATCGCTCTGCTTGAGTCACATGGGATCCTCGCCGAGCTCGAACACAACCTCACCGCCAAAGCAGGGCACATCCCCCACCCGGTGGCACGTCATCTGTCCGCCGCCGCGCTGGCCCTCAGAACCGGACGTGACCTCCTCAACACCCACTTCTCCTCCGGCCGCCCCACTTACAGCGACTGGGCGAACGCGATCGAGCACTTCCACACCCGCAGAGCGCTGATGTCCGTCGTCGCCGACCACGCCCACCAACTCGCCGCCGTGCTTGACCACACACGGCCCGCGCTACGACGACTCGGCCTGCCCGGCGACGCGCTTGATCGCTCCATTACGGCGCTGGATGTTCCCCTCTCACTCACCACCTCGATGACAAGAACCCCGAGCAGGAACGACGCCACCCTCGCCGCCATCCCCTACGGCAGCTTCCCGCGACCGATCCGCTCCCAGACTCTCCCCAGACGGTGAGCGAGTTGTGCCATGGGATCATCGGCGACGCTGAAGCCATCCGTGCCCTCGTCTCCTCGGACACCTCTGCCCTCACCAGCGCCCAGGAATGGCAGCGAAGAGCAACCGGCGCGGCAGCCACCATGCACTCCGTCGTCCACACCCTCGCTCTGCTCATCCGCCGCGCCGACGAACTCCACCCCACAGGCGCACCCCGGATCAAGCACGCGCTGCAAAGCAGCTACGACCGCTGCGACCAGGCGTTCAACAAATGGCAGGCGGTACGCAAGGCATGGGAGCCGTTCACCACCGAGATACAGAACGCGCCGCCGTCCCCCCTCCAGGAACCGCTCAGGGACCTGGTGGTACGAACCAAGCGCGTCATCTCGTCCAACCCGACCTGGACCATCGGCAATCGCACACCCACCCTGCCGAAATCCCCCGGCCTCGCTTGCGCCGACGACCGGCGACATGCCCCCGTCATTCTCGCCGTCGAGCACGCCACCGAGGCCCTCCTCGTCCTCGCCGAGCACGACCTCACCCAAATAATCAAGGCGATGGAATCAGGCCGCATACTCACCCGCCGACAAGCACGAATCGGAACAAGCTACCAAGCCGCGCCAAACACCATCACCAGCAAACTACTCACCGCCTACCACCAGGTGATAGGCCACGCCTCCACTCAATTCATGCCCTTACGCAAAGCCGCCCTCAACACAAGCTCACCCGAGCTGCGCCCCACGACATCCGCCCAGATCACAAGCCTCATGCGACGCCGCGTCCGCTCCCGCGTAGACAAGATGTACAAAAAACTGGAGAAATCAGGCAGTAAACCCGACAAGAATTTCGACAAAGACAAACTAGACGCCAACACCGCAGCCTCAGATGGACGTTTATCCGGTCTCAAGCGAGGCGAAGCAAATCCTTCCGCCTCGGCGAATTATCGAACTGCGCAGCCATGACCGGGAAAACCGATATCACTTAGGTAACATCCTGTCGATAAGCGTTTTCTCCGTCGATCCCACCAATGATCCACTGTGGCTTAAATTCTCACCCCGCCGGATTGACTTCAGGCGACAGGTGATACCGGGCGACGGTGGACACGGCCTGTGGGAGGCGCGGCGACCCATGAAGTGGCCGGTAGCCGGCCGACGGCACCGATTTGGTCGAACCACTGGAGCCCCTGGTCCAACGCGCGAGCGGTGTAGGTGCGAAGCAAACCAGAACAGGTTTGCGCGTCACTTTCCGCGCTGTGTGCCCGGCGGAGGTCGATTCCTTCGGCGGCGGCGCAATCGGCGAGGCTGTGGGAAGCCATCGTCGGGCCGAAACGCCGGGACAGAGCCAGAGTGCATAGAGAGAGCAGATCATCGGGGGCTGATCCGACACGGGCGAATTCGGCGCTGAGCACTTCGGTGTCGTAGCGCGCGTTGTGAGCGACGATCACGGCGCCCTCCAGCATGAGCGCGATGTCACCCGCGATTTGGGCAAACCGTGGAGCGCCTGCCAGGTTCCCTACGGTAAGGCCGTGGATGTGCGTCGGTCCCGGCCCTGTACCAGAGTCGACGATTGTGGAGTAGACACGATCTTCGCTGCCATCCGAATGGAGGCGAACGACCGCGATCTCCACTATGCGGGCCTTGCGTGAGTCGGTCGAGGTGGTTTCGACATCGACGACCGCGTAGGGAAGGGATCCGAGGCGGTGACGACGCGAAACTACGGTCTGGGCTGCGGGGGGATCTGTCTGGGCGGGCCGGGTATGACCGGATTGCTTCGCCAGGGCTGCGATGGCGTGCCTCGTGCTGGGGACATCGAGCCTGCGGGCGGCGTAGGAGCGTGTCAGGAGGTCTTCGCCGATGATCTCGTCGTATTTGTCAATTCTCTTCTCGGGGACCAGGCGAGCCAGGTCGACGGCTTCTGGGAGACCCGAGGTGGCCAGGTCGGCCAGCAGTTCCGCGGCGCTGCGCGGTGACGTGCCGGAGAGCATCAAGGCGATGCCTTGCCGCGTGACGTCGACACCCCGGGCGTGCAGCGCGAGTGCAGCCGTGGTCATGATGACGTCTCCGCGGAAGGGAAACAGCAGAGTCTCAGCACCGTAGCCCACGAGTGGGTTGTCGTGTAGCCCGAAGCGCCGGTAGGCGGCGCGTCCCTCGGCAAGCAGCTGCTGCGCGGTCGCGTCCAAGTAGATAGGGACAGCGGAGTCTTCGTATACGCGACGCATCTCGGTGCGAACCCGATCATGGACGTCCGGGCCGGTGCCGACGAAGCGCGGCGGGCGGCCGCCCGAAGAGCGCGCGACTTCGAGGATCTTGGCATGGGCGTCAATGGTCAGAATGCGCCAGCGGCGGCCGGCGAAGATGAGCAGAGCTCCCTCAGGGAGAGGGTGCTCCATGGGAAGACTGCCCAGCGTTCGTCCTTCGGTGACGATCCGGTACTCGGTGGGCGCGGCGAAGGCGGCGTAGAAGGTGTAATGGTTGACCAACCTCTCCCCCGCATCGCCGTGTAGCAGAAGGCCGTCGTTCTCCTGACGGATGAGCTGTCCGGTACCGAGGTCGCGCAGCAATGCGGCGAACGTCGGTGTGTCGACCGCGCGGAACGGCCCTTGCGCGCACAGGGTGCGGTAGGCGTCGGCCGGAGTGATTCCGCCATGCTGGGCGATGAGGGAGAGAAGCTGCTGAACGAGGGTCGACAGGTGCAGAGCCGCATCCTGCTGGGGCTCATACCAACGCTGCAGCAGCAGTTCGACGGTGGCAACAGCCTGAACGAGTTGAGCACGGAGTTCGTCAGAGGGATGGATGGTGGTGGCCGGCTCAGGCTCACTGATGTAGAGGCGGAGTACGGCGGGTCCGCCCCGCCGCCCGGAGCGACCGAGCCGTTGACGCAGGACGGCCACGCTCTGGGGTGCGCCGACCTGCGCCACGGAGGAGACCGAGCCGATGTCGATGCCCATCTCCAGCGTCGAAGTGCAGATGGCGGTGACAGGTCGGGTCCGGTCCTTGAGCCGGGACTCGGCATCCTCGCGGATGCTCTTGGAGAGGTTGCCGTGATGGGGTACGAACTCGTTCGGCACCCCCGTCTTTTCACAGCGGCGGCTGAGCAGATCTGTGTAGTCCTCGACCGCGGCACGCGAGTTGGCGAAGACCAGGTTGTGTGATCCCCGGAGCGTGGCGAACAAGTGGTCGGCGATCGCGAGCCGGTCGCCACCGGCGATGTCGTCGGGACTGACGTCGGAGCCCACGGCCTCCTGCGCGGCCTGAGCACGTGGATCGAGAGCCGGCGCGGTCGCGACGTAGCCACGCAGTTGTAGCTGGAGTTCTTGTGCATCGGATGTCGAGACGATCGAAGTGACGTATTCGCTGCCACCAGGCCGAAGAAAGTCCGCGGCTCCTCGCATGTCGCCGAGCGTCGCCGACAATCCGATGCGCGGGATGCGGTGACGTGCCGCGAGATCAAGCCGGTGCATGAGCGACTGGAGCTGGGCTCCGCGCTCTGTTCCTATAAAGGAGTGGAGTTCGTCGATGACCACATAGCGCAGGGCCCCTGACAGGTCGCGCATCTTCCAGCCACGCATGACGAACAGCGCCTCCAGCGACTCCGGTGTAATCAAAAGGATCCCACCGGGCCGATCGATCAACTTGCTCTTGAGGTGGGCTCCGACGTCGCCGTGCCAGCGGGCGACCGGAATCTCCAGGTGCTCACACAGCTCATCGAGCCTGCCGTACTGGTCGTTGATGAGCGCCTTCAGCGGACTGATGTAGATCGCGGTGAATCCGGCGGTCGCCGGTGGTTCATCGAGCAGCGCCGAGCAGATCGGCAGGAAGGCCGCCTCGGTCTTGCCGGAGGCGGTCGCGGCGGCAATGATCACGTCGGTGTCGCCTGCCAGCACCGGTGCGACCGCCGCTTCCTGGGCGGGGCGCAGTTCTGGCCAGTCCTGCTGCCAGATCCATCGCTGGACCTTGGGGTGTAGCCGTTCGAAGGCCTCAGAGCCGGAAGGAGGTGAGGTCGTCATCGCCTGCCGCTCCTGCCTGGGCGGTCCACGGGTGCGCCGGAGCACCCTCTTCTTCCTCGATCGGCGCCAGGTCGGGATTGGTCTCCTGCTTCAGTTCGACCGAGGGCAGGATCTGCCGCCAATCGACTCCGGGATTCTGCTCCAGTACGGCCAGCAGATCGCAGAACGCCTTGATCGTCGTGCGAGGGGTACGGAAGTACGCCTCGCCGATGCGGCCGGAGCAATGGTGCATGAAGGCGGGCAGCGCATCATCGTCGAGCAGATAACGCGAAGGATCGCCTGAGGCGTGAATGTGACGCAGTTTGGCCAGTAGAACGTAGAGGTCTTCCTGGGTCAGTGCGGCCAGCCGCAGCACCGGACCGGAGTAGTCGACCAGGCCGCCGGAGGCGAAAGTGTTTTCCGCAAGTCGCGACTGCAGGGCCGCGTAGCTGTACAGCCCACGGCGGGTGTCGGCGAGAAACTCTGGAGTTCCTCCGAAGACGAACCCCAGGTGCGCCGCGGTGCCCTGGAGCGTGTCGTTGAGGATGCGCAGAATCTGCTCGTAATTGGAGTTACGCGCCTGGGTGGAGGCCAGCTTGTAGAGGTTCACCATCTCGTCCAGGCACACCAGCAACCCGTCGTAGCCTGCCAGCCGGACAAACCGACTCATCAGCTTCAGGTGATCATGAAAGGTGGGGTCGTCGATGATGGTGCGCACGCCCAGCGCCGATCGAGCGTCGGTTCTGGTGGCGAATTCGGCCCGCAGCCAGCGGACGGCGGCGGCCTTGAGCTGCTCGTTGCCGCTGTCGTGCCCACGCCAGTAGGCTCCGACGACCTCGGCGAAGTCGTAACCGCCGGTCATCTCCGACAGGTCGGCAAGTCGCGCGCGGATGACCTGGCCCGGATCGGCGCCCGCTTGCTGCGCCTCGGCCAGGGCGGTGGAAACGAACCGTTCAACTACGCTGGTCAGCGCTCCGCCATCAGGTTTGGCCCGAGTGGCCAAGTTGCGCATCAGTTCGGCGTACAGGCTGCGGGTCTGACCGGAACTGGAGTGCAGGCGGCGATCAGGATTGAGGTCGGCGTGTACGGTGACCAGCTTCTTCTCCAGCGCGATGGAGCGGACCAGGTGCAGGAAGAAGGTTTTGCCCGCGCCAAAGTCACCGATGACGAACCGTACAGCTGAGCCTCCGCCGGCGATCCGGTTGACGTCGGCGACCAGTGCCTCCACCTCGGGTGCCCTGCCCACCTGAACGTGCCGCTGGCCGACGCGGGGCACCACCCCGGCGCGCAACGACTGCAGCAAGGCGTCGCGTTCGCGGGAGCGGATCGGGGTGGTTGTGGTCACGTCAGCATCTCTCCTAGCAGGTGTCGATTGACCCAGATCGGGTCGTCTCCCTCGAGCAGTGGCTCGCCGACCAGCTCATAGGCGGTCTCGTTGACGCGGTCCAGTGCTCCGTCGGGCAGCAGGCTCCAGACCGCCGCGAGTTCCTCGAACTGTGCGCGCGACAACTCCTCAATGTTGGTCAATGCCCGGACCAGACCGGAGTGGCGTACGTCCAGACCGGTCACCGGGTCGGCCGCGAGAGGCGGGGCGGGCACGGGTATGGGTTCCTCCTCGGCGAAGATCGATCCCAGCAAGGCGCCGACGCGGGCTGTCTCAGCGAGCTTCGCCGCGATCACCGCCTGATCGAGGCGCACCGAGGACGGGTCGGCAGGTACAACAGGCGGGGCGGGGATCGCATATCCCCTCTCCGGCTCGGCCTGGCGGACGACGACGGGCCCAGAAGCCGGGGGCGGAGCGATCGGCAGGGCCGATCGCATCAGGCCGGGGTCGAGCCCCAGCAGGCGATAGATCTTGGTGAGGGTCTTGACCTCCTCCGGAGAGATGTAGCCGTCGGCAGCCGCGACCCCGGTGAGAAATTCAGCGACGTACGCGCGCTGGTTCTCGTCAATCGCCGCGATGCGCCGCGTCAGACCGCTGAGCTTGACCTGGGTGGCGATGAGCCAGCGCAGGTGGGCGTGCAGGCGTAGCCGCTCATCGGAGGTGAGATGAAGGGCTCGCTCCAGATGGTCGCTCAGGTGACGCTGTTCGGCCTCAGACGTTTCTCCGTCGGCGGCGCTGACCGCTGCTGCCAGGTGGAGCAGCAAGGTCGCCGCGTGGTAGGCGTCAGAAGCAGCAGCGGTGGGACCACCCGGGGCCGCGAACACCACCATGGGACCACTCACCGGAATCGGCCCTCCCAGACGCGGGTCGGGCTCGACGCCGATCGAGGCAGTTCCCAGCAATCCGGCCAGTGCGATGGTGTCCTTCTTGGTCGGCTTGCCGTCGGGACCGGCGATGAGGGCGGCGAACTCCTCCGCCGCGACGACAGCCACCTCCTGAGACCCAAGTCGGCTACGCGCCCAGGCCACGGCCTGCCCGGCACCCCCGGAAGTGAGATCCAGCAGCTCGGCAGGCAAAAGGGCTTGGGCCTGTACGGTTGAGCGCCCATCGGGCACCCGGCCGATGAAACGGCTGTACGCCT
The DNA here is from genome assembly GCA_025964675.1 of Sphaerisporangium sp. GTDB lineage: Bacteria > Actinomycetota > Actinomycetes > Streptosporangiales > Streptosporangiaceae > Sphaerisporangium. The sequence goes on along the minus strand of JAOPYI010000257.1, from coordinate 2,300 downwards.
CCAACTCCGAGGTACATTCGTCGGCCAGCGCCACGAGCTTGCGGGTCGGTGCGGCCAGGGTCAGCACGTCCGGGCTTCCCGCGAGCGTCAGCTCCGCCACTCCTCGAAACCCTGCGCTGGCGGGCAGATAGTCGAGCGCGATCTCCTTTCGCCCCGGCCGGACCACCATGCCCTGGCCATGACGAGCGGTGTAGCGCGTCCGGAACAACGCGTCGAACTCGGCGGCGCAGCGGGTAGCCGCGGTACGCGGATAGTAGTCGGGGTGCGAGCGAATCCAGCTCAATGCCCAGTCGGACGGAATCGGCCGCCCCTGGGCGGCAAAGGCCCCCAGACCCGCTCGCAGGTGCAGCGAGGGTGGCGAGTCACGAGTCGGCGCAGGTGGTGCTCCGGCGTTGAACTGCGCACCGGCCAGGGTCAGGATGCCTAAGGCGTGCTCGAACTGTCCGGCGTAGCGTCGGAACGCGTTGCGCTCGCCGTACAGTTCGAGCAGACGCCGTACCTCGCTACGAATGATCGGCAACTCGTGTGCGGCGGTGGAACGATCCACCCCCAGATCGTGCAACGCCCGCCGTTCCAGTCCGTAGAGGTAAAGGAACACGTAACCGATCGGTATCTGTGGGTAGCGCCGCCCGTCGGCCAGCCAGGCGAGGTAGGCGCCTCTGGACTGGGGCGGGATCGAGGCATAGGACGGCCAGTAGTCCAGCCCCTGCCCTGCCCAATCGGGTTGGCGCAGATCAACCGGCAGCCCAGGGTCGATCAATGCCGGCTCCACCATGGCACCGGAGGCCGAGGGCAGTCCGGATCCGACGTAGAGCAGTCCGCCCACGATGTTCAGGCCCGCGAGGCTGATTCCCGCTCCCGGGGGAAGCCATGAAACGGCAGGGGCGGCCGGTCGCGCAGGCGTGACAGAGACGGCTCGGACATTGGCGTCGTGACGCTCAGGGGCGCGGCCAGGGGCATTTCCGTAGGCCGGTGATGAAACTGGAGGCTGATGGATGGGTTCACGGCGGAAGCGATCGAGAAATCCCATTCGCTCACCTCTTGTTCGCACGCGGACCCAGCACCGCATCCCGATTTCACGCTAATCGCGTGAAGTGATCATGCCGCCACAGACTGCACCCTAACGCGGGCCCTTTCGCCCACGCGACTCACCAAGACCCTCGTTACCATCTTGAATCCCACCAAGGGATGGGCCAAAAGATAATTTTGTACTAACCGATTTGACACGACGATCTATACGCGACAAAAGGTCCATATGACAGGCATGACGACGGACGCTACGAAGGCGTTCTCACACTTCCGGCTTCCGTGCGGATCCTGGATTTCCGCGACGGCGGACGCCTTCGACGTAGAGAGATCATCTTCTTTGCGTCGTGGCCAGTTCGTGGAGGTGGTCGCGGAACGTGGTGACCGCGCTCAGGTTAGCGTACGGTTCCAGCTTGCGGTTGAAGAGGTGGATGTAGGCGCGTACGCGGTGGGATTTGAGGCGGTCGACGAGGCTGAGCCTGGATCCACGGTTTGAATTCTTGTGATCATTCTTCGGTTCAATTCCTCCGCGCGGTTCGGTAGGTGGAGGCCGTGTTTCGGGTGTGGGAGGCCCGCCGTGCGCGGGTCGCGGCGATGAAGCATCGGCGTTCGGGGAAATCGTGGCGGCCTTCCGCGAGGCCGCCGACCCCGGCCGTGTATGGCTTGTCACCGAGCAGCAGAGTGTGGCATCGGAGTACGAGCGCAAGAGCCTGCCCTGGTGACCGCGGGCGTCATCCCTGTCCCGAGCAAGGACCCCAGGGCGCGCCAGAGGTTCGAGACCACGCGCAAGGAAGCAGGGCCGCGAGCGCAGCCCCTCCCCGCAGATCCTCGACGCGATCAGCGCCGCCCCTGCGCTTCACCAGCTTCGCCACTACTACGCGAGCATCACCGTCTTCGGCGGCGTCTCCATCAAGGAATTCGCCGAGTACCTAGGACATGCCGATCCGGGCTTCACCCTACGGACCTACGCGCACATGATGCCCGGCTCCCACGATCGCGCCCGCCGTGCCGTCGATGAGCGGCTGTTCCGCCCCCGGGCCGCGTCTGACGGAACAGCGACGGAACAGGGGGCAGGCGGATGATGCTCCTCGATACGGCGCGATCACTGAACGGGCAGGCCAGTGACGGCGCGGCCGATCAGCAACCTCTGGATTTCGCTGGTGCCCTCGAAGATGGTGTAGATCTTGGCGTCGCGGTGGAAGCGTTCGACGGGGTGGTCGCGGGTGTAGCCGGCGCCGCCGAGGATCTGGATGGCCTGCTCGGTGACCCACACG
>JAOPYI010000224.1 GCA_025964675.1 Sphaerisporangium sp. | reverse complement strand
ATGACTTGTTGCATCACAGCAGGTCAGAGCCTAGATCACGTCTCTGGTCAGCAGCGCTACGGTCTCGACGTGGTGGGTCATGGGGAAGGCGTCGAAGGCGCGGATGTCCACCGTGGGGTAGCCGCGCTCGGCGAACCACGCGAGGTCGCGGGCCAGGGTCGCCGGGTCGCAGGAGACGTAGACGATGCGGGCGGCGTCCAGCGCGGCGATGCGGTTGACCACCTCACGGCCGAGCCCTGTGCGCGGGGGGTCGGCGACGACCACGTCGGCCCGGTCGACGCCCAGCCGGTCGAGGGCGTCCTCCACACGGCCGCGCTCGACCCGCGCCTGGGGCAGGTCGCGCAGGTTGTGGCGGGCGTCCTGCACCGCGCGAGCCTCCGACTCGATGCCGAGGACGGCGCCCTCCGGCCCGGCGGCCTCCGCGAGACCGGCCGCGAACAGCCCGACGCCGCAGTAGAGGTCGAGCGCCCAGTCTCCGGGCCGTACGGCGGCGAACTCCAGCACCGCGTCCAGAAGCGTGGCCGGGGCCCCGGGATGGACCTGCCAGAAGCCGCTGCCGGTGACCCGGAACTCTCGCTCTCCGACCCGCTCGGTGAGCGCCGTGCGGCCCCGGACCGCCCGCACGTGACCCCGGCCCTCGTCGACGAGGACGTTCGCGTCCGCGCCGAGGTCGGGCATCGCGACCGTACGGTGGCTCTTCGGGGAGACAACGACCGCCCGCTCCCCCGTGGACGTCGCGATCGCCTCCACGCTGGAGGCGCCGCGCCAGTTGCTGCGCTCGACGCCGAGACGCTCTACCTCGGGATGGGCGATCAGGCAGGCGTCGACCGGCTCGATCTCGTGGGAGCGGTGGCGGCGCAGCCCCGGCACGCCGTCGGGGGTCACGGCGAACAGGACGCGGGTGCGCCAGCCTAGGCCGTTCGGGGAGCCGGGGACCTCCTCGACGTCGACCTTCATCTCGAGGCCGGCGAGCCTTTGGAGCTGCTCGGTGACGACCTCGGCCTTGAACCGGCGCTGGGCCTCAAGGCTCGCGTGCTGCCAGTCGCAGCCGCCGCAACGGCCCGGCCCGGCGAACGGGCACGGCGGCGTGACGCGGTCGGGTGACGGGTCGAGGATCTCGACCGCGTCGGCCCGCAGGAACCGCGTGGTCTCCTCGGTCACCTCGGCGAGCACGCGCTCGCCGGGCAGGGCGTGACGGACGAAGACCACCCGGCCCTCGTGCCTGGCGACGCACCATCCACCGTTGGCGACACGCTCGACATTCAGTTCGATCGTCACTCTGGTCCCCCCGCTCACGTTTTGACCTGGTCATCCTTACGGGCCACAGCGTACGGCCGGCGCACCGACCCGGGGGCGAACGACTCCGGCCGGCCCCTGAGCCGTTCGGAGGAGGCCAGCTGCCACGGCACGCTGGTGACCATCACGCCGGGCTGGAACAGCAGCCGGCCCTTGAGCCGCAGCGCGCTCTGGTTGTGCAGGAGATGTTCCCACCAGTGGCCCACGACATACTCCGGGATGAAGACGGTGACGACGTCCCGGGGGGAGCGGCGGCGCAGGCTCTTGACGTATTCGAGCACCGGCCGGGTGATCTCGCGGTACGGCGAGTCGAGGATCTTGAGGGGCACGGGGATGCCTCGCGCCTCCCACTCCTGCTGGAGTTGCTTGGACTCGTCGGTGTCGACACCGACGGAGATGGCCTCCAGCGTCGAGGGACGGGTGGCCCTGGCGTACGCCAGGGCCCGGAGCGTCGGCTTGTGGATCTTCGACAGGAGCACGATGGCGTGGTTCCTGGCAGGCAGCATCGACTCGTCGACCTGCGAGTCCTCCGGCACCACCAGCTCGGCGGCCACTTTGTCATAGTGGCGTCTGATGCCACGCATCATCACGAACAGGACGGCCATGGCGGCGCAGGCGATCCACGCGCCGTGGGTGAACTTCGTGATCAGCACGACCACCAGCACCAGGCCGGTCACCGTCGCGCCGAACATGTTGATCACCCGTGACCGCTTCATCTGTGAGCGTTTCTTCGGGTCGCTCTCGGTCCGGAGCAACCGGTTCCAGTGGCGGACCATGCCGATCTGGCTGATCGTGAACGACACGAACACGCCGACGATGTAGAGCTGGACCAGGCGGGTGGTCTCGGCGTGGAAGGCGTAGATCAGCAGGCCTGCCATGGTCGCGAGGATCACGATGCCGTTGCTGAAGGCGAGCCGGTCGCCGCGCGTGTGCAGCTGGCGCGGCAGGTAGCGGTTCTGCGCGAGCACCGACGCCAGCACGGGGAAGCCGTTGAAGGCGGTGTTGGCGGCGAGGACGAGGATCAGCGCCGTCATCGCGGTGATGAAGTAGAACGCGGGCGTGAAGTTGCTGAAGACGGTCTGCGAGACCTGGGCGATCACGGGGCCCGGGTTGGCGACGACGTGACCCGCCTGGTCGAGGAGCCTGCTGCCCTGGGACGGATCGGCGAACTTCGCCTGCGTGATGTACGCCAGGGCGGTGATGCCGGCGAACATCGTCGCGGCGAGCGCGCCCAGCGCCAGCAAGGTGTTCGCGGCGTTCTTCCCCTTGGGCTTCTTGAAGGCCGGCACACCGTTGCTGATGGCCTCCACACCGGTCAGCGCGGCGCAGCCGGAGGAGAACGCGCGCAGCAACAGGAAGATCAGGGCGAAACCGCCGATCCCGACGCTCTCACCGGTGACCGTGTAGTCGGCCGAGGGAGCCTTCAGGTCGGCGCCGAGCGCGAGCCGCACGCCACCCCAGATCATCAGGCCGAAAACGCTGATCATGAAGGCGTAGGTGGGAACGGCGAACGCGAGGCCCGACTCCCTGATGCCCCGCAGGTTCAGGACGGTCAGGACGGCGACGATCACCACCGCCGCGCCGACCTTGTGGTCGGCCAGGAAGGGGAGTGCCGCGCCGAGGTTCTCCACGCCCGAGGAGACCGACACGGCCACGGTCAGCACGTAGTCGACCATGAGGGCGCTGGCGACGACCAACCCGTAGTTGGACCCGAGGTTCTCGGTCGCCACCTCGAAGTCCCCGCCGCCGCTGGTGTACGCCCGGACGTTCTGCCGGTACGACGCAACGACGGTCAGAAGGATCACGACGACCGCGAGAGCGATCCAGGGGGTGAAGTGGTAGGCCGCGAGGCCGGCGATGCCGAGGGTGATCAGGATTTCCTGAGGGGCGTACGCTACCGAGGAGAGCGCGTCGCTGGCGAACACCGGCAGCGCGATGCGCTTCGGCAGCAACTGCTCGTGTGCCTGCGCACTTCGGAGGGCACGGCCCACGAGTAGTCGCTTGACCATATCTGCAACCTTCACCACGACTGATGATGCTAGTCCTCAGGTGAGGTGCTCCTCACATGGCGCCGCCAGAACCGGCCATACTTGGCCTGGTAGCTGTATAAGGTCCAGGAGTTGCCGCCTCAAAGCCAACGGCGGGGGAGCATGCATATCGTCATCATGGGTTGCGGCCGGGTCGGCTCGACCCTTGCCCACATCCTCGAAGACAGCGGCCACTCGGTCGCGATCATCGACAGGGACCCGCAGGCGTTCCGGCGTCTACGCGCCGGCTTCCGGGGGCGCCGGGTCACCGGCATCGGCTTCGACCGCGACGTCCTCGAGGAGGCCGGCATCGAGTCGGCCGCCGCGTACGTCGCGGTGAGCAGCGGTGACAACTCGAACATCATCTCCGCGCGCGTCGCGCGTGAGACGTTCGGCGTCGACAACGTGGTCGCCCGCATCTACGACTCCCGGCGCGCCGAGGTCTACCAGCGGCTCGGCATCCCGACCGTGGCGACGGTGAGGTGGACGGCCGACCAGATCCTCCGGCGGGTGCTCCCCGAGGGGGCCGAGCCGCTCTGGCGCGACCCGACGGGCGCGGTCACGCTGGCCGAGGTCGCCTACCACTTCAGCTGGATCGGCACCCGCACCAGCACGCTGGAGGATGCCGCGGGCGCCCGCGTCGCCTTCCTCAACCGCATGGGTGAGGCCCTGCTGCCCAAGGACGAGACGGTGCTCCAGGAGGGCGACATCCTTCACGTGATCGCCGCCGACAACGACATGGACCGGATCAACAAGGTGCTGTCCGCCGCACCCGAGGAGGATTCCCACTGATGCGCGTCACGATCGCGGGCGCGGGGGCGGTCGGCAGGTCCATCGCCGCGGAGCTTCTCGAAAACGGCCACGAGGTCCTGCTCATGGACATCGACCCCAGGGCCATCAAGATCGACAGCGTGCCTAGGGCCGAGTGGCTACTCGCCGACGCCTGCGAGATCTCCTCGCTCGACGAGGCCGGGCTGAACAACTGCCACGTGGTGATCGCCGCGAGCGGCGACGACAAGGTCAACCTCGTCGTCTCGCTGCTGGCCAAGACCGAGTACGGCGTGCCGCGCGTGGTCGCCCGCATCAACCACCCCAAGAACGAGTGGCTGTTCAACGAGTCGTGGGGCGTGGACGTCGCCGTCTCCACCCCGCGCCTGCTCTCGGCCCTGGTCGAGGAGGCGGTCAGCGTCGGCGACCTGGTCCGGCTGATGACGTTCCGGCAGGGCCAGGCCAACCTCGTGGAGCTGACGCTTCCCGAGGATGCGCCGGTGGTGGGCCAGCGGGCCGGCTCGGTGCCGTGGCCGCAGGACGCGGCGCTGGTGGCGATCCTTCGCGAGGGACGGGTGCTCGTGCCATCCGACGACGACCCCTTGGAGGCCGGCGACGAGTTGCTGTTCGTGGCCAGCCAGGAGGTCGAGGAGGAGCTGGCGCACCTTCTCGCCCCTCACTGAGCTCACATGCCCGGGGTGGGAGACGTTTGCGCCATGGGCGTCCTGCCCCGGGCGAGCACCCAGACCATGGCGGCCAGCGCGGCGACCTGCACGGGCCAGCCGAGCACGACCTTCGCGATGCCCAAGGCGGCCACCTGGTCGGCGTAGTACAGCGGCGCCTGCACCACCACCCGCAAAAGGCACGGCAGGACCAGCAGCCACGTCAGCCGCGAGCAGAGCCGGACGATGCCGGGATCCTGCCGCCAGCCGGTCGGGTCGCCGGTCACCGAGCCGATGAGGAACCCCACCACGGGCCAGCGGACGGCGATGGACAGCACCATCGCGGCGGCGTAGGCCCCGTTGTAGAGGATGCCGGGCAGAAAGACGTCCTTCGCCGCGCCCGTGCGGCTGGCGAAGAACGCCCCGATGCCGATGCCGATCAGGCTGTTGATCACGAACTGCGGCGTGGTGCGCTGAGCCAGCCGTACGAGCAGGAGCAGCACCGAGACGCCGATGCTGATCATCAGCGAGGGCTTGAGCTGCTCGGTGGCGATCCAGGTGACGGTGAAGACGACCGTCGGCACCGCCGCCTCGACGATGCCCCGCACCCCGCCGAGCGCCTTGGCGAGCTGGGCACGGATGGCGGCCTCGACGGTGTCGTGCGCGGCGTCTTCCTGGGTGGTCGTGCCGGACGCGGTCACGGGCGCGCTCCCCTGAGGCTCCGCGGCCGGTCGGGGCGTGCCCCGACCGCCCCCGGCTTCGTCTCGCCGTCTCGCCCCTGCATGCTCATTGGTCTCCTCGCCTGGCGGAACCGTGGTCACTGGCCGCTCGCTGGACGCAGCTCGTAGCGGGGGTTGAACATCACCTTACGTCCGTCCTGGACGCTGACCAGACCCTCGGCCCGCACCACCCGGCCCGGCTCGATACCGATGATCTTTCGACGGCCGAGCCAGACCAGGTCGATGACGTCCGACCCGTCGTACAGCTCGGCCTCCAGGGACGGCACGCCGCCTCGGGGCCGCAGCGTCACCGTGCGGAGAGTGCCCGCCACGCAGAACCTCCTCCGCTGCCCGCACGACACGATGGGTGTCGCCCCGTAACGGTCGAGGTCCTCCTGGAGCTCCGCGGCCTCCAGCTCGGCCTGGCTCGTCGTCAGCCGCCGGATGAACCCACGCAGCCCGCGTTTGACGGGCTCTGCCGTACTCATCTCTCGTTCAACTCCTCGGGAGCCCTGCGATCCTGACCGCAGCTTACGTCAGCGGAGCTCGGTGATCTCGGGCCCTCGCTCGAACGGGTCGAGGCCGGGCCTGCCCTCCTCGTCCGCCTGCTGCTCGACGGCCTGCCGGGCCTCGGCGGGCAGCCGCAGCTCGATCGGCTCCTTGGGGGCCATCGGCTGGTCTCCGCGCACCACCACGATGTCGCGGATGACGTCCTCCAGAACCTTGGCGGCCTCGGGGTCGGCGACGGCACGGCCGCTGATGACCCCTCGCAGGAACCAGCGGGGGCCGTCGACACCGATGAACCGGACCGGCTGCATGGCGCCGTCCTGCTTGATCTCGGCGGCGAGCTCGCGCCCGAAGGGGCCCTCCTGTTCCTCGCAGGCCCCGCCCCCGGCGGTCAGCTCACGGGCCAGCTCGGCGCGGACCTCGTCCCAGATGCCGCTCCTCTTCGGGGCGGCGAACGCGTGCACCTGAAGGGCGCTCTCGTTGAACAGCACCACGGCGCCGACGATCTGCTCTCCCGCGACGTTCAGCTGGACCTCGAACCCGGACCCGATGGGCAGCAGCATGCCACCCAGATCGACCCGCTCGCTCTCGGGATGAGACTCGTCGGCGTCCCATGGCCCCGACTCGCGGACAGGAACCGGCGCGTTCCCGGCGGCCGGTGCCGTCTCCTCTTCTTCCGCATGACGGCGGCGTCGGAACACTACGTTCACACTCCTTTTCGACTTATCGACCGGTGGAGCCGAACCCGCCGGCGCCTCGCGCCGATCCGGGAAGCCGTTCCACCTCGTAGAAAGCTGCCTTCTCCACCTGCTGGACGACGAGCTGGGCGATCCGGTCGCCGCGCCTGAGCCGTACGGCGTCCTTGGCGTCTGTGTTCAGCAAGGTCACCCTGATCTCGCCGCGGTAGCCGGCGTCGACCGTGCCGGGCGCGTTGACGAGCGTGACGCCGAACGTGGCGGCGAGGCCCGAGCGCGGGTGCACGAACGCGGCGTACCCGTCGGGTAGCGCGATCGCCACGCCGGTGCCCACCACGGCCCGCTCGCCCGGCAGCAACTCGACGTCCTCGGCGGCGTGAAGGTCGGCTCCCGCGTCTCCCGGGTGGGCGTACGCCGGGAGCGGCAGCTCGGGGTCGAGTCGCTGGATCAGCACCTCGATCATGGATTCACCTCGTGGTCGTGGAGCCGCGTTCGGCTGACGTCGGTGTGACCCCGCCTGCCGGACCGGACGGCCGGAGCGCCGGCGGACGGCCTCCCGGGCGCGCCGAGGCGGCCCTCAGCCTCAAGGTACGCCTTCGGCCGGGCGGGGGCCGAACGGGCGTGCAACGGGTCACGATCGGAGACCTTACCGGCTGTGCTGCGGCGACACGTCCTCCCCCGCGCCGGGCACGCGGTCGGCGGGTGGCGGGGGCGTCTCCGGCGGCCCTTGGGGTGTGGCGGGGGGCAGCTCGGGCGGGTGCCTTCTGAGCTCGGGGAGCGCGCGGTAGATCACGGCCGCGATCGGCACCGCGATGGCCGCTCCGGCGATGCCGCCGAGTATGCCGCCGATGGCCAGCACCAGGATGATCGCGAGTGGGTGGAACTTCACGGCGCGCCCGACGATCAGCGGCTGGAGCACGTGGTTCTCGAGCTGCTGCTCGACAAGGAGGATGCCGAGGAAGAACAGGGCGAACACCGGCCCCTTCGCCCCGAGGGTCACCAGGGCGGCGAGGCCTCCGGCGAAGAAGATGCCGACGATCGGGATGAAGCTCGCCAGGAAGATCAGCACCGCGAGCGGCGCCCAGAGCGGCACCCCCATGCCGAACAGCACGATGCCGATGACCAGGCCGTGGATCGCGGCCACGATGACGGTGCCGTGGATGTACTGCGAGAGCGTGTGCCAGGCGGCCCGGCCCGCCCGGTCGACGCGGGGCGCGGCGGAGCCGAAGCCGCGCAGGAACCACGACCAGATCTGGTCGCCGTCCTTGAGCATGAAGAACGTGATGAACAGCAGCAGGACGATCGAGGCGAGCACCTCGATGAAGACCGCCGCCGTCGACAGGAGCGTGCTGGTGATCTGGCTTCGCTGCGTGTTGATCTGCTTGGCGATCTCGCCCACCATGTCGGTGAGCTGGGCCTCCTTGAGATGGAGTGGTCCGGTCAGCAGCCAGCTCTGGACGTCGCGGGTGGTCTTCTGCACCTGCTCGATCAGCCCGGGGAACTCGTCGTTCGCCCGCGTGCCGATGATGAAGCCGAGGAGGACGATGATGGCGAACGCGGAGAGGATCGTGATCCAGGTCGCCCAGATGCGACGCAGGCCCATCTTGCGCAGCCGGTCGGTGAGCGGGAACAGCAGGGCGGTCAGCAGGAGCGCGATGGCGATCGGCAGCGCCACGAAGCTGAGGCGCACGATGATCTGCGCCGAGAAGTAGATCACCACGCCGATGACGATGAGGCGCCAGCTCCAGGCCGCCATCGAGGACAGCACCGGTGGCACGGTGCGCCCGTCGGTCTCCCTTTCCGCGATCACGTCTCCCAGACTGGCACGTCAGGCCTTCGAACGCGCGCATGTTACGGCCCGGTTCAAGCGCTGGTCTGGTTTCTCCACATTTCCCTGCCAATGGATATGCCCCATAGGCAGGGAAATGCATGGGTCATCCCGCGAGCGTGACCTCCACCCTGAGGTCGCCGCTCCCGGGGCGCAGGACGAACTCCTCGACGGCGCCCGCCGCGCAAAGGTCGTCCTGCGCGTGGCGCACTCGCTCCGCCCCGGCGCCCGCGACGCTCAGGAGCGCCACCTCGGCCCGCATGGATAGCTTGGCCGAGGACTTCGCCTTGCGGACCTCGCGGAGCACCTCCGACACGATGGCGAGGACCGCCGGATCGCCCGGCGACGCGAGCTCGGCGGCCGAAGGCCAGGCGGCGCGGTGCACCGAGCCCGGCTTCCACCACGACCAGACCTCCTCGGTGACGAACGGCAGGAAAGGCGCGAACAGCCGCAGCATCACACCGAGGGCCTGCCGCAGCGCGGCGCGCGCCGACCGCGCCCCCTCGTCCGACCCGTACGCGCGGGCCTTGACCAGCTCGAGGTAGTCGTCGCAGAACTCCCAGAAGAACCTCTCGGTGCCTTCCAGGGCCTTGGTGTAGTCGTAGGACTCGAAGGCCGCCGTGGCGTCCTCCACGACTCCGGCGAGCCGCGCGAGCATCGACCTGTCGAGCGCCTCGGCGGCCTCCCCGCCGGCCTCGCCGAGGCCCAGCACGAACCTGGAGGCGTTGAGGATCTTGATGGCGAGGCGGCGTCCGACCTTGATCTGGCCGGTGTCGAAGGCCGTGTCCGTGCCGGGGCGCCCTCCGGCCGCCCAGTAGCGCACCGCGTCAGAGCCGTACTCCTGGAGCAGGCCCATGGGGGTCACGACGTTGCCCTTGGACTTGGACATCTTCTTGCGGTCAGGGTCGAGGATCCACCCGGAGATCGCCGCGTGCCGCCAGGGCAGCGCGCCGTTCTCCAGGTGGGCCCTCACCACCGAGGCGAACAGCCAGGTGCGGATGATCTCGTGTGCCTGGGGCCGGAGGTCCATGGGGAACACCCGCCCGAACAGGTCGTCGTCCCGCTCCCACCCGGACACCGTCTGCGGCGACAGGGAGGACGTCGCCCATGTGTCCATGACGTCGGGGTCGGCGGCGAAGCCGAACGGCTTGCCCCGCTGCTCCTCGGCGTAGCCGGGCGGCACGTCGCTTGAGGGGTCGACCGGCAGGGCCTCCTCGCAGGGCGCGATGGGCGCGTCGTGGATCGGCTCGCCCGTGGAGTCCAGGGGATACCAGACGGGGATGGGCACGCCGAAGAAGCGCTGGCGGGAGATCAGCCAGTCGCCCGCGAGGCCCTTGACCCAGTTCTCGTAGCGGACCCGCATGTGCGGCGGGTGCCACCGCAGCTCGCCACCGCGTGAGAGCAGCGCCTGCCGCAGCTCGGCGTCACGCCCGCCGTTGCGGATGTACCACTGGCGGGTCGTGACGATCTCCAGCGGCCGGTCGCCCTTCTCGTAGAACTTGACCGGGCGGGAGACCTTCCTCGGCTCGCCGTCGAGCTCGCCAGACTCCCGGAGCATCTCGACGACGCGCTCGCGGGCGCCGTGCGCCGTCCTGCCCGCCAGCTGGGCGTACGGCTCCGCCGGGACGCCGTCGGGCGGCTCGGGCAGAAGGCGCCCGTCCCACCCGATGACCGGCCGGGTCGGCAGGTCGAGCTCGCGCCACCAGACGACGTCGGTGAGGTCGCCGAAGGTGCAGATCATGGCGATGCCCGAGCCCTTGTCGCGCTCGGCGAGGCGGTGGGGCAGGACGGGCACGTGGACGCCGAAGATCGGCGTGCGCACGGTCGTGCCGAACAGCGGCCTGTAGCGCTCGTCGTCGGGGTGGGCGACCAGGGCCACGCAGGCCGGGATCAGCTCGGGCCTCGTGGTCTCGATGTGGACACCGCCGGCGTGCTCCGTGCCGGGGACCCCGCCGAACCGCACGCGGTGGAAGGCCCCCGGCCACTCGCGGTCCTCGAGCTCGGCCTGGGCGACGGCCGTGCGAAACGTGACGTCCCAGAGGGTCGGCCCCTCCGCGACGTACGCCTCACCGCGCGTCAGGTTGCGCAGGAAGGCGCGCTGGGAGGTGGCACGGGAGGTGTCGTCGATCGTGGCGTAGGTGAGCGACCAGTCGACCGAGAGCCCGAGATGGCGCCAGAGCTCCTCGAAGGCCTTCTCGTCCTCCAGGGTGAGCCGCTCGCACAGCTCGATGAAGTTGCGCCGCGAGACGGGCATCTGCCGCTTCGGGTCGGGCTTCGCGGGAGGCTCGAACCCGGGGTCGTAGGGAAGGGAGGGGTCGCAGCGCACGCCGAAGTGGTTCTGCACGCGGCGCTCGGTGGGCAGGCCGTTGTCGTCCCAGCCCATGGGGTAGAACACCTCGCGCCCGCGCATGCGCTGGAAGCGGGCGATCGTGTCGGTGTGGGTGTAGGAGAAGACATGCCCGACGTGCAGGGACCCGGACACCGTGGGCGGGGGCGTGTCGATCGAGTAGATCTGCTCTCGCGTCTTCGACCGATCGAACCGGTAGGTGCCGCCGGACTCCCAGCGGCCTACCCATACCTGCTCCAGACCATCGAGAGAGGGCCTTTCGGGAACGATGGTAGGGGGCGGTAGCTGTTCGGTCATGGCGCCCTATGGTATGGCGTCACGATGCCCTCCGGCACGAGGGGCTAGGGTTCAGCTAGATCGACGAGGGGAGAAGTCATGGCCAAATCAGACGAGGTCGAGAAGCCGGACATGGCGTGGCGGCTCATCGGTGCGGTGGTGGCGCTCGGCGTGGGCTACGGTGCGCGCAAGGCCATCGAGTACGGCTGGCAGAAGACCACGGGCAAGAAGCCCCCGGCCGACCCCAACTCGCTGGAGACCGGCCTCGCCGAGGCGATCGGCTTCGCCGTGGTGCTGGGCGTCGGCATGGAGGTGGCCCGCATCGTGGCCACGCGCACGGCCCACAAGCGGTACAAGGCGTGGAAGGCCATCCCGGAGAAGGCCGAGCGGCTCGTCAAGGCGTAGCCCCGCCCTGCCCCGCGGGACACCCGGGTGTCGCGCCGGCCACACTCTGGTGACCGGTGGTACGAAACCCCGCGGGGCGGGCCGTGCTGTCAGCGTTCGAGGGCGGCGAGGAACTCCCCGGCCCACCTGTCGACGTTGTAGGTCGCCACACGGCGGCGCATCGACCGCATCCGGCGCGACAGCTCGTGCGGTGTCGCCCGCATGGCCGCCACCATCTGCCGCTTGAGCCCCTCCACGTCGTAGGGGTTGACGAGGAAGGCGTGCTTCAGTTCGTCGGCGGCGCCGGCGAACTCGCTGAGCACCAGCGCGCCCCGCAGATCGTGCCGGCAGGCGACGTACTCCTTAGCGACGAGGTTCATGCCGTCACGCAGCGGCGTCACCACCATGACGTCCGCGGCGCAGTAGAGCGCGGCCAGCTCCTCGCGGTCGTAGGACTGGTGGAAGTAGTTCACCGGGGGCACGCCGAGCACGCCGTACTGCCCGTTGATGCGCCCGACCCGCAGCTCGATGTCGTCGCGCAGGAGACGGTACTCCTCGACGCGCTCCCTGCTCGGGGTGGCGATCTGGACGAACACCGCCTCCCCCGGGCTGATGGTCTTGTCGGCGAGCAGCTCCCCGAAGGCCTTCAGTCGCTGGCCGATGCCCTTGGTGTAGTCGAGCCGGTCGACCCCGAGCATGACGTGCTCGGGCTCGCCCAGCTCGGCGCGGATCTCCTTGGCCCGGGCGACGATGTGGGGCTCACGTACGAGGGTGTCGAGCTCGCCGAAGTCGACCGAGATCGGGAACGCCTCCGCGCGGACCGTGCGGTCGCCGACCACGATCTCCGAGCGCTGGTTCTGCAGGCCGAGCTGGCGGCGGCAGAGGCGGATGAAGTTGGAGGCGCCACCGGGCCTCTGGAAGCCGACGAGGTCGGCGCCGAGCAGGCCTTCGAGGATCTCCCGCCGCCACGGAAGCTGCCAGAACAGCTCGGCGGGCGGGAAGGGGATGTGGAGGAAGAAGCCGATCCTCAGGTCGGGGCGCAGCGCCCGCAGCATGGAGGGGACGAGCTGGAGCTGGTAGTCCTGCACCCAGACGACGGCGTTCTCGGCGGCGATGTCGGCGGCCGCCCGGGCGAAACGCTCGTTGACCGCACGGTAGGCGTCCCACAGGACCCGCGAGTAGATCGGCGTGGCCACCACGTCGTGGTAGAGCGGCCACAGGGTCGCGTTGGAGAACCCCTCGTAGTACAGCTCGACCTCGTTCGCCGAGAGGGGCACGGGGATGAGGTTCATGCCGTCGTCCTCGAAGGGCTTGAGCTCCTCGTTGGGAGCCCCGTGCCAGCCCAGCCATGCGCCGTCCCGGCGCTGCATGACAGGCGCTATCGCCGTCACCAGTCCTCCGGGACTGCGCCGCCATGACGCGGTGCCGTCCGCCGCGATAGTCCTGTCCACAGGCAACCGGTTCGCGACGATCAGGAATGAGCTGCGCACACGTCCTCCCTCGTGATCGGTTTATGACCACCTTACGAAATCGGGCGCGGCTCGCTGTACGGGCCCTGCGGTGATGGAGGAAGCACATTCCCGACTCAGGCCCGTTGGATTACCGAACCCGACAAATCACATCAGTCATGCGAAGATCGTAAAAGGCGCAGGGAGGAATGGGCCAAGAGGGGGAGCTGATGCTGAAGGGGATCAGATCGACGGGTCCGGGGGCGGCGGCAGTGCCAGCTGCCGGCGCAGATCGGCGCGTACGGCCTGGGCGAGCCGCTTGGTCGCGACCTTGTTGAGCGCGCCTCCGGCCACGGCACCGGTCAGGAAGGGACCGAGCGTCGTCAGGTGACGACCGAGCGTGCGCAGCAGGCGCTTTCGTAAGCCCGCCTTGGCGGCGGCCCCGAGGGCGAGCTGCAACGACGCCGGCGAAAGGGGGTCGACGCCCCGCTGCTTGGACCAGGCGACCGAGAAGGCCATGGCCCGCTGGCTCCCGGTGCCCTGAACATGTATGCCGTACACCTCGTGCAGCTCGGCGATGAGCTTCACCTCGATGGCGGCGACCACGAGGGTCTCGGCCACGAGCTGGGCGGGCGCGGACAGCAGGAGCGGCGGCGCGGCGAACTCCGCGGCCGCGAGGGCCCCGCCGATCGCCCCGACCGCCGTGGTCGCCTTCCCTGCGGTACGGACCAGGTCGTCGGCGAGCTGCTCGCCGGTGAGACCGTAGTGGTGCTCCTGCAGTGCCGCCAGATCGCGGATGGGAAGTCGCGGCGCTATGGAGGCGAAGACGTCGGCGAGCCAGCGACCTCGTCCGGCGCCGGACCCCCGCGCCTTCACCCTGGCGGTGACCAGGGCCTTACTGAGGCGGCCGAGCAGCCGTCGCCGCTCGGCCCCATCCATGTCACCCACGTCGGAAAGCTTCCCGACGAGCTCGGCGACCTCGGTGTTCGCCTCGGTCTCCGCCCCGGGCGCGTCAGGCCTCCCGGGTTCCTCCTGCGATGATCGATCCGTTCCAGATGTCACGGACCCTCCCATAGTCTCAGGCAGCGCATTCGCGGCAGATCTGCTGCCCGCCCTTGTCAGAGGCGAGCTGGCTGCGATGATGCACCAGGAAGCAGCGCGAGCACGTGAACTCGTCCGCCTGCCTGGGGATCACCCGGAGCGAAAGCTCCTCGTTCGACAGGTCCGCACCGGGCAGCTCGAGAGACTCGGCGAGATCGGTCTCGTCGATGTCGATGCTCCCGGAGGACTTGTCGGTCCGCCGGGCCTGAAGCTCCTGGAGGCTGTCCTCACTCAGGTCGTCGTCGGTCTTGCGCGGGCTGTCGTAATCGGTGGCCATTTACGTATTCATCCCCCTCATCTATTGCTGCGCGTCGCGCGTCGCGCGTCTGTAACGTCTGGGCGGTCCATCTTGTGCCCGTATCTCTCGGGGAATTTTGCAATCGGTACCCCGTGGGAACGGTCGACGAACCTCCTAACACGTGAGGGCCTTGCCGCCTTCGCCTCCCGGTTAGCCAAATATGGCGAAAACCTAAGCTTTGGCCACAGGACCCATCGTGTTCGACGGCACATCCAACCACATGTCTGGCGTGAACGAGACGCCCCCCGCCGTATCAACCCGCCGGAAGTCGCACGGTCATCACGAGCCCCCCGCCGTCCCGTGGGACTGCTTTCACGATCCCCTGGTGGGCGCGGACCACCGCACGCACGATGGACAGCCCGAGCCCCGCGCCGCGCGCAGATTCCACGCGGTCGGAGTTGAGCCGCCTGAACGGTTCGAACAGGTCGTCCACCTCGTACGCGGGAACGTGCGGCCCGGTGTTGGCCACCTGAACAACGGGACTGCCGTCAACCATTCCCGTACGCAGCCAGACCTGTCCGGACTCCGGCACGTTGTGCTTGATGGCGTTCTCCACAAGGTTGGCGACGAGGCGCTCCACCAGCACCGGATCCCCCATCGTGGGCGCGGAACGAAGATCGACCTGCACTGTGACGGAGCTCTCGTCGGCGAAGGCCGTGTGCTGCTCAACCACCGTCTGGCCGACATCGCGCAGATCGACGGGCTTGCGCACCGCCAGCTCGCGTTCGCTACGGGCGAGCAGCAGGAGGCCCTCGATGAGGTGCTCGTTGCGCGCGTTGGTCCCGAGCAGCGTGCGGCCCAGCACCCTCAGATCCTCGGAGGCCCCGGGGTCGCCCAGCGCGACCTCCAGCACCGTGCGGTTGATCGCGAGCGGGGTGCGCAGCTCGTGGGAGGCGTTGTCCACGAACCGGCGCTGCGCGTCGAAGGCGCGGTTCAACCGGGTCAGCATGGCGTCGAAGGTGTCGGCCAGTTCCTTGATCTCGTCGTCGGGGCCGGCCAGGTCGATCCGCTCGTGGGCGAGGGAGGTCTCCGACAGCCTCCGGGCCGTCGTGGTCATCTTCTGTATCGGCCGCAGCGCCCGGTCGGCGACGAAGTAGCCGAAGACCAGGGCGAGGATGCCCACCCCGCCGAGCGCCAGCAGCGACCGCGTCAGCAACTGGGCCCGCGCGGCGGTGATGGTGTCGGACCGGAAGGACGCCCACTTGTCCTGGATCGCGGCCGCAATGGTCGGCGAGTAGTCGTCCAGCGAGAACGGGAAGGACGGCCACGAGTCCCAGATGGCCTTCCCGACGAACGAGTAGATCACGAACAGCAGGAGCGCCCCCGCCGCGAAGAACAGGGCCCCGTAGGTCAGCGTGAGCCGCACACGGATGCTCATCCGCCCGGACAGGCGCCTGACCCGCTCGAGAAGATCGCGGGCGACGGGGTTCGGGGCGATGGGCGGGGGGCCATCCCATGCCGGCGGCCCGCTCGGCGGCGGTGGCGGCGCCTTGGCCCTGAACGCCTTGCGCGTGCTCTCGACGGTGAGCTGCTCGCTCCTCCAGACGCCCGCCGTCGTCCCCTCCGGCCTGGCCGGGCCCTTCGAAACCGCCGGAGCGGCCGCACCTGACGGCTCCGCGGAAGCCCGCGCGTCCCCGCCACCCGCCTCAGCGGCGCCCGCCGGAACGATCATGGGCTGGGGCGAGGAGAAGGACGGCCGCCCGATCGCCCGATCGCGTTCCTCGGTCACAGCTTGTATCCCACTCCCGGCACGGTCTCGATCACCGCCGGCTCGCCCAGCTTCTTGCGCAGGGTCATCATGGTCACCCTCACCACGTTGGTGAACGGGTCGATGTTCTCGTCCCATGCCTTGTCCAGCAGGTCCTCCTGGCTGACCACGGCGCCCTCGGCCCGCATCAGCTCCTCGAGGACCGCGAACTCCTTCTTGGTCAGCGCGATCTCGTGGTCGTCCCTGGTCACCAGGCGCTTGCCCGGGTCAAGGCGGATGCCGCCACGCTCCAGCACCGGCGGCAGCGCCGGGGCGGACCTGCGCCCGAGGGCCCGCACGCGCGCCACGAGCTCCATGAACGCGAACGGCTTCGCCAGGTAGTCGTCGGCGCCCAGCTCCAGGCCCTCCACCTTGTCGTCGACCTCCCCCGAGGCGGTCAGCATCAGGATGCGCGTGGCCGTGCGCTGCGCCACGAGCCGCCGGCACACCTCGTCCCCGTGGACCTTCGGCAGGTCGCGGTCCAGCACGACCACGTCGTAGTCGATGTACCCCGTGCGCTCCAGCGCCCCCGCGCCGTCGTACGCGACGTCCACGGCCATCGCCTCCCGACGCAGCCCGGTCGCGATGGCGTCCGCGAGCACCCGCTCATCCTCCACCACAAGCACCCGCACGGCCCTGGCACCTCCCGTAGTCCCGACCTCGCGATCAGCCCTGTTCCTGCCCCCGGCGACGCTCGCTCAGGCAGTACAGCTCGCAGGCTCATTCTTGTCACATTCGGCTTAAGCGCATGGTAAGCACTCGCCGACAGTGCGGCGTCCCGGTGACATACAGCACAGTACGGAACATTCGACATTCGTGGTTTAAGAGCGACAGCACGGTGGGTAGACCTGCAAGACCTGCTCACATGGCCGGGGAAGACCTTGTGCTCTCCCCAGGTTGTAGGTGGCCACGACTGCTCCTTCGCCCCTCGAGAAAGAAGGTGAGATGGGCGAGTTCACCACCACGATCGAACACCGGCTCGACCAGGCCTACAAGGGTCTCCAGGAGGCGCGCACCACCGGTGACGAGTTCCTCGCCGACACGCTCTGCGCCGAGATAGAGGACCTGCGCCGGATCGCCGACGACAACGGCGTCGCCCTCCAGCGCTGACCGGCCTCTTTCGACGACACAGGGGCCCATCCGACCCACCGGATGGGCCCCTCTTCGCGTCCTAGGCGTCCCGCTCCGGGTCGAGGGGCTCGAGCAGGTCGTGGAGCTGCTCGAACAGGCCGGGCGCCGCGCACACCGTCAGGTCCGGGTTGTACGGCCGGCCGCGCAGCCCGCCGATCCTCGCCCCGGCCTCGGCGGCGATCAGGCCGCCCGCCGCGAAGTCCCAGTACTCCGCGCCCCGCTCGTAGTAGCCGTCCACCCGCCCGGCCGCGACCGAGCACAGATCGGCCGCGCAGGACCCTCCCCTGCGGATGTCCCGCACCTTCGGCAGCACGTGCGCGAGCACCTCCGCCTGTACGGCCCGCCGTCCCGGCTGGTAGCCGAACCCCGTGGCGATCAGGGCCTGGGAGAGCGGCACCCCCGTGTTGCAGTGAAGCCGCTCGGCAGGCATCCCCTGCCTCATCAGCTCGGCCCCGCCGCCCTTCCCGGCGGCGAACAGCTCGCCTCGCGGCACCACGTTGACCACGCCCGCGACGACCTCGCCGTCGACCTCGACCGCGATGCTCACGGCCCAGTCGGGCAGGCCGTACATGAAGTTGACGGTCCCGTCGATGGGGTCGACGATCCAGCGGACGCGTCCCTCGCGGGTCTCGGCGCCCACGGTCTCGCCGCCCTCCTCGCCGAGGATCGCGTCGCCCGGTCTCGCGGCCTTGATACGGTCCCTGATCAGCTCCTCAGAGGCCCGGTCAAGCGCGGTCACCACGTCGGTCTGGCTGGACTTCGTCTGCACCGCCTCTGGTCGGGCCGGGCGCTTGGCCAGCAGCATGTCCCCCGCCTCGCGGGCGATGTCCACCGCCAGATCCAGGAAGGCGGTCATGCCACCGACTCCGGGCGCTGCCACTCCTCGCCAAGGACATGCCGTGCCAAAAAGGCCAGCACGGTCTCGTACCACGCGATCACGTTGCCGGGCTTGAGTATCCAGTGGTTCTCGTCCGGGAAGTACAGGAACTTGGACTCAACCGACGATCTCCGCAGGTCCCACCACAACCGCAGCGCCTCGCCGATCGGCACGCGGTAGTCCTTGTCGCCGTGGATGACGAGCATCGGCGTCCTGATCTCGCCGATCGAGTGGTGTGGCGACAGCGTCAGGTAGCGTTCGGCGCCGGGGGCGCCGAACTCCCGCTGCCAGTAGGCCGGCCAGTCCGTGGTGCCGGCGAACTGGTCGAGGTTCCACACCGAGGCGTGCGTGACGACCGCCCGGAACCTGTCGGTGTGCCCGGCGACCCAGTTGGCCATGTAACCGCCGAAAGAGCCGCCCATGACGCCGGTGCGCCCGGCGTCGATGTCGGGCCGGGCGACGCACGCGTCGGTGATCGCCATCAGGTCGGCGTGGGTGCGGGGGCCCCAGTCGCCCCAGCCCCGCTGGATCATCTCCTGTCCGTACCCGGTGGACAGGCACGGGTCGGGCAGCAGCACGGCGTAACCGTGCTCCGCCATGATCCAGGGATTCCACCGCCACGACCAGTCGGTCCAGCTCGCGAGCGGCCCGCCGTGGATCCACAGCAGCAGCGGCGCCGGGTTGCCAGGGGACGCGCCCGGGGGCAGCACGAGCCAGCCCCTGATCTCCACGCCGTCGTCGGCGACGGCGGACACCTCGGTGAGCGTTCCCGGGACCTCGATCGCCGGCGCCGGTGACGGCAGCTCGGTGATCTCGCCGCCGTCGAGGGTGATCCGCACCGGGGTGGCGGGGCCGGCCACGGAGCTGCGCAGGGCGTACAGGTGGCGGCCATCGGGCGAGGGGCACGGTTCGAGGTACGCCTCGTCGCCCGGCGTGAGCCGTACCGGGTCGCCCGTGAGACCCACCCGGAAGATCGGGCGGCGGCCGTGGTCGTCGGCCGCGACGTAGACCGACTGGGAGTCGGCCGCCCACACGGTCGCCGACGGCGCCAGATCGGTGGTGCGCGCGGACCCCTCACCCGTGGCGAGGTCGGCGATCCACAGCGAGAACGCGGCGGCCCGCTCCTCGTCGGCGCGCAGCTCCCGCCAGCAGGCGACGCGGCGCCCGTCCGGAGATATCGCGACGGGGCCGGTGAAGTCATGCTCGCCGGAGGTCGCAAGGACGCGCCGCTCCCCCGTCGCGACGTCGATCGCCACCAGCTCGGTACTCGACCGCCCCGCGGGCAGCGTCACCCACCACGTGGTGACCACCGTCGAGCCGTCGGGGGTCACCGCGAACGCCGCCTCGACCAGGGCCTTTCCCGGCTCGGGAGTCAGGTCGCGGGGCTCGGCGAGGCCCGGGAGCGCGGCGGCGAACAGCCGCGTCTGGCCCGGACCGAGATCGTGGTCCCAGTAGCGGATCGGGGACTCCTCGTGCAGGATCGCGCTGGTCCCGGCGTCCTTCCTGGACTTGCGCCGGTCCGCCTCCGAGGCCGCGTCCCCGGCGAGCACGTCGGCGGCGAAGACCACCGTGCCGCCGCCCGTCCGGAGGCCGCCGATGCCTCCCGGCCGGTCCGCCACCCTGCGGGCCTCGCCGCCCCTGGCCGGCAGCAGCCACAGGGCGGGCACCTCATCGTCGGGCTGGTCCTTGACCGCGGGGTCGGGGCGCCGCGACACGAACAGCAGGTCGCCGTCCGGGGCGAACTCCGCGCCGGTCTCACCCTTGGCCGAGCGGGTCAGACGGCACGGCTCGCGGCCGGGCTCGGTAGGCACCTCCCAGATCGAGGTGCCGTAGGACTTCCCGTCGGGGTTGAGCGACTGGACGACCGAGACCAATCGGGATCCGTCCGGAGAAAGCCGCAGCGACAACAGCCGAGGCACGCCGACAAATTCGCGAATGTCCTTAAAGAGGCTCACTTCTCCGAACCTACCCCTACGGGCTCTCCCGCCCCTAGCGGCCGCACTCCCGCGGATGGGGTTGGATGGAGCCATGGCAGGTTACGACGCGTTGCTGATCGTCTCCTTCGGCGGCCCCGAGAAGCCCGAAGACGTGATGCCGTTCCTGGAGAACGTCGTCCGGGGCAGAGGGGTGCCCCACGAGCGCCTCCTGGAGGTCGAGGCCCACTACCAGGGCGCCGGCGGGGTCAGCCCGATCAACCAGCAGTGCCGCGACCTGATCACGGCCCTTCGCCCGGAGGTGGAGCTCCCGATCTACTGGGGCAACCGCAACTGGCATCCCTTCCTGGCGGACACGCTGCGGAAGATGGCGTCCGACGGCGTCACGCGGGCGGCGGCCTTCATCACCGCGGCCTACAGCTCCTACTCGAGCTGTAGGCAGTATCTCGACGACATCGCCCAGGCACGGGCGCAGGTCCCAGGCGCGCCCGAGGTCGCGCGTCTGCGCCACTACTATGACCATCCCGGCTTCGTCGCCGCCATGACCGACCACACCCGCGAGGCGCTCGACCTGCTTCCCGAGGAGCACCGCGACCACGCCCGGCTGGTGTTCACGGCCCACAGCATCCCGGTGTCGATGGCCGCGTCCTCAGGGCCGTCCGGCGGGGCGTACGAGGCCCAGCTCCGCGTCACCGCCTCCCTGGTGGCGGGCGACCGCCCCTGGGACCTGGTGTGGCAGAGCCGCAGCGGGCCGCCCCAGGTGCCGTGGCTGGAGCCCGACGTGTGCGACCACCTCTCGGCGCTGCGCGCGGCGGGCACGGAGGCCGTGGTGCTGGTGCCCATCGGTTTCGTCTCCGACCACATGGAGGTCGTCTACGACCTCGACACCGAGGCGGCGGGCGTCGCGCGCGAGCTCGGCCTGCCTCTCACCCGCGCCGCCACGGCGGGCACCCATCCGAGGTTCGTCTCCATGGTGCGCGAACTGCTGGAGGAGCCGGAGCCGGTGCTGTCCTGCACCGCCGCCACCTGCTGCCCGGCGCCACGCCGGCGCCCTCAGGCGTAGGCGCGGGCGTAGGAGCCGGCGATGCCTAGCACCTTGTCGACGTAGTCCCACGAGTGGTTGTAGCGGAAGACCGCCGAGCGGAGCTTGGTGCCGCCGAGGCCGGCGCCGTTGGCGCACAGGTAGCGGGCGGCGGACGGCACCGCGTCGTACGGGCTCCAGATGTCCGATTTGCCGTCCCCGTCGCCGTCCACCCCGTACGCGTTCCACGTCGCGGGCATGAACTGCATCGGGCCGAGCGCGCCCGCCGAGGAGGGGCCGTTGTTGCGCCCGTGGCCGCTCTCGACCTGCCCTATCGCGGCGAGCACCGTCCAGGAGAGCCCGGGACAGACCTGTGCGGAGAGCTTGTAGAGATCGAGGTAGCTGCCGGGCCGCCCGACCAGGGAGGTGCCGGAACCCCCCGCCACGGTGGGCGCGGGCGTGCTCGGACCGGCCACCGGCACCGGCGGTCTCACCGCATCGCGCGCGCCGATCACCACGATCTGCGAGCCCTTGCCCAGCAGCCGCTTGATCCGCGCGCCCACGGAAGCCGCCTTGGCGGAGGGGGTGTGGACGAGGACGGCCACGCCTGGGATCAGGCCGAGGGTGCGGCCGACGTCCTTGGCGACCAGCCCGTCGACGCCCGGCAGGCCGAACGGCGCGGACGCGGCGACCCTGAGCCTGGACCCGGCCCCCGCCTCGTACTCGCCGCCGAGTTGCAGCCTGTACTGACCCGCGGTCCTGGAGTCCGCGATGAACTCTCCGCGTGCCAGCGCGTCCCACACCTCGGGCTGCTCGGCCACGGCCTTCGGCGCCCATGGGCGGAACTCCGCCGGGTCGACCGCGAGGAGGTTCAGCGTGGCGGCGGAGAAGCGGACCGCTCCCCCGTCGGCCACGGCGACGTCGGTCACGTCCTTCAGCGCGGCGATGTCGCTCAGCGCCGCCTGGCTCACCGGCTTGCGGGCGATGGCGATCAGCCTGGGTGGCGTGGGGGCCGTCTCGTGCCGCGCGGGAACACTCGCCGGGCTCCCCGTCTGAGACGGGGACGGGGTCAGAGCCGGGAAGGGGGACACAGGAGCGGTCAGGTTCCGGATGTCCGCGAGGGGCGTGCGCGCCACGGCGGGCCGGCCGGCTGCCGGGTCCCGGGTGATCAGAAACGCGCCACCGGCCGCCGCGCCGAGGACGATGAGGAGCGCGAGCCCCGCCATGACGGCGCGCGACGGCACGAGCCGGGGACGGTGGGACACTTGACCCACGTTAGCCCCGCGAATCCTGATTCGTGTACGTTGCCCGAAAATCACTTGCCGCGGAACTGAAGGGTGCGCAAGGGTAAAAGGGGATGGTTCGACGCGTGCCGGGGGTGCGCGAAAGGGGCGAGATGGTAGTCGGGCCGTATAGAGGGCTCTTCAGCATGCCTGGCACCAAAGGGTTCGTCATCACCGGGTTCATCGGGCGGATGCCGATGTCGATGCTCGGGATCGGCATCGTCCTGCTCATCTCGGCCCTCACCGGCTCGTACGCCACCGCTGGGGCGATCTCGGCGACCGTCGCCATCGCCTACGCGGTAGCCGCCCCGCTGTCCGGGCGGCTGGTGGACAGATTCGGCCAGGCCAGAGTACTGGTTCCGTTCGTGCTGCTGCACGGCGCCGCGCTGGCCGCGATGATCCTCTGCGCCGCGTCCGGCGCACCGATCTGGACGCTGTTCGTCTCCGGGGTGGTCGTAGGCGGGGCCGCCACCTCGCTCGGGTCGATGGTCAGGGCCCGCTGGTCGCACATCCTCGGCAGCTCGGCGAAGCTCCACACGGCGTTCTCCTTCGAGTCCGTGGCCGACGAGGTGATCTTCGTCGCCGGGCCCGCCCTGGTGACCGGCCTCACCACCCTGGTGAACCTGTACGCCGGGCTGATACTCGCGCTCGTCTTCACCGTCGCGGGCACGGTGGCTTTCGCGCTGCAACGGAAAACCGAGCCGCCCGCACGGCCGGCGATGGAGCAGTCCGGCAGCCCGATCATGATCCCGGGCGTCGCGCTGCTGTCCTGCGTGTTCCTGGCGATGGGCGCGGTGTTCGGCTCGGTCGACCTGATCACGGTCGCCTTCGCCGAGGACCACGGCGTCAAGGCCGCGGCGGGGCTGCTGCTCGGGTCGTTCGCGAGCGGCAGCATGGTCTCGGGCCTGTGGTACGGCTTCCGCCAGTGGACGATCTCGCTGCGCCACCGGTTCGTGCGGGGCCTCACCGTGTTCGCGGCCGGGCTGACCCCGATCCTGCTCGTCGCGGACACGAAGATCATGGCCGTCGCCCTGTTCTTCGCCGGTCTCGCGATCTCCCCGACGATCATCACGGGCTACGCGCTCATCGAACGGCTGGTCCCCGGCCACCTGCTGACCGAGGGGATGTCGTGGATCTCCACCGCCGTCGGGTTCGGCGTGGCGATCGGCGCGTGGGCAGGCGGGCGGCTGACCGACTCGTTCGGCGCGTCGAACGCGTACGGGTTCTCGTTCGTGTGCGCGCTGCTGGCGGTGGCGATCGGCGTCGGTGGCAACACCTGGCTGCGCACCCCCGAGATCGGCTCCTCGGAGGCCCCTTCCACCGCGACGTGATCGCGCGGCCAACGCTGAACGTCTGTCGGGTTCGCGGCCCGCGAATCATGAGCCTTGTTCACATCCTCTGGCCATCCGCCCGGTTCGTGATTATCGTGCTCGACCATGAAGGCCGTCTTCAGGAACTGGGCGGGAAACCAGTCCAGCACGCCCGCCGAGATCCGCGCCCCCTCCTCGGCCGAACAGGTGGCGTCAGCCGTACGGGACGCCGCCGCGCGGGGACTGCGGGTCCGCATGGCCGGCACCGGGCACTCCTTCACCGGGGTCGCCCTCACCGACGGCATTCTGCTGCGGCCGGACGCCCTGACCGGTGTCCAGGAGGCCGGCGACGGCCGGGTACGGGTCGCGGCCGGCACCACGCTGCGCGTACTCAACGAGGAGCTGGACCGGCGCGGGCTGGCGCTCGCCAACATGGGCGACATCACCGAGCAGACCGTGGCGGGCGCCATCCAGACGGGCACCCACGGCACGGGACGGGAGGTCGGTGGGCTCGCCGACCAGGTCACCGAGCTGGAGATGGTCCTCGCCGACGGTTCGACCACCACGGTGTCGCAGGGCGAGCTGTTCGACGCCGCCCGGGTCGGGCTCGGCGCGCTCGGCATCCTCACCGCCGTGACCTTCAGGGTCGAGCCGTCCTTCCTGCTGCGCAGCGTCAGGCGGCCGATGGCCCTCAGCGAGATCCTCTCCTCGCTGGAGGAGATCACGAGCGAGAACGAACACCTGGACTTCTTCTGGCTGCCGCACACCGACACCTGCCTGACCAAGCGCAACAACCGATCCCCCGGCCCTGCCGCGCCGCCGGGAGCCTTCAGGCGCTGGCTCGACGACGTCTTCCTGGAGAACACCCTCTTCGGCGCCCTCTGCGCGGTCGGCGGACGCTTCCCCGGCGCCATCCCCACCCTCAACGGCATCTCCGCGAGCGCGCTCACTCCTTCCACGCACACGGACAAGGCGTACAAGGTCTTCACCAGCGTGCGGAACGTGCGCTTCCTTGAGATGGAGTACGCCATCCCCCGCGAGAGCCTCGGCCAGGCGCTGCGCGAGACGCGTGACCTGCTCGAGCTGAACGACTGGCGGATCACGTTCCCGATCGAGGTACGGGTCACCCCCGCGAGCGACGCGTGGCTGTCCACCGCGTACGGCAGGGCTTCCGCCTACATCGCCTGCCACATCTACCGGCCCACCCCCAACCCGGCGTACTTCGAGGGGGTCGAAGAGATCATGACCCGGCTCTCCGGGCGCCCCCACTGGGGCAAGCTGCACACCCGCGACGCGGCCTACCTGTCCACGGTGTATCCACGGTTCGGTGACTTCGTGGCGCTGCGCGACGAACTCGACCCTCGGCGCCTGTTCTCCAACGACTACCTGGACGTCGTGCTGGGCTGACCTGGCGGGGCGTCGTCACACTTCCGAGGCTTTCTCAGGCCTCTTGGGTGAAGTGGAAGGCGGCGGCGGGCGCCATTCGCGAGAATCCGTCCAGGACGCCTAACCCGTTTGCTGCATATCGAGCAGCCGATAGATAGGGTGAAAGCCACATATATAGCCGCCTCACATCGCTTCCCGCGTCTCCCAGGAAGGCGATGTTCGGACATGCCGGGTACGGTGCTGGCAGGCAACCGGCTCACGCGAGAGACTCAAGGGTCCGGGGGAAGATTGAGCACGACGACGAAGGGACTCGCATGCAGGAGCTCCGACTCGTCGCGGTGAGCGAGGACGGCACATATCTCGTGTTGGCTACGGCCGGCCGGGGTACACGGTTCACGCTTCCCGTCGACGAACGGCTCCGAGCGGCGGTCCGCGGCAACTTCTCCCGTCTCGGCCAGTACGAGATCGAAGTGGAGAGTCCGTTGCGCCCCAAGGAGATCCAGGCCCGCATCCGTGCGGGGGAGACCGCGGAGGAGATCGCCGCCACCGCGGGTATTCCGGTGGAGCGTGTCCGCTGGTTCGAGGGACCCGTCCTGCAGGAACGCGAGTACACCGCGCAACAGGCACAGCGTGTCGCCGTACGCCTGCCCGGAGAGTCGACTCCGGGGCCCACCCTGGGTGAGCTGGTTACCGAGCGGCTGAGTCGCCGCGGCGTCCCCAGCGACGAGATCGACTGGGACTCCTGCAAGCGCGACGACGGCCTTTGGCGCATCAAGCTGGGCTTCGTGTGGAACGGTCACACGCGCCACGCCGAGTGGCTGTTCGACCTCAGGCGCCGCCATGTCACCCCCTACGACGACGAGGCGATGCGCCTCTCCGCCGCCGAGTACGTCGAACCGGCCGAGGACTCCACGGTGACGCCGTTCGTGCCGAGGCTCGCCGCCAAGCTCGCCCCCGTGCCGACGATCCCCGTCGACGCTCCCACGACGCTGCCCGGCGTCGTACGCCACGAGCCCACGGCGAGGACCCAGCCCGAGCCCACGCGCCATGAGCCCGTCGCCTGGGGCCAGCCCGAGCTTGGGCGATACGAGCCCACCGGGAGAAACCGGCCGGAGCCCGCGCAGTACGAGCCCGCCGCCAGGAACCAGTACGAGCCCCCGCGCCACGACCCCGTCGCGCGCAACCAGCCGGACCCCGGGCGACCCCACCTTCCCGCCGTTGGCGACCTGCCCGCACCCGCGGAGCCCGCCGCCTTCCGCCAGGAGCCGGCGCCGCTGCGCCCGGCCAAGCCCTCCGAGACCGGCAGGCCGGCGGCCGAGCCCCTGCCCACTCATGCCGCCAGGCAGGCAACCGAGTCCTTCCCCGCCGACGCCGGCAGGCCCGCGGCTGAGGTCTCACCTGGCAGGTCCACGGGAGAGCGCGCCGCCCGTCCCACGTTCGAGCCCGCCGTACATCAGACGTACGAACGTGCCCCGCAGCCCACCTTCGAGCCCGCGGCCCACCACTCCCCCGAGCCCGTCACGCCCGAGTACCAGTCGGCAGACGCCAGGCCCGCCCCGGCTGCCACGGTTGAGGCGGCTGCCCCCGCTACCACGGTGGAGGCCGCCGCCTCCGCACCGGCTGCGCCGGTGACCTCGCCCGGATCGCCCGGTTCCGGGCCGACCGCGTCGGACGAGGCCGCCCTCAGTGCCCCCACTGGCCAGGTGAGCGAGGCGGGACGTACACCCACCACGCCGCCGGCATCGACGTCAGCGGAGACGGCGGCCCGGATTCCGGTGTCCGAGGCCGCCGCCCAGGCCGAGACCACCTCCGTGCCTGAGCCTCAGATGACGGGCGCTGTGGACCCCGTAGCCGAGGTGGCGGCGGCTCCAACGGCCACGCCCGACGCGGAAGCCAAGAAGGCACCCGCATCCGAGGCCAAGGTCACACAGCCGCCGGCCGACGAGCAGCGGATGGCGAAGGCCCCGGCGAGCGAGGACACGACGGCCGACCGGCCCGCCGCCGCGCCCTCCGACCGGAAGGCGTCACGGCCCGGGCCGCCCCCGTCCGTACGCCCGGCCGCGGCCCCTTCCCCGGCGAAGAAGGCTCCGGCCGCCAAGAAGGCGGACGCCGAAGAGGGGGTGGCCGTACCCGCCGCCCGTACGAGCGGCGAGGCGGACCGGCCCGCGGCGACCGCTGAGCCCGAGAAGGCCGATCAGGCCGACAGGCCCGAAAAGGAACCCAAGGCGACCGAGCCCACGGTCGGGCCGCCGCCCGTGCCCAAGCCTGCGCGACCGGCACGCAAGGCGGGCCGTGGCCGCCGCGCCTCGGTCCCGACCTGGGACGAGATCATGTTCGGAGCCCGCCGCCAGGACTAGTCAGGACCGCGCGGCAGCGGCGTACGCGCACCTGACACCCGTCGTCGACCCCACCGCGTGATCGTCCACGCCCCGAGCACAAACGGACGATCACGCGAACTCCCGGTTAGGCGATCAGGGGCGAGCGATGCGGGTTCGCGGTGACATGGCGCGATTTCAAGCCCGGCGACCCGCAAAAGCGACGTCAGTTCCCTGTGATCGACTGCGCACCGTCAGTTCCGAGTGGCCGACGGCGCGTTGTCCGTACCGGTCAGGAACGGTGCCATCCAGTCAGGGGTGACTTCGGCGGCGAAGCGCACTCCTTGCTCCTCGCCTGTGTCGATCGCGGCGTAACCACCGCTGCCCGCGCCGACACCCGCGATCACGGTGAGCACTCGCGAGCGCCGCTGGAACCAGGTCTGGCGGACCGTCCAGCCGACCACGGCCCGCCTCTCCACCACCGCCTGCGACCGGGGCAGCGACCCTGAACGGACCGACAGCCGGGCACCGTCGTAGGCATGACCCAGGGAGCGGTAGCGGTCCAGCCCGAGCGGGACGCCCAGGACCGCCATCACCAGCGCCAGCAGACCGATCCAGGCCCAGCCGAGCAGGAAGGAGGCCGCAGCCACCGTGATCCCCGGGGCAACGGCGCGGAAGAGCCGTCTCTGCCGTGCCCGTGCCGGATGGGGCCTGAGCTGGGCCTCGAACGGTCCGATGGCCTCGGCCGCCACCTTCGTCGCGAAGTGTCGCGGGGTGACGGGCAGCAGCTGGCCCCTGGTCCGGGAGTCGCCGAGGCCGGTCACGATCGCCCAGAGCCGCACGACGTGGGCCCGCCGCTCCAGAACTCCGTCCGCGATCTCGTAGCCTCGGATCCTGCGGTGCTCCAGCGCCACGCTGCGTCGTGTGATCAGCCCGCGCTCGGCGACGAGGGATGAACCGCGCCTGCGGAGCGTGAAGTTCCAGTTGAACACGGCGTACATGACACCGCCCGCCACGGGCATCGCCAGCAGGAGCATGATGCCGACGAGGATGAGCAGGATCGGCCGTTGCCACAGCCACTCTCCGGCGGTGATGGCGACTTTCTCGCTGAGACCGAACTGGCTTCCCCACTGGAAGGCCAGTCCGACGGCACCACCCAGCAGGGCGAACGGTGCGAGGAGGAACGCGCCGGACAGCGGACCGTACAGGAGCCACTGCCAGGGCACCCGTACGTAGACCCGCTCCTCCACGGGGGCAGCGGAGGTGTGCGCGGCGGCGGGCCCGTGCTCTGGCCTGGAGCCGCCTCCCACGGTCGCGATGTGGGCGGGGTCGTGACGAGCTGCCTCGCTGCGGCGCAGGAGGGTCTCCCGCAATCGGTCGGCCTCGGGGAGGGGCAGGCCGTCCAGCTCGCCTTCTTGCTTGCCGCCGCCGCTCGCACCCGTGTCGATGCGTACGACGGCGAGGCCGAACAGGCGGTGCAGGGGCGGCGTCGTGACGTCCACACCTCTGATGCGGTCGAGGGGAATCGTCCTGACCGAACGGCTGACCAGTGACCGCGTGAGCTCCAGCCGGTCATCGATGACCTGGTAGGTGAAGGTGGCCCAGCGCACGGCGGTGTACCCGACCGAGCCCACGATGCCCAGCGCCGCCCAGACGAACGACGACGGCGAGAAGCCGCCTACGAACAGCACGCCCACCAGCGGCAGGAAGAGTGAGGGCAGCATGCGCACCGGGTCGATCAGCAACACCAGTGGGCTGAGCCGCGACGGCGGAACCCAGACCGCGCCACCCGGCTGTTGCGGCCCACCGGAGGTATGTCCCCCCGCACCTCCCAGAAAACCGGACGGATCGGGCACTCCGGAGGAACCGGTGGATGGCTCCGGCCGGTCGGAGGCGCCGGAGTCCTCGGTCATGTCGCGTCGTCCCTGAGCTGGTGTGCGCGGTGGGCCAGGTCTTCGGCAAGCCGGGCGGCCACACCGGCGTCCAGGCCCTTGATGGACGAGGAACCGGCGTACGACGCCGTGCGGATCTCGACGGTGGCGAGGCCAAGGAGGCGTTCGAACCAGCCCTGCTCCTTGTCGACCGTCTGGATCCGGCTGACGGGGACGAAGACCCACTGGCGGCTGAACCACCCGGAACGCGCGTAGACGACGTCTCCGGAGAGCTCCCACCGGTGGACGGCGTAACGCCACAGCGGCTCGATGACCACAAAGGGAAGCTCCACCACGGCGATCACCACCGGCAGCCACCAGATGTGATCGGAGATCCATGTCGGCACCCACGACCAGCCGGAAGCGGCGATCCACGAGGCCACCAGAGCCGACCCCCCGACGAGAAGGAGGAAACCGAACAGTGCCTCCGTCAGCCACAGTGTGATCGCGCGACGCGATACCCGGTGAGCAGGGTCACGCAGGGGAGCAGTCACGCTACCAGCCTAGCTAGATCGCCGAGACCACAGACACCGCGACCATCCCTCCAGCTCCACATCACCCCAGCACACCATTCACTGAGACGACCCCCTCGTCGTCCCCGCTGATTCGTTCGGCCTCACCGGCGTCGCCGCGTGCCAGAGCCTTCCGCCCGTCGGCGACAAGGCGGGTGAAACGGGTGGCGTCCACCTGATCCGGAGATATAACCAACCGGTAACCTGGCGCGTCCGCGGACACCAGACCGCTCCCAGAGACGCTCTCAGGCGGGAGACGAGGGCCTGCAGGCGTTACCGGCACCGCTCGGCGGATCGGTCACCCACACCTGGGAGACCGGGCGGCCGAAAGGCACCGTGCGACCGGGGTTGAGCAGCGGCAACGCGAGGAACGCGCGGAGCCGCCGCCCCCGATGTCGAGCCGCCTGCCCTCGTGAAAGACTTCCACCGGGCCGAGCACGGAGGAGCTCACGCGGGTGTCCGGCTCCGCCAGGTCCGTGCCCCGATCGTGGCTGATTCGGGGGCATCCCGGCGCGGCCCATTCGGGCGATGGGGTCAGCACACCCTCCAGATCCGCGTAGCATCAGCGGGCATGGGGCAGCCGAGAAAATCCGTGCGCGCTGGGCGCACGGGGCGCAGCGGGCACGTGGCTGTGGTCGCGGCTCTCCTCGCGGCGACGTCCACGGGCTGCGGGATCATGGGTGTGGGTTCGCCCACCGACAGGTCGCTGGACGGGCTGAGCGTGTCCAGCCCGCGCTTCCGCGACGGGGCTCCCCTTCCGGCCGACTACTCGTGTACGGGAAAGGTCGGGAACCCGCCGCTGCGGTGGTCGGGTGTGCCGCAGAAGCAGACGAAGTCGATCGCCCTGGTGGTCGACGCCAACAACGCGCAAGGAGCGGCGGAGGTGCACTGGGTGCTTTTCAACATCGACCCCCTCACCACCGAGCTCGCCCAGAACAGCGTGCCAAGGGGCGCTCTGCAAGGCATCACGTCGGCCGGCAAGGTGGGCTATACGCCCCCGTGCCGTCCGGATGACACCTATCGTTTCAGTGTCTACGCGCTCAACGCGACGCTCGATCTCAAGGGGGGCGCCACCCTCCGAAAGACGCTCGAGAAGATCGCCGAGCACACCATCGATCGAGGACGCCTCTCGGCGCCCCACATCGAGTGACATGCTGAGCACCGAAGGTAGTTGTGGATACCAGATCTTCTCGTAGGGTGTGACAACGGTCATAGTGGTCGGACAGAATCAGATGCAATCCCTGAGCGCAGGTGGTCAAAGGGGGAAGGTCGCGTCGATGGCCGCGCGATCTCACCAGCGCCACTGGAAGGCCATGGCCATGAAGGTGGTGCAATGATTGCGGTCATTTTTGGCCTCGTCGCCGTCGTGCTCCTCGTCCTGGTGGTCGTGGCGCTCGGCATGCGGTCGATGAACCGCCGGGAGAGCAACCTGCCTCCCGAGCGGCTGCGCAAGATGGCGCAGCAGGCGGATGACCCGAACGCCAAACGCCCAGGACGTCCGGCCGAAGAGACGTTCTTCGAGAGCTTTCCCGAGGGCTTCGACGCCTTCCAGGAGCCCGAGCGCGCGACCGCCCGGTTGCGCCCGGGCAATGGCAGGCCCGCGTCCCGGCCGGCGGGGCGGCCCGGCGGGCGCCCCGCGCCCCGTGGCAAGCAGGCCGCCTCCTCGCGTGGGCGCCGAGGCGTCGACGAGTGGGGCGACGCGGACGACTACGACGACGACTACTGGTCCCGGGTCCGTGCCGACGACGGCGCCTTCGGCGGCACCATAGCGGCGCGCGTGGGAGCGAGCCGGCCCGACGTCTCCTCTCCCTCGAACCCGAGGCCGTCCTCCGCCAAGGCCACCCCGGCGAAGGACAAGGAAGAGGCCGACGCGAACGCCACCACCGTGCAGGGGCACCTTCCCGCCCGGCCGGCCGGGCTCGCCGACCTGGTGGAGCCCGCGCGGAACAGCACGCCTTCCTCCGCCGCCTCAGCGGCCGAGCGCACCGTGACCTTCTCCGCCCCCCTCCCACAGGCGCCGGCCCCCGTGGCCGCCGCGTCCGCCGCCGACGTGCTGGGCGCGATCGGCACCTCGCAGCCGTCCTCGCGGAGCCGTCGCGGCTCCCGGCCCGACCCCAACGACCCGCTCGGCATCGCCGACGCCGTGCGCGCGAAGCCCAGGCGGCGCTCAGACTCCGGGGGCGACCCCGGGCGTGCCGATCCCCGGCGCGGCGGCTCCAGCGGTTCCGGGCGCTCCGACACCGGTCGCACGGATTCCGGCCGCGCCGTCACAGGCCGTCCCGATCCGATCCGCGCCGACGCGAGCAGCGCCGTCACGGGCCCGTTCGCTGGGGGCCGCGCCCCGCAGCAGTCCGACCCTCTGTCCGGCGGTCCTCTCACCACAGGCCCCCTTCTCGGCGGCCCCCTTCAGACCGGGTCGCTCGCGAACGATCCGCTGTCCACGGGCTCCGCTTCCAGTGGGTCCCGTTCCACCGGGCCCGCGGAGCGCACGCCAACGGGTCCCTTCGACGCCGGACGCTCTTCGTCGGGTTCGTACGAGACGCCGCGCGCACCCGGCACCTCCCGGGGCACGGGCTCGTTCCCGTACGACCCCCTCGGCTCCGTGCCCCCCTCGGCGACGGGTGACTTCCCTGCCGGAGGGTCCTGGCCTGCGCAGCCCGCCTATCCGGCGACCGGCTCCTACGACATCCTCGACGAGCCCGCCCCGCCCTCGAGTTCGTCCAAGGAGACCTGGAAGGCGTCGGACTACCAGCTGCCCAGCTACGACGGGTACGCCACCCGCGAGGGCTACACCGCCGAGTCGCCCTACCCCCCGGCGCCGTCCGCGCCTTCCTACGAGGTGCGCCCGGGCTGGGCGACGATCGACGACTCCGACTCGGGAAACACCCCCTCGGGCGGGCTGCACACGGGGCCGTCGCGCGCGGTCTCCGGGTTCGAGACGCCCGCCGGGCGCGACCTGCCGCCCTCACCCCGAGGCGACGAGCAGGGCCAGGACTACAGCGGCTACGAGTCCGACCGGTATCCCACGTCGGGGCCCACGTCCTCGGCCTGGACGCAGCCCGGTCAGAACGCCGGTGGAAGCTGGCCGTCCTACGGTGAGCTCTACGGCAACGGCACGAGTGGCGCAGCGGGAGCCGGAGACGACCAGTCGACCCAGTCGTCGCAGGCGTCCCCCTCCCGCGGCGGTCACCGCCGCCCGGCCGACACCGACTATCCCGACTATTACCGCTAATCCACCAGTGTTGTCCCGACAGATGTAAAACGCGGCGGCCAAAGCCTTAATCAAAAGGCCGTCGCGTCGTATGGTCGGCTCATGACTGGGGACACGCAACGTAGCCGCTTCAGCACCGAGCGTATCGTCGCGGTGCTCCGGCATGACCTCCCGGCCTCGCTGGTGGTCTTCCTGGTCGCCGTGCCGCTCTCTCTCGCCATCGCGGTGACGTGCGGGGCGCCGCTCATCGCGGGCCTTGTCGCCGCCGCCGTCGGCGGCCTCGTGGCCGGACCGCTCGGCGGATCGGCCGTGCAGGTCAGCGGCCCCGCGGCCGGGCTCGCCCTCGTCGTGGCCGAGCTCGTGCGGACGTACGGCTGGCGCGCCACCTGCACCATCACGCTCATCGCCGGCGTGCTGCAGGTCGTGCTCGGCGCGTTCAAGGTCGCGAGGACGGCGCTCGCCGTCTCTCCCGCGGTCGTCCACGGCATGCTGGCGGGCGTCGGCGTGGTGATCGCCCTCTCTCAGCTCCACGTGGTGCTCGGCGGGCAGCCCGAGAAGTCGGCCGTGGAGAACCTCATCGAGCTGCCGGACCAGATCGTGCACAACCACAACCACGCTGTGGCGGTCGGACTGCTGACGATCGCGGTGCTGCTGCTGTGGCCCCGCCTGCCGCGCCTGAACGCGGTGCCCGCCCCGCTGGCCGCGCTGACGATCGCGGCGCTGACGGCAGGGCTGCTCGGCTGGGACGTCGCCCGCGCCGACCTGACCAAGGGCTTCAGCGACTGGGCGACACCCGTCCTGCCGAGGGGCGACTGGCACGGCATCGCCGGCGCCGTGCTGCTGGTCGCGCTCCTCGCCGGGGTGGAGTCCCTGCTGTGCTCGGTGGCGGCCGACCGGCTGCACGAAGGGCCGCGCGCGGACCTCGACCGCGAGCTGACCGGGCAGGGCGTCGCCAACCTGGTGTCCGGGGCCCTCGGCGGGCTGCCGGTCGCCGGGGTGATCGTCCGCACCACGACGAACATCAGGGCCGGGGGGCGCAGCCGGTGGTCCACCATCCTGCACGGCGTCTGGGTGCTGCTGTTCGCCGTCTGCTTCAGCTGGATCGTCGGGATGATCCCGCTGGAGGCCCTCGCCGCCCTTCTCGTCTTCATAGGCGCCCGCATGGTCAACCTCGGCACCGTGCGCGGCCTGCACGGGCACGGTGAGCTTCCGATCTACGTTCTCACGATGGGCGCCGTGGTCGTGATCGGCCTGGCAGAGGGGGTGCTGGTCGGCCTCGGCCTGGCGGCGCTGTTCGCCCTGCGCCGTCTCACCAGGGTGTCCGTCCAGGTCCGTCTCGAGCCGGACGATCGCTGGCATGTCGTGGTGACCGGGTCGCTGACGTTCGTCGGGGTGCCGCGCCTCATCGACAACCTGCGGGCGATCCCGGCGGGCGCAGCGGTCGACCTCGACCTCAACGTCGATTTCCTGGACAACGCCGCCTTCGAGGCCCTGCACGGCTGGCGCCTGGAGCACGAGCGCACCGGCGGGTCGATCGCCATCGACGAGATCCACGACGAGTGGTACACCTCGGCCGCCAGCGGGACGCGGGTCTCCACGTCCAAGACGCCGCCACGGGCGCCCGAGCGCTGGTGGCTCCCCCGGGCCTACCGGCGAGGCGGTCCCCTGTCCACCATCCCGGTGCGCCAGCAGGGCGTCTGGGTGCCCTCCCGGGCTGAGCCCGAGCAGGAGGGCGCCGTACCCGACCTGCTGGCGGGCGCCGTCGACTTCCAGCGGCTTACGGCGCCTCTGGTCCGGCCGTTCCTCACCCGCATGGCACGCACGCAGGAGACCTCCCACCTGTTCATCACCTGCGCCGACTCCCGTGTGGTGCCCAGCCTGATCACCGCGAGCGGCCCCGGCGACCTGTTCACGGTGCGCAACATCGGCAACCTCGTGCCGAGGCACGGCGCGTCGCCCCCCGACGACTCCGTGGTGGCGGCCATCGAATACGCCACCACCGTTCTCAGCGTCACGACCGTCACGGTCTGCGGCCACTCACGGTGCGGGGCCATGGCGGCCCTGCTCAGCGCCGGGGAGAAGACAGGCCGGCTGCCGGGGCTCGGACGCTGGCTTCGCCACGGCGACCACACTCTCGCCCGGTACATCCTTTCCGACAGCGGGGGCGAGGACGAGGGCCCGCTCGACCGGCTCTGCCGGGTCAACGTCGCGCAGCAGCTCGACAACCTGCGGACGTATCCATCGGTGGCGGAGCTGGAGCGTTCGGGGCGGCTGCAGCTTGTGGGCCTCTACTTCGACATCGGCGCCGCCCGCGTGCACGTGCTGGACCGGGAGGGGTTCACCCCCGTGGCCGCCTGCCCAAGCTGACGGGCGCGGGCGTCCGCTCCTAGCGGATCCGCTGACCGTGAAAGCCCTCGGCGGAAACGCTCCGCAGGTCAAGAGTGGTCGCCATGAGAATTCTGGTGATCGGTGGTTCGGTGTTCCTCGGCAGAGCCATCGTGGAGGAGGCCCTGCGGCAGGGCCATGAGGTGACGACCTTCAACAGAGGCAGGTCGGGAGAAGACCTGCCCGGGGTGACGGCCGTCCGTGGCGACCGCGAGGTCCCCGCCGACCTCGAGGCGCTGGCGGCGGCCGGCGAGTGGGACGCCGTCGTGGACGTGTGCGGCTTCACGCCGCGGGTGGTCGCCGACTCGGCTCGCTCGCTGTCGGGACGCGCCGGCACGTACGCGTTCATCTCGAGCGTCTCCGCCGTCTCCGAATGGCCGGCCAAGCGTGTCGACGAGTCCTCGCCGCTGTGGGACTGCTCCCCCGACGCGGGCCCTGACGACGGCGACTACGGCGCGCTGAAGGCCGGCTGCGAGCGGGCGGTGGAGCGGTACTTCGACGGCAACGCACTGATCATGCAGCCGGGGCTGATCCTCGGTCCCTGGGAGAACGTCGGCCGGCTGCCCTCATGGCTGCGCAGCATCGCCCGCGGCGGCCGGGTCCTGGCCCCCGGCCACCCCGATCTTCCCATGCAGCTCATCGACGCCCGTGACATCGCGACGTTCACCCTCGACCAGGCCGCCAAGGGGGTGAACGACCGCTTCCTCACCACGGGGCCCTCCGGGAACTCCACCTACGGCCGGTGGCTGGCCGACTGCGTCGAGGCCACCGGCTCGAACGCCGAGCTGGTCTGGGTGGAGGATCGATTCTTGCTCGATCGCGGAGTGGAGACGTGGACCGAGCTGCCCCTGTGGATCCCCGTCAGTCCCGAGGGGGCGGCCGCGTGGGAAGTCTCCACCGGGAAGGCCGAGGCGGCGGGGCTGCGCTGCCGTCCGGTCACCGAGACCGTGCGAGACACGTGGGACTGGCTGAAGGATCAAGACCACGCCGCCCTGGAGAAGCGTCTCCCCAGCTGGCGGCGGCACGGCATCGCGCCTGACAAGGAGGCGCGGATCCTCGCCGAGTGGGACGCCCGCTGACGTCGCGAGCAGGGGTCCCGCTCGCTCAGTGAGGGGGACGCCGATGCCTTCGCGGGGGCCGCGGCCCTGACGGCGTTCGCGGACGCGCTCGGGGGGTGTACGGGCGTACGTGAACGCCGTTAGGGACTAGTGCACCTGAAGGACCCAAGTCGTAGTCACTGCACCTCTTCGAGGGGTTTTACGCCGTACCCACCCGACAGGTGATCTTTGAGTGTTAACGTCTGCGGCGTGGCAGACCCCGGAGGGACCAGCGGTCCTGGAGATCATGAGTTCACGAGGGCCTCATCGGGTCCCCGGCCGGACATGAGCCTGCTGAGGACACTGCGGCCGCAGGACTACAACGAGGTTCTCTACGTGGGGCACTTCTTCCGCAAGGGGCTGCCCGTGGTGATGGACCTCACCGCCCTGTCCGACGCGGACGCCAAGCCGCTCGTCGACTTCGCGGCCGGGCTGGTGTTCGGCCGCCGCGGAG
>JAOPYI010000205.1 GCA_025964675.1 Sphaerisporangium sp. | reverse complement strand
GCCATCTCCAGCAGGTGCGCACGAACCGCGTGGAGCCGGTGGTCTCCGGCGATCCGCTCGTCGGCCTCGAGCTTTTCGAGCAGGTCGAGCCCCGCGTGCGCGCCTCGGGCCATGGCGACCGCGACGGCGTGATTCAGCGTCACCACTGGGTTTCCGGAGATCCGCATCAGCAGCTCATAGAGTGCCGTGATCTGTGGCCAGTCGGTCGCCTCGGCGTTTGGCGCCTCGTCGTGGATCGCGGCGATCGCTGCCTGGAGCTGGTACGGGCCGATTGTTCCCCGGGGAAGCGCGTCGGTGATGAGCGCCACGCCTTCAGCGATGTAGCCGGCGTTCCAGAGGCTTCGATTCTGCTCAGCCATCGGGATCAACCCGCCATCCGGCCCGGTGCGCGCCGCTCGGCGCGCGTCGGTGAGCAACATCAGCGCAAGCAGCCCCGTCACCTCGCCGTCATCGGGCAGCAGCCGGTGGACCATGCGGGCCAGCCGGATCGCTTCGGCCGATAGTTCACCGCGGTGCAGGCTCGGCCCTGACGTACTGGCGTAGCCCTCGTTGAAGATCAGGTAGAGCACGTGGAGAACCACGCCGAGCTGTTCGGTGCGCTCCGAGCCCGGGGGCAGGCCGAACGGAATGCCGCTGTCCCTGACACGCTGCTTGGCCCGGCTGATGCGCCGGGTCATGGTCGCCTCGGGCAGGAGGAACGCACGGCCGATCTCCGCGGTGCTCAAGCCGCCGACCGCCCGCAGGGTGAGCGCGATCTGCGATGCGGGCGACAGCGAGGGGTGGCAGCACATGAACAGCAGGATGAGCGTGTCGTCAGACTCCGATGCCGGCCTGTCGGCGGCGGGCGCCAGCCATTGGCCGGGCGGTATCCGCCTGGCGACGGTTTCTTCACGGCGTTGGCGGGCCTGCTCGCTGCGCAGCAGGTCGGTCAGCCTGCGCGAGGCGACCGTGATCAGCCAGCCTCGCGGATTGTCGGGGACGCCCTCTTTCGGCCACTGCATGGCGGCCGCGAGGAGCGCCTCTTGTGCGGCGTCCTCGGCGGTGTCGAAATGCCCGTAACGCCGTACCACCGCGCCGAGGACCTGCGGCGCCAGCCGGCGCAGCAGGTCCTCGACCTCGGCGTCAGACACGAAGCCGATCAGAGCTCCAGCTCGGCCCGGGATTCCGCGATCGGCCGTATGTCCGCATAGGCCCTTGCGGCGACATGGTCCGGAGCCGGGCAGTTCCCGAACCGGGCGGCGATCTCGGTCGCCCTATCGAAGCTCTCACACTCCACGATCCAGTAGCCGGCCAGGACCTCCTGGGTTTCGGCATACGGCCCGTCCGTCACGACCGGAGCACCGCCCTGCGACCCGAGTCGTCTGGTGTGGACCGGAGCGGCGAGAGCTCGCGTCTCAACGAGCTCGCCGGACTCCTCCAGGTCCATGTTGAACCTCTCCATGAACGCGCCCATCGCCGCGAAGTCCTCCGCGGACCAGGCCGGCTTGTCGGTGGCCTTCCCAGCCATGCCGTCGTAGTCCTGCTGCGACCCGTAGGTCAAGATCATGTACTTCACGATCTGTCCTCTCTGCCGGCACCTTTTTCGGTGCCTCTCACCAGAGACGTCGGAGCCACGGGCCCACCTCGGACACCGATCCACCACCGAGTCGCGATGCATTTCACCCGCCGGTGCCCTCAAGACGCACAAATCCATCATCCTGGCCCTTGTGACCGCCGACACGCACGTTCCACGCCTCGCCGTACCGGCGCGGGATGGAACGGTCAGCCCCGCGTAGGCGGTTCTAGATGGTCACAGCTCCAGCCAGCGTTGCATGCGGTCGATGAGTTCCTCGGCGTCGACGGGCTTGGTGACGTAGTCGCTGGCGCCGGAGGAGAGGGTCTTCTCACGGTCGCCTTGCATCGCCTTGGCGGTGACCGCGATGATCGGCAGGTTGACGAAGCGCGGCATGTCGCGGATGGCTGCCGTGGCGGCGTACCCATCCATCTCGGGCATCATGATGTCCATCAGGACGAGGTCGACGTCCTCGTTGCGCATGAGCACCTCGATGCCCTTGCGGCCGT
Organism: Sphaerisporangium sp.; assembly: GCA_025964675.1. Classification (GTDB taxonomy): domain Bacteria; phylum Actinomycetota; class Actinomycetes; order Streptosporangiales; family Streptosporangiaceae; genus Sphaerisporangium. The sequence continues at coordinate 5,566 of JAOPYI010000205.1, read as the reverse complement.
TCTCGGCGTAGAGCACCTGCATGCCGTGCAGCTCGAGGATGTTCGTCAGCGCGAAGACGTTGCGCACGTCGTCGTCGATCACCAGCACCTTGCGCCCGAGGAGCACGCTGTCGACCTTCTCGACGTCACGGGAGGCCTCGTCCGGGCTCGCCTGTACGAGGGGCAGCACGTCGCCGGGACCCTCGGCCGACAGGTGCAGCGTGATGCGCTCGCGCAGCTCGTCCAGGCTGGGCAGGCGCTCCAGCGGCTGGGTGCGGGACCGTCCCTGGAGGAGGTTCTCCTGCGGACGGGTGAGCTTGCGGGTGTGGTGGGCGAGCACCGGCAGGGAGCGCAGGACGCTGTCCTCGTCGAGCCTTCGCAGGAACTCCGCCGCCGCGTCGTGGGGCATGCCGAGGTCTAGCACGATGCAGTGGTAGCCGTCGCGGATCAGCGCGGCCAGGGCGCTCTCCGGATTGCTCGCGGTGGTGACCCGTACCGGCCCGTGGGTCTCTGACAGATCGCCCACCACGCTCTGCGCCAGCTGGGACAGCAGTCCGTTGGGCCGGGACTCGACGACCAGCAGGCGGCGTCCCTCCTCACCGGGGAGGGCCGGGACGGGCACCGGCATCTCCACCGCCTCGGAGGGCTCCGCGTCGAAGACGTGCGTCCCGATGGAGATGCCGGGGGAGGCCGGCGGGGCCAGCTTCCCGGAGAAGTGGGTCATCGGCACGTAGAGGCTGAACGTGCTGCCCTCGCCGAGGGTGCTCACCGCGCGGATCTCGCCGTTGAACAGCGTGGCGATCTCGCGGCTGATGGAGAGGCCGAGGCCGGTGCCGCCGTACTTGCGGCTCGTGGTGCCGTCGGCCTGCTGGAAGGCGTCGAAGATCTGCGAGAGGTTCTCCTCGGCGATCCCGATGCCGGTGTCGACGACGTGGAAGGCGAGGGCGTCCTGCTTGGGACCGTCCGGCAGATCAATCACGCCGGCCCGCTCGACGCGGAGCTCGACGGAACCGGCCTCGGTGAACTTCACCGCGTTGGAGAGCAGGTTGCGCAGGACCTGCCGGAGCCGCTGTTCGTCCATCAGGAGCTGGGTGGGGACGTTGGAGCCCACCTCGACGTCGAACCGCAGCCCCTTCTCGGTGGTGAGCGGCCGGAACGTCGCCTCGACGTAGTCCAGGAGCTGCCGGATGTGGAACGGCTCCAGGGTGAGGTCCATCTTGCCGGCCTCGATCTTGGACAGGTCGAGGATGTCGTTGATGAGCTGGAGCAGGTCGGTGCCCGCCGAGTGGATGACGTTGGCGTACTCCACCTGCTTGGCGGTGAGGTTGCGCGCGGGGTTCTGCGCGAGGAGCTGGGCGAGGATGAGCAGGGAGTTGAGCGGGGTGCGCAGCTCGTGGCTCATGTTCGCGAGGAACTCGCTCTTGTACTTCGAGGCGAGCGCGAGCTGCTGGGCGCGGTCCTCCAGCTCCTGGCGGGCCTGCTCGATCTCGATGTTCTTGGTCTCGATGTCGCGGTTCTGCTGGGCCAGCAGCTCGGCCTTCTCCTCCAGTTCGGCGTTGGACCGCTGGAGCTCCTCCTGGCCGACCTGCAGCTCGGTCGCGAGCCGTTGCGACTCGGTGAGCAGAGCGTCGGTACGGGCGTTGGCGACGATTGTGTTGACGTTGACGCCGATGGTCTCCACGAGCTGCTCGAGGAAGTCGCGGTGGGTCTGCGTGAACCTGTTGAGGCTGGCCAGCTCGATCACGCCGAGTACCTGGTCCTCGACGACGATCGGCAGCATGATGAGGTTGACCGGGCCCGCCTCGCCGAGGCTGGACGAGATGGTGAGGTAGCCGGAGGGGACGTCCTCGACCAGGATGGTGCGCTTGGCGAGCGCGGCCTGGCCGACAAGCGAGTCGCCCAGGGCGTACCGGCGGGACACCTCCTGGTGGCCGTAGCTGCCGACCAGGCCCAGCTCGGTGCCGCCCGCGGTGTCCTCGGCGAGCAGGAAGGTGCCGTGCTGGGCGGAGACCAGCGGCGCCAGCTCGTTCATGACCAGCTCGGCGACCATCGCGAGGTCGCGGTGGCCCTGCATGAGCCCGGCAATCCGGGCAAGGTTGGTCTTCAGCCAGTCCTGCTCCTGGTTGGCCCGGGTGGTCTCCCTGAGCGACTTCACCATGGAGTTGATGTTGTCCTTGAGCTCGGCCACCTCGCCGGAGGCGTCGACGGTGATCGAGCGGGTGAGGTCTCCGGAGGTCACCGCGCTGGTCACCTCGGCGATGGCCCGCACCTGCCGGGTGAGGTTGCCCGCCAGCTCGTTGACGTTCTCGGTGAGCCGCTTCCAGGTGCCGGAGACGCCCTCGACCTCGGCCTGACCGCCGAGCCTGCCCTCGCTGCCGACCTCGCGGGCGACGCGGGTCACTTCGGCCGCGAACGAGGAGAGCTGGTCCACCATCGTGTTGATCGTGGTCTTCAGCTCGAGGATCTCGCCCCGGGCGTCGACGTCGATCTTCTTGGTCAGGTCGCCCTGGGCCACCGCTGTGGTGACCTGGGCGATGTTGCGTACCTGGCTGGTCAGGTTGTTAGCCATTGAGTTGACGTTGTCGGTGAGGTCCTTCCAGGTGCCGGCGACGTTCGGCACGCGGGCCTGGCCGCCGAGCTGGCCCTCGGTGCCGACCTCGCGGGCGACGCGGGTGACCTCCTCGGCGAACGCCAGAAGCTGGTCGACCATGGTGTTGACGGTGTTCTTCAGCTCGAACATCTCGCCGACGGCGTCGACGGTGACCTTGCGGCTCAGATCGCCCCTCGCGACCGCAGTCGTCACCAGCGCGATGTCGCGGACCTGCGCGGAGACGCGGCTGGACATGGTGTTGACAGCCACTGTCAGATCACGCCAGCTGCCGGACATGCCCCGCACATTGGCCCGGCCGCCCAGGCGGCCCTCGGTGCCGACCTCACGCGCCACCCGCGTCACCTCGGAGGTGAAGAGGGAGAGCTGGTCGACCATGCCGTTGATCGCCTTGCCGAGGCGGCGCACCTCGCCCCTGGCGCTGCGGTCGAGGTCGATCCTGCGTGACAGATCTCCCTTGGCCACGGCGTCGATGACGTCCGCCGCGCCGCTGACCGGACCCACCAGGGCATCGATCAGAGAGTTCACCGAATCGACGCTCTCGGCCCAGGAACCCACGCCTGGACCGGCGGTTAGGCGTTCGCCGAACCGGCCCTCCTTAACCACCTCGCGGCGGACGCGGTGGAGCTCGTTGGCCAGGTGCTCGCGACGGTCGGCGACCTCGTTGAGCAGCAGGCGGATCTCGCTGAGAATCCCCGGTGGGGCATGCGGAACCCGGCGACGGAAGTCACCGTCGCGCCAGGTGATGAGCGTCTGAAGGATCGGTTGCAGATCCGACTCGCTGTAACGTCGCTCCTCGACGTCGGGCACGGTGTTGGCCGTGGTCATAAGACCTCCTTGACTCGCGGGGGCGCAGCCGTGAGTCACCCCAGTCTGTCACGGTGCGCAACTTGTAGTCCCGCCTTCGAATCACCCCATGACACCGGGATGTGTGGTAGTCACGGAACAGTGACCAATGCTCCCCGAGCCGTCCTGGCTGCGACATTCGCCCCAGGAGACACGGCTGTCTCTGCCGCCAGGCGGTTCACCAATGAGGTGCTGACCGCCTGGGCCGCCGTGTCCGTGCTGACAGTGGCGGATCGCCTGGTGGGAGAGCTGGCGTCGCAGGTCGTCGACCTGCCGTTCGAGGTCGTCTGGAGCCATCTGGGCGACGGTCTCCGGATTGAGGTGCGCCAGAACAGCGCCCCGGAAAAAAGCCCCAGCGGTCCCAGCATTCCGGTGGAGGAGTGGGGTGTCACCTTCGCCGGGCAGCACCGCACCCACTGGGCCAGGCTCCGATTGCCCGAATTCGCGGGACGGACGGTCTCCGAGTCGTCCACGGAGGAGCCGAGCCGCGGGCCGATCTGGATGGGTTTCCTCGCCGACGCCAGCGATCTGCTCGCCGGAACCCTCAACCCGGACATGGTGCCCGCGATCATCTCGCAGATCGTGGTGCCCCGGCTGGCCACCTGGTGCGCCGTCTACACCTGGACCGACGGCGGCGGACCGCAGCGCCCGGCCTACCTGTGGCACACCGACGAGCGGCGCATCGACGAGCTGGCCGAGGAGCTCGCCGCGGTCCAGATCCCGCAGGCCGGCGGTTCGACGCAGCTCGGCGACTCCCAGATGCTGGTGATCCCGCTCCTCGCGCGCGGGCGGGTGCTGGGGACGATGTGCCTGGGACGGCCCGACCGGTTCCCCGAGGACATTTTCCAGTACGCCGAGGACATCGGACGCCGGGCGGCCCTCGCCATGGACAACGCCCGGCTCTACGCCACCCAGGCGGCGGCCAACCGGGCGCTGCAGCGCAGCCTGCTGCCCCCGAACGAGCCCGGCGAGATCCCCGGGCTCGACTCCGCCGTGGTCTACGAGCCCGCGGGAGAGACCAACGAGGTCGGCGGTGACTTCTACGACCTGTTCGCGGCGGGAGACGACTCCTGGCGGTTCGCGGTGGGCGACGTCTGCGGGACCGGCCCCGAGGCCGCCGCGGTCACCGGCCTGGCCCGGCACACCCAGCGCCTGCTCTCCAGGGAGGGGTACGGCGTGGCCGCCGTCCTCGACCGCCTCAACCAGGCGATCCTGGAGGAGGGCGAGCGGGCCAGGTTCCTGACCCTGCTGCACGGGGAGATCACGCCGGTGCCGACCGGGCTGGACGTGTGGGTGGTCTCCGCCGGTCATCCCGAGGCGCTTCGGCTACGGCCCAGCGGCGTCGTGGAGACCGTGGTGACCTCCCAGTCCCTGCTGGGCGTCTTCCCCGAGGCGGCCTTCAAGGCGGAGCTCGTCCACCTCGACGTCGGCGACGTCCTTCTCGCGGTGACCGACGGGGTGACCGAGCGACGCCGGAACGGCCACCTGCTCGACGACGACGGGGGTCTGGCCAAGCTGCTCGCCGAGTGCGTGGATCTGTCGGCGCGGGCGGTCGCCGAGCGGATCCGCCGTGCCGTACAGGACTTCGCCCCCGAGCCGAGCGCGGACGACATGGCGATCGTGGTCCTCCGCGCCCGATGATCCGGCGACTCCGTAAGAGGGTCAGGCCTCCGTCTTCACGTGCTTGCGGGCGAAGTCCAGCTGGGCCGACATCTGCGCGATGCGCTCGGAGACGACCAGCGAGCCGTGGCCCGCGTCGTAGCGGTACACCTCGTGATCATGAGCGCGCTCGGCGAGCCGGGACACGTACGTCTCGATCTGCCCGATCGGGCAGCGCGGGTCGTTCTCCCCGGCCAGGATCAGCAGTGGGGCCTCGACCTGGTCGACATAGGTGATCGGCGAGCAGTTCTTGTAGCGCTCCGGCTGTTCGGCGGGAGAGCCGCCGAGCAGTGCCCGGTGGTAGGCGCGCAGCGCCTCGGTCTCCTCCTCGTAGGCGGCCAGATGGTCGGCGATCGGCACCGTCGCGATGCCCGCCGCCCACATCTTGGGCTGGGTGCCCAGGCCGAGGAGCGTGAGGTAGCCGCCCCACGAGGCGCCGGCCAGCACCAGCCGGTCCGGGTCGACGACGCCGCG
>JAOPYI010000186.1 GCA_025964675.1 Sphaerisporangium sp. | reverse complement strand
CTGGCGATGTACGACAGCGCCGTGGCGTGGCTGGCCGAGCGTGGCCGTACGGGACAGTGGGGCAGCCGGCCTTTCTCGGCCGACCCGGCCCGTGTCGAGCTGGTCACCTCCCACGCCGGCTCCGGTGGCATGCGTATCGCCGAGGTCGACGGCCGGCCCGCCGGATGCGTCGTGATCGGGCCGCCGATGTCCTACATCGCGCCCGCCGCCGAGACTGAGCTGTACGTGCAGGCGCTGGTGATCGATCGGGCGTACGCCGGGCACGGGGTCGGGGCCGCGCTGCTGCGGCGGGCCAGGCAGGAGGCCGTCGAGCTCGGCGTGTCGCTGCTGCGGGTCGACTGCTACGCCGGCGGCGACGGCCGTCTGGTCAAGTACTACGAAGCCCAGGGCTTCACCAGGACGGAGCCGTTCATGGTGGGCGATTGGCCGGGGCAGTTGCTGGAAATCCGCTTGTGATCACTCTTCCACGCTGACGAGCTGAGCCAGGCGGGATACGGCCGTGCCCCCGCCCGCGGCTCTTTTACCCGGTCTTGTCGGTAGATATCCGTGTCACATATCCCCACGGGGAAAGTCTTTCAGTGCCCGACACTCCGGTCCGGGCGGCGACTTCACTGGGGGATCTATGGCGACTATCGCGGATTTGTCCAAACTTCTGGACAGAGAATACGAGGACAAGAGCCTCGCGGAACTTATCAAGGCCCCCGTGTCCGCGCTTGCAGGGGTGAGCGATGGCGACGCCAAGCTCCTCAAGGAGGCGTTCCGGATCAACACGGTCGGCGATCTCGGCCGCAACAAATACTTCCGTGCCGCCACCGCGCTCGTCGACCTGGCCGACAGCACCAAGTAGACCGAGGTCACCACCACGCCGGGGCATGGCCGGCAGCCACCGCACGAGCGGCTGCCGGCCTCACCGTGGACGGAACTGCGAGCACATCAGGGGGAGTGCCATGGCAGACAGCAAGACGATGCCGGAACTGATGGACGAGAACGATGTGGTAGGGCTGCTGATCCGCCAGCACGCCATGATCAGGGACATGTTCGACGATGTCGAGCGGGCTGTCGGCGAGGCGCGGGCGGAGGCCTTCGAGCGTCTCGTACGCCTGCTGGCCGTGCACGAGACGGCCGAGGAAGAGATCGTCCACCCGTACGCCAGGCGCGTGCTCGACGGCGGAGACGCCATCGTGGAAGAACGGCTGCGGGAGGAGAACGAAGCCAAGCAACTGCTCACGCTGATGGAGGAGCGGGGTACGCAGGACCCGTCGTTCGACTCTCACCTGCGGAAGCTGCGCATAGCCGTGGAAGAGCACGCCCGTGCGGAGGAGCGCTACGAGTTCACCCGGCTCGTCAGGGAGACCAGCGAGTCTGAGCGCCACACCATGGCGCTCGGGGTCAAGGCGGCGGAGGCGCTGGCACCGACGCATCCGCATCCCGGGGTGGAGTCGGCGACGAAGAACCTCCTGGTCGGCACGCCGATCGCCATCATGGACCGGGTCCGCGACGTGATCCGTCACGCCATGGGCAAGAAGAGCTGATCTCGGCGGCGTTGTGCGCGGCACCCTCGGGGGCCGCGCACAACATCATCTGTCAGGTGGCGCGCATGCTCGGCAACGGGTGCGGGCCCTCGGTCTCCAGCCGGTAGTCCTTTCCGAACTTCGCCTTCGTCTCGGCCAGCACCTCTTCGCTGGGTGGCACCTCGCCACCGTGGAGTCTCTCCTGGAAGCGCTGGAACCGCTCATGCGCCTCGCGCACGTACCCGGTCCCCAGCGTGGTCATGTCGAGCTGCGTGGCGATGAGCTCGCGCAGGTAGGCCTTGTTGGGCTCGAAGGTCACCGGCGTGGGGAACTGGGACGCGAGGATCTCCGCGGGCTCCCGGCCGTCGTGACGGCGCATCAGGTCGCAGGCGATGCGCAGGTGCTCCAGCTCCATGGCGAGGTGAAGCTCCCACATGGCCTTCAGCCGCGAGTCCGACTCGGTCTCCATGAACGAGTAGTAGAGATAGCACTCGTTGTACTCATGGTTGACCAGCTGCTCCCACCACGTCTCGCCCGGGTCGAGCAGCGACTCGTAGTGGGTGACGTGCTCCTCCTCGATGAGCCCGATCTCCTGGTAGAGCTGCCGGGCGATCTGCTCCATGTACTCGGGGCCGACGTTCATGTAGAAGTTCATGGTCTGCTGCTCGGCGGCCATGATCGTGAGTGTGTGGAGCTTGGAGATCGGACTGGTCGTGTCCTTGTCGTAGTGATCCCGGACGTTGTCGATCGGATGCCGGTGGTGCAGAGGAGTCGGCCGTCCCGGCATGACCTCGGTCAGCGCGTCGACGATCTTCTCGGCCTTGCGGTGCTCGATCAGCTCGTACAGGTTGGCGTACCTGTAGAGGTGGTCGAAGTCCTCGAGCACGCCGAACTCGAACGCCTGCTTGAGGTACGGGTCCGGCTCCATCCGCGCGACCCAGGCGGTGAGGTCGACGGCCACCTGCTCGTAGGCGATGGTGGTCTCGAGCACGGACGCCAGCCCAGGAAGCAGCCAGTTGACGGCCTTCTGCTGCTGTTGCTCGATGTAGCGCACCTCTGCCAGCTGCCGGCGCACCTCCAGGTCCGGACAGCGCCGTGTGAAGTGGTGGCTGAACATGATCGCTTCGACCTCGATGCCGTTCATGGCGATGACCCGGCAGCGGGTGTAGGGATCGGAGTGGTCCGGATCGAGCTGGGGGACGTTGAGCTCCCGCCAGTTGCGCAGTTGCTGGTCCAGCGGGATTCCCGGCTGCTCCAAAGGATTGAAAGTCATTACTATGACCCCTTTGTCCTAATTCGGGCGGGTTACGAGCCATGTACCCGAATTAGCTGAGCGACAACCGGACCCGATGGCTGTCCGATATCCATACCTGGCGTTTGCTCTATTCAGTGTTAGCGGATCATCCTGAGGGCCGGACCGCCGCACCCCCAGACTTTTCTCCGGGATCCTGCTCGGCCATCATCTGGAAGGCGTAAACGGTGACCAGTCCATAGATAACGTGGGGCACCAGGTCGGACAGCCACCCGGCCATGCCCCAGGTGCGCGGATCGGTCAGGCCCAGGGCCGTCATCGGCGTGTCGGCCGCCACCGTCGCCACCAGCCCGAGGCCTACCCCCGCCGCCGATAGAGGGATATTTCGCACCTTGAGGCGCAGTGCGCCATAGGCCGCGCCCAGCCCCACACCCGTCGCGATGCCCAGAAGGCCACCGACGCCCTGCTTGCGGCTCTCGGCGCGGTGTCCCTCCCCGAAGCCGAGCCCGACCTTCCCCGCGAGCTTCTCGGCGGTCTGCTCCGGCAGCGTGCTCGACGGACGGCCGCGTACCGCCTGGTCGAGGTAGGTCACCATATAGAGAGCGGTCGTCCCCGCCGCACCCGCGAGGACACCGGCCACGATGTAACGGCAGATGGTCGATCTCCCCATGTGCTGGGCCCTCCTCTGTGTTCAGCGGGCCGCGTGATCGATCGGCCTACGCCGCTTCCGCGGCCTGGCCCACTCCCGTCAGGGCGCGGGAGAAATGCTGCTCGGCGAGGAAGTGACCGAGCCCGATGACCAGGGCGAGTGGCCACTCGATGATCTCGAAGGCGGTCAGCAGGCCCAGCGCGGCGTAGAACGCGAGCCGGTCCGGCGGCGGCAGGACGACCTTGCCGATCACCGGCAGCGTCACCTCCGGCCTCCGGGCCTCCGCGCGGGTTCGTGTCGTGTCTTCCGAGGCGACGGGACGCCGGGGCTTCGCAGCCTGGCCGCGCGTCCTGCCATCCGAGGCAACGGTCGATTTCTGCGCCATTACGGCCTCCGTGAGTCAGGGACGTAGTGCCCATCCCCGGCCTCACCTGCCGGGTAACGCCGTTTGGCCGGGACTTTGCCCGATGATCCACAGCTCGATGGCCGTCACCAGGCGACCGGCACCTCCACCAGCCCACCCGTCAGGAGGTCGTCGCCCCCTCGCCCGGCCGGCATGACGTACCGTCCTGTCATGTGCCGAAGTATCAAAACCCTTCGTGAGCCCTACACCACCGATGTCACCGATGACGACGTACGCGCCGCCGCGCTGCAGTACGTCCGGAAGATCTCGGGGTTCCGGGCGCCGTCCGCGCGCAACGCGGAGGCCTTCGAGCGGGCCGTGGAGACCATCGCCGCGGCGACGCAGACCCTTCTCGACGAGCTGCAGCTGAAGCACGTCTCCCACGAACGATCCGAGGCGTGAGACGGCCTTCATCGAAGGCCGCGCCAGATCCTTTCACCCGGCCACCCTCGCCTCGATTACCCCTCATCCCGATATTTCGATCTATTGGGTTATTCGGGGGTTTTCTGAGTTAGGCCAGGAGCGGAAAGTCGAAGACCCATATCGAATCGGTCCCAGTTGGCTCATCCCAGAGTAAGATTCGATTCATGAGGCCTTCAGAGACCTCCCGGCTCTAATCACGCTCGGGCAGGCTCGGTCCGGCTTTCAGACGCTTGGAAGCGTCCAGTTCGTTGGTGCTGTGAGGTCGTTCAAGTGCTTGCTCGCGTAGGCGGGGAATGGTGGGAGTCATCCCCTTTTATGGTCATCGGTGTTCTTTCTGGTCAACGCATCGCTCAGGAGCGCCGTCGGCCGGCTTATCCGCAGCCCACCCTGACGGCCCCGGAGCGCCTATGACCCAGGTGAATCACACAACACAGCGGCTCATGGGAGCGCTGCCCTTCGCGTCGCTGGCCGTCGTGACGGCGGTCGACGTCTTCAGGGGCCCCGATCTCGGTTACCTTTCCCTGCTGGCCGTCGGCCCGGCGTTCGCCAGCCTGGTGGGCGGCGTGCGCCGCACGGTGACGATCGGCATCGTGGCGCTGGTCCTGTCGCTGGTCCTTGCCCTCTACAACGACGTCCTCGGAGACCGGCAGAGCAACATGGGCCTGATCTCGATCGTCGGGGTCACCGCGGCCAGCATCCTCGCCACCGTGGGGCGGCAGCGGAGCGAGCGCGAGCTGGCGAGCGTGCGCTCGGTCGCCGAGGTGGCGCAGCGGGTGCTGCTCCGACCGGTCCCGCGACGGGCGGGCCATCTTCGTGCGGCCGTGTCCTACACCTCGGCCAACGCCGAGGCGCGCATCGGCGGCGACCTGTACGAGGTCGTCACCGGCCCAGGCGGGGTACGCGCCATCGTCGGCGACGTGCAAGGCAAGGGGCTGGAAGCGGTTGAGACGGCGGCGCTGGTCCTCGGCGCGTTCCGCGAGGCGGCCCACGACGAGCCCGACCTTCGCGGTGTCAGCGGCCGGCTCGAGAAGGCGCTCAACCGGCGGCTCTCGGGCGAGGAGTTCGTCACGGCCATCCTGGTCGACGCCGACCCCGGCGGGAAGCTCACCCTGCTGAACTACGGCCATCCGCCGCCGCTGATCCTGCACGCCGAAGGCGAGATCACGCTTGCCGAGCCCGTGGATACCGCACCGCCGCTCGGCCTGGCCGTCCTCGAGGTGGAGGGCCCGAACCCTCACCAGGTCGCCTTCGGGCCCGGTGACCAGATCCTGCTGTACACCGACGGGGTGATCGAGGCCCGTGACCGCGCGGGCCGTTTCTACCCCCTCATGGACCGCGTCTTCCTGCTGAAGGACGACGACCCCGAGGCGGCACTCGAAGCGCTCCGGCTCGACCTGGTGGCCCACGTCGACGCGCCGCTGCACGACGACGCGGCGATGCTGCTGCTCCGGTTCCGCGAGAGCTGAACCGTCGGAGCCTTCTCCTAAGCGGAGTTCTTACGTCCTGCGGACATCCACCCGGTGTGCCGGGCGGGGCGGGCGCGCCGTGACTAGCCTCGGCAGGGTGAAAGCACTGGTCACCGGCGCGGCCGGGTTCATCGGAAGTCACGTGGTCGAAGCTCTTCGAGCCGCCGGGCACGAGGTGGTGGGCCTCGACCTCCGCGAGACACGACACGGCGTCACCGGCGACGTGCGCGACCCCCCGCTGGTGAACAGCGCGCTCAGCGGCGTGGACCTGGTGGTGCATCAGGCGGCCAAGGTCGGGCTCGGGGTGGACGTCGCGGACCTGCCGAGCTATGCCTCCGTCAACGTGTACGGCACCGCGGTGCTGCTGGCGGCGATGGCGAGCAGCCGGGTGACCCGCCTCGTGCTCGCCTCCTCCATGGTCGTGTACGGCGAGGGCGCCTACGACTGCGGCGTGCACGGCCGGGTGCGACCGGGCCCTCGCGCCGAGGAGGATCTGGCCGCCGGCGTGTTCGAGCCTCGCTGCCCGCAATGCGGCTCGGAGCTGGCCTGCGCCACGATCGGCGAGGACGCGCCACTGGACCCGCGCAACGCGTACGCCTCGACCAAGCTCGCCCAGGAGCATCTGGCGGCCAACTGGGCGCGGGAGACCGGAGGGGTGGCGGTCGCCCTGCGCTACCACAACGTGTACGGCCCAAGGATGCCCAGGGACACGCCTTACTCGGGGGTCGCGGCGATCTTCCGCTCGGCCCTGGAGGCCGGACGGGCACCCCGGGTGTTCGAGGACGGCCGGCAGCGGCGGGACTTCGTCCACGTGCGCGACGTCGCGCAGGCCAATGTCGTGGCCGCCGAGGCGCGTACGGCCCCCGGGACGCTCACCGCGTACAACGTCGCGAGCGGCGGGCCGCACACGATCGGCGAGATGGCGCAGGCTCTCGCGCGCGAGCGGAACGGCCCAGAACCGGTCGTGACCGGTGAGTACCGCCTCGGCGACGTGCGGCACATCGTGGCCACTCCAGATCGGGCGGCCCGCGAGCTGGGATTCCGCTCGGCGATCGGATTCGCCGACGGCATGAAGGAGTTCGCCACCGCGCCACTCGGCTGACGCGCGACGCCGCCGAGCTGACTCAGCGCCCACTTGGACGCACGACGTCCCCGGCCGGCTGAACGGGCGACGCTCCCCCGCCCGCTCACCACGGGGACAGCACCAGCGACTGGAGCAGCAGTCCCGTGATCGCCTGGGCGGCGAGCCAGCGCCGCCCAGGCGCCATGCCGGCGGCCAGGCCGATCCACAGGGCGTAGGGCACCCAGATGCGCTCCACCTCCCCACGGGTCACGCCGCTGAGGTCGAGCGCCAGCACGGCGACCAGGGCGGCGCCCACCAGCGCCCTCATCGGCCGGGAGTCGAGCCGTACCAGCCCGGCCGCTGTGGCCGGACCGGTCAACAGCGCGAGGACTCCCAGGTCGGCGACCACGAAGTACAGGTACGGACGCGCCGCACCCGGATCGGCCGCCCACTCGGCGTGCGTGGCAAGCACCCCTTCGGGCCAGAGGAACCCTCCGAGGACGAAAGCGGCCGACACCGCCACCGCGCCGCCCAGCGCCGCCAGCACGGTCGCGCGTGGTACGCGTGCCAGCATCCCCGCCACCACCGGAACCAGAAGGTAGGGCGCCAGCCCGTAGCTCAGGTAGGGCACGGACCCGAGCAGCACTCCCGCCGCCACGGCGCACCCGATCCGCTGCCGCCGCCCTCCTGCCGCCAGCACGAGCAGTGCCACGCCCCACGCCCCGATCCCGGCGAAGAGCGCGTCCATGCTGGTGGCGATCCAGACCGCCGAAGGAGTGAGGGCGAGGTACGGCAGCGCGCGGCGCGCGGCGCCCTCCCCGGCGAGAGTTCGTACGGTGATCCCGATGGCCACCGTCGCGGAACAGGCGACGGCCACGACCAGCACCGACGCGGCGAAGGCCCCGGGCAACCCGATCCGCGCGAGCCCCCAGAGGATCAGCACGGGAAGAGGCGGATGCCCTCGGACGTGCGTCGGATAGGCGGGGAGACGCTCAGTGAAGGACGCCAGCCAGCCCAGGGGGTCGTCGCCGACGGCGGGGAGCACCGCGAGGTACTCGGTTCGGTGGGTGAGGGGGGCGGCGAGCCCGTCACCCGACACGGCCAGCAACACCGTCCAGGCCAGTGCGCAGCCGTACGCCAGCAGGAGCGCGCGGCCGAAACCTACCCGCATGAGGAGGCCGGGCAGGGCGGTCACAGCGGCGGCCGCGAACGCCCCGGCGGGTAGCAGCGTGACCGTGAGCACGCGGAAGTGGGCGTGCAGCGGCGGCAGGTGATCGATGGGCAGCACGCCGAGCCGATCAAGAACCGCCCCCACCGCGAAGGAGAGAACGATCAAGCCGGCCCACGCCGCGACCGCCCGCCGTAATCGCCGCCCGCCGGCGAACGCGGACGTGGAGGGGGGTCCCGGCGCGATCCGGGGCGGGGAGGCGATCACCTTCTCACCCTAGGCCTGAGCTGCGCATTCCCCATGGGTATGTCATCACACTGTAAGAGTTGATCGGCCCTTGCTGATCTACGGTCGGAGCCATGGAGATCGACGTGGTGCTCCCCTGCTTGGACGAGGAGCCGGCTCTGCCGTGGGTGCTCGGACGCATGCCGGACGGCTTTCGCCCGATCGTGGTCGACAACGGTTCCACCGACCGTTCCGCTCGGGTGGCGGCCGAGCTGGGCGCGTTGGTGGTGAGCGAGCCAAGGCGCGGTTTCGGCGCGGCCTGCCATGCGGGGCTGGTCGCCGCGACGGCGGAGGTCGTCTGCTTCATGGACTGTGACGCCTCGCTCGACCCCCGCCAGCTTCCGCGCGTGACCGAGCCGGTTCTCACGGGAGAGGCGGACCTGGTCCTCGGCCGCCGCGTGCTCCACGCGGACGCGTCATGGCCGCCGCACGCGCGCCTCGGCAACGCCGTACTGGCCGGGAGACTTCGCCGCAGGACCGGCGTTCCCCTGCACGACCTCGGGCCGATGCGGGCGGCCAGGCGCGACGGCCTGCTCGCGCTGGGCCTGACCGACCGGCGGTTCGGTTACCCGCTGGAGATGGTGCTGCGCGCCTCCGCCGAGGGGTGGCGCCTCGGCGAGGTCGACGTCGACTACCTCCCGCGTGCGGGCCGTTCCAAGGTGACGGGCACGGTACGCGGGACGCTGCGGGCGATCGGCGACATGCGGCGTGTCATGGCCGAGCAAGGCGGCAGGGCGTGAGCGGCCACCTACGCGGACCGGCCTGGAGCGTCGCGCCACGTACGGGCCGGAGCCGGGGTCAGGTGCTGGTGATCGCCAAGGAGCCCGTGCCTGGCAAGGTGAAGACCAGGCTGACCCCTCCCTTCACTCCGGAGGACGCCGCGCGGCTTGCCGCGGCGGCGCTCGACGACACGCTGCGGACGGTTGCCCGTGTCCCGGCGGTCCACCGGGTGCTGGCGCTGGACGGGGCTCCAGGGCCCTGGGTGCCAGAGGTGTTCACGGTGCTGCCGCAGCGCGGCCGGGGCCTGGACGAGCGGCTCGCGGCGGCCTTCGAGGACGCCTACCGGCTCGTGCCGTCGCCGATCGTGCTGATCGGCATGGACACCCCGCAGGTCAGCGCCGAGACGCTTTCCACAGCCCTGTCGCTGCTCGGCGTGTGCGACGCCGTCTTCGGACCGGCGGCCGACGGCGGATTCTGGCTGCTGGGGCTCCGCGTTCCCGACCCGGGCCTCCTGCTCGGGGTGCCCATGTCCGAGCCGCATACCGGGGAAGCCCAGCTGGCACGGCTTGAAGACGCGGGGCTGAGCGTCGCCCGGATGCCCTGCCTGACGGACGTGGACACCGTCGCGGATGCGATCGAGGTCGCGGCGGAGGCTCCCGAATCCGGGTTCGCCGCCGCCCTCGCGGCGCTGGGAGCCCTGCGTTGATCGGAGAGCTGTACGCCGAGTCCCTGACGGGGAAGAGCGTGGAGATCGAGCACCCGGACGGCACGTGCCGGCTCCTGGATTCCACGCGCTGGCTCCGGCCGATGGGGGGTGACGAGGCGATGCTGTCGCGCTGCGTAGCTCCCGTACTGGACGTGGGATCGGGGCCCGGGCGGCTCACCGTCGAGCTGACCAGGCGTGGCATCGCCGCCCTCGGCATCGACATCACTCCGCACGCCGTAGACCTCACGCTCGACGCCGGCGGCCTCGCCCTCTGCCGCGACGTCTTCGGCCAGGTCCCGGGGAGCGGCCGGTGGAGGACGGTGCTGCTCGCCGACGGCAACATCGGGATCGGCGGTG
Organism: Sphaerisporangium sp.; assembly: GCA_025964675.1. Classification (GTDB taxonomy): domain Bacteria; phylum Actinomycetota; class Actinomycetes; order Streptosporangiales; family Streptosporangiaceae; genus Sphaerisporangium. The sequence continues at coordinate 23,089 of JAOPYI010000186.1, read as the reverse complement.
ATCCCGACGCCCTTCTCCGGCGGGCACGCGAGCTGCTGAGGCCGGGCGGCGTTGTGATCGCCGAGGTCGGTCCGCCGCAGACGGCCAGCCGCGTGGAGTGGGTGCGGCTCCGGCGGGGAGAGGTGGCCGGGGAGTGGTTCGCCTGGGCGACGGTCTCCGCGAGCGATCTGCCCGATCTCGCCCGTGGCGCCGGGTTCGCCCAGACCGGCTTCTGGAACGAAGCCGGCCGCTGGTTCGCCAGCCTGTGCTGACACCGGTCGTCCGGGAAGACGTGTACGCGGTCAGCTCCCGGAGTCGTGGAGGGGGCGGCCGGGGTGGTCCTGCTGGCTGTCGTGGTTGGTGGAGGTCGTGCGCAGGACCGCCTGCTGGAGGGCTCGGGTCAGGTCGGCCGTGGTGACCATGCCCACGATGTGCCCGGCGTCCACGACCACGGCCATCAGCTCGCCGCCGAAGGCGGGCCGCTCCAGGATCTTGGCGGCGTCGTCGTCGGGAGAGAGGAGACGGTCGGGGGGCAGGCGTTTCGCCACCGTCGAGATCCGCCTGTCGTGGCGCTGGTCGGGAGGGATGGCCGTCAGCGCTTCGAGGGAGAGCGTCCCCGCCGGCTCACCGGCGAAGTCCACGACGGGAAACACGGTCTGGCGTGAGCGCAGCGCCACGGTGGATATGAAGTCGTCGATGTCCTGCCACGCGGGGGCCAGGTCAGGCGAGGTCGTCATCACATCCCGTACCCGCCAGCCTTTGAGCCCCTCGTGCGCGGCCCGCACCAGACCCTCACTACGGGCGGCGCTGGTCAGGAACCAGCCGATCAACATCATCCACAGCCCGCCGGTCCACGCTAGAAGGATGAGCTCCATGCCTCCGACCACGATCAGTGCCATGCCGAGCGCCTGCCCGGCCTTGGCGGTGGCCCGGTCGGCGCGTGCCCGGTCGCCGTGCCTGTGCCACAGGGCCGCGTGCAGCACCCGGCCTCCGTCCAGAGGGGAACCGGGGAGCATGTTGAAGACGGCCAGCACGGCGTTCATCAGAGCGAGCCACCGCACGGCCGCGACCACCAGGGCGGGCCCCTTAAGGAACACGGCCACCGCGTAGAAGACGCCCGCCAAAAGGAGGCTCACCAGCGGGCCCGCCACCGAGACCTGGAACTCGTCCTTCGGCGTCTTCGTCTCCCCGGCGAACTCGGTGACCCCGCCGAGCAGCCACAGCGTTATGGACTTGACCGGCACCCCTCGGCGGCGGGCGACGATCGCGTGAGCGATCTCGTGGCCCAGGAGCGAGCCGAGGAAGACGATCGACGTCACGGCGGCGACGATCCAGTAGCGTGCCGGAGGCTGGTCGGCGACCGCCTGCGGCAGCACCGTGCTCGCCAGCACTCCCCCGATCAGCAGGGCGATCATCACCGTGGACCAGTGTGCTCCCACGGCGATGCCGGCCACGTGGCCGAGCCGGAGGTTCTGCTTCATGTGCCGTGGCTCCCGTTCCCGGTCGCCGAGGACTGGTTCCCTGACCGCACGACCGCGACCGGGCTGTACGCGTGATGGAGAACGCCGTGGCTGACAGAGCCCAGCATGGCCGAGCCGAGGCCACTCCTGCCTCGTGAGCCCACCACGAGCAGGTCCGCCTTCGACGACGCCTCCGACAGGGCCTCGACCGGGTGCGCGCGCACCACCGAGTCGTACACGTCGACCTGCGGATACTTGTCTCGCCATGGCAGAAGCTGCTCCTGCGCCGCGCGCTTGCCCATGTCGTACACCCTCTCGAGGTCTGGGGTGTAGCTGGCGAACAGCGGGAGGAAGGCGGTCAGCTGCCACGCGTAGACGGCTCGCAACCGGGCTCCCCGAAGGTTGGCCTCCTCGAAGGCGTACTCCAACGCGGCCTCCGACTCCGGCGACCCGTCGTGGCCGACGGCGATCTCCCCGTGGACGGTCTCCTCCGTGTGCGTGGCCACGACCACCGGGCAGTCCGCGTGCCCGGCGACGCCCATCGAGATCGAACCCAGCACGAGCCCCATGAAACCGCCCAGCCCCCGGGTGCCGACCACCAGCTCCTCGGCGTCGCGCGCCTCCTTCAACAGCTCCTTGCGCACGTTGCCGGTGAGCGCCGCCGTCTCGACCTGTAGCCCGGGGACCCGCTCATGGGCGGTCCTGGTGGCCTCGGCGAGGACGGCCCGCGAGTGTTCCGAGAGGGACTCCTGAAACCCGGGAGGTGTGGTGAACGGCTGGTCGAACACCCATGGCTCGGTGACATGGACTATGCGCAGGCGCCGGTCGCGGCGTACCGCGTCGTCGGCGGCCCAGCGCACGGCGGCCAGCGCGGGGGGCGAACCGTCGGCACCCACGACCACGTGTCCGTTCATGGCTCCCTCCTCGTCACAGCCACGATCACGCTCGGCCGCCACCGCTCACGGCTGCCGGGGGCGCCGCCACCGGTCGTGGGCGGAGGTCCATGCCTTGTCCCAGTCCACGTAGCGGCGGCGGTCCAGCATCCAGCGGAAGACCGCGAGGTTCAGGAACAGCACGCCCGTGGCCCCGGCCATGACGCCGAATCCGGCCACGACACTGTCGGCGACCGTCTGCGGGTGCGTGCGCGGCGCGGTCGTCGGACGGCCTGACCCGTCGACCCACAGCTCCAGCGTGGAACCCGCCTTGGCCTGCGCGGGGACGGACACGACCTCGGTCCGCATCCGGCCGGTGGGCGTGTACCAGCGGGCCTTGGCCTTGATGCCGAGGACGGTGCCCTGGGACGACACCGCGGTCGTGCTGGCGGCGTCCTCCAGCAGCACGGCGGTGACCGGCTGCCGCAGGCCAGGCTCTGCCCGTTCCGCCATGACACCACGCTGGTAGACGATGCGACCGGCCAGGACTGCCGGCCACAGGCAGGCGACCAGGACCAGCAAGGTGATGAGCACGGCGACGGTCTCGATCCGGTCAGAGCGCCGACGTAACGGGTTGTGGTCGAACCGGTACCGGCGAAAACACCTCATCGTCCACCTGGCCAAGGACCGCATGGTGAACCTCCCTGTCAGGGAATCTCCATCCAGAGTGGGTTACGGCGGAGCGACCCGACAGAGTCTTACGACGCCTCGCGGCGGGACGTTCGGCCCTGCCCGCCACCTGCGCATCCATACGCATAGTGACTACTCATCACCAAGGTACGTCGGAGCGCGGCGGGACGGTATCCCGGGGGAGGCGTTCATTCCAGCGGGGAGCCCGAGTGAGTCGCGCGGGCGTTCAATCACCTTCCCGCGGACGGCCGGGCAGGTATGTCAGGAATCGTTGCGGGTTCGGCACCCGACCATGGTCTGTGGCCTTTGAGACTCATGGGAGTATTGCGAATCCTGGGAAAAAATGTGAAGTTTCCGGACAAGCCGCTGTCGGAACTGCTAAGAAGATGCGCGGCCAGGATTCAAAGCAGAGAGGTTCGGTATGGACCGCGACGGCACCCCGAGATCCCATGAAGAGGATCCTCTGAAGCAGACCGGTCCTTTGGGCATCGAGTGGCCAAATGAGCCGGAGCGCCCGGGCGGCGACGTGCTGTCCGACGGATGGACGCCCGGCCACGAACCCGCTCACACCCAGAGCGACGAATCATCGGAGTTCGAGCGGCCGGAGTTAGATCGGCCCGAGGACCACGGCGATCACCAGCCGCCCGCAGAGGGCCCCGAAGGCTCGGCGGACTACGAGCGGCCGGAGGGTTACGCGCGGCCGGACGACGGCGGCTGGGTCCCCGACGGGGAGCACGACCCCGACGCCGAGCCACCCCGTGGCTTCCTCGGGTCCGGCTGGACCGGCGAGAACGACCTCGAGGAGGAGAAGGGCAGCCAGAACAAGCGGCTCATCCTCGCCATGGTCGCGATCGTCGTGCTCGCGGTCGCGGGCGGCTGGATCGTGTCGTCCTCGGTCGGCTCCAGGTCGGAGGCGGCGTGCTCGGCCCCCGCCGACTGCTCCCCGGTGGGGCAGCAGGAGCCCGCCCCGACGGACAGCCTCCCGGCTGACCCGTCCACCCAGCCGACCGTCACGCCCGAGGAGACGACGGCGTCGCCCAGCGAGACGCCCACCTCCGCGTCGCCGACCTCCCAGGCGCGGGTCACCCACCAGCCCTCGGCCCGGCCGTCGCCGACGCACACCCGCGTCCGGTCGCCCGAGCCGTCGCCGAGGTCCAGCAGCACCCCGCAGCAGCCGGACGAGCCGCGGATCGAGGACAACCCGACCGCGACGCCGTCGACCTCGTCCCCGGCACCCCCGCCGCCCGCGCCGACCACACAGGCGCCCGCCCCGAGCCCGACGAAGACCAAGAGCGCCGGCCTGCTCGACTGGCTGTTCTAGTCAGCGCGCCTGGACGGCCCTGCGCACGGCCCAGGCGATCACGCCGGCCGCCAGCACCGCGCTCCCGGCGAGCGTCGACGGGAGCGGGAGGCTGAAGGCCAGCAGCAGGCAACCGGCCAGCCCGGCGAGAGGTACGGCCCTGGGCGGGCGGCCCTCCTCGCCGGACAGCGTCAGGGCCGAGGCGTTGGCGACCGCGTAGTAGACCAGCACGCCGAACGACGAGAACCCAATGGCGCCCCGCACGTCGGCCAGGGCGGCGACCACGGCGACCACCGTGCCGACGGACAGCTCGGCACGGTGGGGCACGCGGAAGCGCGGGTGCACCGCGTCCAGCGCGCGCGGCAGGTGGCCGTCCCTGGCCATCGCCAGGACCGTGCGCGAGACGCCGAGGATCAACGCCAGCAGCGACCCGAGAGCCGCCGTCGCCGCCCCCGCCTTCACCACCGACACCAGAGGTGCGGCTCCGGCGGCGCTCACGGCGTCCGCGACGGGGGCGATGGAGTGGGCGATGCGCTCCGGGCCGAGCACGGCCAGCACGGCGACGGCCACGGCGGCGTACACGACCAGCGTGAGGCCGAGGGCGAGCGGGATGGCCTTCGGGATCGTCCTCGCCGGGTCCCGCACCTCCTCGCCAAGGGTGGCGATGCGCGCGTACCCGGCGAACGCGAAGAACAGCAGCCCGGCCGCTTGGAGCACCCCACCCGCCGTGACCCCGGCCAACGGCCGCAGCGAGGCGAGATCGGCACGGCCGCTCGTCAGACATGCCACGACGGTCACGGCCAGCACCACCAGCACGACGGCGACGATCACGCGGGTCAGCCACGCCGCCTTGTGGACTCCCGCGTAGTTCACCGCCGTGAGCGCGACGACGGCCGCCACCGCGACCAAGTGCTCGCGCCCCGGCCAGACGTACGCGCCGACGGTCAGCGCCATGGCCGCACAGCTCGCGGTCTTGCCGACCACGAAGCCCCACCCCGCGAGGTACCCCCAGAAGTCGCCCAGCCGCTCGCGGCCGTACACGTAGGTGCCGCCGGAGGCAGGGTAGCGGGCGGCGAGCCGCGCCGAGGAGGTGGCGTTGCAGTAGGCCACCAGTGCCGCCACCGCCAGGGCCGGCAGCACCCCGGAGCCGGCCGCCGCCGCGGCGGGGCCGTAGGCGACGAACACCCCGGCGCCGATCATCGAGCCGAGGCCGACCACCACGGCGTCCCCGGTGCCGAGCCGCCGCGCGAGCCCGGCCGGACCGGCCTGCGAGGGAACCGGTGTCATCGCGGCTGTGACCGCCTGCGGCGGACCACGTGCCGTACGGCCACCAGGACGACGAGGGCCAGCACGGCGAAGAACAGATAGGTCTGGTAGCGGACCAGCTCGTGGTAGATCGCGTTGATGTTGGCCCCCGCCAGGTAGCCCACGGTCGTCCACAACCCGACCCACAGCAACGCGCCGACGGCGTTGAAGGTGAGGAAGCGGCGCCAATCCATGCCGGTTGTGCCGGCGACGATGCCGTTGAGCTGGCGAAGCCCGTCGATGAACCGTGCCACGGTGATGACCGGGGCGCCATGGCGGCGGAAGAACTCCTCGGCCGCCCCGAACCGCCTCTCGTTGAGCAGCACGAAGCGGCCGTAGCGGTGGACCAGGGCACGACCGCCGCTGCGGCCGATGAGGTAGCCGACGTTGTCCCCGATGACGGCGGCGACCAGCGCGATGGCGGCCACGGCAAAGATGTCGAGCCGTCCGGCCCCGGCGTAGATCGACGCGGCGATCAAAATGGTCTCGCCGGGCACGGGGATCCCGAAGTCCTCGAGGAAGATGAGGGCCCCGACGGCCAGGTAGCCGTAGCGGTCGAGCATCGGGGCCAGATGGGCCAGCGGGCCCGGCAGCGGAGGCGGCACCATGTGGTCACTTTACGTGTCGTCATGGCCGCGCCGCGGTCGCCTGTGCGGAAGCGTCGCGGGACAGGAGGCGACGCCGGGCGCCGCGCCGCCAGACCAACATGATCACCAGCAGGGCCACGATGGTGACGACGGCCAGGCCGACACCTAGAGCGGCACCGGCCTGCTGGTCCGCCACGCGGTCTGGGACCCATGTGATGGCGAGCACGTCGTACCAGCCCTGCCCCTGGATCGGGCCCGCGAGGAACACCAGCGTCACCCACGCCTGTACGGCCAGCGCGCCCATCAGCATGCGGGTGCGGACCACCGGGCTGATGGCCCTCGGCAGCGGGTCAAGGCCCAGCGCGACGCAGAAGAACCACGTGCCCGTCACCACCACGACGATCTCGGTGACGAGCCGCACGGCGAGGCTCGACTGGGCGGGCTCGAACAGACCGGTGACGTATAGCAGCAGGTAGGGCACGGCGTAGAGGGCCAGCGCGACCAGAGGGTGGGTCAACTTCACCGCCACAGGGGTGTTCGCGGCTCGCCTGACGAGCGGCGTGGCTTCCTGGAACGGCGCCAGCGGGGCCCCGAGGGCGAGCAAGGCGGGGCCGAAAGTGCCGAGCATGGCGTACTGCAGCGCGTGCATGGAGAACATCGCCGGTGCGTACGCGGACACGCCTCCCGCCGCGGCGTACAGCAGGACGAGCAGACCCGCCAGCGCGGCGACCGTACGACCCAGCGGCCAGCTCTCGCCACCCCCGGCGAGGCGCCGAACACCGACGAGGTACGCGACCCCGAGGCCCACCACAGCGAGGATCACGATGGGGTCGAGCCGCACCTCGGTGAGAAGCCGCCAAGGCGTGAAAGGAGGCAGGGAGTAGCCGAGCAGCTCGTGCTGGGCGTGTGGCGCCCCCTCCTGAGGTGGCGGGGTACGCGAGAGCGCGACCGCCAGCCCGATCGCGCAGGCCATCACCCCGATCTCCCCTGTCGCGAGCCGAAGGAACGACCGGGACCCTGCCGGGGTGCCCGCCGTCGCTAGAGCAGGTGGTGACCCGGGCAGGGTCCCGGCGACCGCATCGGTCTCAACCGTCGTGGTGCTTTCCGGCGCGGTCGCATCGATCTCAACGGTCGTGGTGGTCTCCAGGGCGGCGATCGTGGTGCGGCGATGCCGCCAGCCGAACCATCCGAGCGCCACGAGTGCGACCAGCTTGCCGAGGACGAGCAGGCCATAGCGTGACTGCCAGACCTGTGACGGCGAGCCGAGCCGGATCCAGGCGTTGACCATGCCCGAGACGCCGACGGCGACGAAGCAGCAGAGCGCCAGAGCGCTGAAGCGCCGCACCGCCTGAGCCAGTCCCTGCGACCGGCGCAGTTGGGTGACCAGCCCGAACAAGCCGCCCACCCAGAGTGTCACCCCGGCGATGTGCAGCATCAGGCTGGAGACGGCGATGTTGTGATCCGCGGCCGACGCCGAGTGGCCGACGTACGCGGGCGGCAGGACTGCGAAGATCGCCAGAGCGAGCAGCAGGACCCGGCCCCATGTCCTGACCGGCAGCGTGGTCGCCACCGCGATGACCACGGCGAGCAGCGTCACAAGCAGGAACGCCTGACCTTGGGGGACCTCGATGCTGAAGGTGGGCAGGAAGCCCGACCCCAGCGCCTCCCCGACGGGCAGCCCCAGTAGGTCGGAGAGGGTCAGGATCTGCGTGAGCGCGGCGCTGGCCGCCCATGCGAGCGCCCATGGCCCGGCGGCACGGGTGATCTCCCGCCGCGACCCCGCGTCGCCGGCCAGCGCCACGGCGGCGAGCAGGATTCCCACCGTCGCGACCGCGCAGACGTCGTGGACGACCCGGACGACGGGAAGGCCGAGGGTCGTGAGCATGCCAGGCGAGGGCAGGCCGGAGATCTCGGCTCTCGGCCAGCCACCGCCGAACCACATCGCGAGAACGAGCACCGCGAACGCCGCGACGACGATGAGCACGATCACGGCCGAGCGCCGCCGGGGAAAGGTCATGCGTCTGCTTCCTCGTTTCAGGAACGCACTGTGTGACAGTCGTGCGCCTGTGATCGAGTATCTCCGTATTCACGTGGGGCGGCGAGTGTCTTTCGGTACCGGAGTCGCGTCCTGCGACCAGACGGGCTTACCGCCTGCGTGCTACACCCCCTTTCCCACCTGGGCTTTTGACAGATCATGGGAGGACTTGAGGGACCGCAAAGGTCCAGATCGCGTTTACCCCCCTCCTCACCGGACAGGGGGCAGTACGGGACAGAATCACAGCTAGGGGGGCCAGATCATGGGCGCTGAGGACAAGATCTCGAACAAGGCGGAAGAGCTCAAGGGCAAGGTCAAGAAGGGCGTAGGAGACGTCACGGGCGATGACGAGCTCAAGGCCGAAGGCGAGGCCGACGAGACCAAGGGCAACGTCAAGCAGGCCGGGGAGAGAGTGAAGGACGCCGCCAAGAACGTCAAGGACGCCTTCAAACACTGACGCCACGCTGGAAGACCCGGCTCGTCAAAGCCGACGGTGAAACCCCGCCGTCGCGGCGGCGACCGGGAGATAAGTGAGGCGCGTACCCACCCGGGTGGACAGGGGTGGGTACGCGTCGTGCGTCACTCTCCCCAAAGCGTGCGGACCTCCTCGAAGACCTTCTGGTTGTGAGAGATCTCGACGACGTTGCCGTCCGGGTCCTTGAGCGCGCAGATGTAGCCGACCGGAGGCGGCAGCTCCATCGGCTCCCAGTGGAGGCAGTCCAGCTCCCGCGCGCGGCGGGCGATCTCGTCGACGTCCTCGCGGTCCGGCACCTCCATGCCGAGGTGGGCGAAGGGTGAGAGCTGCGGCTGCCGCCTGCCCTTGTCCTTGGCGAACTCCACGAGGACCAGCACGAACGGCGTCTCCGCCTGCTTGTCATTGGAGAGCCAGGCGTTGCGCCCGTCCTTGTCCTCATGGGTCGAGACCACCACAAGCGGGGTCATGGTCGTGTAGAACTCGATGGCTTTGTCGAGGTCGCAACTAGGCAGCGCGATGTGCGTCCAGCGTGCCTCGGTGAGCTTCTTGCCGAGCACCAGTGCCTCCTTGAGCCGTTCGATGCCTGAGCCGTCACCCTCTTTTCTTTCCCTCTCCGTTCGATCCTTGTCGACGGCCGTCGAACTCGTCGGGCCCGAGCGGCGTTCGCCTCGTCCTTCCGCCCGCCTGTCCCACCACATGACAACGTCCGATTCTGGAATGTTTCACGTGACACATCGGTCCCCCCCATCGGGTGTTCTCCGAGAACACGTGGAGCGATTCCGACGTCCATGGGAACCGCGGCCGATCTTCACCTGTCCCGGAATGGCTCGGCGTCCTGTCTTGTTCGGGAGTTGCGAGACACCCAGCCGACAACTCCTGGAGTCATAGATGAGCAAGCTGAACGACGACGCCAAAGCCCTGCTCCGCCAGCCCGTGCACGCGTGGGTGACGGCGCACCGGCCCGACGGATCCCTGCACAGCACGGTCGTCTGGGTCGACCTCGACGGTGACGAGGTGGTCTTCAACACCGCGGTCGGGCGGGCCAAGGAGCGCTACCTGCGTGAGGACCCGCGGGTGTCGGTCAGCGTGCTCGACCCCGAGAACGCTTTTCGCCTGGTGAGCGTCTCGGGCAAGGCCCGGTTCGAGCTGGAAGGCGCCGACGACGTCATCGACGGCCTGGCGAAGAAGTACCTCGGCGCCGACGAGTACCCCTTCCGCCAGCCGGAGGAGCAGCGCATCACCGTTCGAATCACCCCCGACCAGGTGATCCACAACGCCTGACCCCGGCCTGGCCGCACCACCGATTCTTCCGGCTACGGCGGTCTACCCGGCGAGGCCCGCGCTCGCCCGCGCTTTTGAGATCCAGACGGATCACGCGCGGGCGAGCGTTCGCTTTCGAGCCGGCGTACGGGCCAGGCGGCCTCCGGGTTCGAGACCGGCCTTATACGCCTGGAGCGGCACCCACCAGGGATGGACCATCCCGATACGGTTCCCGTGGATAACTGAACCTGTCGCACGGTCTGATCTACTGATATAGCGGGCCTGCTGGAGGGCGACACCTTGATCCTCGATCTGCTCTTTCTACTGGGCGCGCTGGCCCTGGTCATCGCGAACGGCGTCTTCGTCGCGGCCGAGTTCTCGCTCGTGACCGTCGAGCGGAGCGAGGTGCGACGGCTCGCCTCAGCCGGTGATCGAGGGGCCCAGGGCATCCAGGCGGCGATCAGGCGGCTGTCGTTCCAGCTCTCCGGCGCCCAACTCGGCATCACCATCACATCGCTGTTGCTCGGCGTCCTCGCCGAGCCCGCCATCGCGGGTCTGCTACATCCCGTCGTGGAGGGGATTCCCGGCCTGCCGGACCCCGCGATCGAGAGCGTGGCGGCGCTGCTCGGCCTGCTCATCGCCACGGTGAGCCAGATGGTGCTGGGCGAGCTGGTTCCCAAGAACGCCGCCCTGTCCCGCCCGATGGCCGTCGCCCGGCTGTCCACACCCCCGCAGCGGATCTTCTCGGCGGTGTTCGCCCCGCTGATCAAAGCCTGTAACGCGACGGCGAACGCCATCGTGCGCGCGCTCGGGGCCGAGCCCCAGAACGAGCTCGCCTCCGCACGGTCCCCCGACGAGCTGAGCCTGCTGATGAGCCTCTCCGCCGAGGCCGGCACGCTTCCCACCGGCACCGCGGCCATGCTGCGCCGCGCGCTCCGGTTCGGGGACATGACCGCCGCCGAGGCGATGACCCCCCGCATGGACTGCGTGACCGTGACGGACGGGGACACCGTCGTGGAGTTCCTGACCCTCGCCCGGCGCGAGCGCCACCTGCGGCTCCCGGTCTCCGGGGGCGAGCTCGACGACATCGTCGGCGTGGCCTCGGTGGTCGACGCCTTCGCCGTGCCCGAGGCCGACCGCGGGGGCACCCGGGTGGCGACGATCCGGCGTCCCCCCGTCCTGGTCCCGGAGTCACTCGACCTCGCGACCCTCCAGGAACGCCTGTTCACGGCGCGGGAGGAGATGGCGGTCGTCGTGGACGAGTACGGCGGCTTCGCCGGCATCGTCACCGTCGAGGACCTGGCCGAAGAGCTGATCGGGGACATCGCCGACGAGTACGACCTGCCGGAGGAAGGCTCGTCCGAGCCGGAGTCCGCGCTCCTCGCCGCCGGCACGTCAGTGGCCGTGCCCGCGGTCCTGCGTGCCCACGAGGCGGAGGAGCGCACGGGCTTCCAGATGCCGGAGGGACCGTACGAGACCCTCGCCGGACTGCTGATCAGCCGGCTCGGCCGCCTGCCCGACCCAGGGGACAGCGTGGTCGTCGACGGCTGGACTCTCAGGGTCGACGGCATGCGACGCCACCGGATCGAGCAGATCACGCTCACCGCTCCGGGCGGCGAGGAGGAGACCCCGTGACCAACCCACCCCCCGCGCCGACGTCTCCGCGACCGGGCACCTCGAAGCCGGGCGACCGCACGGCCGGGAGTAGCCGATGAGCCTGCTTGACGTCCTGGCCATCGTGCTCCTGCTGGCCGTCAACGGGTTCTTCGTCGGCGCGGAGTTCGCACTGATCTCCGCCCGCCGCACGCAGATCGAGCCGCTGGCGAAGGACTCCCGGCGGGCCCGCGCGGTGCTCGCGGCCATGGACACCGTCCCTCTGATGCTTGCCGCCGCGCAGCTGGGCGTGACCCTCGCCTCGCTGGCGCTCGGCGCCGTCGGCGAGCCGGTAATCGCCCACGCGCTGGAACCGCTGTTCTCGTCCCTGGGCCTGCCGGGCGGGCTCGTCCACCCGACCGCCTTCGCCCTCGCGCTGTTCATCGTCGTGTCCGCACACGTGATCATCGGCGAAATGGTGCCGAAGAACCTCTCACTCTCCAGCCCCGACCAGGCGGCCCTGTGGCTCGTACCCGCTCTGCGCGTCGTCGCCCGCGCCACCCGCCCGCTGCTCGTCGTGGTGAACGCCATCGCGGCGGGGGTGCTGTGGGTGCTGAGGATCCCGCCGACCGAGGAGATCCGCTCGGTCTACACCTCGGAGGAGATGCCCGCTCTCATTCAGGAGTCGCGCAGGCACCGGCTGCTCGACCAGGACGAGCACGATCGCATGATCGCGACCCTCGCCCTGCACGGGCGCCCTGTGGAGTCGGTCATGGTGGCGATCGGCGAGGTGGTCAGCGTGCCCGCCACGACCCGTGCGGCCGAGCTGCAGGAGTACGCCGGCCGTTACCGGCACTCCCGCTTCCCCGTGCGCGGTGACGGCCCGGGCCTGCTGAGCGGCTACCTCCACGTGCTCGACGCGCTCAACGGCCACGCGCCGGACGCGCCCCTGCCCGCCCGCGCGCTGCCCCACGTGCACCGCAGGACCACGCTGGCCGACGTGCTCGCGACGATGCGCAAGCGCCGGGCACAGCTCGCCGCGATCACCGACGACGGCGGCACGGTGGTCGGGGTCGTCACCCTTGAGGACGTGCTGACCGGCCTGCTGCACCACGCCCGCCAGGACACGCCCAGCCAGGCCTGATCACCGGCACCCAAAGAGTCCTATGCGGTAATTGTCATGTTTCATCCAGAATGCGCTACTAGTCTGACCCGGTGGTTAAGGATGCAGACATCGGGGGTAGCGCAGACCAAATGCCCCTCGCGATCCCCTCGACAGCGACGACACCCTCGACACCGTCGTCCCAAGGTGCCCGGCAGTCCTGGCTTGACGCCCTACGGGGGGTCGCCGCCCTCATCGTCGTCTTCGAACACTCGCTGGACCCCCTACTGCCGGAGATCAGAGACTCGGTCAGCCCGTGGTTCGACTTCGGCCAGTACGGCGTGCTTGTGTTCTTCCTGGTCAGCGGTTATGTCGTACCGGTCTCGCTGGAACGGCGCGGTAGCGTGCGCGGCTTCTGGATCACCCGTGTCTTCCGTCTCTACCCTCTGTGGGCGCTGGCGGCGGTGCTCGGCACCGTGTTCGGCGTCGTCGGGGTCTACTCCGTTCTCCCCGCACAGGCCGCCGGGCAGCCGTGGACGTCCACGCTGGCGCACATGACGATGCTCCAGGACCTGCTCCAGGTGCCCAGCGTCGTCAACGTCTTCTGGACGCTCTCGTACGAGATGGCGTTCTATCTGCTCGTGACCGCCATGTTCGTGTTCGGCGTCCATCGGGCGAGTGCCGGGACCTCTCTGACGTTCGCGGTGTGCGCGCTCATCGCCGGCACGCTCGTACCGGCGGGCTGGCTCTCCCACAACGTGGGAGGAGGCGTCGTGGGGATCGCCGCGGTCGTGCTGCTGGGCGGGATCGCCGCGGTCCTCAGCGCGAAGCGCGACGTACGGCTCCACGGCGCCGCGGTCATCGCCGTCCTCGCCCTCGTGCTGCTCACCTTCAACAGCAGGGTCGGGGCCTGGCAGAGCCTCATCATCCTGGCCACGATGTTCGGCGGGACGGCCATCTACCGCATGGAGCGGTCACCGGCCGCGTGGGCGCGTTCGCGCTGGATGATCGGACTCGTACCCGTCCTGTCGGTCGCCGCGGCAGTGTGGCTCGGGCCCGGATGGGGCATGTCGGAGGCCGGGGAGCAGGCGTTCAAGTGGAGCTGGTCCACCGCCGTCCTCGCGGCGTGGCTCACCTTCGCCGCCGGCCTCGCCCTGCGCAACCGTGCCGTCTCCCCTCTCCTCGTGTGGCTCGGCCTCGCGAGCTACTCCATCTACCTTCTGCACCCTCTCGTCCTTCAGGTCGTCAGAAGGCTCACCGTGGACCCTTCGGGGATCCCGCTGGTAACCCGGTTGGCGTGGGAGGCGGTGCTCTTCGCGACGGTGATCGGCTGCGCCGCGCTGAGCTACCGCTACGTCGAGAAACCGGCGCAGCGTCTCGGGCGCCGCCTCGCCCGCTCCACCGGCGGCGGTCAGGACCGGCGACGGCCGCCCGGGGAACGTACGCTGGTCGGCTCCCGCAGCTTCTAGAAAACGGCGATGAAGTGTGGAGACGCACGGTGATGACACCGATGAGGCCACTGATGCGGGGGGAAAAATGATGATTTCCTGCGAATACCGCGACAGGGGGCTACAAATATCCTCTCGATCGCTAGACTGGCTCGCGGCTAGCCGGGCGGGTGGATCCGGCACCTGTAGTCGGCGTGTGACCTCGGGGTCACCAGCCCTGGCCATTCCGTGGGGACAATGAACGGCGGGCTTGTCGATGTGCGCCCTGGCCAGCCTGTGGACGATTCCACGGCGCGGCCCGGTGGCAAAGTGAACCGGCGCTGGATGCCGTGGGTGTGGTGCCTCGTCGCGGCGGTCGCGGGCGTCTCGATCGCGGCAAGCGCCACGCTGGTCGGCGCCTACACCAAGCTCAGCGGCAACATCAGGCATGTGCAGGTCAGCGCCAAGGATCTCGGCACGCGACCGGCCAAGGTGAGCAAGGCCCTGAACATCCTGATCGTGGGGTCCGACACGCGCGCCGGAGCCAACGTGAAGTACGGCCACCGAGAGCCGGGCGAGCGCACGGACACGATCATCCTGGCGCACATATCGCCGAGTCGTGACAACGCGCTGCTCATCAGCTTCCCGCGCGACTCGCTGGTCCAGCTGCCCACCTGCCGGCCCCAGAAGGGCCTGGCGGGGCAGCGCGCCCACATCGGCATGATCAACGAGTCCTTCAACTTCGGCGGCATCGCCTGCACCTGGAAGACGATCGAGTCGCTCACCGGGATCCACATCGACCACTTCGCCAAGGTCGACTTCACCGGGTTCAAGAGCATGGTCAACGCCCTCGGCGGCGTTCAGATCTGCGTCCCCAAGGCGATCAACGACACGAAGGCCATGCTGCACCTCGCAGCGGGAAAGCAGGTCGTCAAGGGCGAGCAGGCGCTCGGCTACGTCCGCGCTCGCTACAGCCTGGGAGACGGGTCCGACATCGGCCGCATCCAGCGGCAGCAGATGTTCATCGGCTCCATGATCAAAAAGGCGATGAGCGGCGCCACGCTCACCGATCCCGCCAAGCTGTACGGCTTCCTCGACGCGGCCACCAAGTCGGTGACGACCGACCCCGAGCTCACCGTGGGCGTCATGAGAGACCTGGCGACGAGCGCGCAGGGGCTCGCCGCCGGGAACATCCGCTTCATCACGGCCCCCTGGCGCTACTCGCTCACCCAGCCCGGACGGGTCGAGTGGGTGCAGCCGCAGGCCAAGCAGCTCTTCCAGCTCGTGGCGACCGACACGAAGATCAAGGGCTCCAACATCAAGACCGGCCGGCAGGCCACGATGCCGAAGTCCAAGATCGAGATCGTGGTGCAGAACGGCACCACCCGCGGCGGCCTGGGCAGCGAGGTGGCCGCCTTGCTGGAGGAGCGTGGCTACACCGTCGTGAAGGTCGGCGACGCCAAGCACAAGCCGTACCCGAAGACCACCATCAGGTACTCCACGAACGGGCAGACCCGGGTCCCCACGCTGGCAGGCGACCTCCTGGTCTCGCGCAACGCCCTCGTCACGAACACCACGACCCCGAGGCTGGTGCTGGTGATCGGCTCCGACTGGAAGGGGCTGAAGGCCGCCCCCGTCTCCGAGAAGGAGCTCAAGGCGATCGACGCGACGCAGGACTCCTGCTCCGCCAGTTGATCCTTTTCGACCGGTCTAGGGCTGTTTGTTGCATCCGCACCCTCTGGGGTACGGAACCCGACATGTGTCACTTGCTTTCCGTTGTGGGATAAGGCCCCGACAAGGGGTGGCCCCAGACGGCGCGGGGGAACGGGCAGGTGTCCGGGGCATCACAGGGATGGTGAAATATGCGACGTGGCGTCATCTTCGATATCGACGGCACCCTGGTCGACACCAATTATCTTCACGTGGTCGCGTGGTGGGAGGGCTTCCGGCGGCAGGGCCGTGACATTCTCATGGTGGACATCCATGGGGCCATCGGGCGCGCGGACCGCGAGCTGATCGACTACCTGCTTCCGGACGTGGCCGACGAGGAGGCTCAGGCGATCTCCGACACGCATGCGGAGCTGTACAAGCCGCGCCTTGATCAGGTGCGTCCCGTTCCGGGGGCGGGCGAGCTGCTCCAGACGCTCTCCGATCGGGGCATGATCGTGGTGGTCGCCACCAGCGCCCCGAAGGACGAGGCCGAGCGCCTGATAGGCATCACGGGCGCGCAGGACTCCGTCTCGGCCCTGGTCCACTCCGGCGACGTCGAGAAGTCGAAACCCCACCCACAACCGGTACTACAGGCGCTCGACAAGTCTGGTCTTCCACCCAATAATGCGATCATGGTGGGCGACAGCGTCTGGGACGCGCTGGCCGCACGCTCGGCGAAGGTCGGATCCGTCGCCCTGCGGTCCGGCGGCATCGACACCGAGTCACTGCTGGAGGCGGGGGCCCAGGCCGTCTACAAGGACTGCCGCGAGCTTCTGCACCACCTGGACGACAGCCCGATCGGGCGGCTCGCCGCCAAGGACTGACCGGATCCCTGATCGGCCACGTCGGGAGCCATGGTGGGGCCGGGCGCGAGCGGGCCGGGCGGGGCGAGGAGTATTGCGACGGCGGCTGCTCCTCCTCTTCGCTTCCATCGAACCAGGCTGCCACCCACGGCGTATTGCTAGATCAGAAGGAGAGTGATCGGACATGGCACAGCAGGCGGTCATCGGCGTCACGGGGCTCGGGGTCATGGGCCGCAATCTCGCGCGCAACTTCGCCAGGCACGGATACCCGGTGGCGGTGCACAACCGCACCAGCGCGAAGACCAAGGCGCTGATCGAGGAGTTCGGCCACGAGGGCGTCTTCATCCCCGCGGAGACGCCGGAGGCTTTCGTCGCCTCGCTGGCACGCCCCCGCAAGATGGTGATCATGGTCAAGGCGGGCCAGTCGACCGATGCGGTGATCGAGGAGTACGCGCCCCTGCTGGAGCCCGGCGACATCATGGTCGACGGCGGCAACGCCCACTTCGCCGACACGCGGCGCAGGGAGAAGGCCCTCCGGGAGCACGGCATCCACTTCGTCGGCGTCGGCATCTCGGGTGGCGAGCAGGGCGCGCTCGAGGGCCCGAGCATCATGCCAGGCGGGTCCCCAGAGGCGTACAAGTCCCTGGGCCCCATCCTTGAGGACATCGCCGCCAAGGTCGACGGCATTCCGTGCTGCACGTATGTCGGGCCGGACGGTGCCGGACATTTCGTGAAAATGGTGCACAACGGCATCGAGTACGCCGACATGCAGCTCATCGCGGAGGCGTACGACATCCTCCGCAAGGGCGTGCGGATGACGCCCGCCGAGATCGCGGAGACCTTCCGCACCTGGAACAGAGGACGGCTGGAGTCCTACCTCATCGAGATCACCGCCGAGGTGCTCTCGCATATGGACCGCACGACCGGGAAGCCGTTCGTCGACGTGGTGCTCGACCAGGCGGAGCAGAAGGGCACAGGCCGCTGGACCGTGCAGGCCGCCCTCGACCTCGGGGTGCCGGTCACCGGCATCGCCGAGGCCGTCTTCGCCCGTTCCCTCTCCGGCCACGTCGACATGCGCCGGACCGCCCGCATCCTGCCAGGCCCCTCCGGCGGCGGGCTGCAGTCCTCCTTCGCCGACGACGTCGAGCAGGCTCTGTACGCCTCGAAGGTCGTCGCCTACGCGCAGGGCTTCAACGAGATCCAGGCGGGCAGCGCGGAGTACGACTGGAACATCGACCTCGCGGCGATGGCGACCATCTGGCGTGGTGGCTGCATCATCAGGGCGCGCTTCCTCGACCGCATCCGCGCGGCCTACGAGGCCGACCCGAACACCCCCACGCTGCTGTCGGACGTCCACTTCGCGGCCGAGATGGGCACCGCCCAGGACGCCTGGCGCGACGTGGCCGTGTCCGCGATCAGGCGCGGCATCCCTGCGCCCGGCTTCGCCAGCTCGCTCGCGTACTACGACGCGCTGCGCGCCGAGCGGCTTCCCGCGGCGCTGATCCAGGCCCAGCGCGATTTCTTCGGCGCCCACACCTACCGCAGGGCCGACCGCGACGGCGTCTACCACACCCAGTGGGAGCTCCAGGGCCGTCCCGAAATCCGCGTCGACGTCTGAGACGCACGTCAGCCGAAGGTCGGCGTCCGAGGGTCCCCGCATGCCTCAGGACACCGACCGGGCGCGCTGCTCCTGCTCGGCGATCAGCTCGGCGAGGGTCGAGGCGTCGTCGGCGTCCACCGTCCGCCAGACGCCCGCGGCCTCGGTCGCGTCGTCGAACCGCAGGCGCGTCGCCCAGAAGCGGCCCGTGTCCGACTGGAAGACCGTCCACCCGGACGCGTCCACCGGCGAGAGGCTCATCCGGCCCTCCCTTTACGGCGCCTGTGCGGCAACGGAGGCGGGCCGGTGGGCCGGTGGCTGGGGAAGGGGGTGAGCACTCTCACTGGCCGGACCTCGGTTCCGAATCAAAGGACCCACCAGGCACGCCGATCGCCGTCGCGGGTCAGCCATTTATGGCGTCATCGGTCTGCGCGGGTTACTTCCGCGCTACGGTCAGTGTGAGGGCTAGATAACGCGGTGTCACCATTGCCGTGGTGCCGCACCGTCGTTGCCGCAACACATGGAGTGACCATGACGATCGGTGAGGATCTGCGCGAGGCCCGTCAGCGTGCGGGTCTCAGCCTTGGCCGGCTCGCGCTGATGACAGGTGTTTCCGCAGGCCACCTCAGCCGAGTCGAGCGTGGAGCCCGTGAGGTGACCCCGGCGCTGATACACCATTACGAGGTCGCCCTGGGCGATCCGACGGTTCACTTTGCGGCAACGGGAACACCGGATCCCTGTGCCCCCGAAATGGGTACCGTCGATGACATGAAGCGCAGGGGCCTACTCTCAGTCATCGCGGCGGCGTCCGTGGGGGTCGCCACGGGTGAGCCTCTGACACGCCTGCTCGACGGTCTCGCGACCGAGCCGCCATCCAACGTCGGCTTACCCGAGGTGCGGGCCGTAGAAGCCGCCGCCGATCTCTACATGCGCATGGACCTCGCCCGCGGGGGCAATGCGGCGACCGCGATGGCGCGTGGATCGCTCGAGTGGGCGGTGAAACTCCAGGGCCGCCCCATGGCGGATCCCACGCGGGAACGGCTCTGTTCGGCCGTGGGGTTACTGGCCGACCGCGTGGGCTGGGCGACGTACGACCAGGGCCGGCTGGAGCGGGCCGCGAGGCTCCTCACCTTCGCCCTCGACTCGGCCGCGCGTGGGACCGACCGCGATCTGCGTGCCCACACCATGCTCGACCTGTCCGTCACCTTCGCCGACATGGGCAGGCCGCGCGACGGCGTCGAGATCCTGCGGCTGGCGCTGGGCGACGAGCGCATCTCGAGCGCTGAGCGGGCCAACGTCCACGCCGTGGCCGCCCGCCACTGCGCCGCGGCGGACGACCGGCAGGGCGGGCTGCGGCACATCGGCCTCGCGGAGGACGCGCTGTCCCGGGCGGAGCCGGCGACGGCTCCCGACTGGGCCCACCACATCACCGTCTCCCCCGGCCACCACGACAGCGCACTCGGGCTGGCGTTGTTCCAGCTCGGCGAGGACTCGGACGCGCGCGCACGCCTGACGGCGGCGCTCGATCGGCTCGGCGAGAGCCGCACGCGCACCGGGCTTCGCTGCCTCACCCGCCTCGCGGTGCTCCGCGTACGTGAAGGAGACCGCGACGGCGGGGCCGAGCAGGCCCGCCGCGCGGTCATGCTCGCCGCCGACGTACGCTCCACCCGCGTCGCGAACGACCTTCGCATGATGATCGACGGTGTACGCGAGTGCGGGATGACCGAGCTGGCCCGCGAGCTCACGGGCTCCCTGACCGCCGCCTGACCGCGCCCCGCACTTGTCCACATCCGCCATCCCGCCGAGCACGCTCATGCCCGATTTCGGCTAGCCTCGCCTGGTCCCACCATGTGGCCGCCGGCCTGCCCATCTGTGGCCGCGGCCCTCCCCGGAAGGTGCGTCCATTGATCGGCTGGTTCGAGGCACTCGTGCTCGGTCTGGTGCAGGGGCTGACGGAGTTCCTCCCCATCTCCTCCAGCGCGCACATCAGAGTGGTGTCCGCCTTCTTCGGCTGGAAGGATCCCGGAGCCGCGTTCACCGCCGTCATCCAGCTAGGCACCGAGACCGCCGTGCTGATCTACTTCCGCAAGCGCATCTGGGACATCATCTCCACCTGGACCCGCTCGCTGTGGACGCCCGGCCTCCGGCAGGACTCCGCGGCGCGCATGGGGTGGTACGTGATCGCGGGGAGCATCCCGATCGGCGTGCTGGGCATCGCCTTCAAGGACCAGATCGAGACCACCCTGCGCGACCTGCGGCTGATAGGGGCGTGCCTGATCGTCTTCGGCCTCCTGCTGGCCGTGGCCGACCGCATGGCCCGTAACGAGCTGACCCTCGACAAGAACCTCAACCTGCCGCACGCCCTGACGTACGGCCTCGCCCAGGCGCTGGCCCTGATCCCCGGCGTCTCGCGCTCCGGCGGCACGACCGGCGCGGGTCTGCTCCTCGGCTACCGGCGCGAGGAGGCCGCGGAATACTCCTTCCTGCTCGCGATCCCGGCCGTGCTGATGTCGGGCGTCCTGGAGCTGTTCAAGATCGGTGACGGGCAGGCTCCCGACTGGGGTCCGACGATCCTCGCCACCCTGGTGTCGTTCGCCGTCGGCTATGCCGCCATCGCCTGGTTCCTGCGGTATATCAGCACCCACCGTTTCACGCCGTTCATCGTCTACCGGGTGATCCTCGGCGCCGTCGTCATCGCGGCCGTCGCCGCCAACCTCATCCCGGCCAAGTAGCTACTTAGCCCGCTCCTGCAAAACACATCTATGGCTCAGAACTCACTTAACTCGCCATCACTACGAGTCATGACAAATCTTGACAATGGCCATTGCGGGAACGTCTCTGGAATGCGACGGTCGAGTTGACCCATTCGCGAAGGGGTGCGAATGGAGCGCGAACCGACGAGAGAGGGGCGCCCATCGTGTCCGATCTCCCCCAGTTGCCGTTCCCGCGACGCGACCAGCTGGACGTGCCACCGAAGTACCGCGAGCTGCGCGGCGAAGAGCCGATCAGCCGGGTGAGGACCCAGGCCGGCGACGAAGCGTGGCTCGTCACCGGTTATGAGGGGGTACGGCGGCTCCTCGCCGACGACCGCCTCGGACGCTCGCATCCCGAGCCCGAGACGGCGCCGCGGATCTCCAACTCGGTCGTCCTCGGCGGCCCGAGAGGTGACTTCGCGACCGAGAAGGCCGAGCACGAGAGGATGCGCAAGCTCCTCGCTCCCGCGTTCTCCGCCCGGCGGATGAAGGCCCTGTCCGACCACGTCCAGGACCTGGTCAACGACCTCCTCGACCGGATGGCCACCAAGTCGCCGCCGGTCGACCTGCACGAGCACTTCTCCTTCCCGCTTCCCGTGCTGGTCATCTGCGAGCTTCTCGGCGTGCCGTACGAGGACCGTGAACGGTTCCGGGGGCTGTCGGACGGCATGACGAACATGACGGACCCGGTGGCGGCCGCGGCGGCGATGGAGGAGCTCAGCGCCTACATCCACGGGCTCGTGCTCGAGAAGCGCAGGCACCCGGCCGAGGACGTGCTGTCCGACATGGCCAACATGGACGCCGAGGACAAGGAGATCGCGGACCTCGGGGCGGGCCTGCTGTTCGCCGGGCACGAGACCACGGTCAACCGCATCGACTACGGCGTCGTGTTCCTGCTCGGCGACCTCGCCCAGCGCGACGCGCTGGCCCGTGACCCGTCCCTCGCGCCGGGCGTGGTCGAGGAGGTCCTCCGCATGGCCGCGCCCTCCGACCATGGTCTGGTGAGGTACGCCAAGACGGACATCGAGTTCGGCGACGTGACGATCCGGAGCGGCGAGGCGGTGCTCATCCTCACCGGGGCGGCGAACCGTGACGAGAGGGTCTTCCCTGAGCCGGACGTGTTCGACATCGGCCGCGACGCGCGGGATCCCCATGTGGCGTTCGGATACGCCCAGCATCACTGCATCGGAGCCAACCTCGCGCGGGTCGAGCTGCGAGCCGTGTTCGGCACCCTGCTCCAGAGGTTCCCCACGCTGGAACTGGCCGAGCCCCTCCAGCGGCTACGCACCCGGACCGGCCATCTGACGGGCGGCTTCGTCGAACTTCCCGTCACCTGGTGATCTCGCCAGGCCGCGTCACGATCCCCTCCGGCGAGCCCGCGACACCCGCCTCCGGTGTCGCGGGCTCGCCGAGGTCTACCAGTGGGCTGAGGACCACCCGCGACGGGTCGGAGGCGTCACGAAGCCTCCGCCGGCTTGGAGCTCTGCCGGCGCCCCGACCCGGACAATCCTCACTTACCGCGTCTTGTAACTAAATCTGATTCGCCCCGTTAGGATCTGGTTCGATCATCACGCTGATCGGGGAGACATGCTGACCCTGTGGTACGACCGTCCCGCGGATGAAGGCGACGAGCACGACGCGTGGGAACGGCTGGCACTGCCGATAGGGAACGGCAGGCTCGGCGCGATGGTCTTCGGGCGGCTCGCAACCGAGCGCGTCGCCCTGAACGAGAGCACCCTGTGGACCGGCGGGCCGGGCTCGAAGGACGCGGGCCACGAGTACGGTTTCGGCGACTGGCCGGCTCCCCGTCCCGGCGCCCTCGGGGAGGTCAGGCGGCGGATCGCCAAGGAGGGGCGCGTGGAGCCGGGCGAGGTGGCCCGCCTGCTCGGAAACGTCGCCAGCATGGACGGTCACATCCCCGGGTTCGGCGCCTACCAGCCTTTCGGCGATCTCCTGCTCGACCTCGGGACGGCGGACGACGTCTCGGCCTACCGTCGCGACCTCGACCTCACGACAGCCGTGGCCTCGGTGCGCTACACGGCGGGCGGTGTCCGCTTCACCCGTGAGTACTTCGCCAGCCACCCAGCCCAGGCCGTCGTCGTACGGCTCGCCGCCGACCGTCCCGGGCAGGTCTCCCTCAC
>JAOPYI010000182.1 GCA_025964675.1 Sphaerisporangium sp. | reverse complement strand
GATGCCCTTCGCTGCGGGCACTGACGGTCCGTTGCGCCTGTTTGCGACCCAGTTCATCCACGGCCACCGCGGTGTGGGTCTGCTTGTGCGGGTCGATGCCGAACACCATCATGGAGGTGTCTCCTCCCGTTCGAGGGGGAATGAGCATCCGGGCCGGGCGGCGACATATCTCAATTGAGGGATCTACCAGGCTCCTATCAAGTCAGCCGCCCAGCCCGGATGAGCCGGTGTCGAAGGTCCCTGTGGACACGTCAGAAGCAGGCCACGAGGGCAGATCCGTAGTGAGTCACCCAAAGACCTCCTCCACCAGCGAGTGTGCGCCGCCGCTCACACGCTTGCAGCCGAAAGAATCAGGAGGAGGGCATCCCAAACGGTGACACCCCGTTCCTACGGCTCCACCAGCAGCGCACTCGAAGCAGATTCAGCCTGACATTGAGATCCGTAGCCAGTCAGGAGTCCACAGGTGTCAGAAAGACCTGCTCAGGGCCCTCTCACATGTGATCGTCTTCTGTCGAGGTCCACTCGCATCCAGGGACCGGAAGAAGGAGATCCGGACGGGGCGTCGGGGAGCCGGCCGCCTCCTTCGTGTGACTTCAGAGCCCGAGAGTCTCCTTGCGTGGAACCTCACAGGCCCAGGGTCTCCTTGCGGAGGTGGGTTTTGAGGATTTTGCCGCCGGGATTGCGGGGGAGTTCGGCGTCGCGGAACCAGAAGCGGACCGGGATCTTGAACGGGGCCAGCACCCCCCGCAGGAACTCCTGCAGCTCCTCCGTGGTCGCCGGCACGCCGGGCTTGAGCCGTACGACCGCGCCGACCTGCTCGCCCAGCTCGTCGTCCGGTATGCCGATCACCGCCGCGTCGTCGATGGCGGGGTGCTCGAACAGGGCCGCCTCCACCTCGGCGCAGTAGACGTTCTCGCCGCCACGGATGACCATGTCCTTGGCCCGGTCGACGATGTAGACGAAGCCTTCCTCGTCCACCCTCGCGAGGTCGCCCGTGTGCAGCCATCCGTCGACGAAGGTCTCCGCGGTGGCGTCGGGACGGTTCCAGTAGCCGGTGATCACGTTGGGGCCGCGCATGCACAGCTCGCCGACCTCGCCTGGCGGCAGCTCCCTGCCGAGGGGGTCGGAGATCCGCACGTCGCACACGGCCAGGGGCAGGCCGATGCTGTCGGGCTTGGCCTGGTACGTCGGGCCACTGTTGTAGATCGCGAGCGCGGTCGTCTCCGTCATGCCGTACCCGTTGGACGCCTGCCGCTGGGGGAGCTGGTCGTTGATGCGCTCCAGCAGCTTGGGCGGGGCGGGGGCGCCGCCGTAGCTCACCCCGCCGAGGCTGGAGATGTCGTACTTCCCGAAGTCCGGGTGGGAGAGGAGCTGCCAGGCGTTGGTGGGGACGCCGGTCAGGATGGTCACCTGCTCGCGCTCGATCAGCTGAAGCGCCTGTCCCGCGTCCCACTTGTACATCAGCACAAGGCCGCCGCCGGTGAACATGGTCGCGGTCATGACCGCGAAGCAGCCGGTGACGTGGAACAGCGGCACCGTCAGCAGGGTGATCCGCCGGGTGCCCGCCGCAGCCGCCGGGTCCTTGCCCGCCATGGCCACGCTGCGCAGCAGGGCGTAGGCCACGGTCATCGGCGACTGGCCGAGGTTGCGGTGGCTGCCGAGCGCGCCCTTGGGGTGGCCGGTCGTCCCGGAGGTGTAGAAGATCGTCGCGGGGTCCTCGGGGCCGAGCTCCACGGCTGGGAGGGTCACGTCGGCACGTACCTCTCCGAGGACCTCGCCGAGCTCCCGGGCACCGGGAGGCAGCTCACCGGCGGCGCGGGTGACGATCAGCGGAACGGCCGACCCGCGCAGCCGCTCGGCGCGCTCGCCGTCGACGATGGCGACCTTGGCCCCCGAATCCGTCAGGCCGTACTCCAGCTCCGTCGTGGTCCACCAGGCGTTCAGCGGCACGGCTATCGCCCCCGCCGCGAGGACCGCCGAGAACGCGACGACCCACTCGGGGTAGTTGCGCATGGCGATGGCGACCCGGTCGCCCTTGGCCACGCCGAAGTCCTCGACCAGCCGGGCCGCGAGCGTGGCCGCCCGCCGGAAGTGCTCCTCGTAGGTGATCCGCTCGTCCTCGTAGACGAGGAAGACCTTGTCGCCGTGGAAGCGGCTGTTCTCCAGCAGAGCCCGGAACGTCGTCGGTGCGTGCTTCCAGGTCCGGATCTTCGTCCCGCGGATCCCGACCTCGTCCATCTCGAAGAGCTGGCCCGGTCCGGTCAGCTGTGCCTGGACCTGATCGTGGGTGACAGTCATGCGCCGTGACTCCCGGGGTGAGTAGGTACCTTGCTGAGAAGTGAGGATACCGACCAGTAGGTACGCAGAACAGAGGCTTATTCCGGTACGCCGTGCCCGCCATGCTCGTTTGCATGAAGATGCTTCACGGTGCATACTTTCTCTCTATAGGAGTCATGAAACTGAGTGCATGGTCATGCGAGGTGGGTCGATGAGAGCGGCGGTCGCCGGAGCCAGCGGGTACGCCGGAGGCGAGCTGCTGCGCCTGCTCCTCGCCCATCCCGCCATCGAGATCGGCGCGCTGACGGCCGGCTCCAGCGCGGGCGGCAAGCTCGGCGCGCACCAGCCCCACCTTCCCTCCCTGGCCGACACGATTCTGATGCACACCACGGCCGAGTCCCTCGAAGGCCACGACGTCGTCTTCCTGGCGCTTCCGCACGGCCAGTCGGCGGCCATCGCCGAGCGGCTCGGTGAGGACACGCTGGTGGTCGACTGCGGCGCCGACTTCCGGCTGGAGGACCCCGCCGAGTGGGTTCGCTTCTACGGCGGCGCCCATGCCGGCACCTGGCCGTACGGGCTGCCCGAGCTGCCCGGCCAGCGCGACCTCCTCCGGGCCGCCAAGCGCGTCGCCGTGCCGGGCTGCTACCCGACCTCGGCCACCCTCGCCCTCTTCCCCGCCTTCGCGGCGGGGCTGGCCGAGCCCGACGTCGTGGTGGTCGCGGCCAGCGGCACCTCTGGCGCGGGTAGGTCCCCCAAGCCGAGCCTGCTCGGCAGTGAGGTCATGGGCTCGGTCGCCGCCTACGGTGTGGGCGGCACCCACCGCCACACCCCTGAGATGGAGCAGAACCTCTCGAAGGTCGCGGGCAGGCCGGTGAAGGTGTC
Organism: Sphaerisporangium sp.; assembly: GCA_025964675.1. Classification (GTDB taxonomy): domain Bacteria; phylum Actinomycetota; class Actinomycetes; order Streptosporangiales; family Streptosporangiaceae; genus Sphaerisporangium. The sequence continues at coordinate 10,516 of JAOPYI010000182.1, read as the reverse complement.
CTTCACCCCGATGCTGGCCCCGATGAGCCGCGGCATACTCGCCACCTGCACGGCTCCCGCCGTCCCCGGCCTGACCGCGGCGGCACTGCGCGAGGCGTACGCGGCGGCGGTCAAGGACGAGCCGTTCCTGCGCCTGCTGCCCGAGGGCACCTGGCCCGCGACGGCCATGACCCTCGGCGCCAACACCGCCGCGCTCCAGGTGACCCTCGACGAGCGGTCCGAGCGCGTCGTCGCCGTCGTAGCCATAGACAACCTGACCAAGGGCACCGCGGGCGGGGCGATCCAGAGCGCCAACCTCGCCCTCGGCCTGGCAGAAGAACTCGGCCTTCCCCTCAATGGAGTCGCACCGTGAGCGAGCGCAGCGAGAAGATGCCAGTACGGATCCCCGGGGAGGGCGCATGAGCGTCACCGCGCCCCTCGGCTTCCGCGCGGCCGGTGTCCCCGCGGGGCTCAAGTCGCGTGGCACCCGTGACCTGGCCCTCGTAGTCAACGACGGCCCCTCGCGGGCGGCGGCAGGGGTCTTCACCCGCAACCGTGTGAAGGCCGCCCCGGTGCTGTGGTCACAGCAGGTGCTCACCGGAGGCCGGGTGAAGGCGGTAGTCCTGAACTCCGGCGGCGCCAACGCCTGCACCGGCCCGGCCGGCTTCCAGGACACCCACGCCACCGCCGAGAAGGTCGCCGAAGTCCTCGGCGACTCCGCCGGCGAGATCGCGGTCTGCTCCACAGGGCTGATCGGCGAGCGGCTCCCGATGGACGTCCTGCTCCCGGGGGTCGACGCGGCGGCCGCCCAGCTGTCCAGGGACGGCGGCCTCGCCGCCGCCGACGCGATCCGCACGACGGACACGGTCACCAAGATCTCATTTCGCAGGGGCCAGGGGTACATGGTCGGCGGCATGGCCAAGGGCGCGGGCATGCTCGCCCCCGCCATGGCGACGATGCTCAGCGTGATCACCACCGACGCCGACCTGCCGGCCGACGAGCTCGACCGGGTGCTGCGCAAGGCCGTCGGCGTGACCTTCGACCGCCTCGACACCGACGGCTGCATGTCCACCAACGACACCGTGCTGCTGCTCGCGAGCGGGGCCTCCGGTGTGACCCCCGACCTCGCGGAGTTCGAGAAGAAGGTCACCGAGGTCTGCGCGGACCTCGCGAGGCAGCTTCTGGTCGACGCCGAGGGCGCCACCAAGGCCATCGCGATCGAGGTCGTGGGCGCCGCCCACGAGGACGACGCCGTGGCCGTCGGCAGGGCGGTGGCCAGGTCCAACCTGCTCAAGTGCGCCCTGCACGGCGAGGATCCCAACTGGGGCCGCGTCCTTTCCGCCGTCGGCACCACCGACGCGGTGTTCGAGCCCGACCGGGTCAACGTCGCGATCAACGGCATCTGGATCTGCCGGGGCGGCGCGGCCGGGGACGACCGCGCCAAGGTCGACCTGCGCCCCCGCGACGTGACGATCACCGTAGACCTCTCGGCGGGCCCGCATTCCGCGACCGTCCACACCACCGACCTCACCGCGGACTACGTCCACGAGAACTCGGCGTACTCCACATGAGCGGCCAGCTGACGGCCGGAGGCGTCCCCCAGGCGCACGCCAAGGCCGCCGTCCTCATCGAGGCCCTGCCCTGGCTGGAGCGCTTCCGGGGCAAGACCGTCGTCGTGAAGTACGGCGGGCACGCTATGGCCGACCAGGCCCTGCGCGAGAGCTTCGCCGACGACATGGTGTTCCTGCTGCACGCCGGGCTGAAGCCCGTCGTCGTGCACGGCGGCGGGCCCCAGATCAACGCCCACCTCGACAGGCTCGGTATCGAGAGCAGCTTCACGGCCGGGCTCCGGGTGACCACGCCCGAGGCGATGCAGGTGGTGCGCATGGTGCTGGTCGGCCAGGTCAACCGCGACATCATCGGCCTGGTCAACCGGCACGGACCGTTCGCGATCGGCATGTCCGGCGAGGACGCCCACCTGTTCACCGCCGAGCGCAAGCACGCCGAGGTGAACGGCGAGAAGGTCGACATCGGCCAGGTCGGCGAGATCGTCAGGGTCGAGGCCGGAGCCGTGCGCGCGCTGCTCGACGACGGGCGCATCCCGGTCGTGTCCTCCATCGCGCGCGGCGAGGAAGGCGAGATCTACAACGTCAACGCCGACACCGCCGCCGCGGCCCTCGCGGTGGCGCTGGGCGCAGAGAAGCTCGTCGTGCTCACCGACGTCGAGGGCCTGTACGCCGACTGGCCGGCCTCCGGGGACGTCTCCGCCTCTGAGGTGATCAGCCGGGTGACGGCCGGAGAGCTGGCCAAGCTCCTTCCTGGCCTGTCCAGCGGCATGGTGCCCAAGATGGAGGCGTGCCTGACCGCCGTCACGGGGGGCGTCCCCCAGGCGCACGTGCTCGACGGCAGGGTGCCCCACTCGCTTCTGCTCGAAATCTTCACAGATGAGGGGATCGGAACCATGGTGCTGCCGGAGGTGGACGCATGAACGGGGCGGACGTCGCTAAGACCGACCTGCTGAACGCGAGCTCGGGCTCGCTGAGGGAACGCTTCGAGGCCGCGTTCATGCCGAACTACGGGGTTCCGCCCGTTGTGCCGGTGCGCGGCGAGGGCTCCTACGTCTGGGACGCCGACGGCACGCGCTACCTCGACCTGATCGCGGGCATCGCGGTCAGCTCGCTCGGCCACGCCCACCCCGCGCTGGTGGAGGCCGTCACCCGGCAGGTGTCGACGCTCGCGCACTCCTCCAACCTGTTCGTGAACGAGCCCGAGGTGCTGCTCGCCGAGCGCCTGCTGGGCCTGCTGAAGGTCCCGGCCCGGGTCTTCCTGGCCAACTCCGGCACCGAGGCGAACGAGTGCGCGCTCAAGCTCGCCATCAAGTACGGCAGGACGACCGGCAGGAAATACTTCGTCGCCGCCGAGAACGGCTTCCACGGCCGCACGCTAGGCGCGCTCGCCCTGACCGGCAAGGCATCCATCCGCGACCAGTTCGGCCCCTTCCCGATCGACGTGCGCTTCGTCCCGTACGGCGACGCCGACGCGCTCAAGCAGGCCGTCACGCAGGACTGCGCGGCGGTGTTCCTCGAGCCCACGCAGGGCGAGGCGGGTGTCGTCCCGCCGCCCGGCGGCTACTTCAGCGACGCGCGCGAGATCTGCGACGCGACCGGGGCGCTGCTGGTGCTCGACGAGATCCAGTCGGCGATCGGCCGCACCGGGCACTGGTTCGCCCACCAGCACGACGGCATCGTCCCCGACGTCCTGACCCTGGCCAAGGGCCTCGGCGGCGGCCTGCCGATCGGTGCCTGCGTCGGCTTCGGCGACGCCGGCACGATCTTCGCCAAGGGCGACCACGGCTCTACCTTCGGCGGCAACCCCGTGTCCAGCGCCGCGGCCCTCGCCGTGCTCGACACCATCGAGCGAGACGATCTGCTCGACCACGTGCGCACTGCCGGCGCGCGGCTGTGCGACGGCATCGCCTCCATCGAGCACCCGCTGCTCTCCCGCGTGCGCGGACGGGGTCTGTGGCTGGGCGCCGTGCTCACCTCCGACCGCGCCGCCGACGTCCAGGCCGCCGCCCAGCGCGCCGGGTTCCTGGTCAACGCGGTGCAGCCCGACGCCGTGCGGATCGCGCCGCCGCTCGTGATCACGTTCGAGCAGATCGGGTCATTCCTCGAGGCCTTCCCGGCGATCCTGTCGGAGGCGGCCCAGTGAGCGCGACGACCGTACGGCACTTCCTGCGCGACGACGACCTGAGCCCCGCGGAGCAGGCCGAGGTGCTCGACCTGGCCGAGGCCATGAAGAAGGACCGGTACGGCTACCGCCCCTTCGAGGGCCCGATGACCGTGGCGGTGCTGTTCGACAAGCAGTCCACCCGCACCCGCATGTCCTTCGCGGTCGGCATCGCCGAGCTGGGCGGCCAGCCGATGGTCGTCGACGCCGGAAGCTCCCAGATGGGCCGCGGGGAGCCGATTGAGGACACCGCCCGCGTCCTCGAGCGGCTGGTGGCCGCGATCGTCTGGCGCACCTTCGGCCAGGAGCGCGTCGAGGCGATGGCATCGGCGTCCTCGGTGCCCGTCGTCAACGCGTTGACCGACGAGTTCCACCCCTGCCAGATCCTCGCCGACCTGCTGACCGTGCGCGAGCATCGGGGCACCCTGGCCGGGCAGACACTCACCTACCTCGGTGACGGCGCCAACAACATGGCCCACTCCTACCTGCTCGGCGGCGCCACCGCCGGAATGCACGTCCGGATCGCCGCGCCCGCCGCGTACCAGCCGGACGCGCTCATCCTCAACCGCGCGGCCGAGATCGCCGCCTCCGCCGGCGGCTCGGTCACCGTGCTGTCGGACGCGGCCGTGGCCGCGGCCGGCGCCCACATCCTGGCGACCGACACCTGGGTGTCCATGGGCCAGGACGGCAAGGAGGAGCGGGTCGCCGCGCTCATGCCGTACCAGGTGAACGCCGAGCTGCTCGAGCTGGCCGTCCCCGACGTCATCGTGCTCCACTGCCTGCCCGCCTACCGAGGCCTGGAGATCACCGCGGACGTGCTGGACGGCCCGCGGAGCGTAGTCTGGGACCAGGCGGAGAACCGCCTGCACGCCCAGAAGGCCCTGCTCCACTGGCTGGTGGCGCGATGACGATCCCGCTGACCAAGGCCGGGAGGCTCTCCAAGATCGCCGATCTGGTCAACCGCCACAACGTGAAGTCGCAGCCCGAGCTTGCCAGGCTGCTGGCCGAGAGCGGGGTCGAGGTCACCCAGGCCACGCTCTCGCGCGATCTCGACGAGCTGGGCGCGCTGAAACTGCGGGCCGACGACGGCTCGCTCGTGTACGCGCTGCCGGGCGAGGGCGGCGCGCGCATCCCGCTGACGCGCATGGGTGCGGGAGAGAGCCCGGCCGCCCGGCTGCGGCGGGTGGCCGAGGAGCTTCTCGTCTCGGCCGACGCCTCGGCGAACCTCGTGATCGTGCGGACGCCCCCGGGTGCCGCGCAGTTCCTCGCCTCCGCCCTGGACCACGCCGACTGGGAGTCGATCCTCGGCACGGTCGCCGGCGACGACACGATCCTGGTGATCAGCCGGGATCCCGTGGGCGGAGCCCTTCTCGCCGACTCCCTGCTCAGGCTGACCGATCGACGTAGTCAGCCCGCATGAGGCGGGCTTTCCGTGACTGTCCCGAACGCGGGGCGGCCGTCAGCCCGTACTGAACGGGTGTTTCCGCGCAAGCCATACAAGATTCCTTCCTGGGAGAGCAGATCAATGACTGACAGGGTGGTACTCGCCTTCTCCGGCGGCCTCGACACGTCCGTGGCCATCCCCTTCCTCGCCGAGCAGACCGGCGCCGAGGTCATCGCCGTCGCCGTCGACGTCGGCCAGGGCGGTGAGGACATGGAGGTCATCAGGAAGCGCGCCCTCGACTGCGGCGCCGCCGAGTCGGTTGTCATCGACGCCCGCGAGGAGTTCGCCGCCGACTTCTGCGTGCCCGCGCTGCAGGCCAACGCGCTCTACATGGACCGCTACCCTCTGGTATCCGCGCTGTCCCGGCCGCTGATCGTCAAGCATCTGGCCGCCGCAGCCAAGGAGTTCAACGGCACCCACGTGTCGCACGGCTGCACGGGCAAGGGCAACGACCAGGTGCGGTTCGAGGCAGGCCTCGCCGCGCTGAACCCCTCGCTGAAGGTCATCGCGCCCGCCCGCGACTACGCCTGGACCCGCGACAAGGCCATCGCCTTCGCCGAGGAGAAGGGCCTGCCGATCGACGTCACCAAGAAGTCGCCGTACTCCATCGACCAGAACATCTGGGGGCGGGCCGTCGAGACCGGGTTCCTCGAGGACATCTGGAACAGCCCGATCGAGGACGTCTACTCCTACACCGACGACCCGTCCCAGCCCCGCGAGGCCGACGAGGTCGTGATCACGTTCCAGGCGGGCGTGCCGGTGGCCCTGGACGGGCGCTCCCTCACCCCGTTCCAGATCATCGCCGAACTCAACCGGCGCGCGGGCGCCCAGGGCGTCGGACGCCTCGACATGGTCGAGGACCGGCTCGTCGGCATCAAGTCCCGCGAGGTGTACGAGGCTCCCGGCGCCATCGCGCTGATCACGGCCCACATGGAGCTGGAGAACGTCACCGTCGAGCGCGACGTCGCCCGGTTCAAGCGCTCGGTCGACCAGCGCTGGGGCGAGCTGGTCTACGACGGCCTGTGGTTCTCGCCGCTGAAGAACGCGCTCGACGCCTTCATCGCGGACGCCCAGAAGTACGTCTCCGGTGACATCCGGATGACCCTGCACGGCGGACGGGCCGTCGTGACCGGCCGCCGCTCGGAGACCTCCCTGTACGACTTCTCGCTGGCGACCTACGACACGGGCGACACCTTCGACCAGTCCCTGGCAAAGGGTTTCGTCCAGCTCTGGAGCCTTCCCTCCAAGATCGCCGCCGCCCGGGACGGTCGTCTCGGCTGAGGAGGCCCATTTGGGCTAGGGTCGCGGATTGAGCGTTGGATCTCGGGAAGAGGAGAACGGTGGCTGAGGGGGGCAAGCCCATGCGGCTCTGGGGTGGCAGGTTCGAAGGCGGTCCGGCGGACGCGCTGACACGGCTGTCGGTCAGCGTGCAATTCGACTGGCGGCTGGCGCCGTACGACCTGCTGGCGTCGCGGGCGCACGCCCGGGTCCTCCACCGCGCGGGGCTGCTGAGCGAGGCCGAGCTCGAGCGCATGCTCGCGGCATTGGACGACCTCGAAGAAGCCTGCAAGTCCGGAGGCTTCCGGCCCACCGTGGCCGACGAGGACGTGCACACCGCCTTGGAGCGCGGGCTGCTGGAGCGTCTCGGCTCGCTCGGCGGCAAGCTGCGCGCCGGTCGCAGCCGCAACGACCAGGTCGCCACGGACCTGCGGCTCTACCTCCGCGACCACGTCCGCCTCATCGCCTCCCGGCTGGTGGAGCTGGAGACCGCGCTGATGAGCCAGGCCGAGGAGCACGCCGCCACGGCCGCCCCCGGCATGACCCACCTGCAGCATGCCCAGCCGGTGTCGTTCGGCCACCAGCTCCTCGCCCACGTCCACCCGATCGCCCGCGACGTCGACCGGCTACGCGACTGGGACCGGCGCGCGGCCGTCTCGCCGCTCGGCGCCGGCGCGCTCGCGGGATCTTCCCTGCCCCTCGACCCCCAGGCGGTCGCCGAGGAGCTGGGCTTCGACTCCGCCGCGCCGAACTCCATGGACGCCGTGGCCGACCGCGACTTCGCCGCCGAGTTCCTGTTCTGCGCGGCGCTGGTCGGTGTCCACCTGTCGCGGCTGGGCGAGGAGATCGTCCTGTGGGCTTCCCAGGAGTTCCACTGGATCGAGATGGACGACGCCTACTCCACGGGCTCGTCGATCATGCCGCAGAAGAAGAACCCCGACGTCGCCGAGCTCGCCCGGGGCAAGGCCGGCAGGCTCATCGGCAACCTGGTGTCGCTGCTGACCACGCTGAAGGGCCTGCCGCTCACCTACAACCGCGACCTCCAGGAGGACAAGGAGCCGGTTTTCGACGCCGTCGACACCCTGCTGCTGGTCCTGCCGGCCGTCTCCGGTCTGGTCTCCACGATGCGGGTGAACACCGCCCGCCTCGAGTCCTCGGCGCCCGATGGCTTCGCCCTGGCCACCGACCTGGCGGAGCTGCTGGTGCGCAAGGGGGTGGCGTTCCGCGAGGCCCACGAGGCGGTCGGCCATCTGGTCGTATGGTGCCAGGTCAACGACACCACCTTCGAGAAGCTCACGGAGGAGGATCTCGCCAAGATCTCCCCGCACTTCGTGGCACCCGGCGCCCTCGACGTGCTGAACGTCCAGGGCGCGCTGGCCTCGCGCAAGGCGTACGGCGGCACCGCGCCCGACCGGGTACGCGACCAGCTCGCCACCCTCCGCGAGATCGTCGATGGCCAGGCGGCGTGGGCGAGCGGATCCTAGACCGGGAGTTCTTCGACCGGCCCTCACCGGAGGTGGCGCCCGACCTGCTCGGGCGCGTCCTCGTGCACGGGCCGGTCGCCGTGCGCCTGACCGAGGTCGAGGCCTACGGCCCGCCGGGGGACGACCCGGCGTCCCACACCTATCGAGGGCGCACCCCGCGCAACTCGGTGATGTTCGGCGCTCCGGGGCACCTCTACGTCTACTTCACCTACGGCATGCACTTCTGCGCCAACTTCGTCTGCCTTCCCGAGGGGATGGGGTCGGGGGTGCTGCTGCGCGCCGGCGAGGTGATCGAGGGGGCCGACGTCGCCCGTACCCGTCGCCACCGGCCGGGCACGGCCGCCGCGCTGACCGGCCCTGGCCGCGGAATCCCCGAGCGTGACCTGGCGCGCGGTCCCGCGAGGCTGGCCGTCGCGCTGGGCATCGGCCGCGAGCACAACGGCCTCGACTGCTGCGCGAGTCCCGGTTCCCCGGAGTTGCGGGCCCTGGAAGGCGACCCCGTGGATCCTACGGCCGTCCGCTGCGGCCCCCGCACCGGGGTCTCCTCCGCCGCGGACATCCCGTGGCGCTTCTGGATCGACGGCGACCCCACCGTCTCGCCGTACCGCAAGCACGTGCCGAAGACCAGGCCGGTCTGACCCGCCGCGCCCGGCATTCAGGTGGCGGAGTGGTGCGATGATCGGGCAGGCTGTAAGACAAGGCGAAAGCCGTGCATTCATCCATCGAACGAACAATGAAGGCCAGGATCGTGACCGACATCCTCGATGACCTTGCGTGGCGCGGCCTGATCGCGCAGTCCACCGATATCGACGCCCTGAGGGCGGCGATGGCCGAGGGTCCGATCACGGTCTATTGCGGGTTCGACCCGACCGCGCCGTCACTGCACGTCGGCAACCTCGTCCCGCTCCTCACGCTCACGCGCATCCAGCGGGCGGGCCACCGGGCGATCGGGCTGGTCGGCGGCGCCACCGGCCTCATCGGCGACCCCAGCGGCAAGAGCGAGGAGCGGTCGCTCAACTCGACCGAGGTGGTCGCCGAGTGGGTGCGGCGCATCCGGGTCCAGGTGGAGAGGTTCATCGACTTCTCCGACCCCGCGGGGTCCATGCTGGTGAGCAACCTCGACTGGACCGCCGGGCTGTCGGCGATCGACTTCCTGCGTGACGTCGGCAAGCACTTCCCCGTGAACCGCATGCTCGCCCGCGAGTCGGTCTCCGCGCGCCTGGCGGGGGAGGGGCTGAGCTACACCGAGTTCAGCTACCAGATCCTCCAGGCCAACGACTACCTCGAGCTCTACCGCAGGCACGGCTGCACGCTGCAGATCGGCGGGAGCGACCAGTGGGGCAACATCACGGCGGGCTGCGACCTGATCCGGCGCGTCGAGAGCGGCCACGTGCACGCGCTCACCGTGCCGCTCATCACCAAGGCCGACGGCACGAAGTTCGGCAAGACCGCCGGCGGGGCGGTGTGGCTCGACCCCGAGCTGACCTCGCCGTACGCCTTCTACCAGTTCTGGCTCAACTCCGACGACCGCGACGTCCTGAGGTTCTTGAAGATATTCAGCTTCAGGTCCAGGGATGAGATCGAGGCGCTGGAGAAGAGCGCGTCGGACCGCCCCGCGGCCCGTGAGGCCCAGCGGGCGCTCGCGGAGGAGTTCACGACACTCCTCCACGGGGCCGACGAGTGTGCCGCGGTGATCGCCGCCTCGGCCGCGCTGTTCGGGCAGGGGGCGCTGGACGAGCTCTCCGAGCGGACGCTCGCCGCCGCGCTGGCGGAGGTGCCCAAGGCCACGATCCCCGCGCTCGGAGCCTCCTACGTCGACCTGCTCGCCGAGAGCGGGCTCGTCGAGAGCAAGTCGGCGGCACGTCGCGCCGTCAAGGAGGGCGGGGCGTACCTCAACAACGTGAAGATGACCGACGAGGCGTACGTTCCGTCCGCCGAGGACCTGATGCACGGGCGCTTCATGGTGCTCCGTCGCGGTAAGCGCTCCGTCGGCGGCGTGGAGCTCGCCGCCGGGTAGTCCCTGCTCCGTACGTCGGGCCTCGTATGGCCTCCTCCCGGCCCCGGCATGCGTCCGCATGCCGGGGCCGTCGGCGTCCTTCGGTGACAGCCCTGTAGCGGCTCAGTGAGACTTTGTGTCGTCGGAGGTCTGGGCCGCGAGCCGGCCCACGGGCCGATTTGACGGACCACGGCAGGCCGCTTAGTGTTCTCCTCGCCCCAGGGAACGACGGGCCGCCGAACAGGCGCCTGGCTCCCGGGCATCCCGGAGGACACGCTCTCGGATTCGCCGTCTGTGACGGGGGATCCGGCTCTGACGCGCTGTTCGCACGAGATCTGGTTGAGCTTTTTTGACAGCTCGACTGGACATCGGGTGGATATCAGGGTAAGTTAGACGGGTTGCCCTGGCGACGGGGCGAAGTGAGATTTGCTGGTTTGGGATGGTTTGCGTCAGATCGGATGATTTGACAAGGACTGTCCGGATCTGGTAAAGTTTGTAAATGAGATGTGAGCCCCGGACGGGGTCGGAGCCGAGTCGGTTCCGGGTCCCGGCGGTGTACGCGTCCGTTTCTTGAGAACTCAACAGTGTGTTAAAAGCCAGTGCATG
>JAOPYI010000174.1 GCA_025964675.1 Sphaerisporangium sp. | reverse complement strand
GGTCCGGCCCTCGGTCGAGCGCCAGCCTGCTGTCGGGGCGGGTGTTGGGCTCGGCGCCGTAATCCAGATGTTCGTCAGGTCGGCTTCTCCGCGAGCACCTCGTCAGCCAGGGAGGTGAGGGCCGCCGTGGCCGCGGAGACCTCTCGCAGCTTGTCCGGCGGCAGACCGCGTAGGGCGTTGCGGGCAGCGTCCAGATCTCCGCGCATGGCCCATCCCATCGCGGCCTGAACGATGAGATGGTGGCCTGCGTTCTGGATGCTGTCGCCAAGCTTGCCGACGGCGTCCTTGAGTTCCTTGAACAGATCGTCGCTGCTCATGCCATCTATGCTCGCACCTGCTGGGCATCCCTGCACAGGCGGGCGCATCGCGACATCGACCGCCTCCCGCGTGGGCCTTCACCCCGCCCTGAAGGCCGGACGCGCCCGGTCAGGCGCGGAAGGCGTCAGCGTGTTCGGCCGCCCACTCGGCGAACGTGCGTGCCGGGCGGCCGGTGACCTTTTGGATGTTGGAATTGACGATGTTGGGCTCCTCCGGCACGTTGCCGAAGACGTTGATGAGGAAGTCGATCAGCTCTTGCGGCTGTCCCTCAGCCGCCATCTTCTCGCGTGCCTGCTCCACGGTGAGCTCAACGAACCGGATCTCCTGGCCGATCGCCTCACCGATGACGCGGACCTTGTCGCGAATGGTCAGCCTCTCCGGACCGGTCAGCCCATAGATCATGCCCGCGTGGCCTTCCTCCATCAGCGCCCTGGCCGCGACGGCTGCGATGTCGGCCTCGTGGACCATCGCGGTGGTGGCGTCGCCGAAGGGCTCCTGGACGACCCCCTCGGTGCGGATGGTCTCGGCCCAATGCAAAGCGTTCGACATGAATTCCGTCGGGCGGACGAAGGTCCAGTCGAGGTTGCCGGCCTTCACAGCGGGCTCCAACGTCCCCTCGTCCCAGCCGCCCAGGACCGTGGCTCTGCGTACACCCGCCTTGACGGCCAAGTCGACGATCTCCTGGCCGTTTCGCAGCAGCCCGTAGTCGTCTCCCCCGAAGTTGATGAGATGAACCCCGGTGACGCCGTCCAGCGCGGGCATGAGACTGTCCGTCACGGTGAGATCGCCCGCCACGACCTCCACCTCGGACGGCAGGTTCGCCCTGCTGGGGTCGCGGGTCAGGGCACGCACCCGCTGACCGGCCTGGATGAGTTCGCCGACCACGTGACGGCCGACGGTTCCGGTCGCTCCGGTCACAAGAATGGTCATTGGGTCTCCTTCGATCGCCTGGGCTTCAAAGAAGACGCTACGCAGCAATGCGGTCAGTTAATGTCCTGAATGTTCGATCATTGATCTTCGGCCCTCGCGTCAACGAGACGACTCAATGAGTGATCGCGCTCACCCAGGGGATTGCCCAGCCTTGGCGAGCCACATGTTGGAATCTTCCTGGTGGGTAGGCGCTTGTGTCACCCACTTTGTACGAACCCGAGCTGACCGGCCTGGTACTGATCGACACCGTCAACGACGTCTTTTCCGAAGGTGGAAAGGCCTGTCCTGCGAGGAGATGCGGGTGTCCGATGAGCGGCCGATTCTCGTAACCGGTGCCGCCGGGGGCGTCGGAGGGGTCGGCCGGGCCGTGGTCGAAATGCTGCGGCAACTTGACCTGCCCGTTCGCGCGCTCATCCATCGCGAGGACGACCGGGCCGACGCGCTGCGCGCCACAGGCGCTGAGGTCATGGTCGGCGATCTCACTTGCGGCGCTGATGTCGTCCGTGCGATGGACGGCTGCCGCCGCGTGTATTTCAGCATGAGCGTGTCCCCGTCGTACGTGGAGGCGACGGTGACCGCGGCGGCCGCCGCTCGCGAGCGACAGAGCATGGAAGTACTCGTCAACATCTCGCAGATGACCGTCTCCCAGATGAGCCTCACGAGTACGACGGAATCGATGCAACAGCGGCTGCACTGGCTGGCCGAACAGGTCCTCGACTGGTCCGGCCTGCCTGTGGTGCACATCCGGCCGACCGTTTTCATGGAGAACCCACTTTTCATGAATTTCGCCGTCTCTTCGATCGCGAAGAACGGCACGATACGACTGCCCTTCGGCTTCGGCCGTACCTCACCGGTCGTGGCCCGTGACGTCGCTCAAGTGATCGCGACCATCCTCGCGAACCCTTCTCCGCACATAGGGAAGGTGTACGAACTCACCGGGCCGCGATCCCAGGACCTGACCGCCATGGCGGTGGAGTACTCAGAAGCACTGGGCCGGTCCGTCACTTACATCGATGTGCCCTACCGACAATGGGTTGACCGGGAACTGAGCGCTCTCAAGCTGCCCGACCATGTCTTCGAGCACCTCGCCACCATGGCACGCCTCCACGCGGAAGGACGCTACGACCGCGTGACGCACGACTTCGAGAAGATCACCGGCAGGCCGGCGTCGGGTATAAGGGATTTCGTCGCGGACAACTCCAGGCTCTTCCAAAGCTGAAGCGACCGAAGCAGCCGTGACCGGGGTGATTGCGGCGAGCGAGCGCGTGACGACGTTGAGGTGCCCGGGGATGAAGCCCGCAACGCGGGAGCTAGCGCGGATGGCCGTGCACACGGCAGTCACCCTGGTGCAGTGGTTCAGCAGCGGCAACGTTCACAGGGCTCCCTGACCCCGGCCGCCCCACGGCCGGGTGTCACCCGTTCCTGGACGTATAGCCGTGGGTCGTGGAACAGGGACGCCTGTTTGAACAGGTACTCAGCTCGCGGATAGGACAACCGGCCTCGCCCAGTGGCGGGGTCGACGTCGTGTTGAGCGACGCCCAGGATTCCTATGTAGCGGGCGGTTTGGGGCAGGGCTGGCTCCGTAGGAGGTTGCCGAGGGTGGCCACACCTTGGCTGATGTCGTATTAATGGCCCAGGGGCTTCGCGGAGGCTGGGTGCAGAAATCAGCGGGGCTGGTCAGCGCGTCGAAGCCACGCTGACCAGCCCGGCCGGACGGGACACCCTGGTTGCGGTTGATCGGGTGTTGTGAGTGGATGTCGGCTGGTTCGTTGGAGATGCGGAGGGCTGCTTCCGGGAGTCGACGAGCCTCAGCGAGCCGTGATGAGCAGGTGCAGGGCGAGGGCGCTGATCACGGTGCTGGAGGCCATGGCGGTAACGAGTCGTCCGCGACTGCCGGTCAAGGCTTGCCCCAGCAATGCACCGCCGCCGGCCAGAAGCAGTTGCCAGCTGGCGGACGCGGCGAAGGCCGCGAGGACGAACACGGCCTGTTCCAGGTAATCCGGAGCCGCTGTGGTCTGGTTGCCGAGCACGAGCGCCGCGAAATAGATCACGGTGAGTGGGTTCATCATGGTGATCCCCAGGAGCCCCATGTAGGCCCGTGCAGGACTGATCGGTGTCTTGTCAGCACGAGTGGTCGTCTGGCGCTTGCGGTGCCGGCTGATTGCCGCAGCTCCGCCCCGGACCGCCAGCGCGATGAGCACCAAGGCCGAGGCCCAGCGCAAGGGAAGCATGATCGGCTGAATTGTAAGGGTGAGTGCGGAGCCTCCGGACGCGGCGATCAGCGCATAGAGGCCGTCAGCGGTTGCGACACCGAGTGCGGCGAAAGCGCCGATCTTCAAAGACGTCCGGGCTGTGAGGGCCACCAGGTATGTCGCGACCGCTCCCACGGGCATGGCGATGCCATAGCCGGCGAGGAGGCCCGCGACCAGGGCGGCGATCACGCTCGAGTGAGAGTCGGCCTCCACGGTCGGCCGGGCTGCTGCTGGACCCGCGCCGGTCGGACGGCGTTGGTCAGCAGCAGGAGGGCAGTGATCATGGTCATGGGCAGATCCTGCGGGAAGCGAGGCTGCCTACGCAACTCAATTTGTGAGGACCTGCGGTCACTGGGTGGCGGAGACGGTTTTGTGTTCGGGTTCGAACCGAACTCGTTGGGCTACTGACCTGGTAGTGGACCAGAGGGCGGTCGATCAAGTGACCCTCGTCGGCGAGGAGGGCCAGGCGGGCGGATGTGCCGCTGCCACACGGCGACCTGTCCACCTGACCATCTGCGAAAATGGTGGGCTCGTCGGTGGTCGGCTGGTTGGAGAGCTACTTGGCGTTGTGGGGAGATGGCGGCAGGGCTCGGCCGCCGGCGTCAGTTGGTGCCGGGCATCAACCGCGCCGCTCGTGGGTGGCGTGCGGCGAGGGAGAGGGTCCTCACAGTGGTGCGTACGACTTGCTCCTTGACCAGCGCAGCCACCTTGCCGGTGAGGACGCGATCTCGGGGAGAATCATCCTTGCCGACGAACTGCAGCAATCCGTCGTGGCGGCCTAGGCTCATGCACTGCCCCGCGTAGGCGAATTGGAGCGCTTGAGGCTCCTGGCCGTTGAGGTCCCTTACAACGGATTTCGCTGCGTGCAGTCCAAGGGGCAGTGCGGTGGCGCATGCCATCCGCAAGGGTCCTGAGATCGGCGTGTGCGCGGCGGCCGCGTCCCCCGCCACGTACACGTCCGCGTGGGAAACAGAACGCAGCGACGAGTCGACAGATATCCGATTTCTACTATCGACAGCGAGGCCCGCTTCCCTCGCGATCTCGGTGTTAGGAACCATCGACGCCGACCAGACTACGACGTCGGCGTCGATATCGTCGGGGCCGGCCACGGGATGGCCTTCCTCAATCACCACACCGAGGCCAGACAGAACGGCGCGGATATGTGCACGTCCTTTATCCGATACGCCAGGGGCGATATCCCCGCCCGTAATGAGCCGCGTTCGCCACGTGGGGTGAGACTCGGCCAGCTCGGCCACCGTCTCGATGCCGGTTAGTCCACCACCCACCACGGTGAGCTGGCCGGGGTCCCCGAGAAGGCGCCGGTGCAGGTCCGCCGCCGACTCCGCAGTGAAGACCCGCCCCGGGGCAACGCCCGCGACGTCACCGGTGCGGCTTCCCAGGGCGTAGACCAGGCGCTGATAGTCGAGTGCGTGACCGGCGTCGGTGTACACCCTTGCGAAATGGGTGTCGATCCGGACGACCCGAGCTGCCAGATGCGTGATGCCTGCGGGCTGAACCAAGGCCCGCAGGGAATGCGTCACGTTCAGCCTCCCCGCGGCCCGCTGATGAAGCCGCACGCGCTCGGTGAAGGAGTCGTCCGGATCGATCAGAGTGACCCGGACATGGCGGGCAAGGTCAAAGGCTGCCCGCAGCCCCCCGTAGCCCGCTCCTACGACTATGACGTGTGTATCGCTGCGTTCCTGTTGCCTGTTCATACCCATACGACGAAGTAGCGTCACACTATGTGAACTGCCACCCCATACGGGGCTCTGGACCAGCGCCCTGGCAGTCGAGCTGCCTCACATTTCCGCAGGCTGTGTCGTCAGAGGGGTATGAAGCCACATATGCCGCAGCAGAAACTAGTGATCTTGGGGGGAGGATACGCGGGGGTGATGTGCGCGAACCGCCTCACCGGCACGGTCGGCGCAGGCACCTATCGCTGGAGCAAGCCCCGCACTGACGCGGTTTCCTCACACCCGCAGGAGAGTCGTCGTGCCGGATGATGAGCTGGGAACAGACCCCTCCCTCCGCTCGATCTTCAGTGAGCGTGCCACGCTGATGAACATCGCGTTCAGAATGCTTGGCTCCACCCACGATGCCGAGGACATCGTGCAGGAGGCTTACGCGCGGTGGTATGCCATGTCCGACGAGGCACAGCGCGCCATCGAATCCCCCACTGCCTGGCTTGTACGGGTGACGAGCAGGGTCTGCCTGGACTACCTTGCCTCGGCGCGGGTGCGGCGCGAGCGATACGCCGGCGAGTGGCTCCCCGAACCGCTCCCCGACCACGCCTCATGGAACAGCACCGCGACGCCGCACCAGGCAAGCGACCCTGCCGACCGGGTGACACTCGATGAGTCCGTCAGCATGAGCATGCTGGTCGTACTCGAATCCGTGACCCCCGCCGAGCGGGTCGCCTTCATCCTGCACGACGTGTTCAAAATGCCTTTCGCCGAGATCGCCGACATCGTCGGCCGCACCCCCGCGACCTGCCGGCAGCTAGCGGCATCCGCCCGGCGTCACATCCAGTCGAACCGTCATCAGGCCGTCGCCCCCGACCAGCATCGCAGCATCGTGTCCGCGTTCAAGAACGCCTGCGGAACGGGGGACTTCGACACGCTGATCGACCTCCTGGATCCCCACGTCAGTGTGCGTTCGGACGGCGGAGGCAAGGTCCGCGCAGCCCTGCGTCCGATCCTTGGCCGCGAGAAGACGGCACGTTTCTTCCTCGGCCTGCTACGGAGAGAATTCGGTCAAGAGATCACCGAAGAGAACGTCAACGGGCGCCCCGGGCTGGCCGCCCACCTCGATGGCAAGGTCGTCGCCGTCATCGCCACTGAGGCCCGGGATGGCCGCATCACCGACATCTGGATCATGTTGAATCCCGACAAACTCCGTGCCTGGGAGCGTCGTAACTGACAGTTAGACGGGCGGACCGTGTGGGGTCATGCGTTTCCAGCGGTTCTCCTGTCCATCGTCGGCACGCACGGGTCGTCACGTCACCTTGGGGCAGAGGGTGCCGTTGCCGGGAGGTGCCAGGGAGACCAGGTAGCGATCGACGGCCTCGTCTACGCAGGTGGAGCCCGTGCGGTACGCCGTGTGGCCGTCGCCGTCGTAGCTGAGCAACACGCCCGACGACAGCTCCGACGCCAAAGACTTCGCCCATTCGTACGGTGTGGCGGGGTCACGCTCGGTGCCGACGACCACGATCGGTGGTGCGCCCGCGGCCTTCAGGGGCTTGTCGGTGCCCGTCGGCTTGACCGGCCAGTATTCACACGGCAGCGAGCCCCACATCACGTACGCCCCGAAGTGCGGGGACTCCTTCTGTGCCACGCGGGCGGCGTCCTCGTACGCGGAGATTTTGTGAGGGTACGGATGGTCGACGCAGTTGACGGCCATGTTGGCCTCGGTCTGGTTGGAGTAGCTGCCGTCCTGGTGGCGGTCGACCAGGATGTCGGCGAGCTTGAGCAGCGTCGTGCCGTCGCCGCGGAAGGCCTGCCCGAGGGCGGCCCGGAGCACGGGCCAGGAGCGCTTGTCGTAGAGCGCGGTGACGACCCCGAGCGTCGTCCACGACTCGTCGATCTTCCGCCCGTCGCCCGTGTTGTTGCGCAGCGGATGCTGGTCGGTGGACTTGAACAGGTTCGTGAGCTGCGTCAGCGCCATGTCGGTGTTCCGTACGGCGAACGGGCAGGAGCTCTGGTTGAAGCAGTCGGCGAGGAACGATCGGAACGCCACCTCGAAGCCGCGTGCCTGGGCGGCGTTGATCGCGGGCACCGGGGGAAGTGCCGGGTCGAGGGCTCCGTCCAGGACCATGGCACGGATCTTCTTCGGGAAAAGGTCCGCGTACGTGGCACCCAGGAAGGTGCCGTACGACTTGCCGAGGTAGGTGATCCCCTTGTCGCCCAGGGCCGCCCGCAGGACATCCATGTCGCGAGCCGCGTTCGCCGTGCCGACGTGCGGGAGGAGCTTGGCCGATTTCGCCTCGCACCCCTCCGCGAACTGCTTGGCCCCCTTGGCCAGCGCGCTGACCTCGGCGGGATTGTCAGGCGTACCGTCCAGCCCGATGAACGTGTCCAGCTCGGGTCCGGAGAGGCAGCGAACGGGCGCCGACTCGCCGACGCCGCGTGGATCGAACCCCACGGTGTCGAACCGGGAGAGGATCGCGGGACTCAGCACCGTCTTGGCGGCCCGCGCGTACTCGATGCCGGAGCCTCCGGGCCCGCCGGGGTTGAGCACGATGGAGCCCACCCGCTCGGCTCCCGTGGCCGGCAGCCGGATCACGCTGATCTTGATTCGGTCGCCCTGGGGGTTGGCGTAGTCGAGCGGCACGTCCAGCTTGCCGCACTGGAAGTTGTCCTTGCAGGGCGCCCAGGCGATCTTCTGCGAGTAGAAGGGCACCAGCGCGGAGGAGGGCGCCTGGGCGGCGGCTCCGGCGGCCGGGGGATCAACCGGAGACGATCCGTCCAACGGATGGTCCGTATCCCCCTTCGCGGAGCAGGCCGATGCGACCAGCACCGCCGCGAGAAGAGCGGCAGCCGTACGGCTAGCGCCTGGAAAGCGCATCATGCGCCGACCACCTGTCCCCCGTTGTAGAACGCCTGCCGGTTGATCAACCGCGCGGCGCTTAGGTTGTACCCCGCCCACCTGGGCTTTCACTCCTCGACGAGTGCCTGCCCGTCGTACTTCTCGTCGTGCTGCTTGCGCGGGGCGCACACGCTCGCTCGCGAGCAGGCGCACTGGCGTCCCCCGTCGTTCAACCGCACGACCACCGAGTCTGAGGGCACATTGTGCCCGACGACGGTTCCCAAGCCTTCGGGCGTGTCCACCGCGTTTCCCACACGCGGCGCCGACGCCCGGAACTCCTGGTATAAGGGGTGCTCGTACTTCAGGCAGCACATCAGGCGCCCGCAGGCCCCCGCGATGCGCAGCGGATTGACCGGAAGATCCTGATCTTTGGCCATACGGACCGACACTGGCTCAAAGTCCTTGAGGAAGGTCGCACAGCACAGGTCACGGCCACAGGGGCCGATGCCGCCTTGGAGCCGCGCCTCGTCCCGCGGCCCGATCTGGCGTAACTCGACCCGCGCCCGCAGGTTGCGCGCGAGGTCGCGTACGAGCGCACGGAAGTCCACCCGGTGCGGAGCGGAGAAATAAACGGTGTAGATGTTGTCGGCGTCGAGGTAGTCGACGCCGACGATCTTCATGGGTAGTTCGTGCCGTTTGATCAGGCGCTTGGACACGCTGCGGGCCTCGGCGCGCCGGCGGCGGTTCCCCTCGTCCCGTCCCAGGTGCTCCTCGTCCGCGATGCCCTCGCAGACCGGCAGGCCGTCGATGTCCTCGCTGACCCACTGCGGCGCCCACACGCACTCGGCCACCTCGGGCCCGGCATCCGTGGGCACGAGGACCTTGTCGCCGACCTTGGGGCTGTGGCCACCCGGGTCGAGGTAGTAGAGCCTCCCGTAGCGAGCAAAGCTCACGGCCATCATCATGCCCATGGGAACCCCTCCGCCTGCTCGCCGGCACGGCTCACGCTCCCGCGCGAGACGGAATCGCGCGAGCCGGGTACGATCCACGCTCGCGCGCTTCGGGCCCACATTACGCGCACACCGGTTCCGAAAGGCAATACCTACCCGGCGTGGCTACAACCGTGGCCGCCAGAGCGAGATGGTCATGGCCTCGACGGCGATCTGGGGATTCACGTTGGCGGCGAGCCGCTCGCGGCAGAGCATGATGGCGTCGATGCGCCGCAGCGTGTCCTCCGGGGGGCTCGATCGCGCCAGCGCGGCGAGGTCGGCCGCACGGTCATCGGTGGACAGCTCGACCTCGGCCCCGAACTGCACGGCGAGCACGTCACGGTAGAACGCGATCAGGTCGAGCAGCGCCAGGTCGAGCGAGTCGCGCTTGATGCGGGTCGCCCGGGACTTCTGCTTGTCCTCCAGGTCCTTCATCGCCCCCGCGCCACCCCTGACCAGCCCTTTGTTGAGCCCCTTGCCCGTCGAACCCTCGCCGTAGATCTTGCGCAGCTCGGTCGTCTCGGCCTGGTTGAGGTGGGTGGTCGCCTCCTCGGCGTCTTCGGAGGAGGTCTTGACCAGGCGTTCGGCCGCGTCGACGCACTCGCCGACGCCGGTCAGCGAGCGCGGCAGCGACAGGACGGCCTCGCGGCGCCGGCGTACCTCGTCGTCCAGGGCGAGCCGTCGCGCCCGGCCGGCATGCCCCTGGGTGGCCCGCGCCGCGAAGTGCGCCATCTCTGGCGGGACGTTGTCGCGGGTGGCGAGCACGTGGGCGATCGCAGCCGTGGACGGCGTGCGGAGGGTGACGACCCGGCACCGGGACCGGATGGTGATCACCATGTCGTCCGGAGAGGGCGAGCAGAGCAGCCAGACCGTACGCGGCGGCGGCTCCTCGATGGCCTTGAGCAGGGCGTTGGCGGCGGCCTCCGTGGCGCGGTCGGCGTCCTCGAACAGGATGACCCGCCACCGCCCGAGCGTGGGAGCGCCCGAGGCCCGCAGCACCAGCTCCCGCGTCTGCTTGACGCTGTACGACAGCCCCTGCGGACGTACCGACTCCACGTCGGGATGGGAGCCGACGCTCACCTGGTGGCACATGTCACAGTGGCCGCAGCCCTGGTCGGGGCACAGCAGGGCCGCGGCGAAGGCCTGGGCGGCCTCGGATCGCCCCGAGCCGGGCGGGCCCGTGAACAGCCAGGCGTGGGTCATGCCCGAGCCGCGCCCTCCTGCGAGGGCCTCGGCACCGGCCGCCGCGGCGCGCTGGAGCAGGGCCGCCGCCTGCTCCTGGCCCACCAGGTCGTCGAAGACTGTCACGCAGGCCAGGTTAGTCGCGGATGGCGGGCATCGTGCCGGTGATGGCCTCGGTCTCCTGCGGGACGGGATCGGGAAGGATCTCGCGGACCCGGTCCTGGATCACGACGGAGATCTCCTGCTGGCTCTGGAGCCCGTCCACGACGAGGTAGCGGTCGGGCTCGGCGGCGGCCAGCGCCCGGAACTCGCGGCGGACCCGCTCGTGGAAGTCCATCGGTTCGGACTCGATGCGGTCGGCGGGCGAGCCCAGCCTGGAGAGCCCCGCCGTCGGGGGCACGTCGATCAGCACAGTGAGGTCGGGGACCAGCCCCCCGGTGGCCCAGGAGTTGACCTTGGCGACGTCCTGCGGCTCCAGCTCCCGCCCGGCTCCCTGATAGGCGAGCGAGGAGTCGACGTAGCGGTCACAGGTGACCATCGCCCCCCGGTAGAGCGCGGGCCGGATGACCTTCTCGACGTGCTCGGCCCGGTCGGCGGCGTACAGCAGGGTCTCGGCGCGCGCGGACAGCCCCTGGTGCGCGGAGTCGAGCAGGATCGCCCGGAGCCGCATGCCGACCTTGGTCGAACCGGGCTCCCGGGTCTGCACGACGTCGAAGCCCTGGTCGCGCAGCCAGATGGCGACCAGCCGCGACTGGGTGGTCTTGCCCGACCCCTCGCCCCCCTCGAAGGCGATGAACAGGCCGCGGGACTGGTCGGCGGTCTCGGGTACGAAACGCTCTCCCCGCAGGGCGGCCATCAGGTCGGACCTGATGGGGACCTCGCGCCGGTCGTCCATGTGCCGCAGGGCGAGCAGGCCGACGATGATCGCCACGATGGCCCCGAGCAGCATGACCAGGTTGGGGCCGTCGAAGTTGTAGGCCACCCCGGCGCCGATCGTGAGCCTGTGCTTGCCGAACAGGCCGGCGAGGGCGGGGGCGACGGCGACCACGAGGAGAAGCGTGACCCGGGCGAGGGACTGCAGGAACGAGAACGTGCGACCGCGCATGCTGTCCTCGACCTCGAGGCCGATCAGCGTGTACCCGATGATCCACGCGATGCCCGCGCACGCGCCGAGCACGACGACCAGCATGACCACGATCACCAGGTTGTGGATGAGCGCGGTGGCGGCGAGCACGACGCCCGCAGTTACGATCGCCAGCCCGAACAGGCGCCGCCGCGACAGCTCGCGCAGCAGGCGGGGGCCGAAGAAGATGCCGAGGGCCATGCCGACGAAGACGGCGGCGAAGACCATGCCGTACGCGGCGTCCCCGCCCCCGAGCGCGACCACGTAGACCTTGGCCACGCCGATGACCGCGCCGCCCGCCGCGAACGCTCCGAGCATCCCGATGACCAGCCCCCGCACCATGCGGTTGGCCCCGACGAAGCGCCAGCCGTCGACGATCTGCCCGAGCATCGATGGCGTGGAGACCTTGGTCGCGTGGCCCTTGGGGATGCTCCTCAGCGTGAAGATCAGGAATGCGGAGAGCAGATAGGCGGCGGCGTTGATGATCAGCGCAGGATGGGCGGGCTCCCACGCCAGGCTCGGGACGGCCTTGCCCACCACCTCGACCACCACGGACAGCACGGCGAACAGCGCCGCGGCGATCGGCGCCGTGCCGTACGTCACCAGCAGGTTGAGCTGGTTGGCCTCTTCCAGCCGCTCCTTCGGGACGAGGTTGGGCACGGTGGCGTCCTTGGCGGGCACCCAGAAGAGGTTGACGCACTCCACCAGGAACGTCGCGACGATGATCCACTGGTAGCTGCCGACCAGGGGGATCGACAGCACGAGCGCGAACCGCAGCAGGTCGCAGAAGAACATGGTGAGCCGCCGGTCGAACCGATCGGCGAACGCGCCGGCGAGGGGCCCGAGCAGGACGGCGGGCAGCATCTTGACGACGAAGACGCCGCCGATGGCGAGGCTCTGCGCCTTGTAACCGGAGCCCTGGGTGAGATACGCCGCGAAGGCCGTGATCGCGATGATGTTCAGCCAGTCGCCCAGGCTGCAGACCGCCATGGCCGTCCAGAGCCGACGGAAGGGGGCATTCGCCAGCACGTGAGGGGGTTTGCGACGCATGGCGGACCGGCCGGAGGTGGTCATGATGTCAGCGTATCCAGGTGTTCGCTGGGCTGGAGTCGATCGAGGGCAGGACGGATTCGCCTACCTGCTCCTCTCCCGAGCGTATTACCTCCTCGGTGTCCCTCGCAGGCGACATGCAGGGAATGGTGGGAATGATCCCGAGCTGACAGGCACCCGTACCACCGCGACAATGCCGTTCCGGACGACCGGACGTCACTGGAAGGCCACACGACCTTGCCGGCCGGCAACGAACAGTCACCGGTAGGCGAGCCCGGCGGAACACCGGTACCAAAGTGGATGAAACGCCGTCACCGGCGGATGGCTCCGGATTCTGGGTACGAGCAACCCGGCGCCATCCCTCCGGGAGGCCCGGAAACAGGGAAAAGGGCGCCCAACCGCCGTGCGCCCTCTTGCCAAACTAAGGTAACCCTGTCCTAATTTAGGCAAGGCTAAGCAAACGACAGGGAGACCACAATGTTCGCCAGCTATCTCATCGGTCTGCGCGAGGGCCTTGAGGCGACCCTTGTCGTGTCCATCCTTGTCGCCTTCCTAGTGAAAAGCGATCGTCGTGACAGGCTGTCCCTCGTGTGGGGCGGGGTCGCCGCCGCCGTGGCGCTCTCCGTCGGGTTCGGCGCGCTGCTCACCTTCACGGCCGCTCAGCTCGGCTCGCGGCAACACGAGCTGTTCGACGCGACAGCCTCCCTCGCCGCCACCGTGTTCGTCACCTTCATGATCTTCTGGATGCGTACGGCGGCCCGCCGCCTGTCGGGTGACCTGCGCGCCAAGCTCAGCGAGGCGCTGAACCTCGGCGCCGGTGCCGTCGTCGTCATGGCCTTCCTCGCCGTGGCCCGCGAGGGCCTGGAGACCGCGCTGCTCTTCTTCGCCGCCGCCCAAGGCGCGACCACCAGCGCCACCCCGCTCATCGGCATCAGCCTCGGCCTCGCCACCTCGGTCGCGCTCGGCTGGGCGCTGTACGCGAGCGCGCTGCGCATCAACCTCGGCAAGTTCTTCACCTGGACCGGCCTGCTGCTGATCGTGGTGGCCGCGGGCATCTTCAAGTACGGCGTGCACGACCTCATAGAGGCGGGCGTGGTGCACGTGCTGGAGGCTCCGGCCTTCGACCTGACCGGCGCCCTGCCGCCCGACGCCTGGTACACCACCCTGCTCAGCGGCATTTTCAACTTCACCCCGCAGCCGAGCATCCTCGAGACCATCGCCTGGGTGGCCTACCTCGTGCCCGTGCTGGTGCTGTTCCTCGTTCCGTCCCGCAAGGGGACGGGCGCGTCCCGCGCGCCGGCGGCGACCGCCGCGTCCGCCTCATCCTGAGCCGTCGTCCGATGACGTCGGTCAACGTGAATTGGAGAACCATGCGTACCCCCCTGATGCTCACCGCCGGCGCGCTGGCCTTGTCGGGGCTCACCGCATGCTCGTCGACGAGCGGCGGGGGCGACACGTCCGCCCAGGCCTCCGGCAAGCCCGGAAAGATCACGGTCGCGGCGACGGACACCGACTGCAAGGTGTCCGCGGCCGACCTGCCCGCCGGGACCTCGACTTTCTCCATCACCAACAACGGCAGCAAGGTCACCGAGTTCTACGTCTACGCCGCCGGCGACCGGATCATGGGAGAGGTGGAGAACATCGTCCCCGGCCTCACCCGCGAGGTCCTCGTCGAGCTGCCGGCGGGCGCGTACGAGGCGGCGTGCAAGCCGGGCATGATCGGAAAGGGGATCCGCAACCCGCTGAAGGTGAGCGGGGCGGCCGTACCGCTCACCGGCGACGCCAAGCTCGCGAAGGCGACCGCCGACTACCAGCGGTACGTGAAGACCCAGAGCGACACGCTCCTGGTCAAGACCCAGGAGTTCGTCGACGCCGTAAAGGCGGGCGACGTCGCGAAGGCCAAGTCGCTGTTCCCCATCGCGCGCACGTACTGGGAGCGCATCGAGCCAGTCGCCGAGAGCTTCGGCAACCTCGACCCCGCCATCGACGCCCGCGAGGGCGATCTGGCCAAGGGCGAGAAGTGGACCGGCTTCCACAAGATCGAGAAGGACCTCTGGGTGACGAAGGACATCAGCAAGGACGGGCCGACCGCCGACAAGCTGATGACCGACGTCAAGGAGATCGTCGCGAAGGCGTCCTCCGAGAAGGTCGCCCCTCTCAAGCTGGCGAACGGCGCCAAGGCGCTCCTCGACGAGGTCGCCACCCGCAAGATCACCGGCGAGGAGGACCGCTACTCGCACACCGACCTCTGGGACTTCGCCGCCAACCTCGAGGGGTCGCAGGCGGCGGTCTCCGCCCTTCGCCCCGTCCTCGACGAGCGTGCCCCCGGCCTGGCCAAGACGCTCGACGAGAAGTTCACGACGGCCAAGGACACCCTGGGCAAGCACAGGGCGGGCGACGGCTGGAAGCTCCACACCGAGCTGTCCAAGGCCGACCTGAAGGAACTGTCCGACGCCGTCAACGCGCTCGCGGAGCCGATCAGCAAGGTCGCCGCGGTGGTGGCCCAGTGACCCGTACGGCCGGCGAGGAGGCGAAGTGACGGAGATCAACCGCCGCAAGCTGTTCGGACTGGGGGCGGCGAGCGTGGCCGCCGTCGGGGCGGGCGCCCTCGCGACCCGCGCCGTGATGGGCGGCCCGGCGCCCGGCGCGGTCGCCTCGACCTCCGACCCGGTGGGCTTCTACGGCGAGCACCAGGCCGGGATCGTCACCCCCGCACAGGACCGGCTGCACTTCGTCAGCTTCGACGTCATCACCAAGAAGCGCGAAGAACTGGTCGACATGCTCCAGGAGTGGACCGCGGCGGCGGCGCGGATGACCCAGGGCAAGGACGCCGGGACCTTCGGCGCGGTCGGTGGCGTCGTGCAGGCCCCGCCGGACGACACCGGGGAGGCCCTCGGCCTGCCCGCGTCCGGGCTGACCATCACCATGGGCTTCGGGCCCTCACTGTTCGACGACCGGTTCGGGGTCGCGGCCAAGAAGCCGGCCGCCCTGGCCGACCTGCCGAAGTTCCCCGGGGAGGACCTCCGGCCGGAGATCTCCGGCGGCGACATCTGCGTCCAGGCCTGCGCCCACGACCCGCAGGTGGCCGTGCACGCGGTCCGGAACCTCGCCAGGATCGGCTTCGGCAAGGTGTCGGTCCGCTGGTCCCAGCTCGGCTTCGGCCGTACCTCCTCCACCTCGCGGGCCCAGGCCACGCCGCGCAATCTGATGGGCTTCAAGGACGGCACCGACAACCTCAAGCTCGAGGACGCCGCCATGCTCGGGCAGCAGCTCTGGGTCGCCCCCGGTGACGGGCCCGCGTGGATGAGCGGCGGCAGCTACATGATCACCCGCAAGATCCGGATGAACATCGAGACCTGGGACAGGACGTCGCTGTCCGAGCAGCAGCAGATCTTCGGCCGCGACAAGGGCCAGGGCGCGCCGCTCGGCAAGAAGCACGAGTTCGACCAGATCGACTTCGCCGCCAAGAACCCGGACGGCACCCCCGTCGTCGCCATCAACTCCCACGTGCGGCTCGCCCACCCCTCCAGCCACGGGAACGCTCACCTGCTGCGGCGGGGCTACAACTACGTGGACGGCTCCGACGGGCTCGGACGGCTCGACGCCGGGCTGTTCTTCATCGCCTACCAGCGGGACCCGCGAAAGCAGTTCGTCCCGATCCAGATGGAGCTGGCCCGCAAGGACTCGCTGAACGAATACATCAAGCACGTCTCCAGCGCGGTGTTCGCGTGCCCGCCCGGCCTCCGCGACGCCGGCGACTACTGGGGCCGCGCCCTCTTCACCTGACCCCTGACCTTCCGCCGTATCCGACATTCCGGATACGGCTACTTCCGCGCCGTACGCGCCTCACGAGGTGTGAGGCGCGTACGGACGGATCTTCAGGACTTGGCGCCCGCCTTGGCGCGGGGGCGCTTCGGAGCGGGCCCTCGGGCGCGGCGCTCGGCGAGCAACTCGGCGGCACGCTGGATGGTGATCTCCTCGACGGAGTCTTCCTTGCGCAGCGACGCGTTCGTCTCGCCGTCGGTGACGTACGGCCCGAAACGGCCCTCCTTGACCACCACCGGCTTCTTCGACACCGGGTCGTCCCCCAGCTCGCGCAGCGGCGGAGCGGCGTCGGCACGGCCCCTTCCCCGCTGCTTGGGCTGCGCGAACAGCTCCTTGGCCTGCTCGATCGTGACCGTGAAGAGCTCGTCCTCCGAGGCCAGCGAGCGGGAGTCGGTCCCCTTCTTGATGTAGGGGCCGAACCTGCCGTTCTGCGCGGTGACCTCCTCGCCGTCGAGCTCCCCCAGCACGCGGGGCAGAGACAGCAGCTTGAGGGCGTCCTCGAGCGTGATGGTGTCCAGCGACATCGACTTGAGCAACGAGCTCGTACGCGGCTTGAGGATGTCCTTCTTGGCCTTCTTCTTACCCTCGGCGGGAGGCTGATCCTCGGGCAGGAGCTCGGTGACGTACGGCCCGAAGCGCCCGGTCCTCGCCACGATCATGTGCCCGGTGGCCGGGTCGACTCCCAGCTCACGCTCGCCGCTCGGCTGACTGAACAGCTCTTCGGCCTTCTCCGCCGTCAGCTCGTCGGGTGCCAGGTCCTCTGGGACGTTGACGCGGGAGCCGTCGCGGTCGAGGTAGGGGCCGTACCGCCCGACGCGGATCATGATGTCGGTGCCCTTGATCGAGAACGAGCTGATCTCTCGCGCGTCGATCTCGCCGAGGTCGCTGACCAGCTCCTTCAGGCCCTCGTCACCCTGCTCGCCGTAGTAGAACCGACGCAGCTCGGGCACCCGCTCGGCACGGGCGTTGGCGATGTCGTCGAGGACCTTCTCCATCTCGGCGGTGAAGTCGTAGTCGACGAGGCTGCCGAAGTGCTTTTCGAGCAGGTTGACCACGGCGAACGCCAGGAAGGACGGCACCAGCGCCGTGCCCTTCTTGAAGACGTATCCCCGGTCGAGGATCGTGCCGATGATCGACGCGTACGTCGACGGGCGGCCGATCTCGCGGTCCTCCAGCTCCTTGACCAGCGACGCCTCGGTGAATCGGGACGGCGGCCGGGTCGCGTGGCCCTCGGCGGCCAGCTCCAGTGCCGTCAACCGGTCGCCCTGATCGAGGTTCGGCAGGCGGCTCACGGAGTCGTCCCGGTCGGTCGCCGGGTCGTCCGCACCCTCGACGTACGCCTTCAGGAAGCCGTAGAACGTGATCGTGCGGCCGGAGGCGCTGAACTCGACGCTCTCGCCGGTGCTGGAGGTGCCGGCGATGCGCACGCTGACCGCCTCTCCGATGGCGTCCTTCATCTGCGACGCCACCGTGCGCTGCCAGATCAGCTCGTACAGGCGGAACAGGTCCGCGCTGAGCCCGGTCTCGCCGGGCGTGCGGAACTCGTCTCCCGAGGGCCTGATGGCCTCGTGGGCCTCCTGAGCGTTCTTCACCTTGCTCTGGTAGACGCGGGGCTTGTCCGGGACGTACTCGGGGCCGTACAGCCTCACGGCCTGGCTCCTGGCGGCGGCCAGGGCCGTCTCCGACAGCGTGGTGCTGTCGGTACGCATGTAGGTGATGAAGCCGTTCTCGTAGAGCTTCTGCGCCACCTGCATCGTGTACTTCGCGGAGAAGCCCAGCTTGCGGCTGGCCTCCTGCTGCAGCGTCGTGGTCCGGAAGGGGGCGTACGGCTTGCGGGTGTACGGCTTGCTCTCGACCGAGGTGACCGAGTAGGGGGAGCTCTCCAGACGCTGGGACAGAGCCCGGGCGGCCTGCTCGTCCAGATGGAGGACGTCTTTGCTCTTGATCGTCCCGGTGCTGGCGAAGTCACGGCCCTGGGCGACCCTGCGGCCGTCCACCCCGGTCAGCGTCGCGCTGAAGCTCCGAGGGTCCTCGTCGCGGCCGATGTCGAACAGCGCCCGCAGGTCCCAGTAGGCGGCGGAGGTGAACGCGATCCGCTCGCGCTCGCGCTCCACGACCAGCCTCGTGGCGACCGACTGCACGCGGCCGGCCGACAGGCGGGGCTTGACCTTCTTCCACAGGACCGGGCTGACCTCGTAGCCGTAGAGCCGGTCGAGGATGCGCCGGGTCTCCTGCGCGTCGACCAGGCGGAGGTTCAGGCTACGGGGGTTCGACACCGCGTCCCTGATGGCCTGCGGCGTGATCTCGTGGAAGACCATGCGGTGCACGGGGACCTTGGGCTTGAGCACCTCCTGCAGGTGCCAGGCGATGGCCTCGCCCTCGCGGTCCTCGTCGGTGGCGAGGTAGAGCTCGTCGGCGTCCTTGAGCAGCTGCTTGAGCTTGGAGACCTGTGACTTCTTGTCCGGGTTCACAACGTAGAGCGGCTCGAACTCGTGGTCCACGTTAACCCCAAGGCGTGCCCATGACTCGCCCTTGTACTTTTCGGGGATGTCGTCGGCCTTTTCGGGCAAATCCCGAATGTGACCGATGCTGGACTCCACGATGTAGCCGCGCCCGAGGTACCCAGCGATCGTCTTCGCCTTCGCAGGCGACTCGACGATCACCAGGCGGGTTCGGCCGGCGTTGCCGTTGTTGGCTGGCACGCTGCTTCCTACCTCGCTGTTCGCTGTCGTTCCCCTGCCGGTCAGTCCCGGCCCGCCGTTGGGCGGCGTGCCGGGTGCTCCGTCACAGGCATGAAGGTAACCCGTCGCCGGAAACTTCTCCCCGTCGGACTACCCGGTCGCTTACCGGTGTTCCACTACCTGGACCCGATACCCACGAGGACGCAGAATAGAGCCCAGAGAGTGCCAGCGTCCCCTTGCACACCCTTCGGAGACTAACCGCTGTGCTCGAGTACTCCTATTTGGACCTGTATCTGCCGCGTGGGACCTCACGGGAAGCCGCCCGGCGAGTTCTTACTGAACATGCCGAATACGGACATTGGGAGCTGGACCGCCTGCGGCTGTATCCCGATGGCCGTCGGTACGTACGGCTGCGCCGCAAGATCCTACGAGTGGCCAGCACACTGTAATCTCCGTCGGCCCCACTGTAACCCCCCGGACATGGCTTTGCCCGCTCCGGGCCGCGCCCCCGGAACGGGCAAAGCATCTGTGCTTCGCCGTGCGAAACCAGCTCAGCGGCCCGGCACCGCGGCCGTCATCGCAGGCGGCGAAGCGTCTGTGACTCCGCCGAAGAATCTCGGCGAAGGGTCTGTGGTGCCCCATGCCGGACGGGCGGCGGCCGGTTGCCGCCGTGTCCGCCCGGCGCGGGTACAAGTGGTGTGCTCAGCGGGCCCGGCTCACTTGCGTGCGCTCAGATGGGCCCGGGCGTGCTCAGCGTTCACTTCCGGCGGAAGCGAAGGCGGCGGGTGCCGGCGAACAGGGTCGCCGAGGCGGCGAACAGCGCGCCCACCAGCAGGGTGGCCAGCGAGCCGGAGTTCATCCCGGTGACGCCCAGCGGCTGCTCGGCGCTCATCAGCCCCGTGGAACCGAGCGGCAGGTCACCGGCCGTCTGGCTGTTGACCACGCCGCCGAGCGGGGTGTTGGACAGGGTGCTGCCGACCGGAGTGTTGGAGAGGGTGCTGCCGACCTGCCCGAGCGGGCCGTCGGACCCGCCCGTGGGAGGCCGCTGCGCACCGCTCGCGCGCCCCGGCACGGAGGGAAGCGCGGGAAGGCCGACCGACTTCTGGAGGCCGCCGGTGGCCGGCGCAGCCTCGCTCGACTGACGGGTCAGGTCGCTCCCCTTGCTCTGCCCCGGGATGGCCGGCATGAGCGGCAGGTCGGGCAGGAGGCCGAGACCCGACGTCTTGGTGTTGGGAACCCGGCCCGAGCTGCGAGCCCAGTGGCCCTGCTGCCCGCCGTGACCGCCCACGTGGGCGCCGCCGAGGCAGCCCGCGGCGGCGTCGCCCAGCACCGCCACGGCGTTCCCGCAGACGTTGATCGGCGCGGTGATCGGAGCCACGACCTGGTTGCCGCCGAGGATGCTGTTACTCCCGTCGGTGCGGTTGCCGCCCGCGCCGCGGCCGCCGCCGCCCTTCACCGAGGCACCGCCACGGCAGCCGGAGAAGGCCTCGCCGAGCAGGGCCACGGAGTTGCCGCAGACGTTGACGGGAGCCGTGACGGGGGCCACCACCTGGTTGCCGCCGAGCACGGAGGAACGCCCGGAGGTACGGTTGCCGCCCGCGCCGCTGCCACCACCGGCGGACGGGGCGCTGACCCCGCCCTCGCAGCCCGTGGCGCCGTTGCCGACGGCGTTGCCGCACGCCTCGACGGGCAGGGTGATCGGAGCGACGACCTGGTTGCCGCCGAGGACGCTGTGACGCCCGTCGGTGTGGTTCCCGCCGGCTCCGGGGCCAGGGTGCGAGCCGTTCCCGTTGTAGCCGTTGCCGCCGTGGCCACCCTGGACGGTCGCGCCGCCCCGGCATCCGGAGAACGCCTCACCGAGCAGCGCCACGGAGTTGCCGCAGATGTTGATCGGCGTGGTGATGGGCGCGACCACCTGGTTGCCGCCCAGCACGGAGGAACGCCCGGAGGTCTGGTTGCCACCCGCGCCACGCCCGCCGCCGTTCTTGACCGACGCGCCGCCCTTGCACCCCGCGGTCGCCTCGCCGAAGATCGCCACAGCGTTGCCACAGGCGTTGATCGGGGCCGTGATCGGAGCCACGACCTGGTTGCCGCCGAGGATGCTGTGACGCCCGTCGGTGCGGTTGCCGCCCGCGCCACCGACGCCGGCGTTCTTCACCTTCGATCCGCCCTGGCAGCCGGCGTCGGAACGCCCGACCAGCGAGACCGCGTTGCCACACGCGTTGATGGGGGCCGTGATCGGTGCGTTCACCTGGTTGCCGCCCAGCACGCTGTTGCGCCCGGAAGTGCTGCCCTGGATGCCGCCTGCGCCGGAACCGCCCTGGACGGACGAGCCGCCACGGGACGAAGCCGTCGAGTCACCGGCAACGGCGACTGCGTTGCCGCTGATGTCGATGGGGATGGTGATGGGCAGGTTGACCTGGTTACCGCCGCCGACCGAACCGGTGCCGGAGGTGTCGGCCAGAGCCGTACCGCTGCCGAGGGTCATGACGCCTACCGCTAGAAGAGCTGCGGGAGCGGAGCCCTTCGCCCACGTTCGCATAACAGATCGCTCCTTGATTGTTTTTGGGGGGAAGTTCCTGACAGGCCGCGAAAGCAAGGCAGTGCCACATGAGAGGCCGCACAGACCGGACAGTGGATGCTTGGACCGTCGCGAGACTGGAAATGACGTGTCACCCGCTCGGAGCCGGCATGGACCACTCCCGTACGAGGAGATCCGCGGCGCGCTCCGCAGCCGGCCGGACCGCTCAGGTCAGGGCCGGCACAGAGGCGGGGTCAGTCGGGAGAGAAAGAGGGGTCGTCCGCGGCTGTGCGGACGACAGGGGCGGGCGCACTCACCATGACGGCGGGCGCGACCATGAGCCGCGGGTCGAAGACGGACCTCGCGACATCCCCGAGACCTGGCCCGGACGGGCCGGAGCCACCACCCCGGGGCACGAAACCATTGGCCCCCGCCGAATGATCGGCGGTGGATGGTGCGGGAAGGGCGGGCTTCGACTGGCTGGTGAGCCCGTCGACCGTCCGCCCGGCCATCGCCCCGGCATCCGCCAGGGCACTGTCGCCCACCGTGGGGAAACCGCCGGCCAAAGCCGACCCGGCAGCGACATGAGGGGTGGCGCCTGCCGCCGCGGTCTGGATGACCTCGGCGGCCTGAAGGGACTTGATCAGCGTGACGGCCTTGGTGGCGGGGATGTGGGCATCCGCAGCCGCGTGAGCGGCACCGGCAAAGCCGAACACCACGCCCAGGAGCCAACCGGCGGCGATCAGGCCGCCGACGGCCAGCAGACGACCGAACCGGGAGCCGGCCACGAACCGTGCCATCCGGCCTTCCCGCGTCACGATCGCCTGAGCCTGATCAGCTGAAGCGGTCACGGGCACGCACGAGGCGACGGCGGGCGACTCAGCCCTCCGCTGCTCTTCTGGCGTGCGTGCCACGTGACCTCCCCGAACTCCTCGATCGACCCGCTTTCGCAGGGCAGATCATGGACCAACCCCTCAACGGAAAGTTACCGTAGCAGCACCACGAGTGATGGCAACGGTTTTTCGTGGAACACGTCAGCAGGCGTCGAGGAAACGGTCAAGAACCCGCACCCCAAACTTGAGCGAATCCACCGGAACCCGCTCATCGATGCCGTGGAACATCCCGGAGAAATCAAGGTCGGCGGGCAGTTTCAGCGGGGCGAACCCGAACCCGCGGATGCCCAGGCGGCTGAAGGCCTTGAGATCCGTGCCCCCGGAGAGCGTGTACGGCACGGCACGCGCGCCCGGGTCCTCGGCGTGCAGCGCGCCGGCCATCGCCCGTACGAGGGGCCCCTCGAAGGCCGTCTCGACCGCGATGTCGTGATAGACGAACTCCCGGGTCACGTTGGGCCCCAGCAGTTCGTCGATGGTGGTGAAGAACTCCTCCTCGTAACCCGGCAGGAAACGGCCGTCCACGTGGGCGGTCGCGGTCTGCGGGATCACGTTGGCCTTGTAACCGGAGGCGAGCATGGTCGGGTTCGCCGTGTTCCGCAGCGTCGCGCCGATCATGCGGGCGAGCGGGCCGAGCTTCGCGACCGTGGCCTCCGCGTCGTCGGCGTCCAGCTCGATCTCGAAGGCCTCCTGGAAGAAGGCGCTCACCGTCGGCGTGAGCCGTACCGGCCACTCGTGGCGACCGATGCGCGCGACGGCCTCGGCCAGCTCGGTGACGGCGTTCTCGCTGTTCAGCATGGATCCGTGCCCGGCACGGCCGGCGGCGGTGAGCTTCATCCAGGCGATGCCCTTCTCCGCCGCCTCGATCAGATAGAGCCGCCTGGCCTCGTCGACGGAGACGCTGAACCCGCCAACCTCGCCGATCGCCTCTGTGCACCCCTCGAACAGATCTTTGTGCTCGGTGGACAGCCACTGGGCGCCATAGTGCCCGCCGGCCTCCTCGTCCGCCGTGAACGCCAGCACCACGTCACGGGGCGGCTTACGACCCTCGCTCAGGCGTTGCCGGACGACCGCCAGGATCATGGCGTCCATGTTCTTCATGTCCACCGCGCCACGGCCCCAGACACAGCCGTCCGCGATCTCCCCGCTGAGCGGGTGATGGGTCCAGTCGCCGCCGTTGAAAGGGACGACGTCAAGATGCCCATGGAGCAGCAAAGCCTCGCGGCTCGGGTCCTCGCCCTCGATGCGGGCGATCACGTTGGCGCGCCTGCTGTCGCTCTCCAGGACGCGTGGCTCCAGCCCGACCTCGGCCAGCTTGCCCGCGACATACTCCGCGGCCACCCGCTCTCCTGGGCCCGCGTTGTCCCCCGCGTTGGTCGTGTCGATGCGGATCAGGTCGCGGCACAGCTCGACGACCTCGTCCTCGCCGTTGAACGCGGTCATACGTGCTCCTTCGGTTAGATACTGGCTTCCGCGCACCATCCTGCCGCCGAAGGAGAGGCGCCGGCATCTCCCCGTACGGCCCGCCGTACCCTGGGAGGAATCCCGGTATGACGCAGTGCCCGGAGTTTGCTAACCTAGTGCAGCCGACGCGGGGAGACGTTCTCACGTGCAGGCACCACTGTCCGGGTGGCGGAATAGGCAGACGCGCTAGCTTGAGGTGCTAGTGCCCTTTACGGGGCATGGGGGTTCAAGTCCCCCCTCGGACACGTACCTTTCGCACATGTGGAGGTCCGGTTGCAACTGGGCCTCCACTAGCTGTCTCTCCGGGTAAAACGTCAGCCGCAGACCGATCTCCGCGTAGACCAGAGCCTTGTCGTTCGGGTCCGCGTCTGCCAGAACCTGAACGTGATCTACGATCGCAGCCTGTGCTTGCCGAAAACTCCATCCGTGCAGTTCAGGCGGCATGCTCGTACTCGTTGAGGATTCCGCCGAGGCATTGGTGTCTTCGTATGTGCAGGCGGTCTATCTGCTCCGGGTCAGTGATGGGCGGGGGCAGCGAACGGAGTGGGCGGGCGTTGGCGATGCCCTGGTGCGGTCGGTGCCCGTTGTAGAAGTGCTCGAACTCGCGCAGGGCGTGAAGCAGGTGACGCTGGTTCCAGATCAACGTCCGGTCGAGCAGTTCTCGGCGGCAGGTCTGCACCCAGCGTTCCATGATCGAGTTCATGCGGGGGACGCGGATGCCCAATGCCGGGAGGTTGAAGGGGCGTGGGGTTTGTCAAGCGGTTTGAGTGGATGGGGTGCTGTGCGGTGTTCGTGGCTGAGGAGCATCTGGAGCGATTGGTGACGGTTCATCATGCTTTGGTGGTTGCCTGTGGCTATGGGTTCCTGGGGCGGGGAGTGTGTACGTCGCCGGGGCGATCTTGCCCAGGATGTTCTTCCGAGCCCA
>JAOPYI010000159.1 GCA_025964675.1 Sphaerisporangium sp. | reverse complement strand
TTAAGCTTTCCAGCGCCGATGGTACTGCACCGGGGACGGTGTGGGAGAGTAGGACGCCGCCGGACAATCATTCGCATGATGGTTATGCAGGAAAAGCCACCCAGGCTCTGGGTGGCTTTTCTGCGTTCAAGACCGTCACCCACTGAGGGCATGGGCGATGGCGGCTCAGGAGCCAGGGTGGGCGGCCGCGTGGAGCAGGGGCTCTATGCGGTAGGGGATCTGGGTTGACAGCGCGATGGTGGTGTCGGTTCGCTGGACGGCCGGTGATGCCAGAACCCTTGCGATGATCTCCTGAAGGTGTGACGTGCTCCGCGCCGCCACTCGGCAGAGGAGGTCGCCCTGGCCGCTGGTCCCGTACACCTCGATGATCTCCGGGACGACCGAGAGGGCGTGTACGGCCTCGGCCAGCCTGCCCTGGGAGATCTGCAGGGACACGAATGCGAGTATCGGGTACCCCATCTCGGCCGGCACGATGGTCGGCCCGAAGTCGCCGATCACCCCACGTGCGACGAGCTTCTCGACGCGGGCCTGCACAGTGCCGCGGGCCACCCCGAGCAACCGCGCCAGCTCGGTGAGGCCGATGCGGGGATGCGCCCGCATGGTGGTCAGGAGCCGGCTGTCCAAGGGGTCGACGGGACCATGGGCCGTAGGCATGGCCCGAGACTACGGGCGTCCTGGCATGCGATGTACGGAGATGGGTGAGTGCAAGGGGTCATGAGTAGGGGTGAGTGACTCCAGGAGGGATGCCGTCCGGCCTGAGATGCAGTCGGCACGGTTCGCCAGCGGCTGTGCGGAATGACCGGCATCCGGTGCTCAGATGGCCGATTCCTGGACCGGCTGACCACAAAAAATAGTCACTCTTGCCATCGAAAGCGAAAATCGCTGATAGTTCTGCCATGTTTGAGGAAGCTCAGTATTTCGCCCCGGTAGCCACTCGGGACGACGGTTCCGTGATCGTCCAGCTGGCCGCGAACCACCCCGGAGTCGCGGACCCCGTCTACCGCGAGCGCCGCAACGCCATCGCGGCTCTCGCCCTGAACCACACCGCCGGCGACCCGATCCCCGAGGCCGCCTACACCGAGCGGGAACACGGGGTGTGGGCGCTGGTCACCCGGGAGCTGGCCATCAAGCACCGGGAGTACGCCGCCGCGGAGTATCTCATCGGGTGGGAGCGGCTCGGCCTCCCCGCTCACCGCGTCCCGCAGCTCCAGGAGGTCGGTGACCTGCTCGAACCGCTGACGGGGTTCCGTTACCTGCCGGCAGCCGGGCTCGTGCCGCTCCGCGACTTCTACGGCGTGCTGGCGGACGGTCTGTTCCACTCGACGCAGTACATCCGCCACCACTCGGTGCCGTTCTACACGCCGGAGCCCGACGTGATCCACGAGGTGATCGGGCATGCCAACGCGCTGGCCTCCGACCGGTTCGCCCGCCTGTACCGGCTGGCCGGTGACGCCGCCCGCAGGGTCGAGACGCAGGAGGCGCTGGAGTTCGTCTCGAAGGTCTTCTGGTTCACGATGGAGTTCGGCGTGCTCGCGGAGAACGGCAAGGACCGTGCGTACGGTGCGGGCATCCTCTCGTCCTACGGCGAGATAGAGGAGTTCCGCGGCATGGACATACTCCCGCTGGACCTGGCCGTGATGGGCACCACCAAGTACGACATCACGAAATATCAGGATGTGTTGTTCCGGGCCGAGTCGTTCAGCCACCTGGAAGACGTCGTCGGCACCTTCTGGGCCACCTGCGACGACGAAATCATCTCCCGTCTCGTCACCGACGGGGCGATGGCCAAGAGCGGGGTGTGAGGGCGCCTGCCAGACCGGAAACGATACGCGGCGAGCGATACGACCCCGTCAGGCAGGCGACACCAGCCGGTAGCCCACGCCGCGTACGGTCTGGATCAGATGGTCGTCGTCATCCCCGAGGCGTGCGCGCAGGCGCTTGACGTGCACCGCGATGGTGTTCGTCGACATGGTCTCCGCCGCGTGCCACACGTGGCGCATGATCTGCTCTCGCGTCACCGTGCGATCGGCGTTGCGCATCAGGTAGTGCAGCAGCTCGAACTCGCGCAGGGGAAGGTGGACGAGTATCCCGGAGACCCGCACCTGGTAGGCGCCGATGTCCAGCTCGACGCCTCCCACGGTGAGCACGCCCCGCGCGCCCGCGGCACCCGGGAAGGCCGCCTGCACGAGCGGCAGGAGCTCGGGCACGCGGTACGGCCTGGCGACGCAGGCCGTGGCCCCGGCCGCGAGAGCCTGGACGGCCTGCTCGGCATGCCCATCGCCTACGCCGAGAAGGACGGGTACGGCTCGGGCCAGCCGTACCGCGCGGACGAACTCGACCGGCCCGATGACGGGCAGGGTGGCGCTGACCAGCACCACGTCGGGCCGTAGGGCGCCGGCCTGGAGAAGGGCCTGTGCTCCGTCGGGGACTCCGGCCACGAAGACACCTTCGCGTTCCAGCGCCGCGGCCAGTTCCCTGACCATGTCGGCGTCGGGATCCGCCACCAGCAGCATGGGCGCCGGCCGAGTGTCCCCGTACACTTCAGGTGCCGCCTGCGGCTGGGTCACGCGCCATCTCCTTAGAAACGGGTCATCCAAAGCGTCCGGTGATGTAGTCCTCGGTCGCCTTCTGAGTCGGGTTGGTGAAGATCTTCGACGTGTCGTCCATCTCGACCAGCTTGCCGGGCTGGCCCTGCCCGGCCAGGTTGAAGAAGGCCGTACGATCGCTGACCCGCGCGGCCTGCTGCATGTTGTGGGTCACGATCACGATCGTGTAGTCGTTCTTCAGCTTGGAGATCAGATCTTCGATTGCCAGCGTCGAGATCGGGTCCAGGGCTGAGCAGGGCTCGTCCATGAGCAGGACGGACGGGTTGACGGCGATGGCCCGAGCGATGCACAGACGCTGCTGCTGCCCGCCGGACAGGCCCGCGCCGGGCTTGTTGAGCCGGTCCTTGACCTCGTTCCAGAGGTTGGCGTCCTTGAGGGAGCTTTCGACGATACCTTGGGTCTCCGACTTGGTGACCCGGCCGTTGAGGCGCAGCCCGGCCGCCACGTTGTCGAAGATGGACATCGTCGGGAACGGGTTCGGCCGCTGGAAGACCATGCCGACGGTGCGCCGCACCGAGACGGGGTCGATGTCCGAGCCGTAGAGGTCCTGGTCCTCCAGAAGGATCTTTCCCTCGACGCGGGCGCCGGGGATGACCTCGTGCATGCGGTTCAGCGTGCGAAGGAACGTCGACTTGCCGCAGCCGGAGGGGCCGATGAAGGCGGTGACCGAGCGCGGCTCGATCGTCATCGTGATGCCTTCGATCGCCTTGTGCGATCCGTAGTACGCGTCGAGGTCCGAGACCTCGATCTGCTTGGCCATTGTCGATAACCCCTTATCGGCCCTTGGCGGGAGAGCGCCACCACGTGATGAGGCGTGCCACCAGGTTGAGCAGCATGACGATCAGGATGAGGGTGAGCGCTCCGGCCCACGCCCGGTCGACCGCGGTGACGTTGGGCCGCTGCGCCTGGTCGAAGACGTACAGCGGGAGGCCCATCTGCGGTCCGGTGAACGGGTCCGTGTTGATGGAGTCGGTGATGAACACCGTGAGCAGCAGCGGCGCGGTCTCGCCCGCGACACGGGCGATGGCCAGCATGACGCCGGTGACGATGCCGGTGAGCGCCGTCGGCAGGACGATACGTGTGATCGTCTTCCACTTGGGCACGCCGAGCGCGTACGACGCCTCCCGCAGGTCGTTCGGGACCAGGCGCAGCATCTCCTCGGCGGAGCGGACCACGGTCGGCATCATCAGGATCGACAGCGCGAGCGCGCCCGCGAAGCCGGAGTAGCCGAAGCCGAGCACCAGCACCCAGAACGCCAGGACGAACAGGCCGGCGACCACCGAGGGGATGCCGGTCATGACGTCCACGAAGAAGCTGATGGACCGGGAGAGCCGACGACCCTGGCCGTACTCCACCAGGTAGACCGCGGTGAGCAGGCCGATCGGCACCGAGATCAACGTGGCCAGCCCGACCTGCTCCAGCGTGCCGAGGACGGCGTGGTAGGCGCCGCCTCCGGCGTCGCGCGCGCCGATGTTGCGCATGGAGTGCGTGAGGAACTCGGCGTCGAAGCGGGCGTAGCCGTTCTTCACCACCAGCCACAGGACCGAGACCAGCGGGACCACCGCGATGGCGAAGGCAAGCCAGACCAGGCCCTGGACGATCCGGTTCTTGAGCCGCCTGCTGAAGGCGAGCGGGGTGATGACGGGCGACATGGTCATGCGGCGGCCCTCGAGTACTCCTTGCGGCGGGCGATGATCAGCCGGGCGGCCGTGTTCACGACCAGAGTGATCACGAACAGCACGAGGCCGGAGGCGATCAGCGCGCCCTGACCGATGGGCGTCGCCTCACCGAACCCGTTGGCGATGTTCGCGGCGATGCTGTTGCCGTTGGCGGACAGCACCTTGAAGGTGATGTCGAAGGTCGCGGGGAAGATGAGCGCCACCGCGATGGTCTCGCCCATCGCGCGCCCGAGGCCGAGCATGGCGGCGCTGATGACGCCGGGACGCCCGAAGGGCAGCACCGACATCCTGATCATCTCCCAGCGCGTGGCCCCGAGGGCGAGCGACGCCTCCTCCAGCGAGGTCGGGGCCTGGAGGAACACCTCCCGGGAAATCGCCGCGATGATCGGGAGGATCATGATCCCGAGCACGATGGAGCCGGTGAGGATCGACTTGCCGTACACCGCGTCCCCCGCGAACAGCGGGATCCACCCGAAGTAGGTGTTGAGGAACGTGGAGGGGCCCTTCATGAACGGGATGAGGAAGATCACACCCCACAGGCCGTAGACGACGCTGGGGACGGCCGCGAGCAGGTCGATCACGTAGCCCAGGACTCCGGCGAGGCGGCGCGGCGCGTAGTGCGAGATGAACAGCGCGACCCCGATCGCCACCGGCAGCGCCATGATCAGCGCCAGGAAGGAGCTGATCACGGTGCCGAACGCCAGGGCCGCGATGCCGAAGACCGGCTTCGTGGAGTTCGGCGTCCAGATCTTCTCGGTGAGGAAGTGCGAGGTGTTGGCCTGGAGGGCGGGCACGGCCTTCACGATGAGGAAGACAGCGATAGCCGCCATGATCGCGAGCAGCAAAATGCCGGCGCCGGTCGTCGCGAACCGGAAGGGTCCTTCACCGCGACTGCGCCGGAAGGCGGGCCGGCCAGTGGCCGGCCCGCCTTCGCGTGTACGAAGTGGCGTGACCATTGAGTTAGGAGATCGCCTCGACGGCCGTGCGTACCTTGGCGACCAGGGAGGCCGGCAGCGGCGCGTAGCCGAGTGTCGTCAGCGCGGACTGGCCCGCGTCGCTCGCGGTGTAGGTCAGGAAGCCCTTGACCAGCTTCGAGTCCTCCGCCGAGAGCCCCTTCTCACAGGTGATCTCGTACGTCACCAGCACGATCGGGTATGCGCCCGCGGCACTGGTGGTGTAGTCGATCGAGAGCTTGAGGTCGTTGCCGGTGCCCGCGACCTTGGCGGCATCGAGGGTCTTGGCCGCGCTCTCCGGGGTCAGCTCGACGAACTCGCCCGAGCCGTTGGCGACCTTGGCCTTGGTCAGGCCCGAGTTCTCCGCGAAGGAGAGCTCGACGTAGCTGATCGAGCCCTCGGCGCCCTTGACGGCCTGCGCGATGCCGTCAGAGCCCTTGGCGCCCTGGCCCTTGGCCTCGGCGGGGAACGCCTTGGCGGGCTCGTACGGCCAGCCGGCCGTGGCCTTGAGGAACTTGGTGAAGTTGTCGCTGGTGCCCGACTCGTCCGAGCGGTGGAACGCCTGGATCGCGGTCGAGGGCAGCTTGGCGCTGGGGTTGTCCTTCTTGATCGCCGCGTCGTCCCACTTGGTGATCTTGCTGCTGAAGATGTCACCGATGGTCTTCGGCGAGAGCTGCAGGCTGTCCACGCCCGGAAGGTTGTAGACGACCGCGACCGGGCCGATCACCATGGGAAGGTTGATCGCCTTGCCGGTCTTGCAGCGCGCGTCGGCCTTGGCGGGCTCGCCCGTGGCGTCCTTGAGCGCGGAGTCGGAGCCGGCGAAGGCGATGGTGCCCTGGATGAACGACTGGACACCCGCACCCGAGCCGCTGGGCTGGTAGTTGACGCTCACGCCGGGGTTCGACGACTGGAACGACTTCTTCCACTCGGCGATGGCGTTGGCCTGGGCCGAGGAGCCCGCCGCGTTTATCGTTCCGCTGAGACCGCTGCCCGCGTTGCCCGCAGGGGCTGTAGCGGTGTTGTTGGTACCGGAGTTGTTATCGGTGCCGCACGCAGCGAGCGAAAGCACGCCGGCGATGGCGGCTACGGCGAGCCGGCCTGCATACTTCACGGTAATTGTCCTCCCACGTTGTCCTTCAACGAGTAGGACGCTAGGGAGTCAAGATGACCTAGACCCCGGATAAAGGTGAACGAGGAATGAACGGGCCGGGTCGCTCTCGTTGTCTTCGTTCCAAGCCGTTTTGCACAGTCATGACGCGCTAGATGACCGGCCGTGCGACGGGGTGAACGCGACTATGCCCTTGCGGCCAGTAACGCGCGCCCGGATGTGCCGTAGCGTCGATGACACGACGGG
This sequence comes from Sphaerisporangium sp., assembly GCA_025964675.1. GTDB lineage: Bacteria > Actinomycetota > Actinomycetes > Streptosporangiales > Streptosporangiaceae > Sphaerisporangium. The sequence continues at coordinate 42,516 of JAOPYI010000159.1, read as the reverse complement.
CGAGGAGGGTCGGCATGCTTCCAGGATGCGGTAACTGCAGTTGCTACCTCGATGACCGGGTGATCTCCCGGCCACCGGACGAGCGCTGAGGACGAGCGGCACAGGGGCCCGGTCTTTCCAATAGGGCGGGCCCGTGTCGCTCAGTCGCCGAGGCGCTTCAGCACCTCGCCGTGCAGGATCGGGTTGGCGCAGACCATGCTGCCGCCGTCGACGTCGGGCGCGCCGGACAGGTCGGTCCAGACGCCGCCCGCCTCCTCGACGATCACGGTGAGGGCGGCCATGTCCCACGCGGACAGTTCGGGCTCGGCGGAGATGTCGACCGCGCCCTCGGCGACCATCATGTGCGACCAGAAGTCGCCGTAGGCGCGAGTGCGCCAGACGGTCCTGGTGAGGTCGAGGAACTCGTCGAGGCGCCCGCGCTCCTCCCACCCGCCGAAGCTCGAGTAGGAGAACGACGCGTCCTGCAGGCGGCTCACGGACGAGACGTTGCAGCGGGAGGCCTTGGTCAGGCTGCGCCCCGTCCACGCGCCGCCGTCGCGCGCCGCCCACCAGCGCCGTGACAGCGCGGGGGCCGAGACCACGCCGACCACGACACGCCCCTGCTCCATGAGCGCGATGAGCGTGGCCCAGACCGGGACGCCCCGCACGTAGTTCTTGGTGCCGTCGATCGGGTCGATGACCCAGCAGCGGGAGCCGTACCCGCTGGTCTTGCCCATCTCCTCGCCCACGACGGCGTCGCGCGGCCGGGCACGGCGCAGGGTGCCGCGGATGGCCTCCTCGACCGCCCGGTCTGCGTCGCTCACCGGCGTGAGGTCAGGTTTCGTATCGACCCGCAGGTCAACGGCCTTGAACCTGCGCATGGTCAGATCATCGGCGCTGTCGGCCATCATGTGCGCCAGGCGCAGGTCGTCGCTATAGCCCGTCACAGGGACAAACGCTATCGTGCCGCCGCCGGTTTCATCAGGTCTGCATGGTTCCGGAGCGCCGTGCCCGGTTCACCGGAGTGTCGCGGCGGCTCAGTCGTCGTCAGGGGCGCCGTCGCGGCTGGCGAGCAGGCGGCGGAGCGACTCGAGGCTCCTCGGGTCGGCATGGCCCTGCGCCACCCAGGTGTCGAGGGAGCATTCCTCGCCCCGGTGGGTGCAGCCCTTCGGGCAGTGGACGGTGCCTTCGGCGAGAGGGGGAAAGGCGGCCAGCACGTTGTCGATCGAGACGTGCCCGAGACCGAAGCTGCGCACGCCCGGGGTGTCGATGATCCAGCCGCCGCCGGGCAGCTCGAGGGCGACGGCCGAGCTGGAGGTGTGACGCCCGCGCCCCGTCACGGCGTTCACGTGGGACACGGCCCGCCCGGCGTCCGGCACCAGGGCGTTGACGAGGGTGGACTTGCCCACCCCCGAGTGGCCGACGAGCACGCTCAGCCGGTCGTTCAGCCGGGACCGCACCTCGTCGAGCTCGCCGCCCTTCCGCACCACGAGGTAGGGCACGCCGAGCGGCTCGTAGCGGGCGACCAGCTCGTCAGGAGCCGCGAGGTCGGCCTTGGTGAGGCAGAGCAGCGGCTCGATGTCGGCGTCGAAGGCGGCGACCAGCATGCGGTCGATCATCCTCGGCCGGGGCGGCGGGTCGGCCAGCGCCGTGACGATCACGAGCTGGTCGGCGTTGGCCACGATGGGACGCTCGACCTCGTCGGTGTCGTCGGCGCTGCGCCGCAGCATCGAGATGCGTGGTTCGATGCGGACGATCCGCGCCAGCGTGTCGGGCCGGCCGGAGGTGTCGCCGACCAGGCTCACCCGGTCGCCGACCACGATGCCCTTACGGCCGAGCTCGCGGGCCCGCATCGCCGTCACCGGACGCGCGGGCTCCTTGCGCTTCTTCCCCCTGCGGCCGTCGCCGGGGGCCTCGGCCACGTCATCGCCCACGAGGCAGGTGTAGCGGCCTCGGTCGACCGCCACGATGAAGGCCGCGACGGCGTCCTCGTGCGCGGGACGGCGCCTGGTCCTCGGCCGGGACCCCTTGCCCGGCCTGACCCGCACGTCCTCCTCGTCGTACTCTCTCTTTCTCAGCGGCCCTCCCCCAGCATCAGCGCCCACATGCGGGCGAACTCGGGGAGGGTCTTGGCGGTGGTCGCGATGTCCTCCACCTGGACCCCGGGGACGGCCAGCCCGATCACCGCTCCGGCCGTCGCCATCCGGTGGTCGGCGTAGCTGCGGAACACCCCGGCGCTGAGCGGCCGCGGCGTGATCACGAGGCCGTCGTCGGTCTCGGTCACGTGTCCGCCCAGCCCGTTGATCTCGGTGGCCAGCGCGGCCAGCCGGTCGGTCTCGTGGCCTCGCAGGTGCGCGATGCCGCGCAGCGTGCTCGGCGAGCCCGCCAGCGCGGCCAGGGCGGCGATCGTCGGGGTCAGCTCGCCGACGTCGTGCAGGTCGGCGTCGATGCCGCCGATCGGCCCGCCGCCGGTGACCTTCAGGCCGTCGGGGGTGCGGGTGACGGTCGCGCCCATGCGCGGAAGCAGCTCGCGCAGCGCGTCGCCACCCTGCGTGGTCTCATCCGGCCAGCCGGGGATCGTGACGGTGCCCCCGCTCACGAGGGCCGCCGCCAGGAACGGGGCGGCGTTGGACAGGTCGGGCTCGACCGTGAGGTCGCGGGCCGCGATCGGGCCGGGCTCGACGCGCCAGAGGTCGGGCTCGGTGTCGTCCACGCTCACCCCGGCGGCGCGGAGCATGTGCACGGTCATCTCGATGTGGGGCATGGACGGCACGGGGGGGCCGCTGTGGCGCACGGTCACGCCCTTGTCGAAGCGCGCGGCGGCCAGAAGCAGCCCCGAGACGAGCTGCGAGGACGCCGAGGCGTCCAGCGTGACCTCGCCCCCCGACAGCGGGCCCCGGATGGTGAACGGCAGCGCGTCGCCGCTGACCTCGGCGCCGAGGGTGCGCAAGGCGCTGAGGATCGGGCCCATCGGCCGCTTGCGGGCGTGCGGGTCGCCGTCGAACGCCACCACGCCGTCGGCGAGCGCCGCCATCGGCGGGACGAACCTCATGACCGTGCCGGCGAGGCCCACGTCGATCGACGTTCCACCGCGCACCGGGCCCGGGACGACGCGCCAGTCGACCCCGGAGACGCTCTCGTCGGAGGCGGTCAGCTCCGCCCCGAGCGACCGCAGGGCCGCCACCATCAGATCGGCGTCGCGGCTGCGCAGCGCCAGCCGTACGGTGCCGGGGCCGTCGGCGAGCGCGGCGAGCAGGAGGGCGCGGTTGGTCACCGACTTGGACCCGGGCAGCCGGACGGTCGCGTCGACGGGGGCGGTCGCCTCCGGCGCTGTCCACAGGGGAGCTGACATAGCTCCGAGCCTACCGGGAGCCTCCCCGCGAAAGGAGTGACGCACGCCTGTGGGCGCGGCCGTCCGTGGCGCGATCGGGTGAACGGTTTCCCGCCGGAGGACCGCGCGACTCGCGCCGGTGCGGCAGTCTATGGGCATGTGCGGGAGATACGCGTCAGCGCGCAAGCGCCAGGAGTTGATCGAGGAGTTCGAGGTCGGGCTGGACGGCACGTCCGAGGAGCTCTACGCGGACTACAACGTCGCCCCTACCAAGAAGGTGTACGCCGTGCTCACACGCCCCGAGGAGCCGGAGGCGGGCGGTGAGGGGGAGCCGGAGCCCACGAGGCAGCTGCGGGTGCTGAAGTGGGGGCTCGTGCCCAGCTGGGCCAAGGACCCGTCCATCGGCTCTCGCATGATCAACGCACGGGTCGAGACGCTCGCGGAGAAGCCGGCGTTCCGCAAGGCATTCGCGCGCCGCAGGTGCCTGCTGCCCGCCGACGGCTACTACGAGTGGTACCGCGCCGACAAGAAGAACAAGCAGCCCTACTTCATTCACCCGTCGGACGGCGGCGTGATGGCGATGGCCGGGCTGTACGAGTTCTGGAAGGACCCCACGCGGGCGGACGACGACCCGATGAAGTGGCTCATCAGCTGCACGGTGATCACCACGACCGCCGAGGACGCCCTCGGGCACATCCACGACCGCATGCCCGTGATCATCGGACGGGACAGGTGGGCCGACTGGCTCGACCCCGGGCGCACCGAGCCTGGCAAGGTCCTCGACCTGCTGGACACGGGGTTGCCGAGCGGGCTCGCCGCGTACCCGGTGTCGAGCGAGGTCAACAGCGTCAGGAACAACGGCCCCCAGCTCATCGAACCCGAGAGCCCCGAGGCGGCCCTGTTCTGAAACGCGGCGCGGCACGACTCCAGGCCGCCCGCCGCTTCGCCTATCCGGGCCTGCGCGCGCTCGCCACGAGGTGGATGCCCACCGTGTCGTCGTCGTCGGGGTGGGCGTCCAGCTCCGTGCGCACGAGCCAGTTGAGCGCCCGGGTGTCGGCGGCGAGGACGTGGTCCACGGTCGAGGGCGACAGCACCGTGCGCGGCCGCACCCACTCGACCTCGAGGCCGGCGTCGGCCAGCAGCTCGCGGAGCTGGGAGCTGGTGAAGCAGCGGGTGATGCTGCCGTCGGGCCACGGCACGAGCATCACCTCACCGGTGCCGGTCTGGACGAGGTGAGCCCAGTAGTTCTGCTCGGCCATGATCGCCATGCCGAGCACCAGCGAGTCGACGCAGGCCAGCACGCGCCCGCCCGGCTTCAGCACACGCACGACGTCTTCCATCGTGGACTCGGCCATCAGCTCGAGCGACAGCACGCGCTCCTCGGCGATGACCGCGTCGACCGAGGCGTCGGGCAGGAAGCCGAGGTCGTCGGCCCTCACCCTGCGGATGCGGTTGGAGGCGTCGCGCAGCCAGGGATCGGCGGGACGCCGGAAGTCGACCACCTCGATCACGTGGTGTCCCGCGCCGGCCGCCTGCGCCGGCCAGCGCCCGCGCCCGCCCGACAGGTCGAGGAGCAGGCATGGGCGCTCCGGGAGCCAGCGCCGGAGCTGCTCGGCCACGACGGCGTGGTAGAAGGTCCAGTACGGCCCGAGTGCGCCTGAGCCGTTCAGTTCGTTGGCTGGGATGGGCAGCACGAGTGCTCCTGGACGGTCGGGGCTCCGGGGATTGGCTACCAGCCGGTACGTATCTTTTTCCCCGTACCGGGTCGTTCGTCACCTTCTACTTACCGGGAACAGATGCTATGCCTCGCGTGTTGCAGACGCGTGTAAACACGCGAGGAGGTTCCGTCCCATGCTGATGGCCGAGGTCGGTGAGCGGGCCGTCCTACACAAGCCGGTATTCTCGGCTGTGTACGGTGCGTATAAGGGGGTGGGTTCGGTCTCCAAGACAGCCGAGGAGACTCTGGAGCAGCGCAGCGAGCGGTTCGAGCGCGACGCAATGCCGTACCTCGACCAGCTCTACTCTGCCGCGCTCCGGATGACCAGAAATCCCGCGGATGCGGAGGACCTGCTCCAGGACACCTTCGCCAAGGCCTTCGGGTCGTTCCACCAGTTCCAGGAGGGGACGAACCTCAAGGCCTGGCTTTACCGCATTCTCACCAACACCTTCATCAACAGCTACCGCAAGAAGCAGCGGGAGCCGAAGCAGTCCGGCACCGAGGACATCGAGGACTGGCAGCTCGCGCGCGCGGAGTCGCACACATCGGCCGGTCTGAAGTCCGCTGAGATCGAGGCGCTCGAGCACCTCCCCGACAGCGACATCAAGGACGCTCTGGCCGCGCTGCCCGAAGATTTCCGGATCGCGGTCTATCTGGCCGATGTCGAAGGCTTTCCGTACAAGGAGATCGCCGACATCATGGGCACCCCTATCGGGACCGTGATGTCCCGTCTGCACCGCGGACGACGCCAGCTGCGGACACAACTCGAGGACTACGCACGCGGACGCGGGCTTGTGCGATCGGAGGAGCCGTCGTGACGCAGCGCGGCGATATTGATCAAATCGCGGTGATGGGCGGTCGCCGATGCGGCACCCTGGTGAGGTGTTGGGCATGAGCTGTGGCAAGCCGCACGACACCGACTGCAAGGAAGTTCTGGACAGGGTCTACACCTTCCTCGACGGCGAGCTTGACGACCGCCGCCGGTCCGACATAAGGGAGCATCTCGACGAGTGCGGGCCCTGCCTGGAGGAATACGGCCTGGAAAACGTCGTGAAACAGCTCGTCGCCAAGCACTGCGGATGCGACACCGTGCCGGAGGACCTGCGGTCGAAGGTGCTCCAGCGCATCGAGACGGTGCGGGCCCAGCTCGCCGCCGAGTCACCCATCGGCTGATCGCCTAGGATGCCGGGATGCGGCTACTCGTAACCGGCGGCGCCGGGTTCATCGGATCAACCCTAGTGGACCGGCTGCTGGGCGACGGCCACGAGGTGGCCGTCGTGGACGACCTCTCGTCGGGCGATCACAAGAACCTCGCCGCCGCGGCGGGGAGCCCCCGGTTCCAGCTGCACGAGCTCGATATCAGGGCCGCCGTCCTGAGCGGCCTGATGTCCGAGTGGCGGCCCGAGGTCGTGTGCCACCTCGCCGCGCAGATCAGCGTGCGCGCCAGCGTGGCCGACCCGGTGCGCGACGCCCGGCTCAACGTCGAGGGCACGGTCAACGTGCTTGAGGCCGCGCGCTCTGCCGGGGCGAGGAAGGTCGTCTACGCCTCCTCCGTGGCGGTCTACGGCCGGCCCGCCGCGATCCCCGTCCCGGGTGACGCGGCCACCGACGCCCGCTCGCCGTACGCGGCGTCCAAGCTCAGCGGCGAGATCTACCTGTCGATGTTCAGGGCGCTGCACGGCCTGGAGTACACCACCCTGGTCCTTTCCAACGTCTACGGCCCGCGCCAGTCGCCCGAAGGCGAGGCGGGGGTCGTCTCGATCTTCACCGACGCGCTGCTGCGCGGCAGTCCCACCGTGGTCTACGGCGACGGCTCCCAGACCCGCGACTACGTCTTCGTCGACGACGTCGTCGAGGGGTTCGCCCGCGCCTGCTCCTCGCGGGGCGACGGCCGCAGGTTCAACCTGGGTACGGGCACGCAGACGACGGACCGCGAGCTGCACGCCCTGGTCGCCGGCGCGGCTGGGGCGGCGGACGAGCCGAGGTTCGAGCCCGCCCGGCTCGGCGACCTGCCCGCGATGGCGGTCGACCCCGCCCCGGCGGTCGAAGGCCTCGGCTGGCGCCCGCGCACCGACCTGGCCACCGGCCTGAAGGCCACCGTCGAATGGGCGAGATCGCGTTAGCTCCTGGTAGTGGTTTGATTACGCTTTGGATGCGATTCTTCGACTTCCCGTACGGGTCCCGCTGGTTTCTGTAGCCTGAAGCCGGACTCGATGGGGAGGCGGCACATGGTGAAGGCAATGGCCACACGCATGGTGGCGGCCATAGGAAACGGCGGCCCGGCTTGGGGTTTGGGTCTGCTCGGTCTGGGCCTGCTAGCTCTGGCGGTTCTCGTGGGGGGCACGATCGAAGTGCCCTCGGGCATCTCCTGGACCTGAGCGAGTGCCCGTGACGGCCCGAGGCGGCGGCAGTGCGTGATCTACCGGGGCCGGCGAAGGTGTACCTCGTCACGATCGTCGGGGTGGCAGCGGCGCTGATCGGGCGGGGACTGGTGGTCCCCGAGCGCCTGGGCGAGCGAGAGTGGCCCACCCTGCTCGTCCTGGCTTTGCTGTTCCTGGTCTGCGAGTCGGTTCCGACGCTGCTCAACGTCGAGCAGGCGGCGATGTCGGTCAGCTTCTCGGCGGCCCTGGCCGCGGTGGTGCTGGTGGGCGACGTGGGCGCGGCGATGGTCGGGGCGACGGCCGTGCTGAGCGTGCGGCCCGGCCTGCCCCTCCACAAGCGGTTGTTCAACGGAGCCCAGTTCGCCATCTGCGGCTATGCGGCGGGGTGGGTCTTCGACCGGCTGGGCGGCCACCAGGACGTGCCGGGCGTCGACCGGTTCACCGACCTGCTCGGTCCCTTCATGGGAGCGGCGGCGGTCTTCGTGCCGCTCAACTTCGTGCTGTTCGCGGTCATGCTGTGGCTGGCCGGGCAGCTTCGCACCGGCGAGGTGCCGTTGCGCGGGCTGGCCCAGTTCATGGTGTCCTATCTCGGGTACGCCACGTTCGGCCTGCTGATCGCCGGGCTTTGGGCCACCGTCCAGTCGATCTCGGCGGTGCTCGTGCTGCTGCCGCTGTTCATCGCGCGGTGGGCCTTCGGCCAGTACCTCGCCCAGCAGCGCTCGTACGACGCGACCATCGCGGCCCTGTGCCAGGCGGTGGAGACCAAGGACTACTACACCCGGGGCCACTGCACGCGCGTGTCCAGTGCCTCCACGATGATCGCCCAGGAGATCGGCATGGGCCCCGAGCGGATGCGGGCGATCGGCTACGCCGGGATGCTGCACGACGTCGGCAAGCTCGGCGTTCCGACCAAGGTCCTGCAGAAGGAAGGCCGGCTGACCGAGGAGGAGTTCGCCGCGATCCAGCTCCACCCCATGCGCGGCCTCGAGATCGTGCGGGGCATCGACTTCCTCGACGAGGCGTTCGCCGGCATCATGCACCACCACGAGCGCCAGGACGGCGGGGGATACCCCATGGGGCTCGCGGGGGCCGAGATCCCCGAGTTCGCCCGCATCATCGCCGTGGCCGACGCCTTCGACTCCATGACCTCCGACCGGGCCTACCGCAAGGCGAAGTCGCTGGAGGAGGCGATGGCCGAGCTGCGCAAGGGGGCCGGCACGCAGTTCGACCCGGTCATGGTCGGCGCCTTCCTCAGGGCCCTCGACCGGCGAGGCTGGGATCCTCCCGGCAAGGTGCCCGCTCCCAAGGCCGACGAGGTGGTCGAGACCGTGACCAAGGACCACGACGATCCCACCATGCCCATCGAAGTGGTGTCCGAGCGGTGACCCTCGCCACCCGTCCCCTGCGGGGGCTCGACTCCGGCCAGCTGCTGCTCATCTGCGCGGCGGGCATGGTCACCGTGGCCGGCGTCGCCTACACGGCCGCGGTGGGGCTGCTCGACCCCCAGATCGCGGTCGCCTTCGGCGCGCTGGTCGCGGCCGGCGAGCTGGCCAGGCTCACCATGCCGGGCAACAGGGAGGTCGCACCCATCGGGGCCGCCGCCGCCCTTGGGTACACCTTGCTGCTCGACGTGGGAGGCATGCCGACGCGGCACTCCGCGCTCCAGGTGGTGGCCGTCATGGCGGCCGGGATGACCCTGGGCGCGCTGCCCCACCTCGCGGTCGGCAGGCCCCCGCAGCTCGACGCCATCGCCCGCCGGCTGCTCTCCGGCGCGTTGCTCGCCTTCGCGTACCGGCCGCTCGCCTCGACGCTCTACGCCACCACCGACGGTGGGCGGGGCGCGTGGTGGGTTGTGCTCGGCGTCATGGCCGTCCTCATCACGGCGATGCTGGCGGCCGACGTGGTGATCGCCGCCGTGCTGCGGGCCGAACAGGTCCGCACGGCCTTCCGCGTGGCCATCCGCGACGAGCTGCGCATGGCCGCGCCGCTCGGCGCCGCCGTCGCCGCCTCCGGCATCCTGCTGGCCCTCGCCTCGCACAGCATGGACCTCGCCGCTCTCGTCGTGTTCGCGGCGCCGCTGCTCGTCACCCAGGTCGCCTTCCGGAAGTACGCCGGGATCCGTGCCACCTACCTTCAGACCGTCCGCGCGCTCGCCCGGGTGACCGAGGTGGGCGGGTACGTCGAGCCGGGGCACTCGCGCCGGGTCAGCCGCCTGTCCCTGGCGATCGGCAGGGAGCTCGGCATGGCCGAGCCCGAGCTGCTGGAGCTGGAGTACGCCGCGCTCATGCACGACATCGGTCAGCTCTCCCTGCGCGACCCCATTCCGGGGGGCGCGACCGTGCTGACCGACGCCGACCAGGCCCGCAGGATCGCGGAGCTCGGGGCGGACGTCATCAAGAAGACGGGCGTGCTCCACCGGGTGGCCGAGATCGTGCGCCGCCAGGGCGACCCGTGCACCGGTCCCGACCTGCCGCCGCTCGCCAGCCGCATCATCAAGGCGGCCAACGCCTACGACGACCTGGTCGGAGGCTCGACCGACCGCGACCGCGCGGCGGCGGCGCTGGAGCGCCTCCGGTTCGACGGCGGCGACGAGTACGACCCCACGGTGGTGGAGTCGATGGCCAGGGTCATCGACCGGCCGGCCCTGACGCACCGTCTCTGACCGCACCGGGCGCGGGAACGGCCGCTCGCGTTCGGGCCCTGTTGTCGACTTCCTACATACGGGACACGGGCGATCGGTGGTTTCGCGCGAAGGGTTCTGAGGAGGCTCGGGCCCTAAAGTGGTGAACCGTCGAAGGGAGTGCGGCCGGTGTTCGAGAGCGTTCTGGTGGCCAATCGAGGAGAGATCGCGCGGCGCGTCGTGCGCACGGTGAGGGCCATGGGCCTGCGGGCGATCGTGGTGCACTCCGATGCCGACGCCGATCTCCCGTTCGTCCTGGAGGCCGACGAGGCCTTCCTGCTCGGCCCGGCCGCCCCGGCCCAGAGCTACCTCGACGTCCCCAGGGTTCTCGAGGCGTGCCGGGCGACGGGCGCGCAGGCCGTCCACCCCGGTTACGGCTTCCTCGCGGAGAACGCCGCCTTCGCCCAGGCCGTCATGGACGCGGGCATGGTGTGGATCGGGCCGTCCCCCGAAGCGATCGGGCGCATGGGCGACAAGATCAACGCTCGCAACCTCATGGAGCGCGCGGGCGTGCCGGTGGCCGCGGGCACGCGGGAGCCGGTGACCGATCTGGCGCGGGCCCTGGCGGCGGCGGCCGAGATCGGCTACCCGGTCATGGTGAAGGCGGCGGGAGGCGGTGGAGGCATCGGCATGGGCGTCGCCCACGACGAGGCCGGGCTCACGAAGGCGTTCGAGACCGCCTCACGGGCCGCCGAGCGTTTCGGCAAGGCGGGCACGGGGCCGGCGATCCTGCTGGAGCGCTATATCGAGCGGGCGCGCCATGTCGAGGTCCAGATCCTCGGCCTGGCTGACGGCACCGTGGTGGCGCTCGGCGAGCGCGACTGCTCGGTCCAGAGGCGGCACCAGAAGGTCGTCGAGGAGTCCCCGTCGCCGGGTGTCACGCCCGAGCTGCGCGAGCGTATGCTGGCCGCCGCCGTGCGGGCGGGGGAGGCGGTCGGCTACCGCGGCGCGGGCACCGTCGAGTGCCTCGTGGACGCCGACGAGCAGGACTTCGTGTTCCTCGAGATGAACACCAGGCTCCAGGTGGAGCATCCGGTGACCGAGCTGGTCACGGGCGTCGACCTGGTCGAGCAGCAGGTGTTGATCGCCGCCGGCGAGCCGGTCACGTTCTCGGTGGCGTCGCCGCGGGGGCACGCCATCGAGCTTCGGGTGTACGCCGAGGATCCCAAGCGGTTCTTCCCCGGGCCGGGAAAGATCGACATCTGGGAGGAGCCTTCGGGTCCCGGCATTCGCCTTGATTCCGGATATGTCGCTGGAAACACGGTCACCCCGTTCTACGACCCGCTGATGGCGAAGCTGTGCGTCCACGGGGCCGACCGCGACGAGGCGCTGGCCCGTGCCCGCGAGGCCGTGGCCGCCTTCCGGATCGAAGGACCCAAGAACAACCTGCCGTTCTGCGCGGAGCTGCTGGGAAACGCCGAGTTCACCAGCGGCGAGTACGACACCGGGCTGGTCGGCCGCATGCGTTCGTGACGACGGACTGAGCTGTGCACCCATGGCCGGGCGGCGCTCGCGTGAGTGCGACGATGAGCACAGCCTTGCGAGCACATTGAAATCATTGATTGAGGGGAGTTCCGGTGGCGGAAGTACGTGCCGAGATGGTGGCCAACGTTTGGAAGGTCGTCGTGGCTGAGGGGGAGACCGTCAGCGAGGGCGACACGCTGGTCATCCTGGAGTCCATGAAGATGGAGATCCCGGTGCTCGCCGAGGACTCGGGTGTCGTGAGCGGGCTCAAGGTGGCCGAGGGAGATGTCATCCAGGAGGGCGACCTGATCGCCGTCATCGATTGATGCACGCCCACGAGCGGAGCGGGGCCTCCGGTCAGCCGGCGAGCCCGGAGAGGAAGCGCTCACGGTCGACGACGACGCGCTCGATGGTGGCGATCGCCACCGTCCGCTTCCCGTCCCTCGCGGTGACCTCGAACACCAGGCGCCGGCCGTCGACCTCGACCAGCTCGGCCACCACTTCGACGTGGGTGCCCACAGGGCTCGCCGCGCGGTGCTCGAGGGTCACCTTCGTCCCGACCGACGTCTGCCCGGGGGCCAGATGGTCGTGCACGGCGCGCACGGTGGCCGCCTCGGCGACCGCCAGCAGTCGCGGCGTGCCCAGCACGGGGACGTCGCCACTACCCATCTTGATCGCGGTGTCCTCTCTCTCGACCATGATGAGCACCTCGGCGCGCAGCCCGGGATCGATCGTCATGCGCGCAAGCCTATTGGGGCGGCCCCGGCCGCGACGTACCACACGCGCCCGCCATCCCGTTCGGGTGGTCTGGCACCACCTTCGCCGGTTGGCGGCCTTGGGGGGGAACGATGGAATACCCTCTTGGCGTGAGCCCCTACTGCGACCACTGCGGACTTCTCCAGGGAGACGAGGACCACTCCGCATGCCAAGCCGCACGGCTCATGGAGCCTCCTCGCTACTGCGCGGCGTGCCGACGCCGGCTTGTGGTGCAGGTGACGCCGCGGGGTTGGTCCGCCCGCTGTGTCGAACACGGCGTCACGGTTCGGTGACATCCCGGCGCCAACCATGGGACCACAGGGTTTTGTGACTCCGGCGTGACCTTGCCGCGACACAGATCCGCTTGGTTGGAGAACTCTGGGGTTGCGCGGGGTTGGACGGATTGGGGTAAGCGGGGGAGAGATGGTGGCCCAAGGGACCACGCTGGCGGGACGTTACCGGTTGGACGTCCGTCTCGGCGCCGGCGGCATGGGCGAGGTGTGGCGCGGGGAGGACATGGTCCTGGCTCGCACCGTCGCCGTGAAAGTGCTGTTACCAGGCCGGATGGACGATCCGGGCTTCGCCGCCCGCTTCCAGGGGGAAGCCCGCGCGATGGCCACGATCAACCATCCGGGCGTCGTCGACGTCTACGACTACGGCGTGAGCGACGTGCCGGGGGACGGCCCCACGGCCTACCTCGTGATGCGGTTCGTCGACGGCGAGCCGCTCGACCGGTTGCTCACCCGGCTCACCCGCATCGCGCCCGAGCCCGCCATGGAGCTGATCGCCCAGGCCGCCTCGGCGCTCCAGGCCGTGCACGACAGGGGCATCGTGCACCGCGACGTCAAGCCCGGCAACCTGCTGGTCCGCTCGGACGGCACGCTGGTCCTCACCGACTTCGGCATCGCCCGCGCCGATCTCGGCCACCGGCTGACGGACGCCGGCATGGTGCTCGGCACGGCCGCCTACTGCGCGCCAGAGCAGGCGGAGGGACAGCCGGTCACTCCGGCTGTCGACCTCTACGCCCTCGGCGTCGTCGCCTACGAGTGCCTGGCCGGGCACCGGCCGTTCGACGGCGACACCCCCGTCACGATCGCCCTGAAGCACATCCGCGAGGATCCGCCGCCGCTGCCTCCCGACGTGCCGCCCGCGGTCCGGCACCTCGTGGAGCGGGCGCTGGTCAAGGATCCGGCCCGGCGCTGGCACAGCGCCGCGGAGATGAGCGTGGCCGCACGGCAGGCGATGCGGGACGACACGGGCGCCTCAGCCGCCGTGTCGGGCGTCACCGGGCTCACCGGCATGCTGTCCTCCGAGCGCATGGCGACGGCGGCCGGCCATCCTGACCAGACCGGGCGGCCCCATCAGACCGGCCACTTCCACCAGACGGCTGGTCACCCCCAGCAGCCGGGCGGCCAGCCCTACCAGACGGCTGGTGGCGCGCACCAGACGGCGTCTCCCGAGACCGGCGTGCGCATGGGCCAGCCCGCATGGGGCGACGGCGACGCCGTCCCCAGCACCGCGACGCCTCCTCCGTACATCCTTCCGGCCGCCGCGTCCCCGACCGGCGCCCACTCCCCGCCCCCGACCGCCTCGGCGCCGCCGCCGGGGCAGCGAGGCAGCCGTGGCCGCCGGGCCGCGGCTCCGAAGCGCGGCAAGGCCATGCTGGTCATCGGGGTCATCGCCGGGGGGATCCTGCTGGGCGGTGCCGGCGCGGTGACGTTCAACCAGCTCGCGAGCAGCGGAGCCTCGGCGGCCGGCCAGGTCGAGCCGCCGTCTCCCACTCCGGCCGACCAGGAGCCGTCACCCAGCCGGACGACCCGCCCGCCTCGGTCTACCGCCCCGAGCCAGCGCCCCACGACCGGCACCTCCAGGCACACCCCGGACCGGTCGATCTCGCCGACTCCGTCGGACACCTCACCATCGCCCACCCCCACGAAGACGACCCCCACCGTGAAGCCGTCCCCCACGGTCACCAAGTCTCCGGCGGCGAAGAAGGTCGTGCCCGCGGTGATCAACCTCACCGACCCGCAGGCGAGGACCAAGCTCCGGGCGGCGGGCTTCAAGGTCAAGGTGGACGTCAGCGGCGAGCCAAGCTCGGTCGGGTGCACCCGCGTGCTCGACCAGAACCCCGCGGCCGGCACCTCCTGGGCCGTCGACCGCTACGTGACGATCATCGTCGAGCAGGGCATCCCGTGTGGTGACCCCAGCGCCGACCCGAGCCCGTCCCCCACCCCGACGGCCACCTGATGGGAATGCGCCGCCGGAGGGCCGGATCACGGGGTCAGATGCCCGTGGTGGTGCGGGGGTAGGCGATCTGCGGGTCGGTGGCGATGTTGACCATGTAGGGCACGCCGGAGTCGAAAGCGCGGCGCAGCGCGGGCCCGATCTCCTTCGGAGAGGTCACCAGCTCGCCGCCACCGCCGAGAGCGGTCACGACCTGGTCGTACCTGCACTGCGGCTGCAGCTCGGCGGCCACGTCGTACCCGTACAGCATCTGCATGGGGTGTTTCTCCAGGCCCCACATGCCGTTGTTTCCGCAGATCATCACGACGGGCAGCTTGTGGCGCACCAGCGTGTCCACGTCCATCAGAGAGAAGCCGGCCGCGCCGTCGCCGAGCAGGAGCACGACCTGTGAGGACGGGCGGGCGATGCGGGCCGCGATGGAGTAGCCGAGCCCGGTGCCAAGGCAGCCGTACGGCCCGGGGTCGAGCCAGCAGCCGGGCCTGCGGGGCTCGATGTACTTCCCGGCGTACGACACGAAGTCGCCGCCGTCGCCGATGACCACGGCGTCGTCGGCCAGGAGGCGGTTGAGCTCGCCGTAGATGCGCATCGGGTGGATCGGGTCGGCGTCGGACTCCATCAGCTCGGCGTCGCCGGCGACGGCCGCCTTGGAGGCCTCGGCGAGCCTGGTGACCCAAGGGGCGTGGGACTCGGGCGACAACCCGGCGTCGGCGCAGGCCGCTCTGAGCCCCCAGAAGAGCAGCGAGAGGTCTCCGGCCGTCGAGGCGGTCGTCTCGACATGGGTGGCCAGCTGCGACGGCGCGTCGGCCAGGTGCACGACCTTGGCCAGCGGAGCGCCGTCCCTGCCTCCGAAGAAGCCGTAACCGAGGCGGAAGTCGAGCGGGGCGCCCGCGACGATGACCAGGTCGGCCTGGGAGAAGGCCATGCCGCGCGCCCGGGTGGCCAGAAGGTCGTGCCCGGCGGGCAGGATGCCGCGTCCCTGGCCGTTCGGGATCACCGGCAACCGGTAGGCCTCGGCGAAGTCGCGGGCGACCTCCTCTGCGCGGTCCATCCAGACGTCGGAGCCAAGTACGAGCACCGGACGCTCCGCCTCGGCGATCAACCTGGCGATCGAGGCCAGGGTCTCCGAGTCGGGCTCGAGGGGAGACGGCGTCAGCGTCTCGGCCTCGTGGGCGGGAGACGGTGAGAACAGGTGGTCCATGTAGAAGTCGAGGAACACCGGGCCTCGGTGCGGGGCGATGGCCGTGCGGAATGCCATCTCGACGTCCTGGCCGATCGAGTCGGCGCCGCCGGCCGTGAACGCCAGCTTGGTGATCGTCTCGAACAGCGGCGGGTGGTCCATCTCCTGGAGCGCGCCGGATCCCCAGCGGGACGCCGGGGCACGCCCGCCCATCACCACGACGGGCGAGCCGTTGAAGTGGGCGGTCGTGACACCGCTGACACCGTTGGTGATGCCGGGACCCGCGGTGAGGACCGCCAGGCCCGGTTGTCGCGTCAGCCGGGCCGTGGCCTCGGCGGCGAACACCGCGCTCTGCTCGTGCCGCACATCGACGATGCGCATGCCCTCGTGGACCGCCCCGTCGTACAACGGGAACACGTGGCCACCCGACAAGGTGAACATGACCTCGGCACCATAGGCGCGCGAGACGGCGACCGCGACGTCACCGGCGTGCTTTGCAGACTCCATGAGGTGAACTTACCTTTTCTATTCCCGGTCAATCCTTGAGAGCCCATCTGGGCTGGTCACAGGCCCGACTCTAGGGTCAGAGAGTGGGCGACAGAGCCTTGATGGGCATCTTCAGGTCCGCCAGGAGCTCCAGGTCGCGCTCGGGTGAGCGGCCAAGCGTCGTGAGGTAGTTGCCGACGATGATGGCGTTGACCCCGCCGAGCATGCCGTCGCGGGTGCCGAGGTCGCCCAGCGTGAGCTCGCGGCCCCCGGCGTACCTCAGGATCGTGCGCGGCAGCGCAAGCCGGAAGGTCGCGATCGTCTTCAGCGCCTCGGGGCCCTCGACGAGCGGGTAGGACTCGAACGGCGTGCCGGGGCGCGGGTTGAGGAAGTTCAGCGGGACCTCGTCGGGACGCAGCTCACCGAGCTGCCCGGCGAACTCGGCGCGCTGCTCCCTGGTCTCGCCCATGCCGATGATGCCGCCGCAGCAGAGCTCCATGCCGGCCTCGCGGACCATCTCGCAGGTCTGCCAGCGCTCCTCCCACGTGTGGGTGGACACCACATGGCCGAAGTGGGACCGCGCGGTCTCCAGGTTGTGGTTATAGCGGTGGACGCCCATCTCGGCCAGCTCGTCCACCTGGTCCTGGGTGAGCATGCCGAGCGAGCAGGCGACGTTGATCTCGACGGCCTCGCGGATGGCCTTGACGCCCTCGCGCACCTGGTCCATGAGCCGCTGGTCGGGCCCCCGCACGGCCGCCACGATGCAGAACTCGGTCGCGCCCGTCTGGGCCGTCTCCACGGCCGCCTGGACGAGGGAGGGGATGTCCAGCCAGACCGACCTCACCGGAGAGGTGAACTGCCCGGACTGAGAGCAGAAGTGGCAGTCCTCCGGGCACCCGCCGGTCTTGAGGGAGACGATGCCCTCGACCTCGACCTCCGGCCCGCACCACGCCATGCGCACCTCGTGGGCGAGCGCGAGGAGCTCGGGGATGCGCTCGTCCGGCAGTTCGAGGCATCGCAGGGCCTGAGCGGAGGAAAGCCCCCGGCCTTCTTCAAGCACCTGAACCCGGGCGATCTCCAGGATGTCCATACTCATCGGTCCTGCTGCTCCCTTGTCGGTTGCGTCACAGACTAAGGGTTGCCCGGAACCGAGAAGGGTCGAACCCGCCGCCCAAAGGGGATCCCAGTCCGCGCCGGGCCACGCGGGCGAATGCCGTGCGGTCGAGGGCGCCCGCCCCCTCGGGGAGAGCCCCGGCGAGCGGCCGGGCGGCGAGCGTCTCCAGATCGGTCACGTTGTTCCGGTCGGCGACGCCGGGCTCGCGCGGCCAGGAGCCGATCACCACCCCGGCCAGGTCGAGTCCTCGCCCCGCGAGGGCCTCCAGCGTCAGGGCCGTGTGGTTCAGCGTGCCGAGGCCGGCCCTGGCGACCACCAGGACGGGGGCCCGCAGCGTGCGGGCCAGGTCGGCGATCGTGGCGCCATCCTCGTCGAAGCGCACCAGCAGCCCTCCGGCACCCTCGACGACCACCAGGCGGTGGGTCTCGGCCAGCTCGGAGGCACGCTCGGCGACGTCCGTGAGCGAGACGGGAGTAAGGCCCGACGCCCGGGCCGCGGCAGCCGGGGACAGCGGGTCGGGGAAGCGGGCGAACTCGAAGGTCGTGGTCACGCCGGACAGCCGGATGACCTCGTCGAGGTCGCCCGGCTCGCCCGCCGACACACCTGTCTGCGCCGGCTTCACCACCGCGACGGGCACCTCGCGCTCGAGTGCGAGCGTGGTGACGGC
This sequence comes from Sphaerisporangium sp., assembly GCA_025964675.1. Classification (GTDB taxonomy): domain Bacteria; phylum Actinomycetota; class Actinomycetes; order Streptosporangiales; family Streptosporangiaceae; genus Sphaerisporangium. The sequence continues at coordinate 24,520 of JAOPYI010000159.1, read as the reverse complement.
GGCCGTGACCACGGTCTTGCCCACGCCGGTGTCGGTGCCGGTGACCACCAGGATGCTCACCGGCACCACCTTAGAGCCCGGGGACGAGGCGGCCGGTGGCCCCGCGGCCGCCTGCCCGCGTCAGCCCCGCGGCTCGCCGGGCTCAGGCGGCCTACGGAGGTGGGTGACGAACTTGTACCGATCGCCTCGGTAGAGCGACTGGGCCCACTCGACCGGGTTCCCCTCGGCGTCGAAGGCGTGCCGGGTGAGCAGCAGCATCGGCAGGCCGACGTCCACGCCGAGCACTTGCGCGTCGTAGGGCGTCGCCAGCACGGTCTCGATGATCTCTTCGGCGTCGGTGAGCTGGACGTTGTAGGCGTTGTGCAGGGTCTCGTACAGGGAGGAGTGGACTTCGAGCTCCCGCCGGAGCCGCGAGAAGCGCCGGGCGGACAGGTGGGTGGTGTCGATGGACATCGGCTCGCCGTTCGCCAGGCGGAGCCGGTGGATGCGCAGCACGCGGCCGCCCGGGTTGATGCACAGACGGCGGGCCAGCGTCTCGTCGGCCGTGATGTAGTTGATGTCGAGGATCTTGGTGTCGGGCTCCAGACCGACCGTGCGCAGATCCCCGGTGTACGACGTGAGCTGCAGCACCTGTGCGACCTTGGGCTGGGCCACGAAGGTGCCCTTGCCCTGGATGCGCAGCAGGCGTCCCTCGATGACCAGCTCGGTGAGGGCCTGCCTCACGGTCGTGCGGGAGGTCTCGAAGCGCACGGCGAGAGCGCGCTCGGGCGGCAGTGCCGCGCCGGCGGGCAGAGACTTGGTGAGTTCCAGCAAGTTCCGTTTGACGTCGTAGTACTTGGGAATCCGGGGAGAGTCTTCCGTCACACGTTCACCTTCATCTCGGCCACCGCGGTGAGCGCGTCTCCGATCACCACGAGATCATCCGAACTCAGATTGGCCCGTGCGGTCAATCTCAGACAAGACCGGCCCGATGGCACCGACGGCGGGCGGAAGCACCCGGCGCGTACTCCGTGCTGCGCGAACACCGCGGCGGCGGAGAGCGCGACGTGCGGAGGGCCGAGGACGACCGGTACGACGGCCGCCGCCGGGTCCGTGGTGGTGAGGCCACGATCCGCGGCCGCGCGGGCCAGTGCCGACGCATTGTGGCGAGCCTGTCTTGGCAGGTCAGGATGGTCGCCAATGATATCAAGGGCCGCGAGTGCGGCGGCGACGGCGGAGGGCGCGAGACCGGTGTCGAAGATGAACGGCCTACCTGTGTCGATCAGCGTGTCCACCACCTCGGACGCGCCTAGCACAGCTCCTCCCTGCGATCCGAGGGACTTCGACAGTGTGACGGTTCTCACAATGCCAGGAGCGTCCGCGAGACCCGCTTCGTGCACCGCTCCCCGCCCGTGCTCGCCCACCACGCCCAGGGAGTGGGCCTCGTCCACCACCAGCAGGGCCCCGTGGCGTTCGGCCACGGCGTACAGCTCACCGATGGGCGCGAGGTCGCCGTCGACGGAGAACACGGCGTCGGTCACGACGAGCGCGTGCTCCTCGGTACGGTTCGCCAGTGCCTTCTCGACCGCCTCGACGTCCTTGTGGGGCGTCACGGCGACCCGGGCGCGCGAGAGGCGGCAGGCGTCGATGATCGAGGCGTGGTTGCCGTCGTCGCTCACCACGAGCCCGCCGGCGCCGAGCGTCGCCACCGCCGCGAGGTTGGCGAGGTACCCCGAGGAGAAGACCAGCGCCCGCCTGGCGTGCGTGAAGGACCGCAGCCGCTCCTCCAGCTCCGCGTGGAGCCTGGTCGTGCCGGTGACGAGCCTTGAGCCGGTGGAGCCGGTGCCCCACTCCTCGGTGGCACGTACGGCCGCCGCGACGAGCCGTTCGTCACGGGCCAGCCCGAGGTAGTCGTTGGAGGCCAGGTCGATCAGGCCGTCGTGGTCGGGGGTGCGGGGGCGCAGGGTGCGCTTGAGCCCGGCCGCCTCTCGCGCGACGGCGGCGGCGCGCAACCGCGCCAGGGGATCTGTGAGCATGGTCGGGCCTGTCTCGGCGTCGTTCGCGGGCGCGCTCGCCGGGCGCTCCACGAGGTAGGCGGGCACTTGTGTGTGCTCCATTAGTGGAATCTTCCCAGTGCGCGTGCCGTCGATTCGCCTTGGGCGGGGGTTAGCACGCATGATGCACAAGTGCCGACTCTCAGCGACGTGGTGGCGCGCCACACCACTCTCGATCCCGCCGATCTTGAGTGGATGCATTCGCTGGTCTCCGACTGGCAGCTTCTCGCCGACCTGTCCTTCGCCGACCTGATCCTGTGGATCCCCCTGCGTGACGAGTCGGCCTGGGTCGCCGTGGCCCAGATGCGCCCTACCACGGGCCCCACGGTCTACCACGACGACGTCGTCGGCTTGATCGTGGCGGCGGGGGAGCGCCCGCTGATCGACACGGCCTGGAACGAGAACCGCATCTGCCGCGAGGGCGACCCCGACTGGTCCAGCGGCGTGCCCGTGCGCGAGGAGACCATCCCGGTGCGGCGTGACGACCACTTCGTGGCGGTCATCCAGCGCTCGACCAACCTGTCCTCGGCTCGCACGCCGTCCCGGCTCGAGCTCACCTACCTCCAGAGCGCCTCCGACCTGGCGCAGATGGTCGCCGAGGGCCGCTTCCCTTTTCCGGACGAGGGGCCGATCCTGGTCCGCTCCCCGAGGGTCGGTGACGGCCTGCTGCGGCTCGACCGCGCGGGCCGGGTGACCTACGCCTCGCCGAACGCCCTGTCCGCGTACCGGCGGCTCGGGCTCAACGCCGACCTCGTGGGTGCCGAGCTCGGCAAGACGACCGCCGCGCTGTGCTACTCCGACGAGCCCATCAACGAGGACCTCATGTTCGTGGCGAGCGGCCGCACGCCACGGGAGACCGAGGTGGAGGCGGGCGCCAACGTCGTGCAGCTCCGCGCGATCCCTCTCATCGTCGGCGGTGGCCGTATCGGCGCCCTGGTGCTCATAAGGGACGTCACGGAGCTGCGCCGCCGCGAGCGCGAGCTGCTGACCAAGGACGCCACCATCCGCGAGATCCACCACCGCGTGAAGAACAACCTCCAGACGGTGGCCGCGCTGCTCCGGCTTCAGGCCAGGCGGCTGCGCGTGCCCGAGGGCCGCGAGGCCCTGGAGGAGGCCGTGCGCCGGGTGGGCTCCATCGCCATCGTGCACGAGACGCTGTCCCACACGCCCGAGGAGATCGTCGACTTCGACGACATCGCCGACCGCGTCATCGCGATGACGGGGGAGGTGTCGGCGGCCAATGTCATGCCTCGCAGGGTGGGAAGTTTCGGCATGCTCCCCGCGATGATCGCCACCCCGGTCGCCATGGTGCTGACCGAGCTGCTGCAGAACGCCGTCCAGCACGGTTTCTCGTACGGCAGCGGGACGATCAAGGTGATCGTGTCACGCACCGAGGAGAGGCTGGACCTCACCGTCGCCGACGACGGGCAGGGGCTTCCCGACGGCTTCGACCTGGACGCGTCCACCAGCTTGGGCCTGCAGATCGTGCGCACCCTGGTGGTCGGGGAGCTCTCCGGCCGCCTCGCCGTCAGGCCGCGAAAGGACGGGGGGACCGAGGTCTCCCTGACCATCCCGGTGCAGCCGCCCGCCTAGGGCATGACGCCGAGGTGCCTCAGTCGTCGTGCCCACGCAGTGCTACGCCCGGCCATCGCGCGGGCGATGCCGGGCGTGTTCCGTACGCCGCGACGCTGGGGCGTGCGGAGAGTGCGCGTGGATTCGGTGGATCTTCCGACTCGGGTTGGGCTCCGCCGGTGCGGGTTCAGACACCCGCGCGGGCGCGGGCGCGGGCCGTGCGGCGCTTGAGCGCACGACGCTCGTCCTCGCTGAGACCGCCCCAGACGCCGGCGTCCTGGCCGGACTCGATGGCCCACTTCAGACACGGCTCGCTGACCGGGCAGGCACGGCACACCTGCTTGGCCTCTTCGATCTGCATGAGTGCCGGTCCGGTGTTGCCGATCGGGAAGAACAGCTCGGGGTCCACGTCACGGCAGGCAGCGCGGTGGCGCCAGTCCATGCGTTCCACTCCTTCGTAGGTGGAGCCTGCGGCTCCGTCCGGTGACGGATGTTTGTGAACAATTTCACTAACCAGGGCGAGCTTTTGCCCGAACCTTGGGGTGGGGTCCAGGAAGCTCGTGGTGATCGCCGCAGACCTTCGAGGAACGGGATGGATCCTCAAACGTCCTACGTTCCGACGTCGTGTTTGAGCTTTTCAGGCACGCCCAGGTCACGCAAGAGGTTTGGGCGAACGTTTTGCCGGATATGGATGTCGGATGCATCACACTATGACCGGATGTGATGGATTAGACCAAAACTTGTAACGCGGCCGGGACCGACCGAAAAGTCACCCGCTCGCGCTCGCCGAGATAGTCGCCGTCGAGCTGGAACGCCATGGGCCGGCGGGCCGACAGGGTGAACTCGTCCTCGTCATGGACATGGACGAGATGCCCGCCCCTGGGTAGGCCGACACGCTCCCCGGCGATCTGCCTGAGCAGCCTGAACATCGCCGCGGCACCCATCCGCCGCAGGCCGAGAAGGTCGAGGCCGGTGTCGAACCCCGCCCACGGCGTGGGGTTGATCGGGCAGTTGCCGGCGTACGTCCACGGCGCCGTGTTGCAGATGATCGTCATGAAGATGCCGTCGACTGGGGTGCGGTGGGGCCGTTCCAGCCGCAGCGCCGGGTGGTGCCGGTCCGTCATGAGGTAGTGCCGTAAGGCGGTGTGGATGTAGCGGCTCGGCGAAGCCTTGTATCCGGCGCCCCTGAGGCCCTCGACCGCTCGTACCACCTCGGCGTCGTACCCGAGGCCAGCACAGAAGGTGAAATATCGGCTGTTGGAGGGGCGTGGGGCCGTCTCGTCGGTCTCGCTCTGGTCGCCGAACGCGCCGTCCTCCCAGATCGCCTGCCCGATGTTGACGGTGCGGCGACGGCCGTCACGGATGGCCTCCAGCACCGCGCCGGTCGCCTCGACCGGGTGGTTCGGCAGCCCCAGAGACCGGGCGAAGACGTTGGCGCTCCCACCGGGGAGCACGATCAGCGCGGGCCGCGCGTGCTCGCAGTCCATCATGCCGTTCACGGCTTCGTTGACGGTGCCGTCACCACCGAGGACGGCGATGACGTCGAACCCCTTCTCGCGCGCGGTCCCGGCGAGCACGGTGGCGTGCCCTCGGTATCCCGTCTCCTCCACCGACAGCTCGAGGGCGGCACCGAGAGCGCGGATGAGGACGTCTCTCGTACGCCGGTTGGTCCTCGTCGCCGTGGGGTTCATCAAGAGGAGTGCGCGCATGTCGCCCAGCGTATCGACCGGCCAGGCACCCGCCACCTGGGTCGAGTAGGGTGACCGGATATGTTCAACCGTCCGGTCACCCTTACCGTGGCCGCCGCCGTCCTCGTGCTGGAGGGCCTCACCGCCATCGTGCTCGGCGGCTACGCCGGGGTCGAGACCATCGTCGGCTCGCCCGCCGACATGGGCAGCTCCATCGCCGTCTCGGCGTTCGGCGTCGTCATCGGCGCAGCCCTGGTGTGGGTGGCCTGGGGCGTGCTGCGGGCGGCCCGGTGGAGCCGGGCCCCCGGCGTGGTCACGCAGATCTTCACTCTGCCCGTCGCCGTCTCGCTCGTCCAGTCCGGGCAGTACGTGCCGGGCATCCTTCTGATCGTCGCCGCGCTGGCCGCCCTGGTCATGCTGCTGGCACCCGCCACGACGCGTGCCATGATCGACGAATAGCCCGGTCAGTCTTCGGCGGTGAGGCCCTCGCGGAGCTGGGCCAGGGTGCGGGCGAGCAGGCGCGAGACGTGCATCTGCGAGATGCCAAGCTCGGTGGCGATCTGCGACTGCGTCATGTTGCCGAAGAACCGCAACAGCAGGATGCGCTTCTCGCGAGGCGGCAGCCGTTCGAGCAGGGGCTTCAGCGACTCGCGATACTCGACGCCCTCCAGCGACTCGTCGACGATGCCGAGCGAGTCGGACACGGCGGGCGCGTCGTCGTCACCGGAGTCGGGAGCGTCGAGCGACACCGTGGAGTAGGCGTTGGCGGACTCAAGACCCTCCAGCACCTCCTCCTCGGTCATCTGCAGGTGGGTGGCCAGCTCGGCCACGGTCGGCGCGCGGCCCTGGCGCTGTGACAGCTCGCTGATGGCCTTCGTCAGCGAGAGCTTGAGCTCCTGCAGGCGGCGTGGCACCCGCACCGCCCAGCCCTTGTCACGGAAGTGACGTTTGATCTCGCCCACGATGGTCGGGGTGGCGTACGTGGAGAACTCCACGCCCCGCGCCAAATCGAACCGGTCGATCGACTTGATCAGGCCGATGGTGGCTACCTGGGTGAGGTCGTCGAGCCACTCGCCGCGGTTGCGGAAGCGCCTGGCCAGGTATTCGACCAGGGGCAGGTGGAGCTCGACCAGCTCGTCGCGGATTCGCTGGCGGCGGGGGTCGTCGGCAGGCAGCTCGGCCAGCTCGCCGAACAGCCCGCGGGCCCGCACCCTGTCGGGGACGGTGCTGTCACTGCCGGCCACGGCCCGGGTCCTCTCCGTCACGACAGCCTCGCAGCGCCTCGGCGCTTACGCAGCACGATTGCCATGCGGTCGGGGGTGCCGGTCTCGGCGTCCACCTCGTCGGCCAGCGCGGTGAGGACCATCCACGCGAAGTCGTCACGCTTGGGCTCGGCCTGGCCGACCGTGCTGACCTGGACTCGGACGATCATCTCCTGCCCTGTCAGCTCGAACTCGGCGATCAGGTCGGTGCCGGGCACGGCGTGGCCCAGCAGCATGGCGCACGCCTCGTCGACCGCGATGCGGAGGTCCTCGATCTCGTCGAGTGTGAAATCGAGCCGTGCCGCCAGCCCGGCTGTGGCCGTACGGAGCACGGACAGATAGGCACTCGCGGCGGGCAGACGCACGCTCACCGCGTCACGGATGCCCGCGAGGCCCCCGGGGACGCCGTCAGCACGCGTCGCTGTCTCGTCGGTCACGTTCCTCCTCGCACAGAGCTGCTGATTAGCAACTTACCGCCCCGTGCCCCGTGTTGCAGGGCTGGGACGCGCCGATAGTCGTGATCTTGTAGAAATGCGGCCCGTTTCCCTGACGTCCCGCTGCCCTTTCGTTTACATCCGGGCGCTCCGCCGGGCCTCTGGCCTCGCGATAAGCCTCTGGCCCCGCGCGATCGGGAGACCACGCGAGGCCAGAACCGGTCATCAAGGCTCAGGCGGCCTTGGTCTCCCAGAAGATCTTAGAGATCTCGTCGATCTTCCCGAGCAGATCCTCGGCCTTGCTCACATCGACGGTGCCCTTGGCGCCGGCGGCGCCGGCGAGCTTCGTGGCGTCCCAGAACAGGCCGTGGAGCTGGGGGTATGCCTCGAGGTGCGGGGGCTTGAAGTAGTCGGTCCACAGCACCCACAGGTGGTGCTTGACCAACTCCGCCCGCTCCTCCTTGATCGACAAAGCCCGGGCGCGGAACACGGGATCATCGTTGTCGGCGTACTTCTGCATGATCGCCTTCACGGACTCCGCCTCGATGCGAGCCTGTGCTGGGTCGTAGATCCCGCAGGGGAGGTCGCAGTGCGCGGAGGCGACATGGCCGGGCCGCAGCAGTCGTGCGAGCATCGGTTTCCTTCCTTGATGCTGGTAACAGACAGCAGTGTCCAGTGCCCAACTTACTCGCCTTGATTCCCGGAAGTGGCAGGGGATGTCGTTCATGAGGGTCCGCGTCGAGGGGGAGTCGATGCTGCCGGTCCTGCGGCCGGGGGACTGGCTCGTCGTACGCCGCGGCGCGGAGGTCCGGGCAGGTGATCTCGTCGTCGCCCGGCTGCCCGGCGACCCGGCGAAGATGATCGTCAAGCGGGCGGCGTGGCGGGCGGAGGACGGCTGGTGGCTGGAGAGCGACAACCAGCGGGCACCCGGGCGCAAGGACAGCTGGGACTTCGGCACGGTTCCCCCATCGCTCGTGGTAGGCCGCGTGGTGTTCCGCTACTGGCCGTTCGGCGAGGGCGTACGACCCCGATGACGGGTCTCAGGCGTGGTGGCCGCTGAGGTCGCGGCGGCGGGCGCGGTAGGCCGCCACGTTGGCCCGGCTGGCGCAGCGTTCGGAGCAGTAGCGGCGGGACCGGTTGGATGAAGTGTCGAGGTAGGCCCGGTGGCACGGCGTCGCCTGGCAGAGCCCGAGCCGGTCGACGCCGAGCTCGGTCACGAGGGCGGTCAGCCCCATGATCGCGCCCGCGGCGTACTCGTCCGAAAGCTGCCCGCCTTCGGTGAGGTGCAGGTGCCAGCGCTGGCCGTCGTGGCGGGAGATCTGCGGGTGGACGGGGTGGCGGGTCAGCAGGGCGTTGAGCCGGTTGACCGCGCCCTCCTCGTCGTGGCGCGCGGCCGCCGCGAAGACGGCGGCCAGCTCGCGGCGCAGCTCACGCAGTGCCTGAAGGTCGGCGTGGGTGAGGCGGCTCGCCTGCCTTCCGCGACCCGCCTCGACGAGGAACCGCCGGGCACTCTCGAGCGAGTCCAGCGCGTCTTCGCTGTTGACCAGCAGCACCGCGAGCTCGGCGTATGAGGTCAGATCCACGTGAAGTCCACCGCTGTAAGAGACGAGTCGGGATATCGAGTATTACACGGAGCCGTGAGGATCACGGCGTTCCGATGGCGGGCCGAGGTGTGGTGCCGCACGGGAACGCCGGTACGGGCGCGGAGCGGGGTGCCGGGGGGGCCGGTACGGGTGGGCCGGCCGGAGGTCTCGGGTACGGCCGGGGGTATCGGTCGCCGGCGCCCCGGGTATGAGCCGGGAGGGGGGAGAAATAACGATATGTCCGGTTGTATGCGTCTGGCGTTCGGCGATCGCGCGCAGATCCGTGGCACAGCGGCCATCGGCAGGCGTCTCGACATGTGGCACAATCAAGCAACGGGTGACCCCCGTACCCCCTCAAGAGACGACCGTCAACGACGACGGACGCCCGGCGGCTACAGAAGCCTGGGCCTTCGTTCGCCTGCGGCGTCTACCGAAGGAATCCGTCCTTACGACACAGGGGTCGCTGTGGCAGTCACGCCGTTCTCCGCTTCTCTCGAAACCCTCGACCTGGATCCCGTGTTCGCGATGCATCGCGGGGGCAAGCTCGAGGTCCGCTCCACCGTTCCGGTCCGCAACGCCGACGACCTGTCGCTCGCCTACACGCCGGGCGTCGCCAGGGTCTGCACCGCCATCGCCGACCAGCCGGAGCTCGTCAACGACTACACCTGGGTCTCGAACGTCGTCGCGGTCGTCTCGGACGGCACAGCCGTCCTCGGCCTCGGCGACATCGGCCCGGCCGCCGCCATGCCGGTCATGGAGGGCAAGGCGCTGCTGTTCAAGGAGTTCGGGAACGTCGACGCGGTGCCCATCTGCCTCGACTGCACCGACGTCGACGCCCTGGTCGAGACCGTGGTGCGGCTCGCGCCGTCGTTCGGCGGCATCAACCTGGAGGACATCAGCGCCCCCCGGTGCTTCGAGGTCGAGGACCGGCTGCGCGAGCTGCTCAGCATCCCCGTCTTCCACGACGACCAGCACGGCACCGCCATCGTCGTGCTCGCCGCCCTGCGGAACGCCGCCCGCCTGACCGGGCGCCCCCTCGGCGACCTGCGGGCCGTGGTCGCGGGCGCCGGAGCCTCCGGCGTGGCGGTCACCAGGATCCTGCTGAACGCCGGCATCGGCGACATCGCGGTCTCCGACTCCAAGGGCATGATCTACCAGGGTCGTGAAGGGCTGAACCCCTACAAGGAAGCGCTCGCCAGGGACACGAACCGCGGCGGGTTCACCGGCTCCACGGAGGAGGCGCTGGCCGGGGCCGACGTCTTCATCGGCCTGTCCGGCTCGACGCTGTCGGAGACTGCCGTGGCCTCCATGGCGGGCGACTCGATCGTGTTCGCCCTCTCCAACCCGACCCCCGAGATCCTCCCAGAGGTGGCCCGCAGGCACGCCCGGGTGGTGGCCACCGGCCGCTCCGACTTCCCCAACCAGATCAACAACGTGCTGGCGTTCCCAGGCGTGTTCCGGGGCGCGCTCGACGTCCGGGCTTCGACGATCACCGAGAACATGAAGGTCGCCGCCGCCGCCGCGCTCGCCGCCGTGGTTGGGGACGACGTGTCGGAGAACTACGTGATCCCGAGCCCGTTCGACGAGCGGGTCGCCCCAGCGGTGGTCGCGGCCGTCGCCAACCAGGCACGCCTGGACGGGGTGGCGCGCAAGTAACGATCACCAGGCCCGCCGGGCCCGCCTCCTAGCGGGTCTCCGGCGCCGAGCCGTCGTCGGGGTCCGGCCCCTCCGGGCCTCCATAGCGGTTCGCCGAGTCGTCGAACGGCGACGGCGTGCTCGAGGAGCCGTCGTTCAGGAGGTTCGACGGCATCGGCGCGCGCGGGACCGGGCGGCGCAGCGCCTGCAGGCCCCGCCGGGGAAGCGACCAGACCACGCTCCCGTCCCACAGGCGTACCGCCACGCGCCGCCCGTCCGCCAGCCGCTCGCGCGGAGCCAGGTGCGCGGGGTCCAGCCGTACGCGGGTGATCTCGGCCCAGGCGCACGTGCCGTCCGGCATGGTCGCGAAGGTGGTGCGCACCCGGTCCATGGCGAGCTTCTCGGTGGACGTCACCCCGCACGCCGCCCAGCCCGCCGAGTCGTGTCCCGTGTAGACATCCCAGTCGAAAAGCCGTGCCTTCGTCATGAGGTATCGCTCCTGGGGTCAAGTCTTGGGAATTCCCACACCATGTCACTCACCGTGCTATAACAAAAACCCTCCGTTACCTGCCGGGCAAGGTGTGCACGAAGGGCGTATGTGTGCGCAGGGGGCTTGCGGCGATCGGAGTGCCCATTACCGTCCGCGGAACCCTCCTGGGGAAAGAGCGATGCGACGCGAGCCCAACCTTCTCCTCCGGCACCTCATCGCCGAGGCCGGCTTCTCCCACAAGGGGCTGGCCCGCAGGCTCAACGACCTCGGAGCCGCGCGCGGCCTCGCCGGGCTGAGGTACGACCACAGCTCGGTGCTGCGCTGGATGGGCGGCCAGCAGCCGCGCGATCCGGTGCCTTCCCTGCTCGCGGAGATCTTCGCGCTGAAGCTCGGCCGGCCGGTCACCTCGGAGGACCTCGCTATGGCGGGGGGAGCCACGCCCCTCGACCTCGGACACGAATTCACTCACTCGTGGCAGGAGGGTATCGAGACCGTGACAGCACTATGGAGGGCGGACATGGAGAGACGCAGGTTCCTGCTCGACTCCGCCTTCGCCGTCGGAGCGGGTTCGGCCGGGGCCCTGCGCTGGTTGACGTTTCCCATGGAGGGCAAGCCCGAGGCCGGCGGGACGCGCAGGGTCGGCGCCCCCGACATCGCCGCCATCCGCGAGGTCACCCGTTCCTTCGGAGAGCTCGACAACCGCTTCGGCGGAGGCCGGGTGCGCTCCGCCGTCGTGAAATATCTCGACTCGGCGGTCGCTCCGCTGCTGAAGGACGGCAGCTACGGCGAGACCACCGGCAGATCGCTGGCGTCGGCCGCCGCCGAGGTGACCCGCCTCGCCGGCTGGATGGCGTACGACCTGGAGCAGCACGGCCTGGCGCAGCGCCACCTCATCCAGGCGCTCAGCCTGGCGCGTGGCGCGGGCGACCAGGGCTTCGGCGGGGAGATCCTCGCCGGCATGGCGCACCAAGCCATATATATAGGACAACCACGGCATGCCCTTGATCTGGCGAGGGCGGCCCAGCTGTCCGCCCGCCGCGCGGACGTTCCCTCATTGCTGGCGGAGGCGTACGTGCTGGAGGCCCACGCCCACGCGGCGCTCGGCGACAGCGCGGCCTGTGCCCTCGCGCTCCACGAGGCCGACCTCGCCTTCGACCGCCGCCGCCCCGGGGAGGAGCCCGAGTGGATCCGCTACTTCGACGAGGCCTACCTCGCGGCGAAGTACGCCCACTGCTTCAGGGATCTGGGAGACGGCGCGCAGGCCGTGCGGTACGCGCGCCGGTCACTCGACATGGACGGGCGGTACGTCCGAGGGCGGATGTTCAACCTGTCCCTGCTCGCTTCGGCCCACGCGCTGTGCGGGGACGTCGAGGAGGCGTGCGAGGTCGGGACCTCCGCGCTCGACCTGGCGGCCGGCCTGCAGTCCGTACGAACCAGGTCCTACGTCGCCGACCTCCGTAAACGGCTGGAGCCTCTCAGCAAGGAGCCGGTCGTGGCCGCCTTGGTGCAGCGCACCAGGGAGCTCGCCCCTGCGGCGTAGGGCAGGTGAGCCGGTCCTGGACGCGGTGCGGGGCCCGGCCGAAGCCGGGCCCCGCGATCGTGCCTTGGGGTCGGCTCAGCTGATCGAGCCGGACCAGAGGTTGGCGGCCGGCTTGTAGACCGCGTAGGTCTCGCTGTCGAAGTAAGGCGAGGTGCTGAAGTCGTACCTGCCGTTGCCGTCGGAGTCGCCGATGAGGCTGGTGACACCGTTGACGTAGCCGAGCCGCTTCGTGCTGCTGTACTTCGCGATCCACGGCGCGCCTGCGGAGCCCGCGGTCATGGAGCACTTCAGCGCGATCTGCGCCTCGGCCTTGTACGCGGCGGTGACGCCGGCAGGCTTGGTCTTGCCGTAGCACCACTTCGGCGTGACACCGGTGTACGGCTTGTCGCCGTCGGGGTGCGGGCCGGCGGGGTAGCCGAAGGCGTAGACCGGCTGGCCGATCTTCTGGTTCCAGGCGAAGCCCTGGCCGCCGACGTTGTCACCGAGGCGACCGGCGTCCTTCCAGGTGCCCACGTTGATGCCGTTGTAGACCGTGACGAACGCGTAGTCGCTGTCGTAGTCCTCGTAGACCGCGAAGTCGTAGTGCGTGTACGCCGACTTTCCGACGTAGATGCCCCACGGGGCCTTGCCCTGGTAGTAGCCCGGGATGAAGACCCAGTGGTCCAGGGTCTCGCGGTTGGCGTCGGTGTCGTAGACGCAGTGACCGGCGGTCGCCACGAGGTTGTGGTACTTCGACTGGACCGACGACGCGGAGCACCAGTGCGGCTTGCCGTTGGCGCGGAAGAACACCTTGCCGATGGTCTTGGGCAGGTTGACGTTCTTCACCTTGGTCGGGGTGACCTTCTCCTGCCCGATGGGCGGGACGACACCGGTCTTGCCGTCGGGAGCGGCGTCGCTCCCGCCGAACTTGACCTTGCCGTTTACTGAGGCGTCGTTGGAGTAGCGGGTGGCGGCCTTCAGCTGCTTGCCACCGCTCGCGCTCCAGAACTTCGCGGTGTCGTTCGCCTTCGACTTGCTGGAGGCGAGGGAGACGTTCGTCGGCTTGGGCTTGGCCGAGGCCCCGGCGGACGAGGTGAGGGCGACGCCGACCATGCCGGTGGCGGTGACGGCGGCGCCGATGGGGAGGATGAGGCGCTTTACTCGGGTATTCATAATGCTCCTCTTGTTCTGACATGAAACATCACTTATGTCCCATGCGTCCCAAAGGGGATGACTCCGAGCCTATGTGAATTCTTTAGTCTCGCCATATGCTCGAGCGCTTCAATCGGACATACGGGCATTTATGAGTATCTTTGGCAAGGGAAACCTCACTGCAGGGTGAGATTAATGGTGAAGACAAATGCAAAAGGGCCCGGCCGAAGCCGGGCCCTCGTCACGCCACGATCAGTTCGCGGTGGGCATCACGTCGTCACGGCGTGAGCTTGCCCGACGCGAGGTTGGAGGCCGCCGAGTAGATGGCGTAGGTCTCGCTGTCGAAGTACGGCGAGGTGGCGAAGTCGAAGCGGTCGTTGCCGTCGGAGTCGCCCACCAGGCTGGTCACACCGTTGATGTAACCGAGGCGCTTGGTGCTGCTGTACTGCGTGATCCAGGGACCGCCGGAGGCGCCCGCGGTCATGGTGCACTTGAGGGCGACCTGGGCCTGGGCGTTGAACGCGGAGGCGACGCCGGCGGCGGTGGTCTTGCCGTAGCAGTACTTCGGCGTCAGGCCGGTGTAGGGGTAGTCACCGTCCGGGTGCGGGCCCGCGGGGTAGCCGAAGGCGTAGACCGGCTGGCCGATCTTCTGGTTCCAGGCGAAGCCCTGACCGCCGACGTTGTCGCCGAGGCGACCGGCGTCCTGCCACTTCGACGGCGTGTCCCAGGTGTCCGCGGTGATGCCGTTGTAGACGGTGACGAACGCGTAGTCGCTGTCGAAGTCCTCGTAGTTGGCGAAGTCGAAGTGCGTGTACGCGGACTTGCCGGCGTAGATGCCGAAGGGCGCCTTGCCCTGGTAGTACGCGGGGACGAAGATCCACTCGGCGAGGGTGTCACGGTTGCCGTCCACGTCGTAGACGCAGTGACCGGCGGTCGCGACCAGGTTGTGGTACTTGCCCTGGATCGAGGAGCCCGAGCACCAGTAGTCCTTGCCGTCCAGGCGGAAGAACACCTTGCCGATGGTCTTCGGCAGGTTGACGTTCTTGGCCGTGGTCGGGGTGATCTTTTCCTGGCCGATCGGCGGGACGACGCCGGTCTTGCCGTCAGGCTTGGCGTTGCCGCCACCGAGCTTGATCTTGCCCGGCACGGCCGCGTCCTTGGTGAACTTCGCTGCGGCCTTGAGGCGCTTGCCGTTGCCGGCGGTCCAGGACTTGATGGTCTTGACAGCGGCCGCCTTGCTCGTGGCCAGGCCGTCGGAGGCCGGCGCGGCGGCGGAGGAGGCGGCCGCGGCGGTCGTGAGGGATGCGGCGATCATGCCGGTGGCGACGGCGACGCCACCTAGGGGGAGCATGAAGCGCTTGACTCGGGTGTTCAATGAGACTCCTTGTTCTGCGCAGGAGTTGACTCCTGCCCCAGGTGTCCCAAAAGGGACAGTTAGAACCTATCGGTCTGATCACGAAAAATGGTCCGCAATGCTCGACGTTGCGTCGGCCTGCGGTGCCTCGGGACCTCTCGGAGAGCGCCTGCGAGTCGGGCTGCCGTCCGGCCACGCACAGGTGGAAACGGTCCAATGACCCTCGGGCACGCGAGGTGGAACGCCTGCTATTCCTGTGCGATGTGACGTATATCACTTTCAGCGGTTTTGGGGTGGCTCCGTAAAAGGCGCAGGACCCGGCACTCGTGCCGGGTCCTGCTAGGTGCTGCTGTGCTCTAGCTGGCTAGAACGTCAGGCCTTGGAGACGAGGTCGCCGTCGGCGGTGACGATCTTGCCGGACCAGAGGTTGGCGGCCGACTTGTAGATCGAGTAGGTCTCGCTGTCGAAGTACGGCGAGGTGCTGAAGTCGATCCGGCCGTTGGCGTCGGCGTCGCCGATGAGGCTGGTGACACCGCTGATGTAGCCGAGACGCTTCGTGCTGCTGTACTTCAGGATCCACGGGGCGCCAGAGGAGCCGGCGGTCATGGAGCACTTGAGGCCGATCTGGGCCTCGGCCTTGAACGCGGCGGCGGGCTTGGCGGCAAAGGTCTTGCCGTAGCACCACTTCGGCGTCACACCGGTGAACGGGGTGTCACCGTCGGGGTGCGCGCCCGCGGGGTAACCGAAGGCGTAGACCGGCTGGCCGACCTTCTGGTTCCAGGTGAAGCCCTGGCCACCGACGTTGTCGCCCAGACGACCCGCGTCCTTGTAGTACTCGATGACGTAGATCGTCTTGTAGAACTTGGTGGTGGTGCTCGACTCCACCTTGTAGGCGAGGTAGTAGTGCGTGATGGTGTACGACGAGTCCACGATCTTCTTGTAGCCGGGACCGGTGTACGCGGTGTACGTGGCCTCGTCGACGATGTCCGTCTTCGTCAGCTGAGGAGCCTGCTGGTAGTTCACATTCGAGGCGTTGTTGGGCGCCTTGTTGTACTCGTCCTGGGTGACTTCCTTGGTGGCCAGGGCCGCGTTCGGAGTCGTCCAGGGGACGACCTTCGCGCTCGTGTTGTCCTTGGTGAAGACCGGAGCGTCCTTGCCGTACTGGTCGACGAGCTTGGTGTACTCGTCCTTCGTGATCTCGACGTCCTTGCCGTACTTGTAACCCTGCCAGGCGTCGAAGGTCTTCTTGTTGACTTCCTTCTCACCGGCGTACGCGATGCCGTTGTAGACCGTGACGAACGCGTAGTCGCTGTCGTAGTCCTCGTACACCGCGAAGTCGTAGTGGGTGTAGGCGGCCTTGCCGACGTAGATGCCCCAGGGAGCCTTGCCCTGGTAGTAACCGGGGATGAAGACCCAGTTGTCGAGCGCACCGTTCTGGACACCCTCGTCGAACACGCAGTGTCCGGCGGTGGCGACCAGGTTGTGGTACTTGCTCTGCACCGAGGACGCGGAGCACCAGTACTCCTGGTCGCCCACCGTGAAGAACACCTTGCCAATGGTCTTCGGCAGGTTGACGTTCTTGACCTTGGTCGGGGTGACCTTCTCCTGGCCGATCGGTGCAACAACGCCGGCCTTGCCGGAGGGAGCAGCAGTGCCACCGCCGAGCTTGACCTTGCCCGCCACCTGCTGGGTGCCCTTGAACTGCACGGCGCCCTTGAGCGCGGCGGAGCCCTTGTTGGTCCAGAAGTCGACGACCTTCTGCGCGCTGCTGCCAGTCGTCATCGAGACGACCTTCTTGGAAGGAGCGGTGGCCGCGTTGGCCGAGGCGACCATGGTGGCGCCGATCATGCTCGTGGCGGCGATGGCGCCACCGAGCGGGAGGACGAGACGCTTAACTCGGGTGTTCAAGGAAACTCCTTGGGCTGTCGTGGAACGCATCCTGCGTGCCATGCGTCAGTAAAGGGATAACCAGAAGATAGCGAGAAGATCTTGGTCTGTGGGAGCGGTTCTGGGTGAATTTTGACCTTCGCCCCGGCGTGACCTTTTCGTAACCCTCCAGCTAGGCGGACAGATCCTGTCAGAGATCTCCAACTCGGGGTCTTACTCGCAGATCAGGGCATCTCTGTACCGACTGGTTCGGATGTGACGAGAGTGAGTCGCCCTTGCCGCTCAGCCACGTCAGTGTGACGCAGATCACACCGAACCGACGGAGCCGTTCGCGGTCTGGCTACGTCTAAGCCGCCTTCATTGACGGGAATCTCTCTGGAGAGGTCGTCGCGAGGCCGTTTTTCGTGATCCGGAGAGTGGTCACACCCTCACGGGCAGTGCGGATCGGCGCGGTCGGCGGATACGTCGCGGCGGGGTCATGGGCCGCCAGGATCGTTCGAGGGAAGGCTTCGGACAGCGCGCCAGGAGCTGCTGCCGGCCCCGCGAGCCCTCGGGGCCGGCATGATCGATGAACGTTCCACGGATGCTCACAACCGCCGTGAACGCGAAACAGGGCCCGGCACGGATGCCGGGCCCTGCTAAGGACTGCTGTGCTCTAGCTGGCTAGAACGTCAGGCCTTGATGGCGATGTCGCCGTCCTTGGTGACGATCGAGCCGGACCAGAGGTTGGCGGCCGCGCTGTAGATCGCGTAGGTCTCACCGTCGAAGTACGGCGAGGTGCTGAAGTCGATCCGGCCGTTGCCGTCAGCGTCACCGATGAGGCTGGTGACACCGTTGATGTAGCCGAGACGCTTCGTGCTGCTGTACTTCAGGATCCAGGGGCCACCGGACGTGCCGGCGGTCTGCGAGGACTTGAGACCGATCTGGGCCTCGGCCTTGAACTTCGCGGCCGCAGCGGCGGCGAAGGTCTTGCCGTAGGTCCACTTCGGCGTGGCACCCGTGAAGGGCGTGTCACCGTCGGGGTGGGGGCCGGCGGGGTAACCGAACTGGTAGACCGGCTGGCCGACCTTCTGGTTCCAGGTGAAGCCCTGGCCACCCACGTTGTCGCCGAGACGACCCGCGTCCTTGTACAGCTCGATCACGTAGACGAGCTTGTAGTACTTGGTGGTGGAGGACTTCTTCACCCAGTACTTCACGAAGTAGTGCTCGATCGTGTACGAGCTATCCACGATCTTCTTGTAGCCCGGACCCGTGTAGGCCGTGTAGGTGGCCTCGTCCACGATCTCCGTGTGGTTCAGCGGCGGAGCCTTGGAGTAGTTCACCTTGGAGCCGGGCGCGGGGGCCTTGGTGTACTCGTCCTTGGTGACTTCCTTGTTGGCCTTCTGGCCGCCGGCGGTGCCCCAAGGAAGGACGATCTCGGAACCAGTGGTCTCGCTGGTCACCGGGGCCTTGTCACCGAACTCGTCAACGAGCTTGGTGTAGTCCGCCGACGAGATCTCCTGCTTGTCGGTGTACTTGTAGCCCTGCCACTTGTCGTAGACGTCCTTGGCGACAGCCTTCTCACCGGCGTACGAGATGCCGTTGAAGACCGTGACGAACGCGTAGTCGCTGTCGAAGTCCTCGTACACCGCGAAGTCGTAGTGGGTGTAGGCGGCCTTGCCGACGTAGATGCCCCAGGGAGCCTTGCCCTGGTAGTAACCGGGGATGAACACCCAGTTGTCGAGCGCACCGTTCTGGATGCCCTCGTCGAACACGCAGTGTCCGGCGGTGGCGACCAGGTTGTGGTACTTGCTCTGCACCGAGGACGCGGAGCACCAGTACTCCTTGTCACCCACCGTGAAGAACACCTTGCCGATGGTCTTCGGCAGGTTGACGTTCTTGACCTTGGTCGGGACGACCTTCTCCTGGCCGATCGGCGGCACAACGCCGGCCTTGCCGGAGGGAGCAGCGGTGCCACCGCCGAGCTTGACCTTGCCGGAAACCTCGGCGCTGGCCTGATACTGGCCGGCGGCCTTCAGGCGGGCGCCGGCCTTGTCGCTCCAGAAGTTCGCAACCTTCTGCGCACTGCTGGCGGAGGCCAGGCTGACGACCTTCTTGACCGGCGCGGTGGCCGCGTTGGCCGAGGTGACCAGGGTGGCGCCGATCATGCTCGTGGCGGCGATGACGCCACCGAGCGGGAGGGCGAGACGCTTAACTCGGGTGTTCAAGGAAACTCCGTTGGTCTGTCGTGGAACGCATCCTGCGCCCCATGCGTCAGTAAAGGGATAACCAGGAAGATACAGACAAGATCTTGTCTCCGGTAACCGGAATCGCGGC
The DNA here is from genome assembly GCA_025964675.1 of Sphaerisporangium sp. Taxonomy (GTDB): domain Bacteria; phylum Actinomycetota; class Actinomycetes; order Streptosporangiales; family Streptosporangiaceae; genus Sphaerisporangium. The sequence goes on along the minus strand of JAOPYI010000159.1, from coordinate 5,595 downwards.
GATTTTTGACCTTCGTCCCCGCGTGGTCACTCCCTGATCGCCGCGCCAGTGGACACCTGCAGTCAAGAGCCTCACAGGCACCCTTATTCGTGCAGATCAGGGCATGTCTGTGGCAAATGGTTCCTGAGTGATCCCTGTTAACTGCCGGCCGGGCGCTTCGGAGGCTTTGTGACGCACATCACATCCCAACAGGGGAGCCAAAACCGCGGGTCCCTACGTCTAACGGCCCAGCAGGCATCCCGAACCGGACAAACCGGCCAAGGCGGCAGCTCTTTTAATCGTGGAACGGGACACTGCCCGAAAGGATCTTCCGTGGCGGCGGGAGAAGGTCGCCGCGGCCCCCCACAACGCGAGAGGGGCCCGGCATCCGCCGGGCCCCTCTCGCTGTGACAGCTCCTGGCCCGCTCAGCCGGTGTTCTGCCGGGTGGCGTAGGAGTACACGCGGAAGGTGTCCGTGTTGAAGTACGGAGAGGACACGCCGTCGTAGCGGCCGTCGCCGTTCAGGTCCCAGGTGAGGCTGTTGACGCCGTTGAGGTAGCCGATGCGGCGGACGCTGCTGTACTTGATCACCCAGGGGCCGCCGCTGGCGCCGGCCGTGAACGCGCATCCCTCGAAGAGCACGCCGTTGTCCAGCTCCCACTTCTGCGTGGATATCTTCCTGGTGGCCCGGGTCAGGCAGGACTCCATCGTCCGGCCGGTGTACGGCCGGGTCTGGTTGGGGTGCGGGCCCGCTGGATACCCGAACGCGTACGCCGCGACGGTGAATCCCCTGTTCCAGGCGAAGCCCTGCCCCCCGACCTGGCTCTCCAGGCGCCCGGTGTCGAAGGTCGTGTACACGGGCTGGCCCTTGGCGTCCTTCTTGACGTTGCCGTTCGCGTCCTTGTCCAGGTCCCAGCGGTAGCCGCGGTGGACGGTGACGAAGGCGTAGTCGAAGTCGAAGTCGCCGGTGACCGCGTACGTCTCGTTGAGGTACAGCGTGTGCCCCACGTAGATGCCGTAGGGCGTCGTACCGTCACCGGTGTAAGAGGGGATGAACACCCAGTATTCGACCGGCTTGCCGTTCTTGACGTCGTACGCGCAGTGGCCCGCGGTGGCCACGACGTTCCCGTACTTGGAGTGCACAGACGAGGCCGAGCACCAGTACTCGGTGGCGCCGATGCGGAAGAACACCTTGCCCACCGTGGGCGGGAGGTTGATGTTCTTGGAGTTGATGATCTGGGACGTCGTCTTCGGCGAGGGCGTGCCGGAGAGGGCGGTCGTCTTGCTGTTGGGGGCCTTCGTCGTGGTGCCGGCCTTGGCGGCGGCGGGGGTCACGGCGGCGGTGGAGCTCGGGGCTGTCGGGGCGGCCGTGGCGGTGCCGCCGGTTCCGGTGCTGGAGCCCGCCGTCTTGGGCGAGTAGGTGCTCGCGTGCTTCAGCCGGTCGGGCGTCCACCAGTCGACGACCTTCCGCATGTCCGCGTCACTCTGCGCCAGCGCGACGGACGTGATGCCCGAGGGTGCCGACCGGCTCGAGGCGAGCGCCCCCATGGACCCCGCGCCCGCGGAAACGATCACACTCGCGGTCGCGAGGGCGACGCAGAAAGTGAGCGTGAACCGCTTCGCTCGGGCTGGCATTTCGTACCTTCCAGTGATCAAAAGTGAGCAGACGACAGTGAAGGGCGATTTTTCCAGATCAATTGGCTCTCGGCACTGTACTTGGCTGACCTGGAGTCACTTCGTTATCAGACGTGTGGTCTGGGTTCGCGGGCGAGTGCGCCGGTAGGGGGCCGGACATGCGGCCGGCCCCCTACCTTGCCGTGGCCGACGTCAGCTGCTCGTAAGCTTCCCGGTCCACAGGTTGGCGGCGTACTTGTAGATGCCGTAGGTGTCGCTGTTGAAGTACGGCGTCGTGATGTGGTCGTAGCGACCGTTGCCGTCGGTGTCGAGAGTCAGGCTCACGACGCCGTTGACGTAACCGGTCCGCTTGCTGCTCTTGTACTCGATCAGGAACGGGCCGCCGGTTGCGCCGGGGGTGAAGGCGCACTTGATTGCGAGCTGCTCCTCGGCCTTGTACTGCGCCACGGCGGGAGCGGCGGCGGTCTGGCCGTAGCACCACTTCATGGTCTCGCCGGTGTAGGCCTTGTTGCCGTCAAGGTGCGCGTCGGTCGGGTAGCCGAAGCTGAACTGCTTCGCCTTCGTGCTCCGGTTCCAGGTGAAGCCCTGGCCGCCGACGTTGTCGCCGAGGCGACCCGCGTCCACGAACGTCTTGATGGAGAAGACCGTCTTGTAGTACTTGACCGTGGTGGTCTTCTTCACCCAGTACTTCACGTAGTAGTGGGTGATGGTGTAGGCGGAGTCGACCATCTTCTTGTAGCCGGGGCCTGCGTACTTGGTGTACGTGACCTCGTCCACGATCTCCGTGGCGGTCTTGCCCGGCGCCTTGGCGTAGTTCACCTTGGCGTCGGCCGCGGGAGCCTTGTCGTACTCGTCCTTGGTGACCTCCTTGACGACCCGCTGGCCGCCGGCGGTGCCCCAGGGCAGGACGATCTCGCTACCAGTGCTCTTCGACCAGGCGTCGGCGGTCTCGCCGCCCTTCTCGTCGACCTTTTTCTGGTACTCGGCCTGGGTGATCTCTACGTCATTGGCGAACTTCGGACCCTTGTAGGCGTCGTAGGCGGTCTTGTCGACGACCTGCTCGCCCGTCTGCTTGACGCCGTTGAAGACGTTGACGAAGGCGTAGTCGTAGTCGTAGTCCTCATAGACGGTGAAGTCGTCGTGGAGGTTGACCTTCGAGCCGACGTAGATGCCCCACGGCGCCTTGCCCTGGTAGTAACCGGGGATGAAGACGAAGTTGTCGACGTACTTGTTCGCCTTGGTGTCGTACACGCAGTGTCCGGCGGTGGCGACCAGGTTGCGGTACTTCGACTGGATCGAGGTGCCGGAGCACCAGTACGGCTTGCCGTCGACCTGGAAGAAGACCTTGCCGACGTTGGTGGGCAGGTTGACGTTCTTGGACGTGCCGGCGGTCTTGCCTCCGGCGCCGGTCGGGGCGACGGTGCCGGCCTTGCCGTCGGCGGAGGCCTTGCTCGTGCTCGCCTTCAGCTTGCCGGACTGCGAGGAGTCAGCCAGGAAGCTCTTGGCGGACTTCAGCTTGCTGGGTGTCCAGGACCCCGCGATGGCCTTCGCGTCGGTCCCGTTTGCCAGTGCGCCCGACTTCACAGGAGTCGGCTTGGCCTGCGCGCTGGCGGTGCTGGTGAGGGTGGCACCGATCATGCCCGTGGCCAGGATGGCGCCACCGAGAGGGAGGATCAGGCGCTTTGCTCGGGTGTTCATTGAACTCCTTCTTTGTCATGGGATGCCCGGGAAGGTCCCATGCGTACGTAAAGAGACACCAGCGACCGTACTGCGGCGATCTTGGTCACTGGGCCCCAAACCGGACAAAAGTGACCGTCTGTTATCTTCTTGTTATGAAACCAGTGGAACCGGAGAGATAACTGATGCGTCGAATTTCGCTCGCCGATCAAGGGCAGCCCGTGATGGACGAGCGAGCGCGCGGGAGATCGGCGACCGCTCAACGGCAAACGAAATCGGGGGATTCAGATGCGACGTCTCATCACGGGCCTGACCTGCGTGGCCCTGGCCCTGGGCACGACCGCCCTGTCTCCAGGCGCTGCCACCGCATCCGGGGCTGCCACCGCGTCGCGCGCCGCCGCCGTATCCGCGGCCACCACCCTCGACGCCGGCCCGGTACCCGCGACCGCCGCTTTCATTCCACGGCCGTTCCCGGGAGGGCCGGCCGCCCACTCCGCCGCGTGGCATCCGATCAGGGGGATCAGCCGGGCGCTTCTGCTCACCGTCGCCCGAGGCGAGGCGATGGCGCCCTCGGACCGGGTCGTCCTCCTGCAGTGCACGGTCCCCGGCGGCACGCATCCGCGGCCGTCCGAGGCGTGCCGGCTGCTGGAACCCATCTCGGGGGACCTCGGCGACCTGAAGGTGTCACGTGACGTCGCCTGCACCAAGCAATACGAGCCTGTGACGGTCTCGGCCTCCGGCATGTGGGACGGCCACCGCCTCTGGTTCGAACGCACCTTCAGCAACCCCTGCGAGCTCCACGCCTACACCGGAGCCGTGTACAACTTCTGACATCTGACGGCACGAAAGCCCCTCTCAGCGTTGACAGTGGGACCCGATTGCCAACCGGGTCCCACCGCTTTTGGTGGTAGGCACTGTCACGGAGGCCTGTTTTAAGCCCGCACTTTGTGCGCGTTCAGTCGAGACCGAATCCTGGCAGGACCGTTTTCAGGAACGTTCCCCTTACGCCGTGATCGCTCGGGGGCTCGGTTAGGCCGCGGTGTAGCGCTGGCGACGGCTTCGGCCTTGACGGTCTCCCTTCTTGCGGCCGGTGCGACGCCACCGGCCACTGCGGACACGACTCGCTCCACGCCTCGAGCGCAGGCAGACCCTGCGACGCCTCCCGCCCCGGCGATGACGGCATTTCCGCGTCCGGATGATCCGGAAGCGGCGCTCCGGGCGGGGGTAAAGGAGGCTCAGCGACGGGGCAAGCCGGTCGAGGTGGTTCAGACGGGTACGGAGGGTTCCCGTACCTGGGCATTCCCGGACGCGCATCTCGTCACGGAGTCCTATTCGGCGCCTTCTCGGGTGAAGCAGGCCGATGGGACCTGGGCGTGGATGGACACCTCGCTGGTCTAGCAGGGCGGTGTGCACAAGCCGAAGGTCGCCAAGGCGAAGGTGGAGTTCTCACTCGGCGGGGATGGCCCGTTCGCCTCGATGGAGCGTGCCAACGGCCAAAAGTTTGCCTTGTCGTGGGGTAAGACACTCCCGCGTCCGGTGGTCAAGGGTAACGTCGCCACGTACGTCGATGCTGCCGGCCCCTCTGCGGACCTGGTCGTCACCGCACTGACCACAGGGTTCTCACATGAGGTCGTCTTGCGAGAGCGGCCTGCAGGGCCGGTGGAATTGCGCATCCCGGTCCAGACGTCGGGAATGACGTTCGGCAAGAGTAAGCAGGGCGGGTTACAGCTCACCGACGCCAAGGACAAAGTGGTCGCCCAGGCGCCCCAGCCGGTGATGTGGGACACCACCGCTGGTGCCGAGCAGCAGGCCGGTAGCGCACCGGCTCGCCGGATCGGAGCGATCACTACGTCGGTGGTGCGCGAGAACGGTCGGCAAGTGCTGGTGCTTAAGCCGGATGCGACCTGGTTGGCCGACCCGGCAATCCGCTATCCGGTTACGATCGACCCCACAACCACGCTCAGCGTTACCAGCGACACCACGCTCGGCTCCCGGGCCGACTGTGCAACCTTCGACACACCCAACGCCACGCTGCTGACCATCGGTGGACAGTATTACAGATGTGCGGGCATTGACGGGTTCCAGTACTTCCGCTCGTACCTAAGTTCGACACCAGCGCGCTGGCCGGCAAGGCTATCTACTCGGCGGCGCTGCAATTGTGGCGGACCCAATCGCATCCCGGATCTCAAGAAAAAGGGAGTCCTGCGCAAGAGTTGGCAGCCGGGTGAGCAGTTCAGTCGGTGGCTGAAATACAACACTCAGCATTACGGCGATTACTAGCCGGCAAGGCTCGTTATAGGACTA
>JAOPYI010000157.1 GCA_025964675.1 Sphaerisporangium sp. | reverse complement strand
CTTGAGGATGTCGGCGAAGGGGCGGAGTCTGCCGTTGCCGTCTACGATGGCGACACCGGGTGGGCAGGTGGCTTGATAGTCCCGAGGTGAGATCCTGGGCGTAAAGCCTGCGTCCATAAGAGACTGGACGGCAGCGTGCTGGCGGCCGAGGGTTTCGAGTTCGTCGGCTTCGCGGATCTTCTCGACCTGGCTTTTCGTATCCGGCTTGTAGGTGTCGTAGGTCGACCAGCCAGTGCTCAGGACCGTCCATGACACTGCTACGGCTGTCGTGGGGGGCAGGACGAGTCCGACGGCGCCCAGCCCGTTGCCGGATATCCAGCTGAAAGCCTTGCTGGCTTCTTCCGCCGCGTCGTCCTTGGCCTGGCCAAGCTTTTCCCTGGCCGCCAACTGGAGGCCGCGCACGTTACCTAGCGCTGCGAAGACATCGTCCAGACGGGTGGGGTCCTTGCTTTTCGTCATGTCCGGTACGCCTTCACCGATCAGGCGGCTGGCAAGGATGCCCATGCCGGCCTGGAAAGGCATCTGATCGTCCAGGTTGTCGGCGAAGGTCTTGATGAATCGATAAGTGTCCCCGGGGCTCAACCGGAATGTGGGCTTCAGGCCCGGGACCTGGGATATCACGTCTTCGAATGCGCTGGGCAGTACGTGGTTGGCGTCGCCGAGGTTGGCCCCCTCGGTTATCTCGGTCGCGTACGCGCCGGCGATTTCGGAAAGGTGGATCCGAGTTGGGTCGGCAAGCTTGAAGTCGTATGCCGTCGTGATGACCGTGAAAGCGAAGCGTGCCGCGACATCGCTGTGCTTGCCGTCCTTTTCGTCGTAGGCCCCGGAGGCCGAGGCCAGCAGACGGCCGAACGCGTCGGCTGATGTGGCGTCGACCGCTGCTCGGCTATTGAGATCCTTCAGGAGGGTGACGAGGTCGGGACGTCGATCTGTTTGGCCGGGGGAGAACCGCCCGGGTATCGAAAACGTGGCGAGAAGGTCCCTTGGCAGGGGGCTGTCCCGCGTGGCCAGGCTGATGGTTAGGCGTGCGGCGCCCGGATCCTTGGCGAGCGCGTTGAGATAGGGCGTGAGTGTCGAACCTGCGGACTTGTCTCCAGGTGTGAACACCTGGGTCGCGACCACCTGGGCGAGCCACTCGGTGGGGAATCGGCCCGCTGACAGCAGGTCTCCGATGGCGTTCTGCTCGTCGTAGTTCTCGGCCTTGTTCTTCATGGCTTTGCTGATAGCCGCGAACCCGGCAGCAGTGGCGCCCGCGCTGACCGCCGTGCCGAAGGCGAGGCTGACCGCGTCGACCGCCGACTTCTCACCTTCCTGCAACCCGCGCCGCAGCCGCTCTGGGAGCTCCAAGGTGCTCTTCAGGCCTAGACCGGCGAAGAACGCGGCGGTGAAGTCGGGATCGTGGACGTGTGCGGTAAGCGTGTCAACGATCTTCTGGTACTTCTCGTCGAGGCCCGGGTCGAAGAGCGCGTCCGGGTTGATCTTTTTGTACTGGGTTGCCAGTTCGGTGCCCAGGCGCTGCGCCTCCGCCGCCGGGAGCACGCTTTTCTCCTCGTACGGCAGCAGCGTGCTCGCCGTTCCTGGGGACCAATCCGGCAGTTTCGCCGTGTTGCGGGCGATCTGGTTGCGGCGTCGCAGGTCGGGGAGATGCTGGTCGATCCAGCGTTCCACCTCGCCGATGGGGTCGAGGGAGGTCGCGGGCACGCCATTGGCGGCGAAGACTCGGCGGATTGCCTCGGTCCGCTCGCCGATCACGCCTCGGGCGTGATCCATTTCGGTGATGAAACCGTCCATCAGGCCCGGGTCGATCCCCGCGAAGTCCGGTGACAGCGGTCCCGTTCCCGGTGGAAACGTAGTCACCGGTTTTCGCCCCCTCCGATGCCCCGGTAAGTCGGGTCACCAACGTAACTCAGTGGCACGCCGGGGGAGAGAGATGAGCCGGAAGTGATCGGTCGATCGCCTGATCTGCGGTGATGGCGGTTGGCCGAAAATCGGAATATCGGCTGCATCGCGGTGCCGAAGCTTCCGTGGCTCCTCACGGCTAGACGACATATGCATGTTTAGGCGGGCATGCAGTGTTCAGGGCGTTCTACGGGCTGTTGGTCATCGGCAGGGCTTACCGTCAGCGGCATCCGGTTCTTGTGTATATCTGACAACTATATCTACTTTGTGTCAATTTCATGTAACAACTCACGCTCGGGTCTGGAAGGAGAGGGCAACGGGGGTCAATCTCATCTCGTCGGTCCATCCGGACCGCAGAGTGGAGGATCCCCCCGTGCGCAAGACGCTCCTCACCATCCTCTTCGCAAGTTCCCTGGTCATGGCGGTAACCCCAGCCACGGCCGCGGTAGCCCCCACCCTCGCACCCGTCGGCGACTACATCGTCGTGCTGCGTGACGGAGCCGACGCCTCGGCCCTCGCCGGCACCCAGACGCGTTCCAAGGGCGCGACCCTCAAGAACGTCTTCAGTCACGCGCTCCGCGGTTACTCGGCCAGGATGAGCGCCACCGCGGCCGCCGACCTCGCCCGCGACCCGCAGGTGCAGTTCGTACAGCCGGACGGCGTGGTGTCGATCGACGCGCAGACGCTTCCCACAGGAATCAACCGGGCCGACGCCGAACTCAGCCCCACCGCCGCCATCAACGGCGTGGACACGCGCGTCAACGTCGACGTGGCGATCATCGACACCGGCATCCAGCTCACCCACCCCGACCTGAACGTCTACACGGCGGGGGCCAAGAACTGCAACAACGGCTCGAGCGCCAACGACGGTAACGGCCACGGAACGCACGTGGCGGGCACGATCGGCGCGCTTGACAACACCAGCACCGTCGTCGGGATGGCACCGGGCGCCCGCCTGTGGCCGGTGCGCGTGCTGAACGCCAGCGGCAGCGGCAGCTGGTCGCAGGTGATCTGCGGCATCGACTACGTCACCGCCCACGCGTCTCAGATCGAGGTCGCGAACATGAGCCTCGGAGGTGTCGGCTCCGACGACGGCAACTGCGGCAACACCAACAACGACGCCATGCACCGGGCCATCTGCGCCGCCGTCGCGGCGGGTGTGACCTTCGTGGTCGCGGCCGGCAACGAGACGGACAACGCGGCCAACCACGTCCCCGCCGCGTATGACGAGGTCATCACGGTCAGCGCGCTTGCCGACTTCAACGGGGCTCCCGGTGGCGGGGCGGCGCCCACCTGCCGCAGTGACGTCGACGACACGCTCGCCGACTTCTCCAACTACGGCGCCGACGTGGACCTCATCGCTCCTGGCGTGTGCATCCTGTCCACCTGGACGGGCAGCGGCACCAACACCATCTCGGGCACCTCGATGGCCAGCCCGCACGTCGCGGGTGGAGCGGCCCTTTACAAGTCCACGCACCCGACGGCGACCCCGGCGGCCGTGAAGACCGCGCTCCAGACGGCGGGCACCACCAACTGGAACAACGCCGGCGACCCCGATGGCATCAAGGAGAAGCTGCTCAACGTCTCCAGCTTCTGACCTCTGGCGAAGCGACCCGTGGGCGTCGGCGCCCACGGGTCCTTTTCATGGGGTCAGCTCGCCGGCCGGGAGGTTGCCGAGGTTCCGGTCGTTCAGGTCAGCGCGCCGGCCCGCCTGTCGCCCGGTGTCGTATCCGTCGCGGTCGAGTGTGGTGGTGCGGGCCCGCCTCAGGCCGGGGAAGCGGCGGTCGAACTCGGCCCGCACCAGCGCCGTGCGGTCCAGGAGTACGAGCTCGGCTCCCGTCCCTTTCACCTGCTCGGTCATCTCGGCCACCCGGTCGCGGAGCTTGGCCGACACACCCGAGCCGAACCCGACGTAGAACGCACGCCTGAAGTCGGCGGTCGCCCGGGCGCGCCGGTCCTTGCCCGTGACCATCTCCAGCTCGGAGGCCGTGAACCGCCGGAGGGCGGGTCTGACCTGGTTCTCCATCTGCAGCGTGATGGACGGCAGGAGAACGCGCATGCTCTCCAGAACGGCTTCAGGTCCGATGACGGTCATGGTGACCTGCTTGGCGCTCCGGATGCCGCGGCCCCTGACGCCGGTCCAGCGTTGCGCGCCCTTGCAGCCGAGGGCGTCGCAGACCAGGTGGAGGGCCCAGCACCGCTCGCGGGCGTGCCCGCCGCGGTTGGAGACCTCGAATTCGATGCCGTCGATGGTCTCAGAACGGCCGGTGGCCCCTCGTCTCACGGCGGAGGCGTCCAGGCCGTGCCTGAGCATCAACGCGGCGGCGTGCGCGGAGGCGAGCGCCGCCTCCTCCTCGCCGGTGTTGGGGTGCTCGGCCAGGTCGAGCAGCCGCCTGACCCGTTCCATCACCTTGGATCTGGGCGGCCCGCCCCCGCTGGTCAGCGGAGGCTCCCAGGGAATCCCGCCCCCGGCGGCACTCTCTCCATGCGTTCCGGCCCCCTCGGATGACTCGGCGGGTGACCAACCTAACGCACGCCCTCGTCTCGGCTGGCTGAAGGTGGCCCGGCTGAGCTGGGCGGCAGGCGGAAATCGTCATGCCGGGATCCCGCGTTCGTCCTGGTTCCGTTCTGCAATCGTCACTGATTGTCCCGTTTTTGCAGGTACTGGGCACAATGCGTGATTGGCGACGGACGTCGAGGGTAGCCGTTCAATGGAAACGGTGACCGAGCAGACGGTGGTGAAGAGATGGCATCCATGGTGGACCGCATCAAGGACTACCTGCGCAGCCCGAAGGGCAACGAGCGGATGGAGCGGGCCAAGACGATGGCCCGGGATCCGCAGAACCAGCGCAAGCTGCGCGACTTCGTGGACCGTTGGCGCGCGCGCAGGTCGCACTAGCAGGCGGCCAGGACGCAACAGACGGGTTCAGGACCCGGGTCCGGACGTATCCCAAGGTCCCGGACGCAGGAGAAGGTCACTGATCACCCGGCACGAGCGGCGCCACCCGAACCGAAGGCGGGCGGCGCCGCCGGAGTACTACCTGAGCCGGGGGAATGATCGGGATAATGGGGGCCCCGCGGCGCCGGGTGATCGGAACGTGGAGCGACCTGGGTGCCGAGCAGGCGGTGAGACCTGGCAGTCTTGCCGGTGGAGACCTTCCCCCGACCCCCCGTGGAGGCTGACCTTGCAGGGACCTCTCAGCGACATCGTCGTCCTGGACCTGTCCCGGGCTCTCGCCGGGCCGCATGGAGCGCAGATGTTGGGCGATCTGGGCGCCACGGTGATCAAGGTCGAACATCCCGAAGGCGGCGACGAGTCGCGTGGCTGGGGTCCGCCCTTTGTCGGTCCTTCTGGCGATATCTCGACGTACTTTCTGTCGGCCAACCGCAACAAACGATCCATCACCCTCGACCTCAAGTCCGAGGAAGGCGCCGAGCTGCTCACCCGGCTCATCAGGCAGAGCGACGTGCTCATCGAGAACTTCCGTACGGGCGTGCTGGACCGGCTCGGCTTCCCCGTGGAGCGCCTCCACGAGCTGAATCCCCGCCTGGTCGTCCTCTCGATCACGGGCTTCGGCCACGACGGTCCCGAGGGAGGCCGCCCCGGGTACGACCAGATCGCGCAGGGCGAGGCGGGCCTGATGAGCCTCACCGGCCCCTCGCCAGACGAGCCGTACCGCGTGGGAGCCTCGATCGCCGACCTGCTCGCGGGCATCCACGGCGCCTACGGCGTGGTGGCCGCGCTGTACGAGAGGGAGCGCACCGGCAGGGGAAAGGTGGTACGTACGTCGCTGCTCGCCTCGGTCGTGGGCGTGCACTCCTACCACGGGACGGCGTGGACGGTCGGCGGCAAGGTGCCAGGCGCCGGCGGCAACCACCACGCCTCGATCGCACCCTACGGGGCGTTCCACTGCGCCGACGGGATGATCCAGATCGCCGTCGCCAACGACGTGCAGTGGCGGAAGCTCGCCCCTCTCCTCGGTATAGACCCCGGCGCGCCGAAGTACGCCGTCAACAGGGAGAGGTTCGCGCACCGCGACGAGCTGATCGTGGACATCGAGAAGGCGCTGGCCGCCCACGACCGGGCCCACTGGCTGTCCGCGCTCGCCGGTGAGGGCATCCCGGCGGGGGCCATCCGCTCGATCGACGAGGTCTACGCCTGGGACCAGACGCGGTCGCAGGATCTCGTCGTCACCGTCGACCATCCTGTGCTCGGCACCATCGAGCTGCCGGGTTCGCCGCTGAGGTTCGACGGCGAGCCGCCCGCCGAGCACCTCGCCCCTCCCGCGCTCGGCCAGGACGACCAGGCCGTGCTCGACTGGCTGGCGAAGCGGGAAGCGTGACCCGGCCGGTGGCGAGATCCGCGCCGGCGAGCCCGACGCGGAGGGCCGGGGCCGGCGGAGGGCGTCGATGAGCGCCGCCCGCCCGGACGCGAACACACTGATCCGTACCGTCCTCGACCCCGGGTCGTGGAAGTCCTGGGACGAGCCGATGGTCGACCCGGCGCCGCCCGGCTCGCCGTACGCGGAGGAGCTCGCGTCCACGCGCGCCCGGACCGGGTACGACGAGTCGGTGGTCACCGGCGAAGGGCTGCTGGGCGGTCGCCGGGTGGCGGTCATGGCCTGCGAGTTCTCGTTCCTCGCCGGGTCCATAGGCGTGGCCGCGGCCGAACGGCTGGTCCGCGCCGTCGAGCGGGCGACGGCCGAGGGGTTGCCGCTGCTCGCCGCGCCCGCCTCGGGCGGCACCCGGATGCAGGAGGGCGCGCTCGCCTTCGTGCAGATGATCAAGATCAGCGCCGCCGTGTCCGCCCACCGCGCCGCGGGCCTGCCGTATATCGTCTATCTCCGCCACCCGACCACCGGCGGGGTGTTCGCGTCGTGGGGGTCGCTCGGCCATGTCACCGCCGCCGAGCCGGGCGCGCTGATCGGCTTCCTCGGCCCGAGGGTCTTCGAGTCCATGTACGGATACCCCTTCCCGGAGGGCGTCCAGGTCGCGGAGAACCTTTTCAACCACGGCCTGGTCGACGCCGTGGTATCGGCCGATGACGCCCGCGAGATCGCCATCCGCGCCCTGACCGTCCTGTGCTCCATGAAAGACGCCAAAGGCCTCGAGGGGCCGGCGCGGACGCCCCCGCCGGAGGAGCACCCCGTCGCCGTCGAGGCGTGGGAGGTGATCAGCCGGTCCAGGCGCGACGACCGGCCGGGCGTCAGGGCCCTGCTCAAGCTGGGCGCCTCCGACGTGAGCCTGCTGAACGGCACCGGCGTGGGGGAGAACGACCCCGGCCTGCTCCTCGCCCTGGCCAGGTTCGGCACGGCCTCCGCCGTCGTGCTCGGCCAGGACCGCCGCCAGCAGCAGGCGGGCCGCCACCTCGGCCCCGCCGGGCTGAGGGTGGCACGCAGGGGCATGCACCTCGCTTCCGAGCTCGGCCTGCCGCTGGTGACGGTGATCGACACGGGCGGGGCCGCGCTGTCGAAGGCCGCGGAGGAGGGCGGGCTGGCCGCCGAGATCGCCCGTTCCCTGGCGGACCTGGTGATGCTGGACGCGCCCACCGTGTGCCTGCTCCTCGGTGAGGGAGCGGGCGGGGCGGCCCTCGCCCTGCTGCCCGCCGACCGCGTGCTCTGCGCCCAGCACGGCTGGCTGTCGCCGCTCCCGCCCGAGGGCGCGTCGGCGATCCTGTACCGGACCATCGACTTCGCCTCCGAGATCGCCAAGGAACAGGGCGTGCGGGCCCAGGATCTGAAGCGGGACGGCATCGTCGACCGGATCATCCCGGAGTTCCCCGACGCCGCCTACGAGCCCAAGGCCTTCTGCGAGCGCGTCGCCCGAGCCCTGGAGTACGAGATCGGCGCTCTGACCGAACGCCCTCCGAAGGACCGCCTGGCAACCCGCCTCGCCCGGTACCGCCGGCTCGGCGCCGTCTGACCGCCATCTCATCGCAGGCGCACTCCGAAGGAGTGCCCCCCGGCGTCCTCTTCCCGCGAGGAGGAGGGCGCGGTCACACGCCGGAGACGCTCGCGCCCTGCGTCGGTTGACAGGGGATCGGGACGCGCTCGACGCGGATGGACTGGACCTCGTCGTGCGGCACGACGACTTCGTACGCCCCGTGGTCGACCATCCAGTAGCCGAGCGCCTCGGCCTTCAGGCCGCTGTGGCCGGTGTAGGCGATGTGCAGCCCGTCGTCGTCCTCGTCGAGGACCACGCAGGGCTCCCCGCCGAACGCGCCGACCGTGCGCAGCAGGACCAGCCACTCGAGGTCCTCGCGGCGTACCTGCCGCCGCCAGTAGCCGCCCGCCTGGTCGAAGCCCTCGCGGGGCTCCTCGCTGAACAGGATGACGTCGTCGGTGCCGGGCCCGAGGGCGGCGGCGTAGGTCTGCTCGCGCTGGTGGGCGATGAAGCCGAGGCCCACGGGTTCGATGTCGCTCATGCCGCCGGCCGCCAGGTGAGGCCGTCGTAGTCGGCGAACCGACTCTCGCCGCGTGTGGTCACGTGCTGGATCTCCGCTCCCGCCGGGATGGGCATCGGCGTGGTGTGGAACTGCGGGACCACATGCTGGCGGGAGGTGGTGAACCCGTTGCCCGCGAAGGGCGGCGAATCGTTCCAATCTCCGCCCATGTGAGGGCCGTAGGGAACGACGTAGTTGTCGGTGTCGCGGACCTGCCATCGCAGGACGTACAGCTCGGGGACCGAGGAGTCGAGCTCCGAGCCCTCGAAGCCGAGGTCGAGCGCCGACACGAGCTGCTCTGGGCTGGTCAGCCGCGAGCAGTCCTGGACGCGGTAGACGTAGCCCGAGATGATCGTGCGCTGGCCCGCGAGATAGGGCACCAGCAGCCGAGGCGGAATGACCTTCTGCATCTGCGTACTTCGCGCCGGCTCGTTCACATCCCGCATTTTACGATCCGGGGACCTCGGCGTTCGGCATGCGGCGATAAATATCTGGACGCCTATGTGACAGGCAGGGGAGGGTGGCGCGCACCCGATCGGTCTCCGCCGGGTCGATCTCCACGACCTGGACGGCTTCCGCCGGGCCCAGATCGGCACGGACCACTCCCAACGGGTCGACGAGCATGCTCCTGCCCAGCCCGAAGCCGTCCCTGGCCTCGGGGTTCGGCGCCTGGCCGACGGCGACGGTCCACATGGTGTTCTCGATGGCCCTCGCCCTCACCAGGGTGGCCCAGTGCTCTTCCTTCATCGGGCCCGTGCCCCAGGCGGCGATCACGGCGAACACGTCGGCGCCCTGGTCGACCAGGGCGCGGGCCAGCTCGGGGAAGCGGATGTCGTAGCAGGTGATCAGGCCGACGCGGAGGCCCTCGACCTCCACGACCATCGGGGTGTCGCCCGGCGCGACCAGTTCGGACTCGCGGGCGCCGAAGGAGTCGAACAGGTGGATCTTCCGGTAGGCCGCGAGCAGCCGGCCGCGCCGGTCGAGGACGACGGCGGTGTTGTGCACGCGGCCGTCGGCGGGCTCGAAGGTGCCGAGGATGACGGAGACCTCGTGTGCCCGCGCCGCGTCGGCCACTGCCGTGACGAAGGGCCCGTCCAGCGGCTCGGCCGACTCGGCGACGCCCTTGCCGAAGCGGGTCAGCGTCGCCTCGGGGAACACCGCCAGGGCGGCGCCCCGCGCGGCGGCCCTTCCGAGCGCGTCGCGCACGCGCTCCAGGTTGGTCTTGGGGTCGTCGGAGATCGAGATCTGGCACAGGGCGATGCGGGTCACGGCACAAGCCTAGGCGCCGGAGGCCCCACCTGCCGAGATCTCCAGGTCGGGGGCTGCCGGCGGGCGCCGGTTGGGCACGATCTCCCACCAGGTGAGGCACCGCCATGTCCACTCGAGCGGGCCGTACCTGAAGCGGGCCAGCCACCAGCGGCCGAAGAGCGCCAGCGCGGCCGTCGTGACCGCCGCGACGGCGACGACGCTCAGCCTGCTGCCGTCCCGGGTCAGAAGGGGCAGCGCCGCGAGGATGGCCACGGTGCCGGTGAGATAAGCGGTGAGCGCGATCCGCCCGAGCGGTTCGAGTATCGCCAGGGAGCCGGGCCGGCGGCGGAACAGGAGCAGCACCCCCATGCAGTACGCCGTGGCGGCGGCCAGGCCGGCGGCAGGGTAGACGCTCACCGTGTACGGGAGGCGGAACGCCGACGGGTGGGCCCACAGGTACACCCAGGTTCCGTTGAGGGCCACGGCGAGCAGCGCGCTCGCGAGGAAGACGGGTCTCAGGGCCTTGGACCCCGGTCTGTACTCGATCATGGCCATGCCCAGCAGGAACAGCCCGGGGATCAGCCAGACGCCTCCGGCGTGGACGAGCACCGCCCACAGCGTGGCGCCGATCCCCGCGAGCAGTACGAGCCGGCGGCTCAGGAAGGACGCCGGCAGCAGCACGATCGCTCCCGTGACGGCGTACGGCAGGAGCACCTCCCCGGGATTGACCATCTGGTGGAGCAGCCCGAAGCAGGCGAGCACGCCGAGCCTGCGGAGCAAAGCCAGTCTCGGGCGGGGCGTCCTGCGCGCCGCGGACCGCAGGAAGAGGACGAAGCCGACGCCGAAAAGGAAGGAGAAGATCGGGAAGAAGCGGCTCTGGAGGAGGTTCTCGACGACCCAGTCAGTGGGCGTCGTCGTGCGCCGCGCAACCGCGCCGACGGTGTGCTGCCAGGTGTTCACCAGCGTGATCCCGCAGACCGCGAAGCCGCGCAGCGCGTCCAGTTCCCGGATGCGCGTCACCTGAGCCGACCAAAGTGATGTAACCCGCATTTGGCGGCAAAGCTGGCAATCACTCGAAGAGGCTAGCGCGCGTGGGCCCGATAGGCTGACCGGCGTGAACGAGCCACTGGTCGGCCGCATGCGCGAGTTCGGCACGACGGTCTTCGCCGAGATGACGGCACTGGCCGTACGGACCGGATCGATCAACCTGGGACAGGGTTTCCCCGACACCGACGGGCCCTCGCCCATGCTGGAGCGTGCGGTGGAGGCGATCAGGGGTGGCCTGAACCAGTACCCTCCGGGCCCCGGGCTGCCCGAGCTGCGCCAGGCGGTCGCCGAGCACCGCAAGGAGCACTACGGGCTCGTCTACGACCCTGACGGCGAGATCCTGGTCACCCTGGGCGCGACCGAGGCGCTGGCCGCCTCCGTCCTCGCGCTCTGCGAGTCCGGAGACGAGGTGATCGTCTTCGAGCCCTACTACGACTCCTACGCCGCCGCGATCTCGCTGGCGGGGGCCGTACGCCGGCCCGTGACGCTGCGCCCGGTGGAAGGAAGGTTCACCTTCGACCCGGACGAGCTGCGCGCCGCCGTGGGCCCGCGCACCAGGGCCGTCCTGGTCAACTCACCCCACAACCCCACCGGCACCGTGTTCACCCGCGACGAGCTTTCGGCCATCGCCGCCGTGTGCGCGGAGCACGACCTCGTCGCGATCAGCGACGAGGTGTACGAGCACCTGACCTTCGACGGTGTGGAGCACATCCCGCTCGCCACGCTGCCAGGCATGCGCGAGCGCACCGTGATGATCTCCTCGGCCGGCAAGACGTTCTCCGTCACCGGCTGGAAGACCGGGTGGATCTGCGCGCCGGCCGAGCTGGTCCGGGCGGTGCAGACGGTCAAGCAGTTCCTGACGTTCACCGCCAACGGCCCCTGGCAGCTCGCGGTCGCCTACGGCCTGCGTGAGGAGCTGGGGTGGGTCGCAGGGCTGCGCGACTCGCTCGCCACCAAGCGCGACCGGCTCATGGCGGGGCTGTCGGCGGCAGGGTTCGCGGTGTACCGCCCCGCCGGCACCTACTTCGTGCAGACCGACATCCGGCCGCTCGGCTTCACCGACGGTCTCGACCTCGCCAGGCGGCTGCCGGAGCTGGCCGGCGTCGTCGCCATCCCCACCCAGGTCTTCTATGACCGGCCGGAGCTGGGCAGGCATTTCGTCCGGTTCGCCTTCTGCAAGAAGGACGAGATCATCGACGAGGCGGTCGCGCGGCTCAGCCGGTTGCAAGGGAAACCGGCTGACAGCGATTTGTAAACAGTCATACACTTAACGTGTCCAATATCATGCTGATACCGGATGCGTACCGTGGAGGTATGGCCATGACGCTTCGCCTCAGTGACGAGCAGACCGAGGCCCTGCGCCGGCGCGCCGAGAAGGAAGGGCGCAGCATGCAGCAGGTCGTGCACGCCGCCGTGGAGGAGTACATCGCCCGCCACGACGCCGACGAAGAGGTGCGCCGCCTCGGGGTCGCCGCGGTCGGCCGCTGGCGCTCCGTGCTCGACCGGCTCGGCGAATGACGCGCCGCCTATCGAAGGAGCATGAAGCGCCGCCTCGCGACGGAGCATGAGGCCTGCCTCGCGACGGAGCATGAGGCGCCGCCGCGCGATCGAGCTCCGTGAATGACGACCATCACCAAGGAGCCGTGCGAATGTCGCTGACCGTGGAGCCGGGCGAATGACCCGTTACCTCACCGCGGAGCAGGTGATCGACCTCGCCGGGCTCACGGTCGGAGGGCTTCCGGAGCTCCGTGACGTCGGGCTTCTCCACTCGGCCCTTCACCGGCCGCAGGCGTCCATGTTCGGCCACGAGGCCTACTCCCACGTGCTCATCAAGGCCGCCGCGCTGCTCCACTCCCTGGCCATCCACCACCCGTTCGTCCACGGTGACAAGCAGGTCGCCTGGGTGTGCACGGTGGTCTTCCTGGAGTACAACGGTGTCGAGCTCGACACCGACGACGACTCGGTGTACGACCTGGTCTGCGCGGTCGCCTCCGGCGAGTTCGCCGAGGTCGACGAGATAGCCCAGGTCCTCTGGGGCTTCGTGGCGCCGGTCTAGGGCGCGGGGACGCGGATCAGTCTCCGCGGCGGCCCCCTGAGGCCTTGGAGATGGCGTAGGCCAGGTTGACGCAGGCGATGAGGACGAAGATCAGGAACAGCGGCGCGGTGGCCGACGTGGTGCTGGCGACGATCGCCGTGAGGGGCACCGAGAGGGCCAGCGATCCGAGGCCGAGGGCCATCTGCGCCCAGTCGGGACCCTGGCGGCGGGGTGCCTGCGCGGCGAGCCTGGAGTCGATCACCGCGTTGACGCGGTCGACGAGGGACTCGGCCAGTTCGAGCTCGAACTGCGGACCGAGGTCGCGGCGTGCGGACATTGCGGCGGCGACCTCGTCACGCTCTAATCTCTGGGGTTCCACGCCCTGATTCTGCCCCCGATCACCCGCGTGTGGTGGCATTCGTACCGATCAACTCAAGGTTCCGATGGAATGGATCCTTCGGTGGCCGGCCGCCAGCGGTAGTCGTACACCGGAACGTCCGACAGCCGTACGACCGCCGAGGCGATCTCGTCGGCGGGCGGGCTGAGCCAGCCGTCAGGCATGGCGATGAAGTCGGCGCGGACATCTCCCCAGCGTGGCGGGTTCTCCCTGTCGTGGGCGGGGCTCTGGCGGCTCGCCGGCACGAACGCGACGACCGTGTCCCCTCGGCGTCCGTCTCGGTACAGGGCGGCCAGAGGCAACAGCCTGACCTCGGCGATATCGTCCCAGGCCATCCTGATGTCCCTCACCCCGGGGAGGACGACGCCATGCGGGCTCACGATCAGTGCGGTGCGGTTGCCGCGCAGCCAGTACAGCCAGCGGAACACGCCATTGACCGCCCGGGCGAAGAAGATGACCAGAAGGACCCAGTATCCGATGGTGGACGGCAGCTTGTCGGGGGAGACCAGCAGCGTGGCGAGGCCGATCAGGATCCACATGACCAGGCCCAGCGGGGCCTTGTCGGCCCACAGGAGCCGCCTCAGAGTGACACGGGCGGTCAGGGGGGTGGTGGTCGCGGTCTCCGGGGACATGCCGGTGGGCACCGTGTCCGGCACGGACGAGAGGGCGAACGCGCGGGGCTCGCGGTTCGCGATGAACACCTGGAGGAGCCGTACCCGCCGGGCCTGCAGGCGTCCGGCCGTGATGGAGCCGGAAATGATGCTCGCCAAGGCGATGACGATCAGCTTCTCAGGCCACGACGTCTCCTCGACGTCCCACAGGAGCACCAGAGGAACGAGAACGGCGGGGCTGAGGACGACCGCGTAGATCCATGCCGTCGGCCTGGCCAGCAGGGCCGTGGCGTAGGCGGCGGCGACGGCGGCGACCCGGGGTTTCGGATGGCGGTGTTCCCGGGCGGCGTGCTGCTTCACCGTGCGGCGTGTCACGGCGTCGAGCCGCCGCCACTCGGTCAGCGCGTCGGGCGAGGTCATGGGGCCGCCAGGGGACGGGCGCCGGCCGTACGGCTTCGGCGGGAAGGGGGGAGCGGACGGTGGCGGGCGGACCGTGTGCCACGGCCGGCCGAGGGGCATCTTGATCAGTATGACAACGTCCGGGCGTTCCGGGAAAGTGCCCGCCGGTGCGGTGACCCCCAAGGCGCTCGACCTGGGAGGTCGGTGCCAGGTTATGGATATATCCGGACACCGGCCGATCAGAGTTGGAGCATTCTTCCCAAGAACACCGAGTTCGTGGGCAATTATGGCCAATGAGGGTGGAGTGCCTGTGTGGATAACTTCAGGCTGTGGGTGAACGCGTACTGATCGCTCTTGGTGGCAACGCGATGACCGCGCCGGACGGCAGCGCGTCACCGCTCGACCAGCGGCAGGCCGTCGAACAGGCGATGACGCACGTCGCCGCGCTGATCTCCCAGGGCCACCAGGTGGTGCTGACGCACGGCAACGGCCCCCAGGTCGGGAACCTGCTGCTGAAGAACCAGCTCGCGGCCGACGTCGTGCCCCCCGTACCGCTCGACTGGTGCGGCGCGCAGACCCAGGCGACGATCGGCGTGCTCATCCTCAACGCGCTCGGGCACCGTACGGCCGTGGTGGTGACCCGCACGCTCGTCGACGCCGACGATCCGGCGTTCCAGGATCCGGTCAAACCGATCGGCAGGTACTTCACCGAGGCCGAGGCGCGCAGGTTCGAGGAGCTGGGCCAGACCTGGCGCGAGTTCCCGGGCAAGGGCTTCCGGCGGGTCGTGGCCTCGCCGTGGCCGCTGGAGATCCTCGACGCGCCCGCCGCGCTCGCCCTGATGGAGGCCGGTTACACGGTGGTGGTCGCCGGAGGCGGGGGAGTGCCCGTCGTCCGCCGGGACGACGGCTCGCTGGGCGGCGTCGAGGCCGTGGTCGACAAGGACACGGCCGCCGCGGTGCTCGCCCGGGCGGTGAAGGCCACCGTGCTGGTCTTGGCGACCGACGTGCCCGCCGCCGTGGCCGGGTTCGGCACGCCCGCCGCCCGCCCGATCGGCAGGACCACCGCCGGCGAGCTGCGCGTGCTGCAGGCGGACGGGCACTTCGCGAGTGGCAGCATGGGCCCCAAGGTGGAGTCGGCACTGCGGTTCGCCGAAGGCGGCGGCCGGGCGGTGATCACCTCGCTCGAGCACATGGGCGGGGCGCTCACCGGCGACGTCGGCACCGTCGTCGAGGGATGACGGCCACCCCCGCGTGACCATGACTCGCGGTGAACCGACGTGCGGGACCTAACGACTGAGAGGTAGGAGATATGCCGGATCCGATCGAGGTGCGCAAGGTCACCATCGAGAGCGTCACCGACGCCTCGGGGCTCGCCAAGCTCATCGACGACAAGGTGATCGAGGCCGACCGGGTGCTCGCCGTGATCGGCAAGACCGAGGGCAACGGTGGCGTCAACGACTACACCCGCATCCTCGCCGACCGTGCCTTCCGCGAGGTGCTCGTCGCCAAGGGCACGCGCACGCCTGACGAGGTCGCGCAGGTGCCGCTGGTGTGGTCGGGCGGCACCGACGGCGTGCTCAGCCCGCACGCCACGATCTTCGCTTCCGTGGACCCCTCCAGCGTCGAGCCGTCGGCCGAGCCGCGCGTCTCGGTCGGCGTCGCGATGAGCGACGTCATCCTGCCCGAGGACATCGGCCGTCCGGCGATGGTGGAGAAGGTCGCCGCCGGGGTGCGCGAGGCCATGAAGATCGCGGGGATCGAGGATCCGGCCGACGTCCACTACGTCCAGACGAAGACGCCGCTGCTGACCCTCGCCACGATCACCGAGGCGAAGTCCCGGGGCCAGGAGGTGGTGATCGAGGACACCGGTCCGTCGATGGACATCTCCAACTCCACCACCGCCCTCGGCATCGCGTTGGCGCTCGGCGAGATCGAGATGCCCGCGGCCGACCAGATCCACAAGGACCTCTCCCTCTACTCAAGCGTCGCCTCGTGCTCCTCCGGCGTCGAGCTCGACCGGGCGCAGATCGTCGTGGTCGGCAACGTGCGCGGCATCGGCGGCAACTACCGCATCGGGCACAGCGTCATGAAGGACGCGCTCGACGCCGACGGCATCTGGGAGGCGATCCGCTCCAGCGGCATCGAGCTTCCCGACCGCCCGCACCCGAGCGACCTCGGAGACAAGCTCGTCAACGTGTTCATGAAGTGCGAGGCCGACCCCAGCGGCAGGGTGCGCGGGCGCAGGAACATCATGCTCGACGACTCCGACGTGCACTGGCACCGGCAGATCAAGGCCACGGTCGGCGGGGTCGCGGCGAGCGTCACCGGCGACCCGGCCGTGTTCGTCTCGGTCGCCGCCGTCCACCAGGGCCCCTCGGGCGGCGGCCCCGTCGCCGCCATCGCCGACCTGGGCTGACCGCTCCGGCGCCGGCCACGTTCCGGCGCACCCGCGAGCCCGCCGCGGCGGGTAGGCTCGCGGGTCGTGCCGAGCATTCCGCAGCCCCTGGTCCCCGGCGACGACGGCAGCGCCGACGCTTCCGTGGCGGCGGCCCTGGCCGCCTTCGCCGCCGGTACGGCCGACGTGACCGTCGTGGCGTCGGCCCTGAGCACGGCGCGGCTGCTGGTGCCCGTCGTGGCCCTGCTGACGGAGTCCGAGGTCGGCGAGCACGGGCTCAAGCAGGAGAAGGAAAGCGAGATGGCGCTGCCGGTTCTGGTCGGCGCCGACGGCAGGAAGGCGGTCCCCGCGTTCACCGGGGCCGAGTCCCTGGCAATGTGGCGCCGTGACGCCCGGCCCATGCAGGCGGCGACCCCGCAGGTCTGCCGCGCCGCGCTCGGCGAGGAGGCCGCCGCCGTGGTCATCGACGTGGCCGGCCCGGTGCCGTTCGTGATCGAGGGCAGCGTGCTGCGCGCCCTGGCATCCATCGGGCAGGTCAGGGGCGAGGAGAGCATCCAGGCCCTGCTGCGCGGGCTGACCGAGCACGCCGAGGTCACCGTCGCGCGCGTCCCCACCACCCCGAAGCGCGGGCTTCTCCGACACTTCCGGCGAGCAAAGCACTGAGCCCCTCCAAGGACGAGCGCGGTTCTGGTCCTTGGAGGTCGGGCCATCAGCGGCAACTCCATCCCACGTGGTCCGCACGACCTGATTGCTCACCGTTCGATCCTCGCCGGTCGCCGGGTATTAGGGTCGGCCCGTGGGACTCATCGTTGCTGGGGCGGGTGTTCTCGGGCTGGTCGCGGGGGTCTACGTCCGCGTTCTGGCGGGCGGCTTCGGTCCGGCGGTGCAGTTCGGTGATCACGCGGAGCCTGGGGCCGTGACGGTGGCGGCCTCGCATAAGGCGGCGGCCGAGGCGCGGCGGGCGTACCGGGAGGAGGCCCGTCAGGCCTTCCGCGTGGCGTTGCGTTCCGTTCCCTCCTTCGTGTGGCCGCCTCTGGTCGAGGTGTGCGCCGCCGCCGCCTGCGCCCTGGTCGCGTGGAGGCTCGCGGGCACCGTGGCGCTCGGCGCCTGGCTCTACGCGGCGGTGGCGGGGTGCGCGCTCGCGGTGATCGACTGGCGGACCCAGCGGCTGCCGGACGCGATCACGCTGCCGTCCTACCCCATCCTGGCGGTCCTGCTCGCCCCGACGGGGCATCTGCTGCCCGGGCTCCTCGGCGGGCTGGCGCTGGCCGGCGTGTACGGGGCCCTGTGGCTCGTACGGCCCGGTGCGCTCGGGCTCGGCGACGTCAAGCTCGCCGGGCTCGTCGGGATGCTGACCGGCGCTCTGGGGCTCGACGCCTGGCTGGTGGGCGCGGTTGGCGGCCAGTTCCTCGGCGCCCTCTACGCCTTGGCCCTGCTGATCACCCGCCGTGGCACGCTGAAGAGCCAGTTCCCGCTCGGGCCGTTCATCGTCCTCGGAGCCCTGGCGGCGGTTCTCCGCTGACCCTTGGCACGACCGCCGAGACCCCGGCCTCAGCCGCCTGAGGGCCGCCGCATGAGCCGGTTCCAGGGCGTGGCGGTCCTGTCCCGGGAGCACTGTGGGCGGCGATGGCAGTGGG
The DNA here is from genome assembly GCA_025964675.1 of Sphaerisporangium sp. GTDB lineage: Bacteria > Actinomycetota > Actinomycetes > Streptosporangiales > Streptosporangiaceae > Sphaerisporangium. The sequence goes on along the minus strand of JAOPYI010000157.1, from coordinate 17,459 downwards.
CGGTACATGGAAGACTTGTCATCATGTTGCGCTGGTTGACCGCAGGTGAGTCCCACGGCCCCGAGCTCGTCGCGATCCTCGAAGGGCTGCCCGCCGGGGTCGGACTGACGACCGCCGACGTGGAGCAGGCCCTCGCGAGGCGCCGCCTGGGTTACGGCCGCGGCGCGCGGATGAAGTTCGAGCAGGACCAGGTGACCATCGTCGGCGGCGTGCGCCACGGCCGCACCATGGGCAGCCCCGTGGCGATCCGCGTGGGCAACACCGAGTGGCCCAAGTGGGAGACCGTGATGGCGGCCGACCCGGTCGACCCCGAGGCCCTGGCGGCCCAGGCCCGCAACGCCCCGCTGTCGCGCCCGCGTCCGGGCCACGCCGACCTGTCCGGCATGCAGAAGTACGGCTTCGACGACGCCCGCCCGATCCTCGACCGCGCCAGCGCCCGCGAGACCGCCGCCCGGGTCGCCCTCGGCCAGGTCGCCCGCAACTTCCTCAAGCAGGCGCTCGGCGTCGACATCGTCAGCCACGTCATCGCCATCGGCACGGCGGAGGCCCCGGCCGGCGTCATCCCCGCCCCGGACGACCTCGCCGCCGTCGACGAGCACCCGGCGCGCTGCCTCGACGCCGAGGCCGGCGCGGCGATGATCGAGGAGATCGACACGGCGAAGCGGGAAGGCGACACGCTCGGAGGCGTCGTGGAGGTCGTCGCGTACGGGCTGCCGCCGGGCCTCGGAAGCTACGTCCACTGGGACCGTCGCCTCGACTCGCGTCTCGCGGCGGCGCTCATGGGCATCCAGGCGATCAAGGGAGTCGGCGTCGGTGACGGGTTCGAGACCGCGCGCCGCCGTGGCTCCGAGGCTCACGACGAGATCGAGAACACCCCCGAAGGCGTGCGCCGCGTCACCAACCGCGCCGGAGGCGTCGAGGGCGGCATGACGAACGGCGAGCCGCTGCGGGTGCGCGCCGCGATGAAGCCGATCTCCACGGTGCCCCGTGCCCTGTCCACGATCGACGTGCTGACCGGCGAGCCCGCCAAGGCGATCAACCAGCGGTCCGATGTGTGCGCGGTTCCCGCCGCCGGTATCGTCGCTGAGGCGATGGTCGCGCTGGTGCTCGCCGACGCGGCCGTCGAGAAGTTCGGTGGCGACTCCGTGGAGGAGGTCGCCCGCAACGTTTCCGGCTACCTCTCGTCGATGGTGATCAAGTGATGTCTCCCAGAGCTGTGCTGATCGGCCCGCCCGGGTCCGGCAAGTCCACCGTCGGCCGCCTGCTGGCCGCGCGTCTCGGCACGGGCTTCCGCGACACCGACGCCGACGTCGAGGCGGTGGTGGGCAAGCCGGTCGCCGACGTCTTCGTCGAGGACGGCGAGGAGCGGTTCCGCGAGCTGGAGGGGGCGGCCGTGCGCGAGGCGCTCGCCGAGCACGACGGCGTGCTGTCGCTCGGTGGCGGTGCCATCCTGAGCGAGGCGACCCAGGCGCTGCTCGACGGGCACTCGGTGGTCTACCTCCAGGTCGGCCTGTCCGACGCCGTGCAACGCGTGGGCCTCGCCCAGGCGCGCCCGCTGCTGGTGCTCAACCCCCGCAGCCAGCTCAAAAGGCTCATGGAGGAACGCCGCCCGGTCTACGAGCGGCTCGCCTCGATCATCGTCGCCACCGACGGCCGCACTCCGGAGGACATCACCGACGAGATCGTGAAGGGTCTCCCGGCGTGACGACCACCCGCATCACGGTCCACGGCGAGCGGCCGTACGACGTGGTCATCGGGGCGGGCGTGCTGTCGGAGCTGCCCGGCCTGCTGGATGACGACGTCCGCACGGTCGCGGTGGTCCACCCCGCGAGCCTGCCGGAGATCTCCCGGCCGGTCTGCGGGGTGCTGGAGTCCGCGGGCCACTCCGTGGTGGCGCTTCCCGTGCCCGACGGCGAGCGTGCCAAGTCGGTAGAGGTGGCCGCCGAGCTCTGGTCGGCGTTCGGCCGGTACGGCGTGACCCGGTCGGATGCCGTGGTGGGCGTCGGCGGGGGAGCGACCACCGACCTGGCCGGGTTCGCCGCGGCCACCTGGCTGCGCGGCGTGAAGGTCGTGCAGGTGCCGACCACGCTGCTCGGCATGGTCGACGCTGCGGTGGGCGGCAAGACCGGCATCAACACCCCCGAGGGCAAGAACCTCGTTGGCTCCTTCCACACGCCGGCGGGGGTCCTGTGCGACCTCGCCACACTGGTGTCGGTGCCTCGCGAGGATTACGTCGCCGGCCTCGCCGAGATCATCAAGGGCGGCTTCATCGCCGACCCCACGATCCTGCTCCTCATCGAGGACGACCCTGAGGGCGCCCGGATGCCCGACGGGCAGCACACCCGCGCGCTGATCGAGCGCAAGATCCAGATCAAGGCCGACGTCGTGGGGGCCGACCTGCGCGAGTCGGGCATCCGCGAGATCCTCAACTACGGCCACACGCTGGCCCACGCCATCGAGCGCGTCGAGAACTACCACATGCGCCACGGCGAGGCCGTGGCCATCGGCATGGTCTACGCCGCCGAGCTGTCGCGGCTGGCCGGCCACGCCGGCAAGGACCTCGTGGAGCGCACCCGGTCGATCCTGACCTCGGTCGGCCTCCCCACGGCCTACCGTCACGAGGCCTGGCCCGAGCTGCGCGACCACATGCGGGTCGACAAGAAGAACCGCGGCGCGAAGCAGCGGTTCGTGATCCTCGACGACGTCGGCAAGGTCGCACGCCTGGACGACCCTCCGGAGGAGCTCCTGGAGGCCGCCTACCGCGAGGTCGCCCGATGACCGCCGAGGCGACAGAGCCGGCCCGGGCACGCCCCGCGGCGGCTCCCACCGGCCGAGCGGCGAGCCGCGGGCCGGCGGCCCGCACGAACAAGCAAGGTGGGGGCGCGATGAGACACCTGGAGAGCGCGGCGAGGGCGCGATGAGAACAGTCTTCGTGTTCAATGGCCCGAACCTCTCGCGGCTCGGCACGCGCGAGCCGGAGGTCTACGGCGCGGAGACCTTCGACGACCTTGCCTCCCTGTGCCGCCAGACCGGCAGGGAGCTCGGCCTGACGGTCGACGTACGGCAGACCGACGACGAGGCCGAGCTGGTGTCGTGGATCCACGAGGCCGCCGACGGGTCGATCCCCGTGGTGCTGAACCCGGCCGCCTTCACCCACTACTCCTACGCGCTGCGCGACGCCATCGCCCAGCGCACGGCGCCGCTGATCGAGGTGCACCTCTCCAACCCCGCGACGCGCGAGGAGTTCCGCCACACCTCGGTGGTCGCCGCCGTGGCCACGGGCACGATCGCGGGGTTCGGCCTGCGGTCGTACGAGCTCGCGCTGCGCGCGATCGCGGAGGGCGAGCGGTGAAGGCGTACACCTCCTACGTCGCGATCGGCGACAGCTTCACCGAAGGGCTCAACGACCCCGGGCAGAACGGCGACTTCAGGGGCTGGGCCGACCGGGTGGCCGAGCGGCTCGCCGGGCTCGAGCCGGACTTCCGGTACGCCAACCTCGCCGTGCGCGGCAAGCTGCTCGACCAGATCGTGGAACACCAGGTGCCGGTGGCGATCGAGCTGAAGCCCGACCTGATCAGCTTCTGCGCCGGGGGCAACGACCTGCTGCGGCCCGGCAGCGACCCCGACCGCATGGCCAAGAAGCTGGCGGGAGCCGTGCGCGACCTGCGGAGCACCGGCGCCGACGTCGTGCTGTTCACCGGCGTGGACCCGCGCGACACTCCGCTGATGCGCCAGATGCGCGGCCGGTTCGCGGTGTTCTACCTGCACATCCGGTCCATCGCCGACCTGTACGGCTGCCACGTGGTCGATCAGTGGTCCATGCAGTCGATCCGCGACTGGCGGGCGTGGAGCGACGACCGGCTCCACATGAACGCCGAGGGGCACCGCCTCGTCGCCGCGAAGGTGTGCGAGGTCCTCGGCGTGCCGTCCGGCGACGACTGGCGCATGGCCTGGCCGCCCCGCGACCGGGTCGACCGCAGGGCCAAGCTGCGCGAGGACCGGCAGTGGCTGCGCGAGTACCTGCTCCCGTGGGTGGGCCGCCGGCTGCGCGGCACCTCCTCGGGGGACGCCGTCGACCCGAAACGCCCCCACCTGGAGCCGTACGCCTAGCAGGCTCCGCACCCCGAGCCGTGCGCCTGCGGGCTCCCCCCGTAGCCGTGCGCCGGATACGCCCGTCCGGTGCCACCGTCGTACAGGCGGCTCCATGCGCGGACGCCTACGTGGCGGCGAGGCGGCGCAGGGCGGCGCGCACCTTCTGTGGGTCGCTCGTCGCCCAGAACGGCGGGAGCGAGTCACGAAGGAAGCTCCCGTAGCGAGCGGTCGCGAGGCGGGGATCGAGGACGGCCACCACGCCCTTGTCGTTCTGGCCGCGCAGCAGCCTCCCCGCCCCCTGGGCTAGCAGGAGCGCGGCGTGGGTGGCCGCGACGGACATGAAGCCGTTGCCGCCCCGCGCGGCGACGTGCCGCTGCCGGGCGGAGGCGAGCGGGTCGTCGGGCCGTGGGAACGGGATGCGGTCGATGATCACAAGGCTGAGCGAGGGGCCCGGCACGTCGACGCCCTGCCACAGCGAGAGCGTGCCGAACAGGCACGTCGCGGGGTCCTCAGCGAACTGCTTGACCAGCAGCGACGTGGAGTCGTCCCCCTGGCACAGCAGTGGGGTCTGCAGGCGCTCGCGCAGCGCCTCGGTGGCGGCCTTCGCGGCGCGCATGGACGAGAACAGCCCGAGCGTGCGGCCTCCGGCGGCCTCGATGAGCTCGGCGATCTCGTCGAGGTATTCCTTAGGCAGGCCGTCGCGCCCGGGCTGGGGCAGGTGCTTGGCGACGTAGAGGATGCCGCTGCGCGCGTGGTCGAAGGGCGAGCCGACGTCGAGGCCGGTCCAGGCCTTGCGCTTCTGCTCGGCCTCCGGCTTCGCCGGGGAGCCCTCGGCCTGCCCGGCGCCGTCCTGGTCCGCGGGGGCGGGCCGCTCGGCGCGGGCGGGGCCGAGACCCCACTGGCGGGCCATGCCGTCGAACGTGCCGCCGAGGGCGAGCGTCGCGCTGGTGAGGATCACGGTGCGGTCGGCGAACAGCTTGTCGCGCAGCATGCCGCCGACGCTCAGCGGCGCGACCTTCAACAGGGGGGGACGGCGGTCGGTCGCTGCCTCCAGCCACACCACCTCGGCCCTGTCGACCTCGGAGTCGCCCCCGAAGGCCTCGAGGATGCGGACGGCGGTGTCGTGCACCTCGTCGAGCGCGGTGAACGCCGCCTTGCGCTGCCCCGCCTTCTCCGGGTCGTCGTTCCTCCCCCCGCCCCACATGTCGCCGCCGCGAGGGCCCATCGCGGTCACGCAGGCGAAGGCGGCGTCCCGGACGACCGAGAGCGTGTCCCCGAGCACCTGCGGGAGCTGGTCGAGTCGGCCGGGCGGCGCGGCGGCGAGCAGGGCCTTCAGATCCTCGCCCGCCTCCTGAAGTCGGTCGGTCACGGTCTGCTCGATGAGCCGCCCGACCCGGCGTACGGCCGTCGCGACGATGATGTCGGACAGCTCGTCGGTGACCACGCTCGTGACCCGGTCGACCAGCTCGTGGGCCTCGTCCACCACCACGACGTCGTGCTCGGGCAGGACGGCGAACTCCTCCATGGCGTCGATGGCCAGCAACGCGTGGTTGGTGACGACCACGTCGACCCGGCCCGCGCGCTCCCTCGCCTGCTCGGCGAAGCACTCTGCGCCGCTCGGGCACCGCTGCGCGCCGAGGCACTCCTTGGCGCTGACGGAGAACTGCCGCCAGGCCTGCTCGTTCACCCCCGGGACCAGCTCGTCCCTGTCGCCGGTCTCGGTCTCCTCCGCCCAGTCCTGGATGCGCTGCACCATGCGCCCGGTGGCGCTCACCTCGCGGGGGTCGAAGAGCTGGTCGTCCTCTTCGTCGGGCCAGGCGGCCGTCACCTTGTAGCGGCATAGATAGTTTCGCCTTCCCTTCAGGATGGCGAACTGTGGCTCATGGGGTAGATGGTCGGCCAGAGCCTCGGACAGCCGGGGCAGATCGCGGTCGACGAGCTGGCGCTGGAGGGCGATCGTGGCGGTGGAGACGACGACGGCGCTGTCCGAGTCGATCGCGTGCCGGATCGCCGGCACGAGATACGCCAGGGATTTTCCGGTGCCGGTGCCGGCCTGCACGGCGACGTGCTCGTCGTTCTCGATGGCGGCCCATACGGCTTGCGCCATCTTCACCTGGCCGGGTCTCTCCGAGCCTCCGACACCGTCGACGGCGGCGCTCAGGAGCTGCTCGACGGGCGGGAGATCTTCTTCTTCCTCCAGCTCCTCGTCGTCCTCGCCGAGGGCGTCGCCGTCGTCGGGAGCCGTGTCACTGTCTTCGAGAACGGCGTCGGTGCCATCGAGATCGTCGTCGGTGGCGCTGAGGGAGTCGTCGAGCACGACACGCAACGCTACCGGCCTCCAGGGGGTCTCCGCGCCCCGAGTGGCGATGCGACTGGCGGTGCGTTCCGGGTCCATCTCGGCATTCCGGAAGCCGCGTGGCGGATCACGTGGCAGACTGGCGTGGCCGGTCCCGGGGGGGTCAACGAAGATCTACCGTTCGCCTGCCCGCTGATGGGGTCATTGGGCGGGGAGTGGCCTCTGGGTCTGCCATGACGGCGACGTGCACGGTTCGGTAGGGTTTCCTGAGGTCGAGTGGACGAATAAAGGCTGGTTAAAGCACGATGTCTGCCATGTCGGAAGTTGTCCCACTGCCATCGTTCGGTGAGGTGTTCTTCGACGCCCGAGGCCAGGAGCGTGTTCTCCGGGTCACCTGGCACGACGGCACGCTGGTCCTCAGTCTGTGGCGGGGCGAGATGTGCACCGCCAGTTTCCGTATGCCGATGGACGACGTCGGCCGCCTGCTCGACACGCTGGACGTGGGTTATGCCGAGGCGGGCGGGGAGTACTCCGAGGCGGAGGAAGGGGAGGAGGAGTATGCCGACGACGCCGATCATCCGGAGTACGTCGAATACGCCGAATACCCGAATTACCCAGGGACGGGGCAGTACGCCCGTCCGGCCGGAGTGCCCGACGACCAAGACGAGTACACCCAGGCCCTTCCCTATCCCGACGAGCGCGCCACCTCCGAGCACTCGTACCCGAACGAGGACATGACGCCGGTGGCCACGATCGGGCCCAAGGACGTCCTCGTCGCGCGCGGCGCCACTGCCGCTGCCGACAGGCTGGTCGCCTCGCGCGACTACCCCGCCGACTACGCCACTCAGGGCGATTACGCGGCTCAGCCCGGCCCGCTGGGCGACTACCCCGCACAACCCGGCCTTCAGGGCGACTATCCGGCGCAACCCCTCCAGCAGCCCGACTACGCCGTGCAGCCCGACTACCCCCTGCGGGCCGACTACGCGCCACAGGCGGCCTACCCGGCGCAGGTGACCTACCCCTCGCCGGCCGAGGCGGCGCTCGGGCTGGTCCCGCAGCAGGCCCCCGTGCCCCCCGTCCATCAGCCTCGCGCGCCGCTGCCGGTCGCCGGCCCGCAGGAAGTGCCCCAGGCCGCAGGCGGCGACTACGGCGCCCATCCCGACTACACGCCTCCCACCGGGTACGCGTTCACGGGTCAGTTCGGCACGCCGGCCGGACAGGCTCCTCGCGGCGACTATGGCGCCCCGGGCGACTACGCCGCTCCCGGCGACTACGTCTCCCGCAACGACTTCGCGCCTCAGGCTGATTTCGTGCCTCAGGCTCACTTGGGCTCTCCGGCGGAGTTCGCGCCTCAAGGTGAGTTCGCGCCTCAAGGTGAGTTCGCGGCCCAGGGGCAGTTCGGGCCCCAGGGCAGGTTCGGGCCCCAGACCGACTACGCCTCCACCAACGAGTTCGCGCCGAAGAGTGAGTTCGGTTCCCCGGACGACTACGCGCCCCGGGCCGACTACGGCCCGAAGGGAGAGTTCGGGTCCACGGCCGGCTACGGCGCGCAGGGCGATCCCCTCGCGCCGGGCGACTACACCACGCCCGCTCTCGACTACGCGGCTCCGCCGGACTACGGGTCCTCGCCGGCGTTCCCCCCGCTCCCGGAGTACGGAGGCGCGTCAAGGTACGGCGGTCACGCGGACGCCGTGCCAAGGGAGAACCTCATCGTGAACGACTCCCTGCCCTTCGGCCAGCCGTCCGCCGAGCAGCCCGGGCAGGGGTACCGGTTGCCGGGCGAGCCCTCCGGCTACGACTGGGCTCCGCACGTACCGGCCCAGTCCGCCGTGGATCCCTCCGACCCGCTCGGCCTCGGTGCCGTGGGTCCGCCGACCGGCGACTCGACCGATGCCCACCTTTCACGCCCGTACGTCCATGACCCGATGTACGCCACGGGGGAGCGGGTCCGTCCCGACGGCCGTCCCCACGCCGACGAGGACGGGCGTCCCTACCCACGGGAGCACGGCCGCGAGTGGTGATCTCGTACGCCGTCTGCCGCCCATGACGCGGCCGGTGGATGCCACATCCAGGCCCTTTCGCGCCTCCATAACCGACATATCCTTCTGACCGATGAACATTTCCACGGCGCTTCAGTTCGTGCTGCTCCCTGCCGGGGCGGTGGCGGTCGCGGGGCTGGCCCGATGGCGAGGATGGCCGACGCCGCTGTTGCTGGTGCTCGTCGGCCTGATCGTCGGGCTGATCGCGTCACACTTCCCCGGCCTGCCCGCGTACGAGCTCGATCCTGATGTCGTGCTGCTGGTCTTCCTGCCACCGCTGCTCTACTCGGCGGCCCTGGACAGCTCCTACCTGCGCCTGCGTGACGTGCGCCGCCCGGTGGGGCTGCTGTCGGTCGGGCTGGTGCTCTTCAGCGCCGCCGTGATCGGCCTGGTGGCGCACGCGCTGATCCCGGGCCTGCCGCTGGCCGCGGCCTTCGCCCTCGGGGCCATCGTGGCGCCGCCCGACGCGGTGGCGGCCGTCGCGGTGGCCCGCAGGCTCGGGCTGCCACGCAAGATCATCACCATCCTGGTCGGCGAGAGCCTATTCAACGACGCCACCGCGCTGACCGCCTACCGCGTCGCGGTGGCCGCCACCATGGGCCATGGGGCCGGCAAGCTCCAACCGTTCTGGCAGGTCGTGAACCCTCTCTGGCAGTTCCTGTACGCGGCGGGCGGCGGGCTGGTCATCGGTCTGCTCCTGGCGTACGCCTTCGGGCGGCTGTTCAGCCGGGTCAGGGACGCGCTGATCACGAACACGGTCTCGCTGCTGATCCCGTTCGTGTCGTACCTCCTGGCCGAGGCGGTGCACGCGTCCGGAGTGCTGTCGGTCGTGGTGGTCGGCGTCTTCCTGGGCCACCGGATGAACCGCACCACCTACGGCACGCGGGTGGTGTCGTACTCGGTGTGGAAGGTTCTCGACTTCTTCCTCGAGATCATCGTCTTCGTCCTCATCGGGCTCCAGCTCCCGCTCATCCTCCAGGGGCTGAGGGGGCAGAACCCATGGCAGGTGGCCGGGTACGCGGCGGCCGTGTTCGCGGCCGTGCTCGTGGCCAGGTTCCTCTGGGTGATCCCCGGCACCTACCTGCCCCGCATGATGTTCAGGGGCATCCGGGAGCGTGAGCCGAAGCCGCCCGCCGCCCACACCGCGGTGATCGGCTGGGCGGGCATGCGGGGCGTGGTGTCACTGGCCGCGGCCTTCGCCCTGCCCGCGGGCTTCCCCGACCGCGACCTTCTGCTCTTTCTGACCTTCACCGTCGTCATCGGCACCCTCCTCGTGCAGGGGATGTCATTCCCCTTGCTGATCAGGAAGCTCGGCGTCTCCAGCGACCACGAGGTCTACAAGGACAATCTGTCGGAGGCGGCGGCGCAGCAGGCCGCGGCCGCCGCGGCGCTCGCCCGGCTCGAGGAGCTCACCAGCGAGGGCGTCATCGAGACCCACGCCGAGGTCGTCGACCGGCTGCGCAACAACGCCGAGCGCCGCGCGATGGGCGCCTGGGAGCGCCTGGGGGGCGGCGTGGGCCCCGAGGGCGAGGAGACGCCGAGCGCGCTCTACCGCAGGCTCCGCCGCGCCATGCTCGAGGCGGAGCGTTCGGTGCTGGTACGGATGCGCGACGAGCGCCGCATCGACGACGAGGTGCTGCGCCGGGTGACCATGGAGCTGGACTACGAAGAGGCGACCCTGGCGCGCGAGTGACGCCGGGTTACCGGGCGAGCGCGTCCCCCTTGCTCGAAGAGCGTGGTCCACATCCGACACTCTGGTTTCAGGGACGTGTGCCGTAAAGTGCCCGCTCTTGCCGAAAAATCGGCAGAAATGGGCAACTGGCGATGACCGGCCAGTACTGAGGGAAGTCGGCTAGTGTCGTCAATATGCGATTCCTCCCCCTAGCCGCAGCGACCGCGATCGGCTTCACCGTGCTCACGACGGGTTGCAGCACCGTCGACAAGGCCCAAGCCTGCATCGAGGCCAACAAGGTCATCAGCGAGACCGGCGCCAAGGTCGCGAGTCTGGCCAACGACCCGAAGGCGATGGAGAAGGCGCTTCAGGACGGAGCAACGAAGCTCGAGGGCGTGGCCAACACGGCCGGGAACACCACTCTGAACGACGCCCTGCAGAAGCTCGCGGACAACTTCAAGAAGCTCAACGTCAACAACGCCAACGAGGCGGTGGACGCTACGCAGAAGGTCGCCAACGACACCGCCCAGGCCGTCAAGACGATTGCCCAGGAATGCACCTGACAGGCCCGAATAACCCGTCAACTCTAGGGGGAGTACTCGTAAATTAACCTTGCCTTATGGACATCGAGGGGAACGAACCGGACCCCCGGTTCACGCTGGCCAACGAGCGCACGTTTCTGACCTGGCTGAGTACGTCGCTGGCCCTGAGCGCGGGCGGCGTGGGCATGGCGGCCGTGCCGAAGGAGGTCTTCGTCCCCTGGGTCCGCACGGCCCTCGCGGTCGTCCTGGTGCTGCTGTCAGCGCTGGCCGCGGCCATGGCCTACCCCCGCTGGCGTCACGTGCAGCGGGCGCTGCGGCGCCAGGCGCCCCTTCCGCCGCTCGCCCTGGCCCCGCTGTTCGGGTACGGCGTCGCGGCGGTGGCCGTGCTCGCGCTCGTCCTCATCGTGGTCGCCCGGTGATGAGGCCGGCGCACCGGGGGGACGGGCCGGGGGAGAGCGGCCTGCACATGGAGCGCACCTTGCTGGCGTGGACGCGCACCGCCACCGCGCTCGGGGCCGGCGGGCTGCTCGCGGCCGGGATCGCCGGGCGGCACTCCGGGGACGGCGTGGCCGTCGTCTCGTTCGTGCTTGCAGCGCTCTGCGGCGCCGTCCTGCTGGCCAGAAGCGGTGTGCGGCACCGGCGCGTCCAGCGGGCGATCGACGGGAGCCTCCCGCTGGACGTCCAGGCGGACGCCGTGCTCGCGTGGCTCGGCGTGGTGGCCGCCGCCGCAGGCGCCCTCATGTTCGTGCTGACCCTGCCCTGAGCCGGGCCCTGTCTCAGCCGTTGCCGCCGAGCGAGATGGTCTCGGCGATCTCCTCCGCGCGCTCCTCATGCTCGGCGGCGAACCGCTCGGCGTCGAGCTTCTCGGCGATCTCCTCGTCCTGCCTCATCAACGCGTCCAGGTTCTGACCGGCCATGTCGAGCACGCCCATGTCGGCGTACGCCTTCTGCAGGCGCTCGCTCCACAGCCCGATGTCCTTGACGCACGGCACGATGCGGCTGAACAGCAGCGAGCGGAAGAGCTTGAGGTACTTCGACTCGTCGACCGCCTCCATGGCCTGCTTCACCTCGTCCGGCGAGAAGCCCTGGGTCTCCCACTGCTCGACGCCGCGCAGCCGGTCGCGCATGAGGTAGCAGCCCTCGATCACGAAGTCCTCGCGCTCGCGCAGTTCGGCCTCCGTCAGCTGTTTGTAGTAGTCGCGCAGGGCCATCCGGCCGAAGGCGACGTGCCGGGCCTCGTCCTGCATGACGTACGCGAGGATCTGCTTGGGCAGCGGCTTGGTCGTCATGTCGCGCATCACGCCGAACGCCGCCAGGGCCAGGCCTTCGATCAGCACCTGCATGCCGAGGTAGGGCATGTCCCAGCGCGAGTCGCTGAGGGTGTCGTCGAGCAGGGACTTGAGGTACTTGTTGATCGGGTAGGCCATGCCCACCTTCTCCTGGAGGAACCTCGCGTACGTCTCGGCGTGCCGGGCCTCGTCCATCGTCTGCGTGGCGGCGTAGAACTTCGAGTCGAGGTCGGGCACCGACTCCACGATGCGGGCGGAGCAGATCATCGCGCCCTGCTCCCCGTGGAGGAACTGCGAGAACTGCCAGGCCGCGCCGTGCCGCCTAACGTCCTTGCGGGCCTTGTCGTCCATCTTGTGCCACAAGGGAGTGTCATAGATGGCGATGGACTGGTCGGGAATGCCAAGCACGTCGTAAGGGTCGACCTCGAGTCCCCAGTCGATGCGCTTGACCGAGTCCCACTGCTTGTCCTTGCCCTTCTGGTACAGGGCGAGCATGCGATCCCGGCCTTCGTCGTACTCCCAGCTGAAGCGGGAGGAGCCGGCCATCTCCACGTCCCAGGTGGAGAGCTCGGCGGGGATCGTATAGAGCTCGTGCGTCGACACAGAGGCCTCCAGGGAGGGAGAACGTACACCGTACGTACAACTGGAGAGTGACACGTACGCTGTACGTACGTCAATGCGAGAGGACAGAATGACCTCATGCCGTCCCTGACGCGAGCCCGGATCGTCGCCGCCGCCATCGACCTCATCGAGCGTGAGGGCGCCGACGCCATCTCGATGCGGCGGATCGCGGCCGACCTCGGCGTGGGGGTCATGTCGCTCTACAACCATGTACCCAACAAGGCGACTCTGCTCGACGCGGTCGCCGAGACCGTGCTGTCGCAGATCTCCTTCACCGACGACCCCTCGGCCGAGTGGACCGAGCGGGTGCGGATCCAGGCACGGGCGTTCCGCCAGATCGCCCACCACTACCCGCGCTCCACCATGGTCGTGGTGAGCCGCCAGCTCAATTCGCCCGCGGGGCTGTTCCCGGTCGAGCGTGCCCTGGCCACCCTGCGTGAGGCCGGGTTCGGCGGCGAGGACGCCGTCCAGATCCTGCGGACCTTCATCGCCTACATCATCGGGTCGCTGCTGCGCGAGGTCGGCGTCACGCCCACCTTCGCCCCGGCGCACCGCTCCGACATCCACCTTCCCGACGTGGATGTCACCCTGTTCCCCGAGGTCGGCACGCTGGCGCCGATACTCGGGCTGTGCGACCACGAGGAGGCGTTCGAGTACGGCCTCGACATGCTGATCCGCGCGATAGCCGTACAGCTCCAGGACTCCAAGCAGTCGAACAAGGGAAGCGCCCGGGGGTGATCCCCCGGGCGCCGGAGTGCGCCCTTCCCCTGGGCACTCCCCATCGACCTCTCAGTACCAGTTGTGCGACTGGAAATGACCCCACGCGCCACAGGGTGAGCCGTAGCGCCCCTTGATGTACTTCAGACCCCAGCGGATCTGTGTCGCCGGGTTGACGCGCCAGTCGTGCCCGACGCCGACCATTTTGGCCCCCGGGAGTGCCTGCGGGATGCCGTAGGCCCCTGACGAGGGGTTCTGTGCCCGGTGGTTCCAGTTGCTCTCTCTGGTCCACAGGCTGTCGAGGCAGCGGAACTGCGTCACCGGCCAGGATCGCTGGGTGATGAGGCGGTAGGCGATGGCCTTGTTCCTGCCTTTGGGCGTCTTCGGAGCCCATACGCGTACCTTCGGATGTGCGGAGGTTCTCCACACCCCACGATGCACGCGGTAGGGCGTCTTCCTGGTCGGCCTGGCCTTGGTCGGTTTGGCCTTGGCCGCTGCGGTGAGACCGCCGGCCATTCCCGCGAGTCCGGCGCGGGTCCAGATCGGCCTGCCCTGCCGGCCCGGGGTCCAGATGGGGCTCACGGGCACCCTTTGCGTCCACGCCGTGGTGGCGGGGCGGGCGGGTGCTGGTGACAGCGCGGTTGCGACCGCCGTTGTCGCGGTCAGGCGGGTGAACGGCGTCGTCACGTCGGTCGTCCCGCTCGAAGGTGTACTGGTGGTGTTCGCGGGAGTGAAGGGCGCCGGGGCGACGATCGAGCCCGCCTGGTCCGGCCCGGTGACGGCTCCGGCCCTCTCTGCCGGGCCGGTGGCCGTCTCGGCCGGTCCGGTGACATTGGCCGGTTCCGCTGTGCCGGTGATGGCGTCGGCCGTTTCCTCCGGCCCCGCGAGCGCCTGTGCCACTCCGGCCGTCCCGTTCAGGGCGGCGGTGGCGATGACGGCGGCGACTGCGCCACGAAAAGCGCGGTTACTGTCCAAATCGGTCCTATTCATCGGGCCGCGTGCGGAAGGTCGCCACACGCGTGTGGCGACCTCCGTCCCGCACCCGTGGCTCGGGCGTTGGACGTCCGCGTGGCCGTTCCGGAATCGGTTGAGGACACTGGTGTCCCCGGAAGGCGCCGCGACGTGTTCTACGGCGGTTTCTAGTAGCCGATCCGCCCGTGACCCACGATTCCCGACACGCATGGGGCAGTTGTTTGCCGTCGAAGCGGGACATCTCTGCCGTTTCGCGGGGGCCCGTTGGCCCGCGTCGTGCTCGACGTGATCGGCGCATGATCCAGAAATGCCCGATGGTTGAGGTTTGGTGCGGCCACACCCGTGGATACGGGACTGATGCGACATCACGCCCGGCGAGCCGCGTCGGCCGCCGATGCCCGATTAGGGTGGGTTCATGAGTCTTCGGGATATTCCGGTACGCACGCTCGCCGATGCGCCGACCACACTTGCGGAGCTGACTGGCGACAAGGCGACCCTCGTGGTGAACGTGGCTTCGAAGTGCGGTTTGACCCCTCAGTACGCCGGCCTCGTCCGGCTCCAGGAGCGGTTCGGCCACCGTGGTTTCACGGTCGTCGGCGTGCCCTGCAACCAGTTCGCGGGCCAGGAGCCGGGGTCGGCGGAGCAGATCCAGGATTTCTGCGTGACGACCTACGGCGTGGACTTCCCCCTGCTGGAGAAGATCGACGTCAACGGTGACGGCCGCCACCCGCTGTACGAGTCGCTGGTGCCGGCCCCCGACGCCTTGGGTGACGCGGGCGATGTGCAGTGGAACTTCGAGAAGTTCCTCCTCGACAGGGAGGGGAACGTCGTCGCGCGGTTCCGCCCGCGTACCGACCCCGAGGACCTCACGGTCGTCGAGGCCATCGAGAAGGCGATCGGCTAGCCGGGACGGTCAGCGGCGCGGCCCGCAGCTTCCCCGGACGATCAGCTCGGTCGGCAGCGTGACGGTGCGTGAACGGCGCCCCTCGCGCAGCACCAGCTCGGCCGCGCGGTAGCCCATGTCCTGGGCGGGCTGAGAGATCACCGTGAGCGGGGGAGAGCAAAGCTCCGCCCACGGCACGTCGTCGAACATGATCAGGGAGACGTCGCGCGGCACGCGGATGTCGAGCTCCCTGGCCGCGAGGACGGCCGCCTCGCCGAGCATGTTGCCCCCGGCAAGAACCGCGGTGAGGTCGGGGCGGTGCTGGAAGAGCCCGGAGGCGGCGGCGTACGCCGAGTCACGGCTGGCGTGCGCCCGCACGATCAGCTCCTCGTCGACCGGCACCCCGAGCGCGGCCAGCGCCTCGCGGAAGGCACGCGCGCGCTGGGCCTGCCCGTGCCGCGCGAGGAAGGCGATGCGCCGGTGGCCGAGCCCGGCGAGGTACTCGACGGCGGTGCGGACTCCAGAACGGTCGTCCGTCACCACCGACGGGACGTTCTCGCGGCCCTGCACCGGCCGCTCGGCGAAGACCACGCTGAGCCCGGCCCGGAACGCCGGCCCCCACATCTCGCCGTCGCCGGACGGCACCGCGATGACCCGGTCCACGCTCTCCTCGATCAGCGAGCCGATGAGCTGGGCCTCCCGCTCGGGGTCGTCGCCGGTGGTGCCGATCATCACCGGCTCGCCCGCCGATTGCGCGCAGGTGAGCACGCCGTCGGCCAGACGGGCGTAGAAAGTATCTGTGATGTCTGGAATGAGGAGGCCGATGCCGCCGGTGCGCTGCCGGCGAAGGTTGCGCCCGAGCGCGCTCGGGCGGTAGTCGAGCCGGGCGGCGGCGGCCAGGACCTTCTCCCGCGTCGCCGGGCTCGCGAACCCCGTGCCCGACAGCACGCGCGAGACGGTCGCCACTCCGACCTCGGCCGCCTCGGCCACATCCTTGATGGTCGTACGACGCTGTCCGCTCACCCTCATGGAAACGATTCCATCATGGTTCCACGCGACAGCCAAGACGGGACCGGCCTCTGAACAGTGTGAAGAGCCTATATTTCGGAAGGGCTTGACAGAGATGTCCGGTTCAGATGAGATTCATGAAAACGTATCCACATCCGGCGGCACCCGGACGCACGAAGGACTGTCATGGCATCAATCGTTCTGCGCAACGTTGACAAGATCTATGCCGGCGGTGTGAAGGCTGTGAACGGCCTCGACCTGGAGATCCAGGACGGCGAGTTCATGGTGCTCGTCGGCCCGTCAGGTTGTGGTAAGTCCACCGCGCTGCGCATGATCGCCGGGCTCGAGGACATCAGCGGCGGCGAGATCTCCATCGGCGACCGGGTGGTGAACCACCTGCCACCGAAGGACCGCGACATCGCGATGGTGTTCCAGAACTACGCGCTCTATCCGCACATGACGGTCGAGGAGAACCTCGCCTTCGGCCTCAAGCTGCGCAAGATGCCCAAGGCCGAGATCGCCAAGCGCGTTCAGGAGGCCGCCAAGATGCTCGGCCTCGACCAGTACCTCAAGCGCAAGCCGGCCGCCCTGTCCGGTGGCCAGCGCCAGCGTGTCGCCATGGGCCGCGCCATCGTGCGCGAGCCGCAGGCGTTCCTCATGGACGAGCCGCTGTCCAACCTGGACGCCAAGCTCCGCGTCTCCATGCGGGCCTCGCTGAACCAGATGCACGAGCGCCTCGGCGTCACCACGGTCTACGTGACGCACGACCAGGTCGAGGCCATGACGCTCGGCGACCGGGTCTGCGTGCTCCGTGACGGCATCCTGCAGCAGGTCGACACCCCGACGAATCTCTTCGCCGGCCCCGTCAACCTGTTCGTCGCCGGGTTCATGGGCTCCCCGTCCATGAACTTCGTCGACGCCGAGCTGGTGCGCGGTGACGGCGGCGCCGCCGTCACCTTCGCCGGCCTGAAGCTGCCGGTCCCGGAGTCCACCTTCGCCGAGAAGCCGGGCCTCGACCAGTACTTCGGCAAGAAGCTGATCCTCGGCATCCGCCCCTCGGACTTCGAGGACATCTCCGCAGCCAACGGCAGCTCCGCCGGCTGGGCACGCATCCCGACCCGCGCGGAGGTCACCGAGGAGCTGGGCAGCGAGATCAACGTGCTGTTCCTCATCGACGCCCCGCCGGTCGAGCACAAGGACACCGTGGCCGCCCAGGACACCGGTGACGACGAAGAGGCGGCCGTGCTGCCCCTGATCGGCGACAAGTCGCTGTGGACCGCCCGCGTCAACGCCCGCAGCCACGTCCGTCCCGGCCAGAACGTCGAGCT
>JAOPYI010000152.1 GCA_025964675.1 Sphaerisporangium sp. | reverse complement strand
TCCGGTGTGCGGTTCGACTCCCCCGGCGACGTCGGCACCGTGCTGCGCGTGCTCTACCTGGTCTTCAACGAGGGCTACTCCGGCGACGTCGACCTCGCCGCCGAGGCGATCCGGCTCACTCGCCAACTGGCGGCCCAGACCAACCATGAGGAGGTGGCGGGCCTGCTCGCGCTCATGCTGCTCCACCACGCACGTCGCCCGGCACGGACCGGCCCCGACGGCAGGCTCGTGCCTCTTGCCGAGCAGGACCGCGGCCTGTGGAACACCCGCCTGATCGCCGAGGGCGTCGACGTGCTCCAGACAGCCCTCACCCGCGACCGCCTGGGCGAGTTCCAGGCCCAAGCGGCCATCGCCGCGCTCCACGCCGACGCCCGGACGGTCGAGGAGACCGACTGGGTGCAGATCGTCGAGTGGTATGACGAACTGGTGCGGCTCACCGACAGCCCGGTGGCCCGCCTCAACCGGGCCGTCGCGGTCGGCGAGGCCGACGGCCCGCGGGCCGGCCTGGCCGCCCTGGCGGGGCTCGACCCCGCCCTGCCCCGCCACGCCGCCGTCGCGGCGTACCTACACGAGCGTGACGGTGACCCGGTGACCGCAGCACGGCTCTACGCCGAAGCAGCCCGATCGGCGCCCAGCCTCCCCGAACGGGACCACCTCACGCGACAGGCCGCACGGCTCAACGCGCAGCTGCGCAGTTGAGCGGCGGGCGGCTTCTACTGTCTACGCATCAGCAGATGGCCTCGGCGGAACCGCTCCTCTTCGTGGGGTTCGCGCAACATTCGCCCCACTTCGACAAACTGTGCTTTGTGCGCCAGCTCGGCGAGGTCGTCGATCGGCCACCGGTAGGCTGGCGCTACCTTGTGATCGAATGCCACCACCGGCCCGCCCTCAGATTCGAAGAATCCGAGCAGGAGATAGCCGCCCGGGGCGGCCAGCACCCGGCGGAACTCGGCGAAGTACGGCGGCAGTTCTTGCGGCGGAGTATGGATGACGGAGTACCACGACACGATGCCGCCCAGTTCGCCGTCGGCCAGGTCCAAGGCGTCCATTGAACCGACTTGGAAGCGCAGGTCGGGGTAGGCCTCACGGGCAAGGCCGATCATCACAGGCGACAGGTCGACGCCAAAGGCATCCAGTCCCAAGTCCTGCAGGTGCGCCGTCATATATCCGGGGCCACATCCGACCTCGGCGACGGGCCCGGCACCGGCGGTCCGTACGAACTCGGCGAACGCGGCGAGCACTGCGCGATCCAGGGGCAGGCGGTCGAGGCTGCCCCGGACGAACTCGGCGTAGCGAACGGCGACGGCATCGTACGCCTCTGCCGTCGCAGTTAGATAGGAGGAGGATTCGGTCACGGCGGACGACTGTAGTTCATCGACCGGCGCGGTCGCACCGATTACGAAGGTGGACGGCGACTGGACTTCCGAGCGTTCAGCTGGGGGCTCCACCGTTTCCAGACCCCCGCGAACCCGAGCACTCACCCCCGCGAGAAGTCTGTCACCACGTCCCGCCGTTCGCGCGGACGAGCACTCCGGACCGGCCAGCGCCGTAACTCCTCATAACGCCGTCCGGCCAGGTGGCTGAGCTTGATCGCGTGCCACGGAGTCCCGCCCGTTCTCATTGCCGCTCGCTGGATGTGGGCCTACCGTCATGCGGAGTCAAGATCACCGCAAGCTGGCGGAGAGTGTCTCGTGTAGGAAGTCGATCAGCACTGGGTTCAATGCGTCGGGGCGCTCCAGGCTGGGTAGGTGACCTGCCCAGGCGAGTTCGAGGTGACGGGCGTCGGCAAGCTGGTCCGACAGCTGGGCAGCGATCTGCCGGAAGTCCGCAAAGTCGTGGCTGCCGGAGATGAGCAGGCTAGGGGCCGTGATGGCAGAAAGGTCGGTCTCGGCCTTGATCGACTCGAATTCCTCTACGGCGGCCAGTTGAACCTCGAAGGCGTGGCTTTGCATCTGGCGTACCTTCTCCCGGGTCGTCTCGTCGGCGTGGGGGCCTAGCCAGGTTTCCACGTTGAGTTCGGTTGCCCCGGCGATGTCACCGGCTTCGATAAGCGTGTCCTCGCGCTCGCCGAACGCCCTGAGTTCGGCACTGGGCTCGTGTCCCACTAGCGCGGTGCATAGCAGCGCCAGCGAGGTCACCCTCTGCGGCCAGCGGGCTGCGAGCTCTAGCGCGACCCGGCCACCACCGGATGCCCCGCTCAGCGCCGCGTGCTCGATGCCGAGCAGATCCAGGAGATCTCTGACGTCCTCGGCGTTGTTGTATGGCCGGTCTGGCATGGGAGTCTGGCCGAAGCCCCGCAAGTCGCAGCGCGCCACCCGGTAGCCGGCGTTGACCAGAACCGCCATTTGCGGGTCCCACATCCGCCGGTCACACACCGTGGAGTGCAGCAGGACCACCGTCGGGCCGCTCCCGGCCACGTCATGAGAAAGTGTCATGGAGCCACCCTAAAGATCCAACTCCCGACGCACATCCGCATTTCGCCTGCAACACCGGTGTGCCCGTCGCGCCGGCGCGGTTACTCGGCTCTTGCGAGTGCGTCGTCATGCGGCCTTGGACGGGTAATCCGGGTGGTCTTCCTGCGCGCCGAACATCGATGAGCGAACCGCCGTTGAACGGACGACGAGCAGCTGCGACCGCTGTCAGCGAGGTAGCGTCGAAATGCGGTCGACAAGGCTGTTGCTGGCCTCCTATGTTGCGCACTATGGAAGATGGCCGCAGCGCGGGTCAGTGCGACTGCGGCGCGACCGCTGGTCCGCTCGGCTTGTGCGTGGACTACTACCACGGAATCCTGGCTGAAGAGCAGGCCGATCCTCAGATGTACAGGTGGCACACGCCAGTGGTGTGCGCGTATCTCCTGCAGCATCCTTCCAGAGCTCATGCGAAGTACCTCGACGGTCAGTTCCGCCTGCTGCAGCTCTACGTGGACAAGGGCCTTGACGCGCTACTTCGCGTGGCGGCTCATCAGGTGGCACGGAACAAGCACGGGGCACGGTCGAGCTACGGCATGGGGCCATCCGCGGCGTACGCGCCGCTCCCGCAGGGCGGATCTCCCGGGCACTTCCGCGCCACGTTCTGCGGGTTGCCGTTCAGTGACGGCAGCTTCGTGTCTGATGGACATCTGGCGTACGGGCACCGCATCGAAACCATTGCCGAAGCGACTGTGGAGTCCTGGAGGTCCGTTCAGACCTGATGCTCGACCCCGACCGCGACTACCAACCCCAGAAAACTCAAAACGCCCTCCCGAAGTAGAGCGACACGTGAACCCCTGTCTCGAGACACTGCCGGCGACGGTGCGGCCGGATCTGTGCGGGGGCGTGGCGCTGTGGCGGGTTCGCTTAGTACGGCGGGTGCGGTGTACGGCGGGCGCCCCCAGCCTCTGCCGCCCAGGCGCATGCCGGACCGGCGGGCGAGCGATGGGCCGTGGTACGGCGCCGCGCCCCACCGCCACTTGATCGTGGACCAGTTGTGGACCAACAGCGCGGAATCAGAGGTGATCAGTCTTCCCGGCCCGCCGGTTCGGGGGGTCAAAGCATCAGGGCCCAGCACAGGCTGCCGAACGACGCTGTGGATGCCAGCGCGCGCAGCACGTTCCACAGGTTCCAGGTCGCCTCGAAGCGCCCGCGCGCTCCCGCCGGGTCGGCGATGCGGTCAGGCCCGCCGGCCGCGTCGAGCTGGTTGTTGAGCGGGATGTTGACGCGGAAGGTCATGATGAGCGCCAGCACGTAGAGCACGAAGGCGGCCACGACCTGCACGGGGATCCCCCGGCCACTGAGCAGGTCCACCGCCATGACCACGATGGTGAACAACAGGGCGCCCATGAAGCTGGCCGCGAACCATCCGTTCTGGATCGCCGCGTTGATCCGCTGCATCACCTCGATGAAAGTCCGGTCCTCGACCCCGCGCAGCGCGATCATCACAGAGCAGGCGAACGCGTAGAACACGCCCGCGACCAGCCCTGTGGTGATCGTTGCGAGCACCAACGACACATCATGCAACAACTCGGATGTCATGCATTCTCCAGATAAAATCGCATATTTCTTCACACCCTAGGGTTCTCCACGGCCCGCCGGCGCGGGGCGCGTTCCTCCCGCAGTCGATCTTGAACCCGCCCCGGTCGCTGCGCGTCGAGGACAGGGCTCCGCGGTCATCTCGGGGAGGCGGTGACGGCTATCGCGGCGAGGATCAGACCGTCGCGGGTCAGCCAGCGGCCGTGGTAGCCGTCCGGCGAGTTCGGCGCCGGCTCGAGCACCCGTGCGGTGAAGGTGCCGTCCGTGCCGATCTGCACTTCGGCGTCCTGGAAGCCCAGCCACCGTTGGGTCTGGGGGAACCAGGCCTTGTAGACCGCCTCCTTCGCGCAGAACAGCAGCCGGTCCCAGCTCACCTCGGGCGCGTCGTCCTCAAGCCGGGCGAGCATGGCCCGCTCGTACGGCCGCGAGATCAGGCCGAGCGTGCCGTGGGAAAGCGGCAGGGCGGGCTCGGCGTCGATGCCTATCGTGGTGACATCATCGGCCCGGGCCACGGCTGCGGCACGATATCCCTTGCAGTGCGTCATGCTGCCCACCACATCGCCCGGCCACTGGGGCGCGCCCCTTTTGCCGCGCAGCACTGCCGTCGGCGGCAGTCCCAGCTCGCCGAGCGCCCGCCTGGCACAGGCCCGTACGGTCGCGAACTCCGCACGCCGCTTCCCTGTCGCGTGGACGATCAGCTCTTCTTCTTCGGGGAACAACGGAGCCGGCCGGTCGTCGTCGAAGGCCTCCGCCGTACGGACGGCTGGGGGAAGGATCTCCTCGATCACACCTGGCTCCGAGTTCATGGCAGTCAACCGAACCGGGGCAACTCCATCACAGGCACCTTCCTCCTGTAAACGATCAGCCTCGGCCATGCGTGATGATCACCGTAGGTCGCGGGGAAGCCCATGGCCGGCTCCCTCGATCGAGAGCACGTACCGCCGCTTGCCGCTGTACGACAACCCGTCGGAGGCCCGTCTCGCGTCGCCGTCACCGTGCGGGGCAGGGGCTTCCCTGCCACCGGAACGCCCCTGCCACAAAGCCCAGCCCGACAAGACTGAGGACGAACCCAGTATCCCCGCACGACGTCGACGAAGTCCTCGGGCGAGGTGGTACTAGTCGTCCATAGAAAGCCGCGCCATGTCTCGCCTTGTTTCGGCTTACGACTGGTTACGCCATCAGACGGTCGGCCACCGTTCGGGCCGCCCTGGAGTTGAACAGGATGGTGTAGTGGTTGGTGTCTGGCACGACTTCCGTTTCCAGCATCGGGGACTGGCGCTGGGCCTCCTCGACCAGCTCGGGAGGCAGGAACGGCGGCGGGTCGCCCATCATGCCCGCGGGGGCGGTCAGCAGGAGGGTGGGCAGCTTGAGCCCGCGAAGCGCCTCGGTGATCTTCCGCTCGCTTACCAGGAGGTCGCGTCCGTCGGCGCGAACGGCGGGCTCCTGGGCGCGCGACCGCATGGCACCGGGGTCGCCCGTGAGGTCGTACCGCAGGTAGAACTCCAGGTCGTCGCTCCAGGAGTCCTTGAACGCCGGGTGGGCCCGCCAGAAGTCGAAGTAGTCGTCGACGGACCCGAAGGTCCGGCTGAGCCTGGCGAGCGCGGGGCCGAGCGTCGTCTGCATCACCACGTCGGGGTCGAGGCCGGCGGGCGCGGGGAGGGGTATTCCCCCGTCGACGAGAACCAGGCGGCGGTAAAGGTCGGGGCTCTGCGTGGCGGCGAGCAGCGCGACGTACGCGCCCATCGAGTGACCCGTCAGCACGTACTCGTCGGCACCGATGTGGCGGGCGGCGGCGTTCAGGTCGGCGCTGTGACGATCGAAGCCGAACGGGCCGGGAAGCCCGGCACTCCCGCCTCTGCCTCGCAGGTCGAAGGCGATCAAGGACCAGCCGGCGGGAAGGTGCCCGGCGACCGCGTTCCAGGAGGCCGCCGAGCCGGTGATCCCGTGAGCCGCCAGGATGACGGCGTCTCCGGTGCCCCATCGGAGTGCTCGCAGCTCGCCTCCGTCGACGGGTATGTCCAGCGGCTGCGGGGATTCGGTGACCATGCCCACTCCCTTTCACGGTGCCTGCTCCGTGCGAGCGTACCGACGACATGCCGGCGGTCCCCGATCCTGGTCGTCCCCTCAGCGCTTTGCCCCTGCTCGTCCAGCCACGGATGGTAGTGGTCGGAGATCCACAGCCCTTCGAGACTTCGGTCGCCCGGGGGCGCGACTCCCGGCTAACGGATCAGCCGACCGAGGCCAAGGCGTCGATTTCGACGAGCATCGACTCTTGGGGAAGGCCGGTGAAGACGGTGGTGCGGCAAGGGAGGACGCCGCTGGGGCAGTTCTCCTGGACGAACTCGCCGTACGCCTCGTTCATCGGGGCGAAGTCCTCACGCTTGGTGAGGTAGACCCGGAACATCAGCACGTCCTCGACGGTCGCGCCTCCGGCCAGAAGGATCGCCTTGACGTTCTCCAGGGTCCTGCGGGTCTGGGCCCGCACGTCGCCGGGGTGGACGTACTCCGACGTCCTCGGGTCCTGGGGGCCCTGCCCGGACACCTGAAGGAGCGGGCCCTTGCGGATGCCCTGGGAGAACACCCAGGCGGGCGCCGGAGCGCCGTCGGTACGGATCGCGGTCTTGTCACTCATGGGCGTCTCCGACTGGTCACTCACGCCGTCCTTCTAAGATTGGCTTCCGGTCCCGGCCGGCAGAGCCTACTCGTGCGTACGGTCCCGGGGACGTTGACCGGTAGCGGCAACGCGGGTAGAAACTAGCGCAAGCTGCGCGAAGCCCGTCTACCAGGGAGGCCCGGTGTCCATCGACTCCGCCGCTGTCGCCGCCCTTCGCGAGGAGCGGCTCGACTGGCGGTTCAAGGCCGCGCCTCTCCAGGCGACCGGGGTCACCGTCGGCGGGTACCTCGCCGGACGTCCATCGCTGTCGGAGTTCGGCACGCCGCTGCTCACCCTCGAACGCCGCGCCCTCGACCACAACATCGCCACGATGGCCCGCTGGGTGGCGGCGGCGGGCGTCTCCCTCGCCCCGCACGGCAAGAGCACCATGGCGCCCGCCCTCTGGCAGCGCCAGCTGGCCGCAGGGGCGTGGGGCCTCACGCTCGCGAACGTGCCGCAGCTCCGTGTCGCCCGGTCTTTCGGCGTGAGCCGCCTGATGCTCGCGGGCAGCCTGGTCGACCCCGCCGGGCTGGCGTGGGTCGGCGCCGAGCTCGACGGCGACCCGGGCTTCTCGTTCAGCTGCTGGGTCGACTCCGCCCGCTCCGTCGCCATCATGGACGCCGCCCTGCGCCAGGCGGGCACCGTACGGCCGGTCGACGTGTGCGTGGAGCTGGGCGCGCCGGGCGGCCGTACCGGCGTGAGGGACGCTGACGAGGCGGTGGCCATCGCGGACGCGGTCCGTGCCGCTCCCACGCTCCGTCTCGCCGGAGTCGCCGGGTACGAGGGCGCCCTCGGCCACGACGCCTCCACGGCGAGCCTCAGCGCGGTGGACGGCTTCCTGAAGCGGATGGCCGACCTTCACGGCAGGCTGCGGTACGAGGTCGACGAGCCGATCGTCACCGCGGGCGGCAGCGCGTACTTCGACCAGGTGGTGGAGGCCCTCGGCGGGGTCGGGGCGCGGCTGGTGCTGCGGTCCGGCGCGTACGTCGCGCACGACGACGGTTTCTACCGCGCCATCTCACCCTTCTCCAGGGGCGCCGGGCCTGTGCCGCTGCGACCGGCCATGCACGGCTGGGCCAGGGTGGTGTCGCGGCCCGAGCCGGGACTCGCGCTGCTCGACGCGGGCAAACGCGACCTGCCGTTCGACGAAGGGCTTCCCGAGCCGCAGGCCGTACGGGGCCGGGGCGGATCGGCGCTCGCCGGCGCCCGGGTCACGGCGCTGAACGACCAGCTCACGTTCCTGTCGGTCGACGCCGGCTCCGACCTGGACTGCGGTGACGTGGTGCGCCTCGGGCTCTCCCACCCGTGCACCGCCTTCGACAAGTGGACGCTGATACCCGTGATCGACGACGTCGAGGCACCGGACCCGGAGGTGGTCGATCTCGTCAGGACCTACTTCTGATCGGCCCGTTTGACACTGGAGATCATGGAACCCTGGCGCCCGTATATGACAGAGAAAAGTCAGAAAAGTTTTGGTTCAGCATGTCCATGCTTTAGGATCGCCCACTGATGTGACCAAAGTTGCCTGAGGGTTGTGGGAGACGGCAGACCACAGGCGCTGACGGGCGGGACGGTGATGGGAGCCTTGATGGGCCAGCACGGGCCGTACGACGGTGCGGGTGACGAAGATCTGCCCGGGTCGAGAGGCGAGCACGTCCTCCAGAGCCTGTTCTCCACCAAGGATCGGGCGGTCCGCTTCTACAATCGACAGGTGGTCGACCACCTGACGCCCGAGATGCGGGAGTTCATCGCCCGGCAGGAGATGGCCTTCATCGGGACCTCGGACGCGCGGGGCAACTGCGACACGTCGTTCCGAGCCGGCCCGCCAGGCTTCGTGAAGGTTCTGGAGCCGACCAAGCTGATCTTCCCGGAGTTCCGGGGCAACGGCGTCCTCGCCAGCCTGGGCAACATCATGGAGAACCCCCACATCAGCCTGCTGTTGGTCGACTTCTTCGAGGATCTGGTGGGGCTGCACATCAACGGCGCGGCGACCATCACGACGGCGTACGACGCGGCGCGCCGCCACGGGCTCGTCGACGAGGACCAGACGGCGCCGGGGCGCCGGGCCGACCGGTGGATCGTGGTCGAGGTCGAGGAGGCCTACATCCACTGCTCGAAGCACATCCCGCTGCTGGCCAGGCAGGACCGCAGGCTGCGTGACGAGCAGGGCCGCAGGCCCGCGGGCGACGACTACTTCGGCGTCGCGAAGACGCGGTCCCTAGGGCCGGAGCGGCAAGGAGCCGGGCGACCGGCGGAGTGATGTCATGACCATTGACATCGGACTGATCCGCCAGAGCTGGTCCCTGGTCGAGCCGGTGGCCGACAAGGTCGCCATGCATTTCTACGCCAAGCTCTTCGCGGACTATCCCCAGGTCCGCGAGATGTTCCCGCCCGCCATGGACCTCCAGCGCGACCGCCTGCTGCGCGCGCTCACGCAGGTCGTGCTCAGCCTGGAGGACACCGAAGGGCTGGGCGACCACCTCGGCCAGCTCGCCCGCGACCACCGCAAGTACGGTGTCCTGCCCGAGCACTATCCCGCAGTGGGAAGGTGCCTGGTCATCGCGATGCGGGTCAACGCCGGGAACGCCTGGCGGGCCGTCTACGACTCGGCGTGGATCGACGCCTACCAGTTCATCGCGGACGTGATGATCGCGGCGGCCGAGCAGGAATCCGCCCATGCGCCCCCCGTGTGGACCGGCGTCGTGGCGACCCACGAGATGCGCACGCACGAGATCGCGGTGATCACCGTCGAGCCCACGCAGCCGTACGCGTTCAAGGCGGGCCAGTACGCCACCCTGCAGACGCCGCACTGGCCCAAGGTGTGGCGGCCGTACTCCATCGCCAACGCGCCACGCCGGGACAACCGGCTGACGTTCCACGTGAAGGTCGTGCCGGGCGGATGGGTGAGCACCGCGCTGGCGCACCACACGCGCCCCGGCGACACCATCCTGCTGGGGCCGCCGCGTGGATCCCTCGTGCTCAACCGCGCCTCCACCTCCCATCTGATCTTCATCGCGGGGGGTACGGGCCTGGCGCCGCTCAAGGCGCTCATCGAGGAGTCGATGTGGCGACCGGACCGGCCGAACATCGACCTCTTCCATGGCGTCCGCCATGCTGTGGACGCCTACGACATCGACGACCTGCGCGCCCTGCGTACCCACCACCGGCGCCTGCGGATCGTCAACGCGGTCTCCCACGACCGGGAGTGGCGGCAGGAGAACGCCGTGGATGCGCTGCTCAACCATCGCGTCTCCCTGGAGGGGGACGTCTTCGTCTGCGGCTCGCCGGACATGGTGCAGGTGACGGCCTCCCGCCTGCTGCACATCGGCGTGCCCTCCCATATGATCCACACCGAGTTCACGCCCGGGGCCCCCACTCTGGTGTATTCCTGACAGAGGCAGGGAGGACGTGGTGATGGGCGGGCTGGTCTTTCGCGGGGCGACCGTCGTCGACGGCACGGGCGCCGCGTCATACGTCGCGGACGTCACCGTGGCCGGTGGGCGGATCGCCGAGATCGTGCCACCACGCAACGGCGGCTCCGCCGGGAGCCGGGCCGTCGACGCCGCAGGGCTCGTGCTCGCGCCCGGCTTCATCGACATGCACGCCCACTCCGACCTGGCCCTGCTGTCCGAGCCCGACCATCTGGCCAAGGTCGGCCAGGGCGTCACCTGCGAGGTGCTCGGGCAGGACGGGCTGTCGTACGCGCCCGTCGACGACACCACGCTCGCGCAGCTCAGGCGGCAGATCGCCGGATGGAACGGCGACCCCGACGGGTTCGACTGGGACTGGCGGTCGGTCGGCGAGTATCTCGCGAGGCTCGACAGGGGCATCGCCGTCAACGCCTGCTACCTGGTGCCGCAGGGCACCGTGCGGATGCTGGCCATGGGCTGGGACGCGCGGCCCCCCACCGCCGCCGAGCTGGAGAGGCAGAAGGCGCTCGTCGCCGACGCCATGGCCGAAGGCGCGGTCGGCATGTCGAGCGGGCTGACCTACACCCCGGGCATGTACGCCGGCACGGACGAACTGGTGGAGCTGTGCCGGGTCGTCGCCCGGCTCGGCGGCTACTACTCCCCGCACCACCGTTCGTACGGTGCCGGCGCCATCGAGGCGTACGCGGAGATGGTCGAGGTGTCACGCGCGTCGGGCTGCCCGCTGCACCTCGCCCACGCGACGATGAACTTCGCCGTCAACGCGGGCCGGGCGGGGGAGCTGCTGCGCCTGCTCGACGCCGCGGCAGAAGGCGGCTGCGACATCACCTTCGACACCTATCCCTACCTGCCCGGCTCCACCACGCTCGCGGCGTTGCTGCCGAGCTGGGCGTCAGAAGGCGGCCCCGACCATGCCCTCTCCCGGCTCCGCGAACCGGCGACCGCGGAGCGCATCAGGCGGGTCATGGAGGAGGACGGCTCCGACGGCTGTCACGGCGTGCCCGTCGACTGGGACACGATCCGGATCTCCGGTACGCGGTCGCCCGCCCTCGCCGGCCGGGCCGGCCAGACGATCGCCCAGCTCGCCTCCGCCTCGGGCCGCGCGCCCTTCGAGGTGTACCGCGAGCAGCTGATCGACGACGGCCTCGGCACCACGATCCTCCAGCTCGTGGGGAACGAAGAGAACGTACGGGCGATCATGAGGCATCCCGCGCACACGGGCGGCAGCGACGGCCTGCTCACCGGCGCCAGGCCGCACCCCCGCGCGTGGGGCTCATTCCCCCGCTACCTGGGCCACTACGTGCGGGACGAGGGCGTGCTGGGCCTGGAGGAGTGCGTCGCCCACCTGACCGGCAACGCCGCCAGGCGGCTCAGGCTGGTCGGCCGGGGCCTGGTCCGGCCGGGGTACCACGCGGACCTGGTGCTCTTCGACCCCTCGACGGTCGCCGACACGGCCACCTTCGACGACCCGCGCAGGCAGCCCACCGGCATCCCGTACGTTCTCGTCGGCGGCGTCGCCGTCATCGCCGACGGCCGCCACACCGGCGCGCTCCCCGGCAGGGCCCTCCGGCACACCACGCGAGGCACCCGCTGACCTCTGGAGCGCTTACATTTGAGCGCTCAAGTAAACGGTAGACTGGGACGCGTGAGCGAGACGCGGTGGCTCGACGGTGACGAGCAGAAGACGTGGCGCACCTTCCTCTGGGCGTCACAGCTCCTGCACGAGTCCCTCGACCGGCAGTTGCAGCGCGACGCCGCGATGCCGCACACCTACTACATGATCCTGGCGATGCTGTCGGAGGCGCCCGGCCGCTCGATGACCATGACCGAGCTGGCCAGGCTCGTACGCTCGTCGGCCAGCCGGCTCTCGCACGCGGTCGCCAAGCTCGAGGCGCAGGGCTGGGTGTGCCGGGGGAAGCGGCCCGGCGACGCCCGTACGACCGTGGCCACGCTCACCGACGAGGGGTTCGCCGCTGTGGCCGAGGCGGCGCCCGGCCATGTCGAGGAGGTACGCCGCGTGCTGTTCGACCGGCTCACCCCGGAGCAGGTACGGCAGCTGCACGACATCTTCGGCGCCGTGCTGACCAATCTGAACTCGACGAACGGCTCCTGAGCCGCCGTCAGGGGAGGACGGCGTGCACTCTTAGCCGCTGGGCCGCAGATGGCCGCCGACCAGCCCGTCGAAGCCCAGCCGGATCAGCGTCTCGCCCAGGGCCGTCGTCTCGCGCAGCCTGTCCTCGAGCCCCAGTAGCTCTCGGAAGGCCTTTCCGTACACCTGCTGCTCGGACAGGGGAAGCCTCGGAATCCGCACCCGGCGCGCGTCGACGCGGCTCGCGCCAGGGTAGGCCCGGGTGGTGCCCGAGGTGGCGGCATGCCGTAGATAGCCGGCCAGGAAGTCGGGATCCATCCGGTCGCGGTCCACCCGGTAGAGGTGCAGTTGGGGCCCGAGCACGGCGCCTCCCTCGGCGACGGTGCGGGCGGCCCCCTCGCCGGTCGTGACCGCGACGACGTCCCCGGCCTCCAGCGTGATGTGGCCCGCGTCGGGGGAGGTGCGGCCGGTGGGGCGGCCTCCGGCGGCGACGTCGCCGGCCGTCAGCACCGGCACGTCGCCTGTGCCGGTCGCCATCTTCGGCGGGCCCTGCTGGATCGTGACGAGTCCGGCCCTGACCAGCTCGCCGACGGTGGTGCTGGGCAGGTCGAGCGCCTCGGCGTGCGGGGAGACGCCGGGAAGCGTGCCGGG
This sequence comes from Sphaerisporangium sp., assembly GCA_025964675.1. GTDB lineage: Bacteria > Actinomycetota > Actinomycetes > Streptosporangiales > Streptosporangiaceae > Sphaerisporangium. The sequence continues at coordinate 7,654 of JAOPYI010000152.1, read as the reverse complement.
CAGGGAGGTCGCCGCCGCGCGGAAGCGGTCCTGGACGGCGCCGAACCCGAGCGCGGGATCCTCTTCGGGCGGGTGCGGGCGATGCCGCGCCGGGCTGAGGTCCACCTCGTCGTCCAGAAGGTCGATGATCCGCACCGAACGGGCCGCGTCGGGCGGCTCCGACTCGGGATCGGCCGTGAACGCGCGCCAAGCGGCCTCCACGGCTGGCAGGCCGCCGTACGCCTCCATCATCAGCACCAGCGAGGGTGGCCGCTCGCCGGCCTCCGGGCGGCGCAGGAGCCACAGGTCGGGGCCCCCGGCCGGGAGCGTGACCACCGCCCGCAGCGCGCCGGCCCTCAGCAGGTTGCCCCGGATCCGCTTGCCGGGGCGGCGGCTCGCCGTGGCGGCGGGCATCAGGATGGCGACCAGGCCGCCTGGGCGCACGTGGGCCAGGCAGTGTTGCACCCAGGCGAGCTCCGGCTCGCCGCGCGGCGGCAGGCCGTACTCCCACCGGGGATCGCCGGTCAGCTCCTCGTAGCCCCACGCGCGCTCGTTGAACGGCGGGTCGCAGACCACGAAGTCGGCACGCAGGCCGGGGAACCCGTCCAGCCGGAGCGAGTCGCCCGCGACGACCTTCGCGCGCGCGTCGCGCAGCAGCAGGCGTACGGCCGTGAGCAGCGCCGCCGTCTCGCCGCTCTCCTGCCCGAGCACCCGCGCCCCCGAGAAGGGCAGCAGGAGCGCGCCGACGCCGCACGCCGGATCGAGGACGGTGGTCGCCTCCACGCCGGGCACGCTGGTCTCGAGGCGGACGAGGCGTGCCATCAGGCCCGCGACGTCGGCGCGCGTGACGGAGAGCTGCCGTGAGTGGGCCTCGACGTACCGGTCGAAGAGCAGCTCGAAGGCGGCGAGCGGCCCCTGCTCGGCGGCCAGGTCGGCGATGAGCCGGTACAGCCGGGGGTCGATCAGCTCCCAGCCGACCGGTACGGGAAGGTCGGCCGTGGACGTGGCGGCGGCCTGGTGGAGGCGCTTGGCGGCCTCCGGGCTCCGGGCGATCCGCTTCCAGCCGTCTGGGTCGCGTCGCAGGTACAGGAGGAAGGCCCCCGCGCAGCCGACCAGGTCGCCGAGTCGCAGGTCGTCCGCGGAGGTGCGCAGCCGCTGCCAGACGCGGTCACCCAGCGACATCTCATACGATTTGCCATTACGGCGCAGCCAGTCTTCGACCTCGGGAAGGGAGAACAGGGGGCTCGCGGCCGTGCCGCCGATAGGCTGAGGGAAGTCGTCGTAGCGGCGCCGCCAGTTGCTCACCGCGGCCCGCCCGACGCCGGCGAGCCGGGCGATGTCGCCGGCGTTCAACGTGGCGTCATGTCCCATACGTGTCGCATCTCCCTGATCACCCACGGGTTTACGTCGGCTCCCCTCGGTCAGATTAGTCCACCATGCCACTACAATCCACAAATTGTATGGTTGTGAAGTGTTTCAACCAATGATTTACTGAGGTCATGTCAAACAACGCGTCGTTCACGTTGCGTTACGCGGCTCGTACCGACGTCGGCCTGCGGCGCCAGCAGAACGAGGATTCCGTGTACGCCGGTCCCCGGCTGCTCGCAGTCGCCGACGGGATGGGCGGGCACAGCCACGGCGAGGTGGCCAGTGCGACCGTCATCGCCGCCATGTCCTCCCTGGACAGCGACCCCCCGAGCGCCGACCTGCTCGGCACGCTGGAGACCACGATCGCCGACGCCGGACGGCGTCTGAAGGACATGGCCGACCGCGATCCCAAGCTCACCGGCATGGGCACCACGCTCACCGCCATGCTGTGGGACGGCACGCGCTTCGCACTGGCCCACATCGGCGACTCCCGGGCCTACATGTTGCGCGACGGCCACCTCTACCAGATCACGCGCGACCACACTCTCGTGCAGTCCCTCGTGGACGACGGGCAGATGACCCCCGAGCAGGCCGCCGCGCACCCGCGCCGCTCCTTGCTGATGCGGGCGCTCGGCGGCAGCGGCTCCGTCGAGCCCGACCTCTCGCTGCGCGAGGCCCGCGTGGGCGACCGCTACCTGATCTGCTCCGACGGGCTGAGCGGCGTGGTCGGGCCGCAGGCCCTGCACGAGACTCTGACCTCGATAGCAGACCTGGGCGAGGCCGCACATCGGCTCATCGACCTGGCCAAGGAGGGCGGCGGCCCCGACAACATCAGCTGCGTCGTCGCCGAGGTCCAGGCCGGCGCCTGACGGCTTCGAACGGGAGTCGGACATTAGTTCAAAGCACCGCAATCCGGGTAGCACGCATTTTCGTGCCTCAAGCTGCCGTGATAGTGAACCCGACCAAGGTGTGCGACCTCGAGAGCCACCGGGCAGAGGTGACGGCCGAGCTGGCGCGGTACGGCTGGGACGAGCCACTGTGGCTCGAGACGACGGCCGAGGACCCCGGCGTCGGCATGGCCAGGCAGGCCGTGTCCGAGGGGGTCGACCTGGTCTTCGCCTCGGGCGGTGACGGCACGGTGCGCGCGTGCGTCGAGGGCCTCATGGGCACCGACGTGCCGATGGCCATCCTGTGCGTCGGCACCGGCAACCTGTTCGCCCGCAACCTCAACCTACCCGGCACGCTGCCGGAGGGCATCCGTACGGGGGTGGAGGGCAAGACGCGGGAGATCGACGTGGGCGTCATCGACGGGCGTCCCTTCGTCGTCATGGCCGGGATCGGCCTCGACGCCTCCATGGCCCACAGCACCAGTGACGACGCCAAGCGCCGCGTCGGCTGGCTCGCCTACGTCGGGGGCCTGGTCAAGCATCTGCGCGACCGTCCCTTCCAGGTCACGCTCAGCCTGGACGGTCGCACGACGCTGCGCAGGCGGGCGATGATGGTGCTCATCGGGAACGTCGGCCGGCTCCAGGGCGGCCTGCGTCTGCTTCCCGACGCGCAGCCCGACGACGGGCAGCTCGACATCCTCATCCTCGCCCCGCGCACCCCGATGGACTGGCTGCGCGTGGTCGGCCATGTCGTGACCCGGTCCAAGCGCTACGACCGGCGTGCCGAGCGGTACACCGCCGCCCGCCTCAGGGTCGAGGTCGACCCGCCGGTCCTGTACGAGTGCGACGGCGACCCCATCGGATACGGCACCACCATGTCGATCGAGACGAGCCCGAAGGCGTTGCTGCTGCGCGCCCCGCGCGAGACGGAGGGCTGATATGAGCTGTAAGGAAGCGGAAGGCGATTCGGGGGGGTGCGTGCGGTGATGAGCATGTACGTGAAAGGCGCGGCAAGGGACGCGAAGGGCTCCAGGAGCGGCTCGTGGTTCGGGAAGCGGTTCGACCCCGACCGGCGGCTAGGCCTCCGGCTCACGCTCGCGTCGGGCGCGCTGATCCTGGTCCTGATCCCGTTCACGCTCCTGCTGGTCCTGGTGGAGACGTCGTTCGGCCCGCTGAACCGGCTCGACGAGGGCGCCGCCCACACCCTGCACACGTACGCGCTCGCGCACCCTGGCTGGGTGAGGTTCCTCGAGATCTGGACCAACGTCTTCGGGCCGGGGACCTGGCGGGTCGCGGTCGGGGTGGCGGCGGCCTGGCTCGTCTACCGGCGCGCCCCCCGGCTCGCCGCCTGGGCGGTCACGACCATCACCGTCGGCGGGCTCCTCGGGCTGGCGCTCAAGGTGGTCGTGGCCCGTGCCAGGCCCCACCTGCCTAACCCCGTCGACCTGGCGCCCGGATCGTCGTTCCCCTCGGGGCACGCGGTCAACGTGACGCTCGGCGTCGGGGTGCTCATACTCCTGCTGCTGCCCGTCCTCAGCCGTCCCCAGCGCGTGATCGCGTGGATCCTCGGCACGGTGATCGTCGTCGGGGTGGCCTACACGCGGGTCGCCCTCGGCGTGCACTGGGTCAGCGACGTGGTGGCGGGCGTGGTGTTCGGCGTCGCGGTCGTCGCGGCGACGGCCGCCGCCTTCGAAGCCTGGCGCCGGGACATCGGACGCCGACCTTCCGAGCCGCACCGAGAGGGTGTCGAGCCGGAGGCCAGAGAAGACATCTCCCCGAAGGGAAGTGCACATGGTCACGGACACTAGGGTGACCGCGAGCGGCACGCGCTGGTCGGAGACCGTCGCGTGGGTGCTGCGACTCATCTTCCTTCCCCTCGCGTTGCTGGCGGCCGTGACCCTCGGCGTCGGATGGCTGATCATCAAGCCGTTCCACACCGAGGTCGCGGGCGAGGTGGCGGTCAACCAGGGGCTCGTGGAGGACCGCACCCCGTTGTTCAACACGATCACGCACGTCGGCACGATGCTGTCGGACACGCCCGTGATCATCGTGCTGACCGCCATCGCGGCCATCACATTCCGGCTGGTCTTCAACCGGTGGCGTGAGTCGATCTTCATCATCCTGTCGGTCTGGTCGCAGTCGGCGGTGTTCCTGCTGGCCACGGTCTTCATCCAGCGCCCTCGCCCGACGGTGCACCACCTCGACCCCGCGCCGCCCACCTCGAGCTTCCCATCGGGGCACACCAGCGCCGCAGTCGGCTTCTACTGCGGGATGGCCCTCGTGCTGACCCTGCACGCACACCGCCACACCGCCCTGAAAGTCCTGTGGTGGGTGCTCGGGATCGCCGCCCCGCTGATCGTCGGCATGTCCCGGCTGTACCGGGGCATGCACCATTTGACCGACGTGAGCTGGGGTCTCGTGCTCGGCTTCGTCTGCCTCGCCGTGGTCGGCCACGCCATCCTCGGCACGCCGCTCATCCCCGGCAGGGGATCAGGGTCTTCGGGGCCGTCGCGGCCGGAGGCGGCGCGGAAGGCCCAGGCGGCCGCGTAGACAGGCAGCCGGTCAACCGCGCCTAGCAAAGCCGTCAAGAGCCGCAAAAAGCGCTGATTCCCCGGATTTGCTTTCCCGCCTCCCACTGGATCATCGGGGGTAGGGAAGCGAATCCGGGAGCACGCATGCCTGACATGATCTTCATCGCCCTGACGCTGGCGGTCTTCGCGCTGCTGGGCATGGTCGTGAAGGCGGTGGAACGGCTGTGACGGCGCAGAACGCCGTCGGCCTGTTCCTCGCCTCCGTCCTCGCCGTCTACCTCGTCCTGGCCCTGCTGTTCCCGGAACGGTTCTGAGATGGGCGGGCCCGCGACGGGCAGGGCCGGATGAGCGGCGCCGTCTTCGTGACCGCCCTCGCGATCCTGCTCGCCCTCGCCCACAGGCCGCTGGGCGACTACATCTACGGGGTCTACACCTCCACGCGCCACCTCGCCGTCGAGCGTGGCGTCTACCGCCTGATCGGCGTCGATCCGGACAGCGAGCAGAGCTGGGCCTCATACACCCGGGGCGTGCTGGCCTTCTCCGCCGTCTCGGTGCTCTTCCTCTACGGGCTCCAGCGACTGCAGAGCCATCTGCTCCTCAGCCTCGGCTTCGGCCCCGTCGAGCCGGGACTGGCCTGGAACACGGCGGTCAGCTTCGTCACGAACACGAACTGGCAGGCGTACGCCGGCGAGTCCACGATGGGGCATCTCGTCCAGATGTCCGGGCTGGCCGTGCAGAACTTCGTGTCGGCCGCCACCGGCATGTCCGTGGCGATCGCGCTCACAAGGGGGTTCGCCCGCAGCCGCACCCACGAGCTGGGCAACTTCTGGGTGGACCTGGTCCGTGGCGTGCTCCGCATCCTGCTGCCGATCGCCTTCGTCGCGGCGCTGGTGCTCGTCGCGGGCGGCGTGATCCAGAACTTCGCGGCGCCCCACCCGGTCACCACCCTCGCGGGGCACCTCCAGGCGATCACCGGCGGGCCGGTCGCCAGCCAGGAGGCGATCAAGGAGCTCGGCACCAACGGGGGCGGCTTCTACAACGTCAACGCGGCCCATCCCTTCGAGAACCCCACCGGATGGACCAACTTCGCCGAGGTGTTCCTGCTCCTCGTCATCGCCTTCGCCATGCCGCGCGCGTTCGGCCGGATGGTGGGGGACAGGCGCCAGGGGCACGCCATCGTGGCGATCATGGCCGTCCTGGCGCTGGGGAGCGTCCTGCTGACCACCGCCTTCGAGACACGTGGCGACGCCACCGTGCCGAGGGCCGCGGGGGCCGCGATGGAGGGCAAGGAGGTCCGGTTCGGTGTGCCCGGCTCGGCGGCGTACTCCTCCGCCACCACGCTGACCTCGACCGGTGCCGTCGACTCCTCCCACGACTCCTCCACGCCGCTCGGCGGCATGATGATGATGGCCGGCATGATGCTCGGCGAGGTCGCGCCGGGCGGCACCGGCTCCGGCCTGTACGGCATGCTGATCCTGGCCGTCATCACTGTGTTCGTCGCGGGCCTGATGGTCGGGCGCACTCCCGAGTACGTCGGCAAGAAGATCGGCACCCGCGAGGTCAAGCTGGCCTCCCTGTACTTCCTGACGACCCCGGCACTCGTCCTAACCGGCGCGGCCGTCGCCATGGCCCGCGGGCCGCGGGGCACGCTCAATAGGGGCCCTCACGGGTTCTCCGAGGTGCTGTACGCCTTCACCTCCGCCGCCGCCAACAACGGGTCGGCCTTCGCGGGCCTCCAGGCCGGCACCGCCTGGTACAACACGGCGCTCGGCCTTTCCATGGCCTTCGGCCGGTTCCTGCCGATCGTGTTCGTCCTCGCGCTCGCCGGCTCGCTGGCGGCCCAGCGTCCCGTCCCGGCGTCGGCGGGCACACTTCCCACCCACCGGCCGCAGTTCGTGGGCATGGTGGCGGGGGTCACGCTGATCCTGGTCGCCCTCACGTTCCTTCCCGCCCTGGCGCTGGGCCCGCTGGCGGAAGGAATCCACTCCTGATGGCGAACAGGAGGATCGGGGGCGGGCTGCTGGACCCCCGGCAGATCGTCAGGTCCCTCCCCGACGCGCTCCGCAAGCTCAACCCGGCGACCCTGTGGCGCAACCCCGTCATGTTCGTCGTCGAGGTGGGCGCCGCCTTCACCACGGTCCTCGCCGTCACCGCGGGGTCGGTCTTCGCCTGGGCCATCGTCGTCTGGCTCTGGCTCACCGTGCTGTTCGCCAACCTGGCAGAAGCGGTCGCCGAGGGGAGGGGCAAGGCGCAGGCCGCCGCCCTCCGCGCCGCCAAGCGGGACACCGTGGCCCGCCGCCTGAAGGACACCGGGTGGGACACGATCGACGCGCAGCGGCTTCACCAGGGAGACCACGTGATCGTCGAGGCCGGGGAGATCATCCCCGGTGACGGCGACGTCGTCGACGGCATCGCCAGCGTCGACGAGTCGGCGATCACGGGGGAGTCCGCTCCGGTGATCCGCGAGTCGGGAGGCGACCGGTCCGCCGTCACGGGCGGCACCAAGGTGCTGTCCGACAGGATCATCGTACGGATCACCCAGAAACCCGGGGAGAGCTTCCTGGACCGGATGATCGCCCTGGTAGAGGGCGCGAACCGGCAGAAGACCCCGAACGAGATCGCCCTGAACATCCTGCTCGCGGCGCTGACGCTCATCTTCCTGCTCGCGACCGTGACGCTCCAGCCCTTCGCGATCTACGCGAGGAACCAGAACCCGGGCGTCCCCGACTCGCTCGCCCTCACCCGGGACGGCGTACCCGTCCTCGTGCTGGTCTCGCTGCTGGTCTGCCTGATCCCGACGACGATCGGCGCGCTGCTGTCGGCGATCGGCATCGCGGGCATGGACCGCCTGGTGCAGCGCAACGTGCTGGCCATGAGCGGACGCGCGGT
>JAOPYI010000149.1 GCA_025964675.1 Sphaerisporangium sp. | reverse complement strand
ATCCAGTGGTTCGACGCGGCGGCCGGGACCGGGCTGCGGTCGAACGCGCGCCCGGCGGTGCGGCGTACACGGTCTTCGTCGACCGGGATCGTGCCGGAGAAGGCGTGCTCGGCGACGAGGAAGTACGCGATGACCGCGTCTCGGTCGGACCAGTCGGGGCTGGGGGCGCAGTCCCGCCACGCTGACGGCGACCAGCGCACCTCAGAGGAAAAGTCGAGCTGGGATGCCAAGCCACCACCACCTCGCGCACAGGGTCGGCCGCTCGTGATCATTACTGGCCTATGCGTCCGTCGATCCGCTCGCGCAACAAGTCGGCGTGACCCATGTGGCGGGCATACTCCCAGATCATTCCGACCAGCATCTCGCGCAGCGACGTCGGCCCTCCACCGCTGCCATGCAGATTCAAGGGATCGTCGCCGGTGATGTCGAGACTGGGCGCCTCGGCCACGAACCGCGTCGCGAAGTCCACCTCCGCACGCCATGCGTCCCACGCCTCCGCAACCACCTGAGGGTCGGGAACAGCACCATCGAAATCACCGTCACGGTCGGTATCGGAGCAGAACAGGCGGGGCACGTCCTGTCCCGCCATCATCACCCGGAACGTCGCACGCTCCACCTCGGCCAGGTGTCGCACCAGCCCCAGGAGCGACATCGTCGACGGCTCGACGGAACGCCGCGCCATAGCCTCCGCATCAAGACCTGAGCATTTCATCTCCAACGTGAGGCGTGCACAGCGCAGGGATTCGACCAGCGTGGTGCGCTCGTCGCCCAACGTTGGTCCGTTCTCACGCGGGTCGTCGTCAGACGGCTTGCCGTCCGCAGTGAACATGTCGGCTCGTCGGGTCGTGGCCATGGACGCAATCATCGGCGATGCGCATGGCGGCCGACAAGCGATTAACGACACCTGCACTCATGGTCAACGATGGCTGATCGCCTTCGGTCGCACCATGTCTAACTGTGCAAGCACGGCCCTTGGTGGGCGCCGATGTTCGGCGGTGCGTCCAGGGGCACCGGCGAGCCGTAAAGGTCACGGCCGCCGTCATCCGCGATTGCGATGCCCGCGCCGGTGGCCGGTGAACCGCGCCGGAGCCTGTATCCCAGGATGCTCGCGAGCCCGACCCCGTTCCCTGGATTGAGGAACTTCGGGTCCGCTACCACCGTGTTGGTGTGGTTCGAAGGCACCGAAACGTTGTGATAGAGGTTGTGGTCGTATATTCCCACTGCGTCATTGATCGTCGAGCCTTCCGACCTGCCGACGAATATGTTGTTGGTGAACTCGATCGGCGTGTGGTCGCCCCGGCTGCCGACAAGTGCCGTGGCGGTCGTGCTGTAGATGACGTTGTTGTAGAACTTCGCATTTGTTATCGCATTATCGCAGCCATTGGCGACGACGGGGATCTCGAACGTCCCGAGTAGCAGGTCCTTGTCGTTCCGGCTGATGTTGTACCGGATCGTCGCCCTATCGGCGTGCGATCCGGTAAGCGCGCAGAACAGAATGAACGGGCCGTTGTTGTCGTGGCTGTAGTTGTACTGGTACACGAGATCATAATTACCCGCGTCGACGCTGAGGGCAAATGACGGCGGAGAGGCCGCGCCGCCCGATATCTCATTGAACTGCACAACAGCGTGGTCGGAATTGAAAGCAAGAATCCCGGCACGAGACTCTTTCGTGCGAAGACCGAATCCATCGACTCTGTTGTGCTCCGTCACCGAGTTGACACCGTTCTGCACCAGGATACCGTCCCCGCCGAGATCGCTGAGGTTGTTCCTGAATACACGCACGTTGGTGATGGGGGCGAAGGTGTTCGTGCCGGCCGGATACAGCTCACGGCGATTCCACTGCGACAGGGTGCCGATTCCGATGTTGTCGACGCCGGATACGGTGTTGCGCGAGATCTGAATCCCGTCGAATCCGGTGGCCACGTTCGAGCCGGCCGCCTTGAACAAGATGCCACCGCTGTTCTCGAGCTCCGGTTTTACGGAGTCGCAGCCGACCACGTCATGGACCTTCACGTCGTCGACCACGTAGTGCTCGCCGATACCGTAGTCCTCCAAGAGAACATAGATGCCCGCGCGTGCGGTTTCATTCCGTGTGCCCGAATTGGAGACCTCGAGGTCGTGAATCTCCCAGCCCTGGACGTTGTGCAGGAACACGACCGCGCGTGCGCCGCCCGCGACAATCGCCGGGCGTGCTCCAGTGCCGTAGGCACCGATGACGATCGGGTTGCCGGCCGTACCTGACCCCTGCGGCTTCAGAACACCATGCCAGACGGCTCCTCTGCGAAAGAGAATGGAATCGCCCGGCTGGAAGACAATCATGTTGACTTGGTCGAGGGTTCGCCATGCGGTTTGGGGTGCGGCACCGGTGGCGCAATCGTCGCCGGACTCAGAGTCGACGTAGTAACGCTTGCCGGTAGACGACTCGGCCCGCGCCGAAGCGCTGTATCGAATAGCTCTGTGTAGCACCATGCGGCTTACTCCAAGAATGCGACTTCGCTATTGAGCCGAGTCTGGACCGGTAGGCTCGACGCGTGCTCGATAAACCGATGCGGAGGCCCAACAACCGCAGGACAGCCCCCGTAGGAAAGGGGCTGTCCATCGAGAGCGAACGGCCTACCGCGAAACTATCGCGGCACCCATATTCGGTGGCTGATCGGCCGGTTTTCTCTCCGGTGTGTGTTCCCGCGTGTGAGCGCTCAAGCCATAGGTCAGCCCGGCTCAGCGGCCGGGTGGAGAAGGTGCAAGATGGCGCGCGTGGCCGTCCAGGCCCTCGGCTGCCAGGACAACGGCGCGGAGTTCCTCCCTGCTGGGCCCGATCTGCGCGAAAGGCGCAGAGGCGATCTGCTTCAGGTTGTCTCTTGCCCGCAGGACGATGTCGGGGTTATTGATCACCGCATCGGCGGGACCCGCGAGGTTGATCCGGCGGCAGAAGGCGCGGCTGAGTTCCACATCGGAGAGCACCCCCGCCGCGACGCCCTCGGAGATGAGCCGCTGTCGCTCCATCTCGGCACGGTCGTACTCGGGCACCTCCTGTCCTGTGATGCGGTAGATGCGAGCCCGGTCCATGGCCGCCGATTCTCGATAGACGGCGTCGGCTTCCGATGAGGTGGCGGCGTCATAGGCGAGCGCCATGGCGACCGGATCAGCCTCGTTACAGGAGACGGCCTCCGCAGCGGCGAAGGCAAAGGTGAGCGCCATCGACGCTCCCCACCCATAGGTCGGATTGGTGGTGCACAGCGCGTCCCCAACGGCGAGAAGCCCGGTCACGACCGGGCGCCCGTCTACCACGTAACGCCGGCGGACGTTGTGGTGCCCGCCCATGATCTGGATGCCGGCCACGGGTGTGGCGTTGGCCGGGTCGATCCAGGGCGCCAACGCCGCGATGCTGCGCGCGGCGGCTTCCCAGCCCCACGTGTTGCGCAGGAGCCGCATGTCCTCGTCATCGGGATGGACTTCGAGGCAGAGGCCGAAGGTATCGTGATCTCCGGGAAATCCGATGTAGGTGAGACTTTCGAGCTCTCCCCGGAGGAGCATGGCGTTCCTGGGCAGAGCACAATCGGGCGTGAATCGGTAATAGCGGCTGAAGTAGACAGTCTGGCAGTCCTGGATGTCGGCATGGACGTGAGCGTCTTCGGCTGCAAGCCACCGGGATACCCGTGAGCGCCCACCGCCGCAGTCGAGCACCAGGTCCGCGTCCAGCTCGCGACCATCGGTCAGGCGAACCCCCGTGACCTGCGGCGGGCCGCCCACACCAGGTTCGATGCGCAACCCGCTAACGACCGCGGGGCAGAGGAAACGGATGGCGGGTTCGGCTTCGGCGCTGCGCCGCAGAGCGAGCTCGAAGGCCGACCGGCGGGCCCACACGACGGTGAACTCATCATCGGACGGTTGCCAGAATTCTGGGGAGACGAATGTCTTGAAGACGTTGATCTCCTCGATGCCGTCAGCCCTGAGCCGGTCGAGGACGTCAGGCGCATGAGCCGCCAGCAGGGTGCGAGCCCTGGCAGAGAAGCCATGAGGCAGGCGGAACTGAGGGACGCCACGGCGCTTCCACGCCAGGAAGGGGTCCAGATCCGGGTCGGCCGGCGGCGGCAGGTCCCGCTCGATCAGCGTGACCGGATAGCCGCGCCTGGCCAGGCCGATGGCAGCTGCCAGGCCGGCGATGCCCCCGCCGAGGACGACGATGCGCGGATTCACCGGTCTACACCCGCCGAAATCTGGGTCGATTCACGCATGGTTGAATCCTCTCGTCCTCGGTTTGTAGGCCGCTCGATCACGGTTCAACGGCGGCGGCGCAACAGGAAGCAGGCGGAGCCGCTCCCGGCGGCTGGAGTGTCTAGACGATCGGTCGTGAAAGCGTCCTCGAACAGATCCCGCTCTTCTCCTGGCGTGAGACGACCGGGGAACCGGATTCGTCTCCACCGCCACCATGGGATGTCGTTGTAGAAACACCACATGAGGACGACCCCGCCCGGCCGCGTCCACTCCGCCACGTGCGATGCGGCCATCCGGCGCTGAGCCGGATCCACGTCGTCGATCGACCCGTAATCCACGATCAGGTCGTACGGTCCGGTGATGCCCTCAACCCGGGGTGCGGTGAAGTCGGCCTGGACGAAGTCCACCTGGACCTGTGCGATCCGGGCTGCCTCCCGCGCCTTGGCCAACGCCACGGGGGAGAAATCCACACCGGTGGTCGTGAAGCCCTGCTGGGCAAGGAAGACGGCGTTCGTCCCGCCGCCGCAACCGAGATCGAGCGCTCGGCCGGGCGGCGTGATCCCGCCGCGGGCCACCAACTCGACGAGCTCGGGTCGAGGCGCGCTGGTTTCCCAGGGAGCCCCGACGCGATACATGAAGTCGTAGCTTCTCCGACCGGCCATGCCCTCACCCCATCCTGGCGGAGGCAACGGGCACAGGGTCCGCGTTGACTACCTGGTCCCAGTCGATCCGGTAGCGATGCTGGAAACCGAGCGTCCGCTCCGGCAGGAGGACGGTCTTCAGCGCGATGGGTATCAGCAGGCGCAGCAGCTTGTCGGCCACCGGTCCGAGCAACTTGCTGCTGTTGGTTCTAGAGGCGCGTGCGGTGATCCTCTCGACCCTGGGGCGGCGCAGGCGTTCGTACGCGGCGAAGGCGCTCGGCACGTCCGGTACGTCGCGAAGGCAACGGGCCAGCTGGATCGCGCTTTCGACGGCGAGTGAGGCGCCCTGGCCGGAGCTGGGAGAGGGAGCGTGCACGGAGTCGCCGACCAGCACCATCCGGCTTCGGTGCCAGTGCGGCACCTTAGGCATGATCTCAACTGTTCCGAGGACGATCAGATGGTGGGCGCTGGTGTGCTGGAGCAGGTCACGAGCGGGCACGTCGTCCGCGTACACCTCCCGCAGCCGCTGTAGCCAGTCGGCCGCCGGCACCTGGCGTGCCTGAGCGGCCGTCATCGGCTCCTTGTGCGGGAGGTTGGCGAACCATCCGGTCCGGCCGTCGGGCTGCAGCCAGTACCCCAGGAACCCACGCTTGCCGAAGACGAAGCAGAGGTCATCGGGGTTGGCCGGTGCCGCGAAGTCGGCCAAGCCGTCGAAATTGAGAAGCGGAACATGTTCGGGGCCGGGGGCGTCCGGGTCGATGAGGGTACGGACCGTGGAGCGGATTCCGTCGGCGCCGATGAGCACGTCCCCGCTCGCGGTGCTGCCGTCAGCGAACCGTGCGGTGATGCCCGTCGGCGTCTCTTCGACACCGATGAGACGCTTGCCGTACTCGATCCGGACGCCGTGCGTCGTGGCGTGGCTGTGCAGCGGACCGTAGAGCTCGCTACGCCACATCGTCTGACTGGCCTCAAGGCCGGGCAGGCCGGGTAACTCGCCCATCCGCCTGCCGCGACCGTCCGCTACGATCATGCGCTTCGTCGGCTGGCCGATGTTCCGCACGACCTTGTCCGCACCGGTGATCCCCAGCGCGTCGAACCCGTTCGGCGCGATCGTGAGCACACTGCCGACCCCATCCGCGGGGCTCGCGTACGCCTCGTACACGGTCGCCTCGATGCCCGCCTTGCGCAACGCCAACGCCATCACTGGCCCGGCGATACCGCCCCCAATGACCAGTGCCGTCTCGACTGCCATTATCGAATCTCCTTGAACGTGGAGCCACCGGGCTGAGTCCTGAGATCGGCGGGCCCGGGCGGAGGCGGCGATCGGATCAACAGAGGGGTCGCGACATGCACTGAGGTCATCTGGTCGGCCATCACCTGCTCCTTCGCGTGAACGTACGGAAGGTTCGGTTCTAGCCAGGCGCGCTCGTAAGTGCCTCGAAGGTGCAGTCGCGCCCGTGGCCGCCGCTCCAGTGGCCATCAAGCATGGGTGCATACCGTCCCGCTACCGGCTCAGCCGGACCGCTTCCGAGCAATCGAACGACCCTTGCCGGACGACCTGAGCTGACAGGGCCGCCGCAGACTCATATAGTTGGTATTGTCTATTGAGACCCAACTAGTCTATACTGACTATAGACGAGGATGGCGAAGGTGAAGACAAGGGTGAGGCAGCGCAAGGTAGCCAACCCGTTGGCCTTGGCGGTTCTTGCCGAACTGATGGTGGAGCCGATGCATCCGTACGAGATCGGACGGCGGCTGAAGGCTCACGGCAATGATCGCAACATCAAATTCAACCGAAGCTCGCTGTACATGGTGGCCGAACAGTTGACCAAGGCAGGCTTCATCGCTATGCAGGAGACAGTGCGGGACACGCTGCGGCCCGAGCGCACCGTCTACGCGCTCACCGGCGAGGGCAGGCAGGAGCTCCACGATTGGCTGTGCGACCTGGTCGCGCAGCCGCGTAACGAGTACCGGCAGTTCGGACTTGCTCTGTCACTGCTAAGCGTGCTTGCCCCAGCCGAGGCGGTCGAGCTGCTCGTCGAGCGGCTGGAGCGGATTACCGCCTTGGCCGGGCAGATCCGGAAGACCGGAAAAACCGCCAGAGAAGACGGCATCCTGTGGGTGTTCCTGATCGACGACGAATATGAACTCGCCGTGCTGGAAGCCGAACGCCACTTCGTTGCCGGACTCATCGAGTCACTCAAGCAGCCGGCCTACATTCGGGCATGGCAGGAGACTTTAGGGAGCCAGACATGACGGCAATCAGGAAAGCAATGGTCATCGGCGGCGGCGTCGCCGGCCCTGCTGCCGCTATGGCGCTGCAGAAGGCCGGCATCGAGCCGGTGATCTACGAGGCCTACCCGACCCCCGCCGACGATGTCGGCGTGTTCTTAACCGTCGCGAGCAATGGGATCGACGCGTTGCGCACGATCGGCTCGGACAAGGACGTCGTGGCCGCAGGATTCCCCACCCCAAAGATCACGTTGCGCAACAGCGGCGGCAGGAACCTGGGCGGGACCAATACCGGCGCGAAGCTGGCGGACGGCACGACCAGCCACACTGTTCGACGTTCCGACCTTTACCGGATCCTCCAAGACGAAGCCATCTCCCGCGGCATCCGGATCGAGCGTGGCAAGCGCCTGGTCGACGCGCAGGAGACCAGCGACGGCGTGCGGGCGGTGTTCGCCGACGGCACCGAGGCCACCGGCGACGTGCTCATCGGCGCGGACGGCATCGACTCCACCGTCCGCAAGCTCATCGACCAGGCAGCGCCCCCGCCCAAATACACCGGCTTGATCAACCTCGGCGGCTACACCAACGGGGTCCCGGTGGACACCGAGTCATGCAGCTACAGCATGATGTTCGGTAAGCGGGCCTTCTTCGGGTACGCGGTCCTGCCGAGCCGCGAGGTGTGGTGGTACGCCAGCCTTCCTCACCACGACGAACCCAAACGGGGCGAACTCGAAGCGGTCACCGGCCTCGAATGGCAGCGCAGGCTGATCGGCTTCTTCAGTGAGGACACCGGACCTGCGGTTCAACTCATCAAGGCGACCCGCGACCCCGAGGATCTGAAGGCCACCCCGACCCGCTCTGTGCCCAACCTGCCGACCTGGCACAGCGACCGCATGGTGATCATCGGGGACGCCGCGCACGCCCCGACCCCCACGTCCGGGCAGGGCGCCTCCCTGTCCATCGAAGACGGCGTGGTACTCGCCAAGTGCCTGCGCGACCTACCTGACTCCAGGCAGGCGTTCGCCACATTTGAGGAACTCCGCCGCCCCAGAGTCGAAGCCATCATCAAAGTCGCGAACAGCATCAACAACAACAAGGCCCCCGGCCCCATCGGTCGGGTGATTCGGGACACCTTCACCCCCATCATCATGAAGCTCGCCGCCGACAGCAAATTCATGATGCAGCAATTCGACTACCACATCGACTGGGACGAGGCCATCAAGGCATAGGCCCAGGCGTTGCGGGTTACCGGCTGATCGGGACGTAGAGGCCGTGGGTTCAAATCCGGCCACCCCGACCCAGCAGTTGCAGGTCAGAGGCCGTCTCCAAAGATCGGAGGCGGCCTCTTCCGCATCTGAGTGACCAACTGGGAAATCACGGCCGCCGAGTCGGACCATGATCATTTGTCAGACATGCTCTCGCCGGCCGCCGGCTTGTCGAGCGGGTACCAACAGGCCACCGCGTGCCTCTCGATGGAAAGCGGCGGCACGTCCTGGTGACAACGCGTCTGCCGGGCCACCAGGCACCGGTCGTGGAAGGCACACCCATCGGGACGATCAAGAGCGGACGGCGGTTCGCCGGGCAGCAGCACCCGCGCACGGCGCACCGTCGGATCAGATGTGGGCACCGCGTCGATGAGCGCGCGAGTGTACGGATGCCGGGGATACGAGAGGATCTCGTGAGCCGGCCCCGTCTCGATCACCCGGCCGAGGTACATGACCGCGATCCGGTCGCAGATCTGGCGCAGGACGGAGAGGTCGTGGGACACGAGGATGACGGCGACCCCGAGATCGTCGGCGAGCCGGCGCAGCAGGCTCACGATCTCCCCGCCGGTGGTCCGGTCGAGCATCGACACCGGCTCGTCGGCGAGCAGCACCCGCGGTTGGAGAACCAGCGCGCGGGCGATCGCCACCCGCTGCCGCTCACCCCCGCTCAGTTCGTGGGGGCGCCGTGAGGCATACCTTTCGGCCGGTTTCAGTTCGGCCGCTTCCAGCGCCGCGATGACCCGGCGGTGGACCTCATCGCCGGTGAGCCGTAGCTGGGCCAGCAGCGGTTCGGCGACTTCACGATGGACTGTGAGCCGGGGGTTGAGGGATTGGTACGGATCCTGGAAGACCAGCTGCACCCGCGACCGCAACGCACGCCAGTCCGGTTTCCTGTCGCCACCGAGCTTGATGTCGCCGACCTGCACAGTGCCTGCGGCGATGTCGGCCAGTCCCACCAGAGCCGAGACAACGGAACTCTTGCCGCAGCCGCTCTCGCCGGCGAGTCCCAGGATCTCTCCTTCGCGTACCAGCATCGACACGTCATCGACCGCGGCGATGTGCCGGGGCCGCCGCAGTGCGGCCAGCCCGCGCCCGGTCGTGTAGCGCACGTGCACCCGGTCGAGACACACCGCTGTCGGGGTCTGCTCACCGTCGCGGGCCCGCGGCCCTCGGTGGACAGGTTCATCGTTGAGGAGCCCCCGGGTGTACGGGTGACGGGGCGCCCGGAACACCGTGCCGACCGGACCCGACTCGATGTCTTCACCATCCTTGAGCACGATGACCCGATCACAGATTTCTCCGGCCACGCCCAGATCG
The DNA here is from genome assembly GCA_025964675.1 of Sphaerisporangium sp. GTDB lineage: Bacteria > Actinomycetota > Actinomycetes > Streptosporangiales > Streptosporangiaceae > Sphaerisporangium. Next base: position 20,370 of record JAOPYI010000149.1, on the reverse strand, counting down.
TGCGTGACCAGCAACATGGACAGGCCCAACTCGCGCTTGGCATCGGCGAGCAGCGCCATGATCCGGTCTTGCACGACCACGTCCAGTCCGGTCGTCGGCTCATCCGCGATCAACAAAGCCGGCTGCAGCACCGTGGCCATGGCGATCAACGCGCGTTGCCGCATGCCACCGCTGTACTGATGCGGATAACCTCCGGACCGGTCGGCCCGGATGCCCATCCGGTCCAGCGCTTCCCGGGCCAGCGCGACCGCCTCTTTCCGTGACATACCGCGATGTGCCCGGACCACCTCGGCGATCTGCTGGTCGACCGGCTGCACCGGGTCGAGGGAGTTCATCGCCGCTTGCGGAACCAGCGCCAGCCGTTCCCACCTGAGCCGGCGCAACATCCTGTCGGGGACGGTCGCCAGGTCCGCACCCTCGAATGTGACCTGACCGGATACCTGGGCGACGGGAGGAAGCAGGCGGAGGATCGCCTTGGCCGCGGTGGTCTTGCCTGACCCTGACTCGCCGATCAGGCCGAGCACCTCGCCCGGCGCGATGGAAAACGAAAGATCACGTATTGGCCGCACCGGACCGGTGCGGCTGGGAAACACCACTCTCAGTCCCCGCACGTCGAGGATCGGGGTCACGACTGCACCTCCAGGTGGCGCCGTTGCAGTGACTCATGTGCCCGTCCGAGCAGCGAGACGGCGAAGACGAACAGCATGATGGCCAGCCCCGGGAACAGCGGCCACCACCATGCACGATGCATCTCCTGTGAGGTGAACGCATCGAACATGATCGTTCCCCAGGACACCGCATTCGTCGGCGCCATGCCCAGGAAGCTCAGGCCTGCCTCGGCCAGAACCGCCTCAGCGACGAGCAGCATTCCGTAGAGAATCGCGAGCGAGGCGACATTCGGGGCGATGTGTACGTAGAGGACACGCCGTCGGGACGCCCCGCTGACGACAGCCGCCTTGACGAACGACCGCTCTTTCAACGACAGCACCTGCGCCCGGACCACCCGCGCTGTGGTACGCCAGAAAAGTACCGCGATCGCGAGAACCAGCACGACGTCGGATCGGCCGAGGATGCCCACCAGCACGATCGCCAGGGGCAGGAAAGGGACGGCGTACGCGGTGTCCGCGATCCGCATGAGCACGCTGTCGACCTTGCCGCCCAGGTAGCCGGCGATCAGACCGACATTGAGCCCGATCAGCGCGGTGGCCAGAGCGGCGACCCCGGCGACCGACAGGGTCCGGCGGGTGCCCCAGGCCACCTGATCGAAGATGTCGCGGCCGAAGTTGGTAGTGCCGAATGGATGCGCCGGGCCTGGTGGCAGCAGCCTCGCCAGTCCCCCGTCGGCGGCACGGACCCGCGCCAGAGGGCCGTGCGGTGCTATCACCGGGGCGAGCAACGCGGTCAGGATGAAAACGCCGATGATGGCGATCGCGGCCCGGCCGCTGGGAGTCGACCACAGGTCCCGCCCGACCTGCCGACCGCCCGCGATGATCTTGCCTTGCCAGATACGGTGCTTCGTCAAGGGATACGGACCGGTCATGCCAACCTCACACGCGGGTCGAGGTACGCGTAGAGAACATCGATGACGCCGTTGACGACGACAGCCATCACGGCGGTCAGCAGAAAGACGCCCTGCATCATCGGGTAGTCGAAGTTGTTGACTGCATCGACGATCGCCCGCCCCATGCCTGGCCAGGAGAAGATGGTCTCGACGATCACCTGACCACCGATGATGGTGCCGGTGAGCGCCGGCATCAGGGTGACCACCGGCAGCAGCGCGTTTCGTGCCGCATGCCGGTAGATGATCCGTGCCGGGGACAGGCCCTGTGCTCGGCCGAGAGCGATGAAGTCCTCGCGCAGCACGTCCGCCATCGAGGTGCGCATGGTCAGCAGCGGCTCTGGCATGAAGTAGAGCGTCATGACGAGGAGGGGAAGGGCGAGGTGCCACCAGAAGTCCGGCGAGGCGAACATGCCCAGGCCGGCATTCACGACGCCCTTACCAGGTGTGGTCATCCCGATCGATGGCACCCAGTTCAGGCGGTAGCTGAACAGCAGCAGGGCGAGCGTCGCCGTCCAGAAAATGGGCGTGGCCCTTCCGACGAAGGCGCCGTTACGCAGTACGGCATCGGTGACCCCGCGTCGGCTGGTGGCCGCGGCGACCGCACCGAGGGCCGACCCGAGCACCAGTGCCAGCACGATGGCGGGCACGGCCAGGACGGCGGTGTTGAAAAGCTTGTTCAGCAGGATGTCGCCCACCGACTGCTTGTAGTGGAAAGAAATGCCGAGGTCGCCTCGTGCCAGGTTGGCTACGTACCTGATGAACTGCACTCCGATCGGCTGGTCCACGCCGTAGCGCTCCCGTAGCAACGCGGCTATTGACGGATCAAGGTCCGGCCCGACGACCGCCGCGCTGGGATCCCCCGGTACCGCCCGGAACAGCATGAAAGTCAACGGCACGAGGATCACGATGGTCGCCACCATCCGCCCGACACGTCTCATCGAAAATCGCAGCAGCGTCATGGCGCCTCCCTTCGGTATCACCTGAGTCGGCACGCCGGTCGCCTGGTCAGGTGGGCACGTTGTTGTCGCGGAGGCGCTTGTCGTCGCGTGCGGTCGGGAAGTAGAGGACGCCCCGACGATCGAACACGTATCCCGCCTCCCGCAACTCCTTCATCGCGGCCCGCATGTCGTACGGGAACGGCCCGAGCGACGGGTCATGCCACTTCGTCAGCGAAGAGGCGATCGGCGACCCGGCAGGCTTGCCCTGCCCGTCGAGGACCACGTTGATGATGTCCCGCACGGGGATGAGAAAGGACAGAGCGCGCCGGAAATGGCGGTCGTCAAACGGCTCCTTGCGCATGTTGTAGTGCAGCCCGCCCCAGCCGAAGCTTTCGGCGGACAGCACCGTGATTCCACTCTTGTTGCGCACTGAAGCGAGCTGGGCGACGCTCTGCACGTCCCCGAGCATGTCGAGATCGCCTTGGGCAAGCCCTCCCACCTCGGCGTCGAAGCTGCCCAGCACTATCATCACCAGGCCGTCGATCTTGGGTGCTGAGAAGTGCTCCTTGTTCGCGGTGAACCGGATCTCTGCGCCGAGTTTGCGGCTGGCGAAGACGAACGGTCCGGACCCGACAGGGACGTCGTTGGCGAACTTCGCCGGGTGAGCCACCTTCTCCCATACGTGTTCGGGCAAGATAGGCAGCTGGGCCAGTACCGTCGACACGAAGCTCGGCGACGGCTTGGCAAGGGTGATCTCGACCGAGTCGCCGGTGGCTCGCACGTCCCGCACAGCGGTCAGCTTCTGAGCGAACAGCGGGGACTTCTTGTCGATCAGGTATCTGATGGTGAACGCCACATCGGTGGCGGTGACCGGATGCCCGTCGCTGAACCGCATGCCGGACCTCAGCTTCGCCGTCACCCGGGTGCCATTGACCTGTACCGACTTGGCCGCCCAGTTGCGCACCTCACCTTCCGGGCCGATCCGTACCAGGCTGTCGTAGATGTGCGACAGCAGTAATTGCGCCGCGGGCGTCTCCAGCGCGACCGGGTTGAGGCTCAGGGGCTCGGAGATGCTACCGACCACCAGGATGCGCTTGCCGGTCTTCGGAGTGGCTCCGATCGAGTTCCAGATGTTGAAGACCGGGTAGCCCAACGCCTGCTGGATGCCATCCCACCTGTCCGACCGGTACGCCCCGCCTACCACGGGGTGGGCGAACGGCCGGGCCGGCTGCTGCTCGTACAACAGCTTCTGCGCCTTCTTCACTGCGGCGACCCGGTCGGCCTCGTTCATCGCGAGCTGCTGAGCGTGATACAACGCGTCATACTCGGCGTTGCGATAGCCGGATATGTTCGAGCCGGAGACCCCGGAACGGGCAGAGGTGAACTTCGACAGAATGTTGTCGGGGTCGAGCCGGTCCGGCATCGGACCATAGACCAACAGGGATGTGTCGAAGTTCTTGCTCGTGAACGCACGCCGCACCACCTCGGCGCCGCGTACCGCCAGTAGTTCGGCCGGGATGCCGGCCCGCTGCCAGGACTCCACGATCAGGCGCGCCTGCTCGAACCAGCGCGGATCCTCCGCCGCGGTCTTGGTGAGCACCTGGATCGTCTGGACCGGGGTGCGCCCGGAGACGTCGGCGGCGACCGCCCGGTACGTGGCCGCATCGGATTCGCCGTCGGCCTGGTCTCTATCGGTGCACGCTGACGTCGTCAATGCGAGGGCGATGGTCAAGACAGCGCTCAATATTCGTTCGTATGAACGCACACTTCTCCTCGTTCAGCTAATGGGGGAAGGTTTCAGAACGGGCGGTCAGCGGATGACGACCGCTCGGCTGAACTGAGATGGTGACGACGCGCGATTTGGGAACGCGTTGCCGTGAGCGCTGCTCCACCAACTGGGTGATGTCGTTCGGGAGAGAGATCGCGATCGACGACAATGCCCGGTGCCCGACCCACCGCGTCCTGTAAAAGGCGACCGACCGCCCGCCGGTGCGGCTGCGGACTCCAACCGGTCCACGACCTCCGGCGCCACGCGGCTGAAGAATACGATGGGAGCTTGAACAGTGCTGTCAGGCCAAGGCCGAACAGCGGAACCTTCAGCGCACGGATTCCCTTAACACCGGGACTGAGAGCGTCGTCATACGAGTCGGCGGCGTCGGCCTGCCTAAGTCACTCACTGGCACACTCCCGTCACTTTCCGAGGGCCGTCAGTCTGACCGGATGAAGGAAGCTTGAGCTGCGGCCCTTACGGAGAGTAATACCCTCATTACTATTCGCTTACACGCGTGTGCGTGTTGCTTACCGGGAATGCGACCCGGTGCGGGCGCGTTCGGGGGCGCAAGCGCGAAGGCGCCCGCCCCCGAGGATCGGGGACGGGCGCCTTCGCGTGCAGGGTTACGGCTGTACGGCGGGCAGCCTGCCTAGGCCCGCTTGGTCGGCCTCCCGCTCGCCGCTGCGGTCGTCCAGGGTCACCACGAGCCAGCCCTTCGCGGGCGTGGTCGCGAGCTTGGCCTGGTCGACGGTGAGCTGGATGGTGGACGAGGCACCGGGCTCGAGCGGTACGTAGGCCCCCGTCGAGATCGCCGGAGCGAAGGCGTCGAACGCCGCCGCCTCGGTCTCGTCGACCAGGCCCCCGGGCACCTGCGAGAACCCGGTCGCCGAGTAGGTGAAGCGGGATGCGCCTTGGGCCAGACCCACCTCGGAGGCGAGAACCGGCATCAGCAGCGTGCCGCCGTTCATCGGAGCCGTCGCGACCCACGCGTCCACCAGGGTCCCGTCGGCCTTGAAGACGAACGTGGCGAAGCGGCCGTCGAGGGCACCCGCGGTGACCTGGCCGTAGTCCGCGCCGACCAGGAAGTAGTCGGGCGTCCCGTCACCGGTTGAGTCGATCGGGATGTCGAACTCGTTGGCGGAGGCGTTGGACCAGCGGCCCGAGGTGTTGACCGCGAAGACCAGGGTCCTGTCGGTGTCGGCGCCGCCGAGCACCGAGCCCGGGATCGACTGCACCCCGACCGTGCGGATGTCCATCGAGTCCTCGGCACCCTTGATGTCGTTGGCATCGGTGATGCCCCAGGCGTAGACGTCCGCGGCACCGGAGTGCGCGCCGTCGTTGTGGACCTTGATGGAGGTCACGAGCCCGCCTGCTCCCGTGGTGTACTTGCCCGGCTGGGAGGAGCGCACCTGGGACTCGGCGTCCGGGACCAGCAGGAACGCCGCTCGCAGCGGGTAGACGCCCTCGGCGGCCTTCCGCGGTGTGGCGTTGACCGCGCCCTGGATGTGGACCACCGTGCCGAAGTTGGAGGCCTCGGCGGCGGGGAGCGCGGCCACGGCCTTGGCACTGAGCGACAGCGTGACCTGCACGCTTCGGCTGCTTTCCGGGCCCACGGTCACGGTCGCGGGAGAGACCGCGACCTGCGCGCCGTAGGACTGGCCATTGAACGCGGCGGCCAGGTCGTACGTCACCGGGGTCTTCCCGGTGTTGCGGATGGTGAAGTCCTCGCTCTCCTGGAATGCGCCGGTCAGGGTCTTCAGGCCGAACGACAGATTGCCCCCGGCGTTCCTGGTCTCACCCAGCACGGAGGCGCCGACCGCCTGCCGTGCGGCTACGACGCCGGAGCCGGCGACCCTGGCGTTGTAACCCACGATCTTGGAGGTGGCGTCGGCGGTGCTGACGATCGCGGCCTTGATCTGACCGGGACGCCAGCGCGGGTGAGCCTGCTTCACGAGCGCGGCCACACCGGCGACCATCGGAGAAGCCATCGAGGTGCCCGAGATCGTCGCGGGGCCCGAGCCGGTGCCGGCCCCCGTCGAAATGATCGCGACGCCGGGCGCGGTGACGTCCGGCTTCAGCGAGCTGCTGACGTTGCCGGGTCCGCCAGAGGAGAAGGAGGCGAGCTTGGCGTAGCCGGGGTTGGGGATGGCCAGCGCCGACAGGGTGGTGCTCTTGCCGTCCAGCGAGGCGGCCGCGGCGCCATCGGTGCGCTTGATGCCGAGGAACGGAATGGTGACCGTGTAGCCCTCACCGGTGTCCGGGTCGGAGGTGATCGGGCCTTCCAGCGGCGGATAGGCGGCGTCACTGTTGATCATCGCGACAGCGGCGGCGCCGGCCTTCTGACCGAGGATGGCACGCTTGACCCGGGCACAGGTGCCACGCTGCGTGATCACGAGCTTGCCTGCGACGCCGCCCGGGTAAGCCGCGTAGTCGGCCGGGTCGCAGCCCAGCGACACGGCGCCGGACGGGTAGCTGGTGCGGAGCACCGCGATCGGCAGCGTCCCGGAGGGCAGGGCGGCGTCGTTGGAGTTCTGCGCGACGATCTCGGTGCCGTCCGCCGAGATCTTCGCGGCGGGCAACTGGGCGCGTGCGGCATCGAGAGCGGCCACCGAGATGGCGGTCGGGGCGACGGCAGGGGCTCCGGTGATGTAGGCGTTCGGTCCCGAGTTGCCGGCCGAGGCGACGACGGTCACGCCCCCCCGGGTCAGCGTCCGCACGGCCTGCGCGGAGGGCTCGTCGGTGCGGCCGAAGGGCGAGCCGAGCGACATGTTGACGACATCCGCGCCGTCCTTGAGAGCCCGCTCCATGGCCGCGACGATGACTTCCTCGCTGGCTGAACCCTCGCAACCGAAGACGCGGTAGGCCAGCACCGAGGCCTGCGGCGCCACGCCCGGTCCGATCTTGAAGGTCTTGGTGTGCGTGGTGGAGTCGTACGCCCCGGTGTAGGTCTTGCCGTCGGCGTCCACGCCGAAGCCCGCCGAGCTGCCCGCCACGTGGGAGCCGTGGCCGTTGCAGTCGAGCGGGTCGGGATCGGGCTTGGGCACTGAGTTCGGGTCGTTGGAGTCATAGTGGTCGCCCACGAAGTCGTAACCGCCGACGACCTTGGCGGTCGGGAAGGTTCCCGGCTCGATCACGGCGCCATCGTTGCCCGCGAAGTCGGCCGGGTCGCCCGAGCCGCCGAAGTTGGCGTGGGTGTAGTCCACCCCGGTGTCGATGATCGCGACCTTGACGCCCTTGCCGGTCTTGCCGAGGTCCTGCCAGGCCTGCGGGGCGCCGATGTAGGGAACGGCGGCTGTGTTGTCACGGCTGAACGTCCGCACCGGGTGCACTGAGACGACCTGGGGTGTCTGCTCGAGTGCCGGCAGGCTGCGCGCCGGGATCGTGGCGGCGATGCCGTTGAAGACGTCGGTGTAGGTGGCCAGGACCTTTCCGCCCTCGGCCTTCACCTTCTGTTCGACGCTCTGGTGCTCCTTGTTGAGCGCGGAGCGCAGGGACGGCTTGTCGACAGTCTTGCCGGCGTCCGCGGCATCGGCCGCGGCGTCACCGACCGGCGTGCCGGTGACCTGGATGAGGACCTTGAGCTGACGGGCGGGATCCAGGGCGGCGGGTTTGAATTTCGAGTAGTTGAACGCGCCATCCAGATGCTCGAAGCCGGATGGCCGGGTGGGATCTGCATTAGCCGAAGACGGGATCACCGTCAGCGGAATGGCGATACCCGCGGACGCGAGCACCGCACCAAGTAGCAGACGTCTCTTCACTGATCACCTCATGGGGGGTGGACATGGGTGATCAGTAGCGTGACTCTGCCACACAAGGGATTAGATCCCTCTTTGGTAACAAATAGGACACAAGATCCCTGGCGCATCGGTGGCCCGCGCACCCACAGCGTGAGGGGTCAATGCTTCCAGCGGGTGCGTGATGCTATCTCCTCCGGGGTCGCTCCGGTGAATAGGGCGATCTCGCCGCGGCGTACGACGGCGATCGTGTCGGTCATCGGCTCGCCCAGCGCTTCCTTCAGCACGGTGTCGGCCTCGAATGCCTCGAGCGCTGCTCCGAGCGAGGACGGCAAGGGTGCGATGCCGTGCTCTTCGCCCAGGGTGACCGGGTCGACCTCGACGGAGTCGGGGAGCCTGGCGCCGTCGGCGAGACCGGCCCGGCCCGAGGCGAGGAGTGCCGCCATGGCGAGGTACGGGTTGGCCGCCGCGTCGAAGCACTTCACCTCCATGTTGGCCGCCCGGGACCGGTCACCGGTCGATCCTGTGACGAACCGCATCGCCGCCTCGCGGTTCTCCAGCCCCCAGCAGGCGTACGCACCGGCCCAGTGGGACGGGACCAGCCGCAGATAGCTGGCGACGGACGGGGCACCCACCGCCAGCAGGGCCGGCAGCCGGGACAGGATGCCCGCGGCGAACGCCTCGCCGGCGTGGGTGAGCCCGTAGCGCCCATCCCCACCGGCCATCAGGTTGACGCCGTCGCCGCCGGCCTCCACGTCGACACCGAAGCCATCATCGCCGCCGGCCTTCGCGTCGACGCCGGCACGGCCCTGATCGCGGGTCGATGCGCCCGTAGCGTTGCGCCACAGGCTGAGATGGATGTGGGCGCCGTTGCCGACGCCGTCGGCGAGGACCTTCGGGGAGAATGTCGCGCGCAGGCCGTGGTTCTGGCTGACCGCGCGGATCGTCTCGCGTACGAGGACGGTGGTGTCCGCCGCCCCGACAGGGTCCTCGGCCGCGACCGAGACCTCGTACTGCCCCGCGGCGTACTCCGGGTGGATCTGCTCGACCGCGACGCCGGCCGAGGACAGCGCCTCGACCACGTCACGCAGGTACGCGGACCGTTCGGTGAGCCGTGTCATGCCATAGGCGGGACCGCTGCACGCCGGGACGAACTCATCGCCTCCACCGATGGAGGCGGCCCACTCGACCTCGAACGACGCCCGGACGAAGAAGCCCTCGGCGGCCAGCCGATCGGTCTCGCGGCGGGCCAGGTGGCGGGCGTCCAGAGGATGGGGCACGCCGTCCTGGTCGTACCTGTCGGCGGGCGCCCATGCCCAGCCCGGAAGGGCGGCCACGACGGCGATCCGGTCGAGGTCCGGATACAGGCGCAGGTCGCCGACGGGCCCGCCGGCGAAGCGGCCGCTGACAATCGAGTCATCGAGGAGGAACGCGTCGAACACCGGCGAGGCGCCGATGCCCCAGGCCGCCGCGTGCTCCAGGCGCGGGAGCGGCACCGCCTTGACCCTGGTCACGCCGCTGGTGTCCACCCATGTGACGGCGACAGCGGTCACGCCCACGGTGGCGAGTCCTCCGGCCGCCTTCCGTGCGACGGCGGCGCGTCGCGCACGCTCCTGCTGATCCATCGCGCTCTCTCCTCCACACCACCGGCGTCCGTAGTGCGGGCCACGGCGGGCGCCATAGGGTCGATCCTGGTACAGGGAAGAATGCCGGGTGGCCATATGGCGGGTCATGATCTTGCGATCGCCGTGCTAGGTGACACTGGGTTATACGCTGTGCCGCGTGCCACCGCTCCTGCCCTGCGTAGAGACGCTCCGCCTCGTCGATCACCACTGCCACGGGGTGGCGTACCGCGATCTCGACCGGAGCCGGTTCGAATCCATGCTGACCGAGGCGGACACCGTCAGCCCGGGCATCACGCTTTTCGACTCCCAGATCGGACTCGCCGTACGCCGCTGGTGCGCCCCCGTGCTCGGCCTGCCCGCTCACGCCCCCGCCGACGACTATCTGGCACGCCGCGCCGACCTCGGATCAGGGGAGGTGAACCGGAGGTTCCTCCGGGCGGCCGGAGCCTCGGCGCTCTGCCTCGACACCGGCTTCGCGCCCGGCTCCATCCTGCCGCCCGCCGAGATGGGCGCCCTCGCCGGCGCGGAGGCGTACGAGGTCGTGCGGCTCGAGCAGGTGGCGGAGGAGGTCGCCCTGGACGCGCCGGGCGCGGAGGGCTTCGCCGACGCCTTCCGTACTCGGCTGGGCGAGCGCGCGGCCCGGGCGGTGGGGCTGAAGTCGATCGCCGCGTACCGGGTCGGGCTGGCGCTGCCCGGCGAGCGGCCGAGCGAGGCAGACGTCGCCGCCGCGGCCGGCCGCTGGCTCGCCTCCATCGAGGCCGGCGCCCCGCCCCGCCTCGCCGACGTGACGCTCCAGGCATTCCTCGTGTGGTGCGGAGCCGACCTGGGGCTGCCCATCCAGTTCCACGTGGGATACGGCGACGCCGACGTCGATCTGCACCGATGCGACCCGCTGCTGCTGACCGATCTGCTGCGTGCGCTCACGCCGACCGGCACTCCGGTCATGCTGCTGCACAATTACCCGTACCACCGGCAGGCGGGCTACCTCGCACAGGTGTTCCCGCATGTCTTCGTCGACGTCGGGCTCGCCACGCACAACGTCGGGCACCGGGCGCGAGCACTGATCGCCGAGACGCTGGAGCTGGCGCCGTTCGGCAAGTTCCTGTTCTCGTCCGACGCGTTCGGGCTGCCGGAGCTCTACCACCTCGGGTCGATGCTGTTCCGCCAGGGCCTCTCGGACTTCCTCAGGTCAGGGCTGGACGACGGGGCCTGGACCGAGGACGACGCCGAGCGGATCGCCCGCCTGGTCGGCGTCGAGAACGCCCGCCGGGTCTACCGGCTGGACGAGCGGTGACCTGCGGCACGGATACAGCACGTCGAGTTCGGCCGAGAGCACCCCCGGCAGGTGCGGTGGCGCAGGAACGAGTAAAGTTCCGTACCACATCGTCGGCTGCATTCATGACCAAATATGGCTTTCCTCCCGTACCGTGGGAGGCCGGGGGTTTCCATAACGAAATTGCGGGCAGTGCGGTCTGGTTCGAGCTGGCCGATCAACCGTCCGAGGGGGAAGCAGGCGCCCGCCGAGGAAGATGCTCGCTGAGGCGTTCCGAGGCAAGGGCAAGACGTCCCGCAGATGACGACGGGCTGGACCACGGAAGAAGGTCGTGATGACGAACGAGGTCACCGAAGGCAAGGCCGCGGCACGGGAGCTGGCGGCACGGTTGCCCGGGTGGGCGGTGTGGTACGGCCAGCACACCCGGCACTTCTGGGCCATGCCACGCACTGGCACGCCAGGCGGCGCGCAGCTCGCCGAGGCTGAGACGGCCGAGGAGCTAGAAGACGTGGTGCGGCGTATCGCGGGCGGAACTTCGCGACCGGGCCAGGACCCGCGGCGCTCCGACGAGTCGTTTGCGGACCCCCAGCACCACCGCCAGCCGGTGGGGGCGCGAGGCTGACCATCCCTTGACGGCTTCTATGGCACAAATTATCAGATTTTTGTCATTGTCGCTATGACCTGCTCTTCGAGAGCATGGCCGTCGCGTCGTCTCCATGGGACTTCCAGATCCTGTACGACCCGCAGCCGCCCTTCGACGCGGGATCGCTGGTCAAGGCACCCCTGGCCGCCAAGGACCTTCTCGCCTCGGGACGGCTCTGACCGGAGAGCGCCCGGCCGCGCCGCCCGGCTCGTAAGATCGCGGTATGGCGGAGGTCATGGTGCGGGACGGGACATGGACGTTCGACGGCGAGACGGTGCGGCTCGTTCCTTCACGGGACCGCCACGTGCACAAGCTCAGGCAGCTCGTGGGGGAACGCGCCGTGCCGCTGACAGCGGTGGCGGGGATCGCGTACGAGCCAGGGCGCAAGGGAGGCCGGCTCCGGCTGCGCCTGCGTGAGGGATCCGACCCGTTCACGCAGGCGGCGCACGGCCGCATCCCCGACGCCGGCGATCCGTACCAGCTCTCCATCGACGCGGGCCGCACGGGCGTGGCCGAATACTTCGTCGACGAGGTGCGCAACGCCCTGCTCATCGAGCAGGTGCCGGAGGGCCCTTCCGACCGCTACCTGCTGCCTGGTCCGAGCGTTCCCCTTACGGCCTCGGCCGGCGACGGGTCGGCGACGTTCGACGGGGAGTCGGTGCACCTCACGTGGAACTGGGCGACGGAGGCGGGCAAGCGTTCGGCCGGGGCGCAGCGGTTCGCCGTGAAGGATCTGGCGGGCGTCGACTGGACTCCCTCGGCGGGGCTGGAGAACGGGCATGTCCGCTTCCGCCTCAAGGGCGTCATGAATGGGCCGCCGCCGAAGCACGACCCCTCGTGCCTGCTTCTGTGGGGCACGGAGAAGGAGACCAGGACGGTCGCCATGCTGCTCGCGGCCGTCGTGGCCCGGCTGCCACACCCGTCGGGGGTTCCGGAACTCGAGGTGGCGGATGCCGTGCCCTCGGACGAGGGCGTCCCCGGTCTCGGAGGCGACGACACGGACGGCCTGCTGCGCCGCCTGCGTGAGCTCGGTGAGCTTCACCGCGACGGCGTCCTCACCGACGAGGAGTTCACCACGGCGAAGCAGTCCCTGCTCCGCCGTCTCTGAGACAGCGCCATCAGCGACATTGGCTGAGCATTACCGCCTTGTCAGCTTTTGTCACTGGCAGGTCGTACTTCACCGCGACCTGGGCGAAGCGGGCGACATATGCGCAGCGGATGCTGCGTACAGGCGGAAGCCAGGATGCCGGACCCGATCCACCCTTGGCCTCGTTGATGGGGCCGTATACCGGTATCAGGTTGAGAGGATCGTTGGCGATCCGCACACGTTTGGCCTTCGACCATCGCGAGGCGCCCATCTTCCACTCGTACGACAGCGGCACGACGTGGTCGACCTGCACGCGGTCGGCGTGGCGCCTGCGCCACACGATGGTCTTGCCGGTGTACGGATCGTTGAGCTTCATGGACACGACGACACAGTCCGACCCATGACGATATTTCAGGTCTCTGCCATCCCGGGCCAGCAGATCGTCCCGCGTACGGCACCCGTTGTGCGCGAACGGGACGCCGAGGGCGGTGTCCGCCCAGTTCTCTCCGAAGCGGGCGCGGGTGTAGCCCTGCTTGGATCCCGGGCCACGGACCCGTACCTGCTTGATCAGCCTGACGGCCGCGGCCTTGTCCCCGCGCGAGGTGATTGAGACCAGTCCGGGCTTGGTCCCGTCCGGGTTCTCCAGCGGGTTCGCTCGTGCGACCACCTGTGTGGCGCCGTGACCGGTGGTGCCATGGGCGGCCAGCGAGACGAGCACGATGGCCCCCGACACCACAGCTACCATCCCGCGCGTGCTCAGTGCCGCCTCCCGGGCATGGACGGGTGATGACTCGGTCTATCAATCCCCATTAATATCTTGATCCACACAGGACCGGCCGCAGGCGGACACCGCGAACACACTGAGCCGTTGATCGGTCGCCGGTAGGGTCATGAGACGTGACAGAGAAGGTGGAGCGTCTCGCGGCTCGGCTGAGAGACTTCGCGCGGGAGCGAGACTGGGAGCAGTTCCACACGCCGAAGAACCTCGCGATGGCCCTGGCGGGCGAGGTCGGAGAGCTCGTCGCGGAGCTCCAGTGGCTGACCCCATCGGAGTCCGCGCACCCGGACGACGAGACGCTCGCCCGGGTGCGGTCGGAGATCGCCGACGTCACCATCTACCTCGTCCGGCTCGCGGACCTGCTCGATGTGGATCTGATGGACGCCGCCAACGCCAAGCTGGACGAGAACGGGCGCCGGTACGACCCCGAGCACTACCGAGGCTCCTCCAGGAAAGCGCCACCGCTGTGACGTGAGCCGTCCGCCTCGTACAGGCTCTCCGGGAACGCGGCAGTTCGCGGGATGTCAGCCCGGGACGCGATGCTCCGACTTCGCGAACTGCTCCACGATCGCCCTGCAGAACGCCGGCAGGTCGGCGGGTGAGCGGCTGGTAGTGAACTGGCCGTCGATCACGACCTCCTCATCCACGACCTCGGCCCCGGCGTTGCGAAGATCCGTACGGATGCTCGGCCAGGATGTGAGCCTGCGCCCCCGTACGGCGTCGGCCTCCACCAGCGTCCACGGGCCGTGGCAGATCGCCGCGATGGGCTTGCCCGACGCCACGAAGCCCTTGACGAACTTGACGGCGTCGCGGTTCATGCGGAGTTGGTCGGGGTTCATGGTGCCGCCGGGCAGGAGTAGCGCGTCGTAGTCGTCGATCGAGGCATCCGAGACCAGACGATCGACGGCGAACGTGCCGGCCGGGTTCAGGTCCCACTGGCGGGCCTGGATCTCACCCGGGTGGATCGACAGCACCTCGCTCTTCGCGCCCGCTCCGTAGAACGCGCCTCGGGGCTGCTCCAGCTCGACTCGCTCGACGCCGTCGGTCGCGAGGATGGCGATCTTCCGACCTTGAAGTTCGTGAGCCATGCGACTCCTCCTCCGCTCGGTTGGCGTCCACGCCGCGGCGGTATCCGAACGTCGGCAGCGAGGAGACGGGAGACCCCGCCTCATGACGCCTCTGGAATCAGCTCCATGCTACAAGTCGTTTGACCAGCTCAGAGGGCTACGAAGGTCAACCCCCGGTGCTTCAGGCGGGGGATCACCACATGCAGGGCCCTGAGCGTCTCGGAACGGTCACCGCCCCCGTCGTGGCAGAGCAGGATGGCGCCGGGCCGGCACGCCAGCATGCTGTCGGCGATGCGGCGGGTGCCGGGACGGGACCAGTCGCGGGGGTCGATATCCCAATCTATGGGGATCATGCCGTGGTCGTCTGCCGTGTGGACCACCCGGCTCGACCACGAACCGCCGGGCGACCGGAAGAACTTGGCTGCGACTCCGGTGGCGTCCGAGATGCGCGCCTGCGCCTCCACGATCTCGGAGGTGATCCGCTTGGCGGGCAGGCGGTTGAACGGGATCGGATGGTGCATCGTGTGGTTGCAGAGCTGGTGCCCGGCCCGCACGATGCGCTCGGCCAGCCGGGGGAACCGCTTCACCTGGATGCCGATGAGGGAGAACGTCGCCCGCACCTCGTGCTCCGCGAGGAGGTCGAGCATCCTCGGAGTCCACTCCGGATGGGGACCGTCGTCGATCGTGAGCGCGATGGCGTTCGCCGGCGCGGCGGGGGCGAGATCGCGCAGGCTGTGCACGGGCTGGTGACGGGCCTTCAGCGCGGCCCTCGTCCACCCGGCGGGCGGAGGGACGACGGGCGGGTGGACCGTCGTACGTGCCCGTGCCCCCGGCGCGGCCGTCGGCGCCCGCGAGGACGAGCGGACGGCATCACCCACTACCAGGGACGCAAGCGTCAAAGCGCCCAAAGCCCACAGCGCCCGGCGACGGCCGACCTCTCTATCCTCCACGATCTCACGCTACCCATCCAGCTCATGGATCAGACTGACCGACAGGAGTCATCACGGTAACCATGCGGTATAACCGGCGGAGCCGGTCATCGATCAGGGCAACCAGGACACACGGCCACGCAGCAGGCCGTACCCGACGAAAGCCACTGCGTCGATCAGCGTGTGCGCGATGATCAGCGGCATCGCCCGCCCCCACCGCTGGTAGAGGCGCCCGAACAGCACGCCCATGACCAGGTTGCCGATGAAACCGCCGAAGCCTTGGTAGAGGTGGTAGGAAGCGCGAAGCAGCGCCGAAACCGCCACGGCGCGCCACGGTCTCCAGCCGAGCCGGTCCAGCCGGTGCAGAAGATAGCCGCTGACGATCACCTCTTCCAGCACGCCGTTCTGGACGGCGGCCAGCAGAAGCACTGGCAGCCTCCACCAGGTGTCGGGAAGCTGGTCTGGGACGACGTTGAGGTTGATGCCCGACCGGAACGCCGCGAGGTAGAAGAGCAGGCCGGTGCCACCCACCACTGCCGCCAGCAGTGCGCCCCTCAGCAGGTCGCGCCCCGGCTCGCGCCGGTCCACGCCGATGGCGCGCGGCGACTCACCGGACCGGGCGAGGAGGTAGGCCACGAGGGCGACCGGCGCCACGGTGACGGCCAGGCCGACCAGTTGCAGCGTCAGATCGAACCATGGCCGGCCGGGCGCCATCGAGCCGACGAGCACCGCGTGCTGGCCATTGAGCGCCTTCGGAGCGGTCAGCGATCCGATGAGAGAGACCAGCGATCGCAGGGCACTGGCCCCGAGCGACACCGCGAAGACGACGACGATCTCGGCGCCGATGAGCCGCGGAGTGAAGGCCCGCGTGTCGACCGTGGGGTACGGCGGAGAGTCGCGCATGCCCGCAGCGTAGACCCGCGTCCCGATGTTCATGGTCATGCAAGGAGGTGTTATGTGGCTTGCAGGCGGGCCGGACGAAGATGTGTGCATGACTACGTACGGGATCACCACGCCCCACGGCGAGTACACCCGGGTCAGCGACGACCTGGCGATCGCAGCCACGGTCAGCGTTGTGGTTCCGGCCATGAACGAGGCGGAGAACCTTCCGCACGTGTTCGCGACCCTGCCGCACTGGGTCGACGAGGTGGTCCTGGTCGACGGCGACTCCTCCGACGACACCGTGGCCGTGGCAAGGGCCCTGCGTCCGGGCCTTCGCGTCGTCGCCCAGACCGGCAGGGGCAAGGGCAACGCCCTCATCGACGGCTTCGCGGCGGCCACCGGCGACATCATCGTCATGATCGACGCTGACGGGTCCACGGACGGGCGCGAGATCATCCGCTTCGTGTCCGCGCTGGTCGCCGGGGCCGACTTCGCCAAGGGCTCGCGCTTCGCCTCCGGTGCCGGGTCGGACGACATCAGCGTCATCCGCTCCCTCGGCAACACGGTGCTGACCACACTGACCAACCTGCTGTACGGCACCCGCTACACCGATCTCTGCTACGGGTACAACGCCTTCTGGGCCCGCCACCTCGACGCTCTCGCGCTCGACTGCGACGGCTTCGAGGTCGAGACCCTGATGAACATCCGGGCCGCCCAGGCGGGGCTGGTCATCCACGAGATCCCGAGTCACGAGCGTTGCCGCATCCACGGGACGAGTAACCTGCATGCCGTACGCGACGGCTGGCGCGTCCTGAAGACCATCCTGCGCGAGCGCACCCGCCGTACCACCGCCACGGCGAGCCGCACGGTCACCGCCATCTCGGAGCGCGCCGCCGCCTGACGTTATTACCAGTTGACTTATATAAGCAGGATCCGATATTTCTGGGTGCGGGCGATCGACGGGCCCGGCGATGAGGAGAGCTTCATGATCGAGGTCAACCAGCAGATCAACGCTGTGCGGCGGGAGGTCGGCAGTCGCGTGCTCGAGGCAGGCGAGGCCCGCACCGTGACCATCAGCCAGGCCTACGACGCCGCCATCGACGACGTGTGGGACGCGTGCACCAACCCCGAGCGCATTCCCCGGTGGTTCCTGCCCGTCTCCGGCGACCTGCGCCTGCATGGCCGCTACCAGCTCGAGGGCAACGCGGGCGGCACGATCGAGCGCTGCGACCCGCCGAAGAGCTTCGCCGCCACCTGGGAGTACGGCGGGAACACGAGCTGGATCGAGGTCCGTCTGTCGGCTGAGCCTGAAGGCGGCACGCGGTTCGAGTTGGAGCACACCGCTCACGTCGATGACCGCTGGGGCGAGTTCGGGCCCGGCGCGGTCGGCATCGGCTGGGAGATGGGGCTCATGGGTCTGAGTCTCCACCTGTCGTCCGGACAGGCCGTGGACCCTCAGGAAGCCGCGGCATGGGCCACGTCCGACGAGGGCAAGCTGTTCATCGCGCTCAGCAGCCAGCGGTGGTGTGACGCGCACATCGCGTCCGGCGCGGACGAGGCCGCGGCACAGGCCGCGGCGGACCGCACGACGGCCGCCTACACCGGCACGGCCCCCGAGCAGTCGCCCGAGTCCTGATACTGCGGCCACCCGGGCACCGCACGGCGCAAGTGACGCGGGACGAAGTCCGGGCGGAGCCTGTAAAAGTGATCGACAGTATTCGAACGCATCTTCGAAGAATTGGCCAGGGCGCGCGGCTTCGATTGCGGACGGGCCGACATCTTGATATTGCTTGCGCTAGCGAGCCCCACCGAAGGGATTGAAGATCCTTTTGGTGGGAGGTGGGTCGCGTGGCCAGGTCGAGGCAGCCGAAGCTCGTCCGCAGGCTGGATCAGGCCGCCACGGTCGTCAAGGCCGTGACCGGCCTGCTCCGGCAGATGTCGGGCCTGCTCCGCCAACTGGTCATGATGGTCGGGTGGCTGGTGCTGCTGGCCGGCTCGATCCGCCTGCTCATCGACCCGCCTTCCACGCTCTCACCCGAACACTTCATAACCCCTGGAGCCGGCGCAGCCGCCGTCCTCCAAGGCCTACTCAAACTCCCCACCAGACGCCTCCCCGACATCACGGTTACGGCAAGAGCACCCGAGGCTTGACAACTTTCGCCGGGCTGCGAAGCCGACCAGCTCCGACTGGATGCTTGATCAGGATGCGAGGCCATGGCGCTCCCATGGCCTTCTCCCAGGACCGGGTCGGTCATAACACTTGCCTGTCAATCATGCTCGCGATTCGCCACTTCTGCATTGCCCATGGAACGCTCTGACCAAGACAGACGGTGAGGAGCAGGTGAGGACCAGGTGTCAGCAAGTGGCGGGGGCTCGACATGGTGGCGTCCTGGTCGGGTGATCGCCTCAGTCGCGGGGATCGTCACGATGGCGCTGGTTGTGGCGAGCTGTTCCTTCGGCGGCACCACAGACACGGCTCCTGCCACACAAGAGTCCACTGCCCAGTCAGCAGCCAACGCCAAGATCCAGAAACCGCCGGCGGTGGACCCCGCATGGCCTCGCTGGGGGTTCACCCACACAGGGATCAGCGCCAACAATGTCACCGACCAGTTCGAGCAGGACGTTACCCGGACGCTAGCCCAAACCCCGATGCTGCAGAACCAGCACATCATGGGGTTCGGGGCGCTCAACCCCGAACCTCGCCCTCAGGAGTTCTTCTGGGACGACCTCGACAGCCGGACGAACCTCATGAAGCAGTCCGGCGGCACACAGATCATCACGCTGTGCTGCGCCCCTGACTGGATGAAGGGTGGCCCCCAGGGGCCGACCCAGCAGTCGGCCTGGAAGGATCACCTGGAGGACGCCCCTTACCCCCAGCACTTCGACGACTTCGCCAAGCTGTCGGCGGCCGTCGCCACGAAGTACCGCGACGTCAAGTACTTCATGGTGTGGAACGAGCTCAAGGGCTTTTGGAAGGACCACTCCAAGCCCGCGGACTTCAAGGGCTACACCGAGCTCTACAACAAGGTCTACGACGCGGTGAAGGCGGTCCGGCCCGATGCCAAGATCGGCGGCCCCTACATCGGCTTCGACAGCAACAAGACCGGCAAGTCCGAGCTGCGGGGCCCGTGGGGAGTCGTCAACCAGAACGCCTTGGATGCCTTCGAGTACTGGTTCAAGAACAAGAAGGGCGCCGACTTCATCGTGGTCGACGGCGCCTCGCTGACCGACGCCCACCAGTTGCTGCCCGACGCGTTCGGAGCGCTGAGCAAATTCAGCGCGGTCACCACCTGGCTGCGCAACAAGACCGGTGACCTGCCGGTCTGGTGGTCGGAGTGGTACTTCGTTCCCGAGGACGGCACCACATGGTCGGAGTCCATGCGGCTCGCCGTCCAGGCCGCCTCGATGATGGAGTTCGCAAAGAGCGGCGCCGCCACAGCGCTGTACTGGAATCCGCAGGCCAAACAGGGCGCCTGCCAGGGCTGCTTGTGGGATCCGCGGACCGGTGCCGCGCTGCCAACCGGCCAGCTGGTGAGCAACTTCGCCAAGTGGTTCCCGGCCGGAGCCGAGCTGGAGCAAGTCACCTCGTCCAATCCCAAGGTGCGGGTGCTCGCGCAACCGCAGCAGCTGGCGATGGTCAACACCACCGACGCCGAGATCACCGCGACCGTGGACGGCAAGGAGTTCACCCTGCAGCCTTACGAGATCAAGTGGAGCGACCGCTAGCGCTCACCGGCGGTCAGCTTGATGACGACGGTGCCTCGCGCCTGCTGGGCAAGCGGCGCGGGCAGCTCGGCGAAGGCGCGGGAGGCCATCCGGGGACGGTGACCGGGTGCGGCTGATCACCCACCAGGTACGACAGGGGAAGTACGGTCGCCGCGGTGCACGACTCGCGTCTCGGGGCAAGCCGTCTACTCAGCGCGTATTTGGCGTGAACAGGCAATCGATCAAGTTATTGGTCAGGAGATCGCAACTCGGCGCGTTACGTCCAGGGCAAGGTGCTGTGCGGTCGTAGAACGGGATCCGGTCATCGTCGACATGGAGGCCCTATGCTGCCGCGTTGGATCAGGAACAGGACTGAG
>JAOPYI010000140.1 GCA_025964675.1 Sphaerisporangium sp. | reverse complement strand
ACGAACTGTTCAAGAGAGTCCTAGTCGCGTACCCAGAAGGAGTCCGGTAGTGCCTCGATCTCGACCACGGCCTGTTCGAGGTTCGCGGCGATCGGCAGTAGTGCCTGGTAGACCGGCTCCCCACCCTCGGCGAGCCGTCGGATGACCTCGGCGTTCTTCTGCGCCCGGTCGACCACCTCGGGGCCGAAGGCCGTACGGTCCCCCTCGTAGCCGTAGGCGTCGAGCAGCAGATGCAGCCGCCGGGACCGATCGTCGAACGCCGTGAACCCCTGTGCGGTTACGACGTGCCGGGCGTGCAGCGGAACCCAGGTCAACGCGCTGTAGGCCAGATCGCGCTCCCGCGAGAACGGCCCGGCGGTATCCCAGTCGACGAACCCGACCAGATCATCGCCCTGCCACACCGCGTTGTAGGGAGAGGCGTCATGATGCCCGATGACCAGCCCCGGCTGCCACGGCCGCGCGACGAACCAGACCGCGTCAGGCTCGGGCACGAACGACGCCGTCGCGTCGTGCAGCCGCCTCAGCCAGGCCCCGACCTGCTTGAGCGCGCTGTCCGACCACGGCCACGCGGGCCAGGGAACCTGCTCCCCGATCGTGTCGCCTTGCAGGAAGGTCAGCACCTCGCGTCCCTGCTCGTCGAACCCGAGCACTCGCGGCGCCCCCTCGAACCCGACCTCTTCCAGATGCGCCAGTACGGTGTGGACGCTGCGGGTCCACGGGTTGGCGGGCCGGTGGACGGTCTCGCCGATGCGTACTCCGCCGACATGCCTGCCACCTGTCAGGGGCTGCTCGTCCATGACGCCGTTTCTACGCCTCGGCTCCCGGTCACCGCACCTGGTTTTCCTGCCTAGCTGGACATTCAGGTCTTGCGGCATGTCGGACAAGGCGGGGTCGAGGCGGTCTACGGCGGCTGGAGGCGGGGTGAGGTCGAGCCGCCAGTCGCCGAAACGGCAGGTCTTGCGGTCAGATACGGGCTGATGGTGGCCAGGTCCTCGCGCTCGACCACCTCGCCCTCGGCGACCAGGGCCTTGACGGTAGCGTGCGCGAACTGCTCCCCTCCGGCCGCACCCTCCACTCCGGAACCGCGAGATCGGGTCGCTCGTGGCGCAAGTATGGTTGGTGGGTCACCTAACTTGAAGGATGCCGTCGCATGTCAACGCCGCTCGAGCCGTCACCGCCGCGGCTGGTTCGAGTGGTGCTGGTCGAAGACCATGACATGGTGGCGGAGGCGATCGGGCTGGCGCTCGCCCAGACGTCCGGGATCCAGGTGGTGGCGAGGGCAGGGTCGATCGCCTCCGCCGTGGCCGACGCGGGCCGTCTCCAGCCCGACGTGCTGCTGCTCGACCGGCGCCTGCCCGACGGCGACGGGATCTCGGCCATCGGCCGCTTGATGGCCGTGGCCAGAGGGGTCCGCGTGCTGGTGCTGACCGGCGAGGCGACCGCGTCGGTCGCCACCAGGGTCGCAGAGGCCGGAGGAGCCGGCCTGGTGCTCAAGTCGGGCCGGTTGCAAGATCTCGAATCGGCCGTTCACGAGGTCGCCGGTGGAGGAATGGTCTTCCCGCCCGGCCTGCTGTCCGGCGTCCTCGACCGGCTGACCGGCCGGGCGGGGTTGTCGGGCCCGAAGCTGACGGTCCGGGAGCGCGAGACGCTGCTGTTGCTTGCCGAGGGCGCCAGCACCGAAGAGATCAGCGAGCGCCTGGGCGTGGCGCGCAACACCGCCCGCAACCACATCCAGCGTGTGCTGGAGAAGCTCGGGGCCCGGTCCAAGCTGGAAGCGGTGGCGATCGCGCGCCGCGAGGGCATGCTCGACTGATGCATTCGCACCAGCCGGCTTGGCGTGATTGCCTCTCGTGATCATGTACCCGCATGCCGGACATTATGAGGATGGGTAACGGGCCATCGACATACCAGGTTGAACGCCGGCTCGCGAAGAAGTTGAGCAGCATCACCGAGGCCCGCGAAGTGGTCGGCCGCGCCCTGATGGCCTGCGGCTACCGCGGCGAGCACGATCAAGTCATCCTGGTGGTCAGCGAGCTGGTGACGAACGCGCTGATACACGGTGCGGGCGCCCCGGTGCTGCGCCTCACCTGCGGTGAGTCGCGGGTACGGCTGGAGGTCGGCGACGCCCGCACCGAGATCCCGCGGCCGCGCGAACCCGACGCCGACGGGGGCTGGGGACTGCACGTGATCGAGCAGCTCGCCACCGGCTGGGGGGTCTCGCCCCGAGACGACGGGAAGGTGGTGTGGTGCGAGCTGGCGGCACCGCCCGCTCCCGCCGCCGTTCCGGAGCAACTCGCGAACTGACCCGCGACCGCACCCCGCACCCCGCACCCGTGATGGCACTCGTACCAGGCACCGGCCCATTCGTGCGATGCTGCAATATGCCCGATGCCGACCAGGAGCACCCTTTTCACCGGCAGGTCCGTGCACCCGACCGCCCAGAGACGGACCTCGAGCTACTGGTGCAGAGCGTCATCGACTATTCGATCTTCATGCTGGATCCCGGTGGGCGGATCGTCAGCTGGAACGCCGGGGCGCAGCGGATCAAGGGGTACGCGTCCGAGGACATCATCGGTAAGCACTTCTCGGTGTTCTACCCTCCTGAGGACATCGCCGCCGGCAAGCCCGACTGGGAGCTGGAGGTCGCCGTCACCGACGGACGGCTGGAGGACGAGGGCTGGCGCCTGCGCAAGGACGGCACCCGCTTTTGGGCCAACGTCGTGATCACTGCCCTGTTCGACGGCACCGGCCGGCTGCGCGGGTTCGGCAAGGTCACGCGCGACATGACCGAACGGCGCACCGCCGAGCGCACCCTTGACGAGCGCGGCAAGCTGCTGAACCATCTGATCCGCGCCCAGGAAGCGGAGCGGCGGCGCATCGCCTGGGACGTGCACGACGACACGATCCAGTCCATGGTCGCCGTCGGGATGCGCATACAGCTGATGGCCGGCCGGTTGCCCGATGAGCACGCCGCGGCGATGTCCCGCCTCAACGACGCGGTGAGCGCCACAATCGGGCGGCTGCGCCACCTGACCTTCCGGATGCACCCACCGGAGATCGACCGCGCGGGGTTGTCCGAGGCCTTGTCCGATTACCTGGCGCAGGTCGCGTCCGAAGCCGGGCTGACGTGGGAGCTGCGGCACGATCTCGACCGCGAGCCCTCGCCGGAGGCCGCGATCACCATCTTCCGGGTCTGCCAGGAGGCGCTGACCAACGTCCGCAAGCACGCCAAGGCCACCTCGGTGACGGTGTCGCTGTCGTCGGCCGACCACGGCGTGCTGGTCCGTGTCATCGACGACGGTACCGGTGCCGATCCGTCGTACCACGGGTCGGCACGGCATGGACACTTCGGTCTGATCGAGATGCGTGAGCGGGCCGAGTTGGCAGGCGGCTGGTGGAACATCGAGGGACGGTCCGGCGAAGGCACGATCGTGCAGTTCTGGCTGCCCATGCCGCCGGTCGGCGGGCCCGCTGAGAGGTACTTCCCGGGATGAACGTGTCTTCCGCGAGGCTGAAGGTGCTCATCGGCGATGACGAGCCGATGATCCGGGATGTCGTCCGCGAGGTCCTCGAGGCGGAGCCGGACTTCGACGTGGTCGCGGTCGCCGGCGACGCCGAGGAGGCCATCCGGCTCGCGGAACGACACAGACCGGCCGTCGCCATCCTTGACGTGCGGATGCCGTGCGGTGGCGGGGTCCGCGCCGCCCGCGAGATCCGGCGGCGCTCACCCCGAACCCGCATCGTCGCTTTCTCCGCCCACGGCGATCCGGGCGTGGTGGAGGAGATGCGGCGCGCCGGGGTGACCGAGTATCTGCTCAAGGGAGTGCCGAACGACGACCTCGTGGCCGCGGTGCGGCGGCTGGCGGCCGCCGACTGAAGAGGGGCCGGCGCACCGTGACACCCGCACGACGCCGGTGTCCGCGTCGCCGTGAGCGGGACGATAACCGCAGGTCAACCGCCGTACGCGCGTAGTGGCACACCACACGCCGCGCGGGCGTCAGGAACAGATGCCCTTCTTGGTGAGGCGACCGCCGATGACCTTGTTGTCGCAGGCGATCGTGTTGCCGCCCACGGTGTCGTTGATGCCGACGCCCTTGCCGCCATCGAGATCGATGATGTTTTTGCGGAAGACGTTGCCGGTGCCCCAGCCATCGACGATCTTGTGGGTCTGGAAGCCGTCCTGCGTCGTCGTCTTCCCGGTGTTGCCCTCGATCACATAGTTGTTGCCCTTGACGTCGACCCAGGAGTCGTTCACCCCATTCCCACTGAGCGCCGACCCGTCGAAGACGTTGCCGACGATGTGGCCCCCGCTGGTGCCCTCCTTGATGTCCACGGCCTCGGCCGTGGCCCGGATCGAATTTCCGCGTACCAGGTTGTTGTCGCTCGTGTCCATCCGCCCGCCGGAGTACCGCTTCCAATTGGACTTTGCCGAGCCGAGATAGACGCCCTCACCGAACTCGCTACGGCGCAGGCCAGTGTTGTAGATCTTGTTGTACTGCACCGTGTTGCCGGTGCTGAAATTGCGCAGATGGATGGCCTCGTCGCCGATGTCGCGCACGGTAAGGCCCTGGATTATCGAGCCTTCGGTCTTGTCCGCCATGACGCCCTTCTGGCTGTTGCGAACGGTGAAGCCCACCAGCCGCCAGAAACTGGCCTTGTTGAGGTGGAAGGCGTAGCCCTTCTTGATGCCGCCGCCGTCCAGAACTGATGTGGCGTTGCCGCACAGGAAGATCGGCTTGTTCCGTGTTCCCGAGTTCTGGGCGACGAACTTGCCCTTGTAGGTGCCTGGGCCCAGCCTGATGACGTCGCCCGCCCGGGCCGACTTGACCGCCCGCTGGAGCTCATCGGCGCTGCCGACGGTCTTGGTCGGCCGCGGGCAGCGCACCATGCCGATGCCGGTCGGAACGGCCATGGTCGGCACCGCCTTGGCCGGCATGGGAGCGGACACGGATACCATCTTCCAGCCCTTGCCGGCGCTCTCGTCCCTCTTGTCCTCGCCGTTGTTCGCGTAGCCGCTGTTGTTGGGGTCTTCGCCACTGGCCACCAGCCAGACCGTAGGGGCCATGACCAGCGCGCCGATGAGCAGCCCGGCAACGAACTTGATGTCGATCCTCATGACTCGTCTCTATCCAGGGTTCGACAGGGGATTGTTCAACTGAGGGCACAAGACCCTGCTTGAGCTGCGAAACTCTTGAAGTTACGCTCGAAGGCATGTCACTAGGGGCATGGCTACGCCCGCCATGGCGGCGTTCCAGCGATCATCCTCCCAGTGCGAACAACGCCTTCACAAGGCTTGATCTCCACCGCGACCTGCCTGGTGTCTGGTGGCGCGGTGCTGAGTGGCCCCGCCGATGAAGATGCCGGCAGACCCGTCACCGTAGCGGTCGTAGCGGCAGGCCTGCCGGCACGTTCCGGGAATGGGCCGCCGACCATGCCGACCGCTTTCGCTGAGCGCCCACCGCGTCAATACCGTTGCGCCGAGTCGTAGCACTGGTTGCTCTCAGATTGGCGGAGGCGTCTGTGCAAGGCCGGTGGCGAGTGCGATCACCAGCGTCATGACGATCAGCTCGCTGCCGACCAGCAGGATCACGTCGCGGCCGCGGGCGCTACGACCTCGGCGTACCACATGCCGACGCTGCATCGCGCCGAGCGCGACGAGCCCGGCCAGCGCGGCCGACTTGATCAGGACCACCGCGCCGTATGGGCTGCCGAGCAGCTGATCGGGCGAGTTGATGTGACTCAGCGTGGCAACCACCCCGGTAAGACCGAGCATGATGACGCAGCCCAGCGCCAGCCTGGAGTAACCCCCTACTACCGTGGCCCAGGCCCCCCGGTGCCGCAGCGCGAGCCATCCCATCGCGACCAGGCCGCCCACCCAGAGTGCGGCTGCGACGACATGCGTCACGACCGCGGCTGCGGCGAGAAACGGCGCATCCGCCGTTAGCGCGTGCCCGGCCAGCCGGTCCGGGACCAGGGCGGCGAGCGCCAGTGGTACGGCGAGCCGGGGACACCATCTCGCCGCGACGGCGGCTGCGCCGGCGAGCCCGGCCTGGGCCAGCATCGCACGGACTTGGGCCGACCCTGGCAAGCCCGCCAGGTCACCGGTCGTGCGGTTGAACTGCAGCGCCAGCAGGCCAACGGTGACGAGGCTCAGCGCCGCCCAGACCAGCGCCGCCCGGACGTTCACCCGCAGTGCCTGGACCTGGACCTTCTTGTCCCCGGTGGTCCGGATGAACTCCCCGCCCAGTAAGGCGAAGCCTACGGTCAGCACCGCGCTGAGGGTGACGAGATACGGCACGATCGACAGCGACCACTCCACCAGCGGCCCCGCACCCGGAAGGCCGACCGGTGTGGCCTGCGGAGCGCCGCCGCCGAGCAGGAGGACCAGGGCGAGCGCGCACAGCCCAGCGACCGGCAGCCCGACGAGCAGACCGGTCAGCGGCCGGGACAACGTGTGCTCAGGCGGCGGGTTCACGGCCCACCAACCGACCGACGCTGACGACCGCCACGCCGAGTGCGGCCGCCAGCCCGATCACGAGGGCCACGACGATTCCGGCGCCGGCGGGCGAATCCGTGGCCGGGGCCGCGACGGCCTTCGAGCCGAGGTCGTCCCCGACCAACAGGTCGGCTTCCGCCGCCACTTGGCCGTCGGGCAGCGTGAAGGGGACCGTGCCCGAGATGGGCTGCCCGACGGCGGAGGTGACCCGGTAGCGCATCGTGTACCTGCCCGCCGCTAGCTCGGTGGTGCTGTCCAGGGGACGGAGCAGTGTCGCGTCGACCACTGAGGCCTCCCCGGTGGAGATCTCGGCGCCGTCGGGCCCGGTGACGACGAGTGTTGCCGGTTGGCGCACCAGTTCCTTGAAGTTCAGCACCGCGACCTCAGGCAGCCGATTGAGCTGGGCGCCGGTACCTGGGGACGAGGACACCAGCCGGCGATCCGACGTCGCCGGGATCCCATCGTCGACCGTGGGCGCGGCCGAAGCCACGTTTCCGTTGGACAGGGTGAAGGTGACCGTCCCCGAGAGGGGATGACCGTCGCCGGAGGTGACCCGGTAGCTCATCGTGTACCTGCCTGCCGCCGGCCCGGTGCTGTTGGCCAGGTGGCGGGAGAGGGTCGCGTCGACGACGGCGGCCTTCCCAGTGGAGATCTCGGTGCCGTCGGGTCCGGTGACGACGAGGGCAGCCGGTTGGCGTACCACCTCGCTGAATTTCAGCTTCACCACCTGGGGCAGCCGATCCATCTTGGCGCCCTTGCCCGGGGAGGAGGACACCAGCCTGGTGTGCGCGGCCGCTGGACCTGCGGCGGCGACCTGGAGGGCAATGACTCCAGCCAGGATCGCCAGCGCCATGGTCGCCGCACGCCACGCGCCGACAGTCGCGCCACCCCGCGGCCGGGCGACTCCCGTCCGCCCTTGCCCCCAGGGGTTGATCAGGTTGTTCAACGGCCTCTTCGACAAGTCAGATCCTCCCAGATCAGCAGGGACGTCCTTCTTCCTGACCACCAACCGGGCCAACTGGACAACGGCCGAGGCTGGGGTCGGGGCGCGCACGTGCCGTCCGCGTAGGGTTCCAAACCGCCAGGCGGACGAAGCCTCATTCGAAGCGACGCGTGCGAGCCCCGGTCCGCATTCCCCAGAGATGCTCGTCGTGCCCAGGGCTGCGCGCGTTCAGCCGTTCAAGTCGACGTTCGCGTATGGCGCGATCAACTGATCGACGGTGTACAGGTGGCCGTCCTTCATGACCATCGCGACGTTGGCGGCGTGGTGGATGTCCTGCAACGGATTACCGCGGACGAAGCTCAGATCCGCCAGCCGCCCACGCTGCACGGTCCCCAGTTCCGACTCCAGGCCCATCACCTTGGCCGGCAACGTTGTCACCGTACGCAGTGCCTCGTATGGCGTGAACCCCCAACGCGTGAACCCGGCGAGGGTCGGCTGAAGGCCCCAGACGTTGAGTCCCAGCGGTTCGTCGGTGCCGCCGAGCACGGTGCCGCCGGCGCGCAGGATACGCGCGTGATCGCTGACGAATTGCCGGAGGGAGGCCTCCGCGGTGGGGCTCAGCGTTGAGTTGTAGTGGTTCCGCATCGCGTTGTACTGCCACGGATTGAGCAGCTTCAGCGTGCGCGGGTCGGCCATGATGCCGGGGTAGGTGCCCACCAACGAGCCGTCACCGCGGGTCAGCTCGACCGCCATGTGCGACTGGGCGTGCAGCTGGATCGTGTCGTCGTAGGCCTTGTTGGCCGCGGACACCGGTAGCTGGTATCCCAGCCGTTGGGTGGCGTAGTGCGAGCACGAGTCCTGACCGTTGGCCGCGGCGGGCCACACATAGTGCGAGAACGACGGCATGCCGAGTTCGTGGCAGGCTTCGATCGCCTTGGCCTGCCAGTCGTTGCGGAGCCGT
Organism: Sphaerisporangium sp.; assembly: GCA_025964675.1. GTDB lineage: Bacteria > Actinomycetota > Actinomycetes > Streptosporangiales > Streptosporangiaceae > Sphaerisporangium. The sequence goes on along the minus strand of JAOPYI010000140.1, from coordinate 4,449 downwards.
ACGTAGGTCTTCAGGATGCTCGGGCGCAGCGCTTTGATCCGTTCCAGTTGGCGGTCCAATGACTTCTCGTTCGCGGTGGCCCGCATGAAGTCGTAGTTGACCCGCTCGCCGTCGATCGACTCGGCGGCCCAAAAGTAGCGCGGTGTGAGGCGGGAGCCGGCCTGTTCGGACTCACTCTGCTCCAGCGCCTCGTAGGCCGGGTCACCCATGCCCATCACGCTGGTGATGCCCATGGCCAGCATGAATCGGCCCTTGCGACCGCCCACGTATGGTTGGTCCAGCTGCTCGTGCCCGTGGGCTTCCCACAGTCCCGGCATCACGGTGAGAGCCGATGCGTCAACGAAGGTAGCGCTGTTGCCGTAACGATGGTTCGGTTGGTGCTCGCGGACGTCGACGATGCGGTTGCCCTCGACGACGATGTCGACGTTATTCCGTAGGTTCGCACTCTGGCCGTCCCAGAGCGTCCCGGCGTTGATGACCTGAACTCCGGTCGGCTTGGCCGGTTTCCAGGTCAGGTCCAGTGGCACCGTCCGGGGTGCGCCGCCAGACCGCTCCACCTGGCGTAGCCGGCCGTCGCAGAGGTACAGCAGTGTGCTGGAGTCGCCGGACCAACTCACCGCGTCGGCGTTCTCCTCCGTCACCTGCCGCTGCTCGCCCACCGGCCGGCCATGCGAGTCCACGGGCAGCACCCAGAGCACGCCGTCGAGGACGTAGGCCATGTACCTGCCGTCCGGTGACCACACCGGACCGAGGTCCCCCTTGCGGTTGCTGATGGTGTTCCAGGGATAGGGGTTGTGCCACTCCCGCGCACCGGTCGTGACGTCAACCGTGAGAATCAGACTGTGCCCCTCACGGAACCGGTTCGAGTAGGGCTGGTACGCCGCCAACGCCAAGATGTTGCTGTCCGGACCCCAGGACGGCCGCCCAGGCTCGAACAGCGGCGTGAGGACCTGCCGCATCTCGCCCGTGGCTACGTCCACCACATAGGTGGCGGCGTCCCCCAAACCAGTCGTCGCGGACACGAACGCGATCTTGTTTCCGTCCGGGGACCAGGCCCCCCGCACCTGCGCGCCCGAGAACGGCCCGGTCAGCTTGCGCTCCTGGCCTGTGGCCAAGTCTCTGATGTAGATCGCTTCCGGGCCGTTTTTGTCCGACGAGTAGGCGAGCGACCTGCCATCAGGCGACCAGAACGGCGTCGCCTTGTAGTACACGTCATCGGTCACCTTGACGGGCTTTTTGCCGATCTTCATGGTCCACAGCTCGTTCAGCGCGACGAACGCCACCGTAGTTCCGTCCGGTGAGAGGACCGGGTTGGCAACGCCCTTGACGGCCTGAGGGTCCTCTTTATCGAAGTTGAACTTTTGCTTCTTGTAGGACGCGCGATGGAAACTCACCGCCGCAGTGAAGGCAACGGTCTGGAGGTCACCGCTGCTGAGATCGCGCCGGCGGATCTTCCCGTCCGAGGCATAGAGCAGCGTGTGGTTGTCCAGCCACTGCGGGGGGAAGGTGAAGACATCCTCCTTGCTGGTCAGCGGCGCACCGTTGACCAGCAGCCGGGGAAGCGCCGGCTTGTCCGGGTGGTGGTCGTCGGGGGGCGGACCTCCTTGCAGCACGTATGCGATCGAGGCACCGTCCGGCGACCAGGTCGGTGAGTACACCATTCCTGAGGTGTGGGCGTAGAGCACGCGCGGCACGCCCTGCCCCGACACGGAGACGGCCTTGATCAACTGGGTGCCGGGGGCGTTCTCGACGTAGGCGATCTCCGTGCCGTCCGGCGACCAGGTGGGGTAGTAGTTCGAGACGCCCGTCGCCGCCTGCGTGACCTGGCGTAATTTGCCGCCGCCGACCTCCAGGATCCAGATGTTGTACTCGCCGCCGTCACGGTCGGACGAGAACGCGATCTGTCTGCCGTCTGGGGAGTAGACGGGCTCCCGGTCGTCCCAGCCTCCCGATGTCAGCTGACGGAGCTGTGAACCGTCCGGCTTCATCATCCAAATGTGGTACCGGCCATCCATGTAGGACTGGAAGACGATGTCGTCTCCCAGCGGAGACCAGCTCGGGTAGGCCGGGTCGGTGTCGAGCCCCGTGATTTTCGTCGCCTCACCCCCAGATGCCGGCAGAGTCCAGAGCATGCCGAGCAAGTTCATCATGATGGTGTCGTGGTTCGGCGACACGGTGAGCTGGATCATTGACCCTTCCGTCAGCGACAACCTGCCGGATGTGCTGCCAGCGGCTGCCTCCGCCACGTCAACGCCTAATTGGCGGGCAAGGACACCACCTGTGGCGAGAGCGGCAACCACCCCACCCGCACCGGCGAGGACTGCCCGCCGGCTGACCTGGACGTGCTTGGCTTCGGAGCTGATTCCTGCGTGAGGCCGTGATTCTTGTCCCTCGGGATCCCATGTGTCGCTCACCATCGGTCTGACTCCCCTTGAACGAGGCAACGTGTCAAACCGGACAATTCTCCGCGTCCGATCGCAGGGCAATGCCAGCATCGGCCAGTGGTAGGAAATCGTCGTCAGGTGGTCTAAGTCGCCCCACGGGCGGCACGCCACGGCCGCCGAGCGGCGGCTCCATGGCTGGCATCGGCGGCGAGCGCGGCCGCCACGATTCTGGTGGTCACCATGGTGACGGCGCCGGACGGGCAGAGGCCGAACCCTGCTCCTGAACCCGTCGAACGTATCGCCGAGGCCGACGGCCAGCCGATGGACCTCGTGCACGGTGCCTAGGACGGCGGCTGTGTGGTTCCCCCTTTGCTAGCCCGCCGCAGCGCCCGGCTGAACCAGCACACCGCTGTCCCTGAAGGCGGCGATCTCCGCATCGTCGTAGTCCAGCTCACGCAACACCTGCTGGTTGTGCTCCCCCTGCCGGGCCGGAAGATCAGGCCGTGCGGGAGGCCGCTCGTCGGCGCTGAAGTGCCAGGGCGCCGCAGGCAGCGTTATCTCCCCGCCCGCGCGGTCGGGCACGGTACGGGTCGCCCCCCACTGAGCGGCCCACTCGCTGCCGGCGATGCCCTCGACCGACCGCACCCGCCCGGTGGCGATCTTCGCCTCGTCGAGCTGGGCGTCGAGCGAGGCCATGTCGTCGAAGGTCCAGATCCAGTCCTGCACGATGCCGTGCAGGACGTCCAGATGCCGCAGTCTCGCCTCCGGCGTACGGAATCGCGGATCCTCGGCGAGGCCGGGCCGGCGCATGGCCGCCAGATAGAACGGGAAGGACTCGCTGCCGACCAGGCTCATCGGGCTGACGAACGTCTCGCCGCCGGGGCCGGTGAAGAAGGGGCAGTCGGTCGCCCCGAGTATCGGCACCTCGGCGCCCAGGTTCTCACCCGACAGGTCCGCGTGCACCCGCTCGTTGATCGACAACATCACCGCCGCCATTGCGACATCGATGTACTGCCCCTCGCCTGTAGCGTTCCGGCGATGGAGCGCCGCCAGGATGGCGATCGCGGCGTGCAGGCCGGCGTAGACGTCGGCATGGGAGAGCGAGTCGGTGCGCGGCCGGCCGTCCGGGTCGCCGAACTGCTGCTCGGTGATCGCCGTGACGCCGGTCTCGGCCTGCACGGTCGGGGCGTACGCCATGCGTGAGCTCCACGGGCCGTGCTGGCCGTATCCGCTGATCGAGGCATAGACGACGGCGGGGTTGCGGGCGGCGACGCGGTCATAGCCGAGGCCGAACGACGCCAGCGTGCCGGGCCGGAAGTTCTCCACGACCACGTCGGCGCGATCGCATAACCTCAGCGCGATCTCCTGCGCCCCCGGAACGTTCAGATCGATCGACAGGTTGCGCTTGCCGGAGTTCTGCTGCGCGTAATAACCGGATATTTCACCTTTACGGGGAAACGCGGACCGGGCGAGATCACCCGCGGGTGGTTCCACCTTGATGACGTCGGCGCCGAGTTGCAGCAGGGTCTGCGCGCACAGCGGCCCGGCGAGCACCCGGGAGAAGTCGACGACACGAGTTCCGTCGAGCGGAGCCATGCTCAGCACCCCCTGAAGTTCGCCATGCCCGGCCCGTTGTCCCGGTAGGAGTCCACCCCCGTGCGGAAGTCCTGCGAGCGGAAGATGGCCTTCTGCAGCTCGGCCATAGCCTTGTCGGCGGCCCCGACACCGTGGTTGACGGCCACAGAGACCAGGGCCTTCGTGGCGGCGTGGGCCACGGTCGGGCCGGCGGCGAGCTCGCGGGCGAGGGTCATGGTCGTCGCCCGGAGGCGATCGTCGGCGACGACGCGGTTGATCACCCCCCAGCGTTCCAGCGTGTGGGCGTCGTACCTGCGGCCCAGCATCGCCATCTCCTTGGCCCGTGCCGCGCCTGCCCGCTGCGCGATCCGCTGGATCCCGCCCATCAGCGGATGGAGGCCAACGGTGGCCTCGACCGACCCCAGCTTGGCGGAGGCTCCCGCCACGATGAGGTCGCACGCGAGCGCGAGCTCCAATCCGCCGCCGACAC
>JAOPYI010000133.1 GCA_025964675.1 Sphaerisporangium sp. | reverse complement strand
GTCGGTCTCGCCGACGCCCGGCCAGTTGTTGTAGTTGCCCCGGTAGGCGGCGCCGGTCGCGCGGAAGCCGGGCCAGTACCCCATGGCGTTGGCCACGTCGGGCTGCTTGAGCTTCGCGGTGAACCTCAGCTGCTCGCCTGGCTGCGGGGTGAAGTCGGTGCGCTGCGTCTCGGCCCGCCCGGAGGTCCAGTTGCCGGCGCCGTCCCTGACGGCCTTGATGGCGAGCTTTCCGGTGCCGTCGAGGGAGACGTTGGCGGTGGAGGCGCTCATGGTCTCGACCTCGCCGGTCCCCCAGTTCGCGGCGCCGCCCGGGTACTGGGTGCCGGTGCGCAGGAGCCAGTTCGCCGCCGACGGGGAGGTTCCCGCGTTTCCGTCGAAGTCGTCCTTCCAGATGTCGGTCCAGTTGCCGGGAGGGGTGGGCGTTACGGTCGGAGTCGGCGACGGATTCGACCCCGTCGTGCCGTACACCTGGAACTCCCACAGCGAGTAGCCGTACCCGGTCGCCCGTGCCGTGCCGTACATGCGCACGTACCTGCCTGACCCCGAGACGGGCAGGGTCTGCACGCCTCCGGTGCCGGTGGTGGTGGAGTACACGTCGGTCCAGGCGGAGCCGTCAGGCGACACCTGGATCTTGAAAGCCTTGCCGTACGCGGCCTCCCAGGTCAGCACCACCTGGGTGATCGTCGCGGTGGCCCCGAGGTCGACCTGGAGCCACTGCGGGTCGCTGAAGGCGCTGGCCCAGCGGGTGCCGGTGAGGTTTCCGTCGACGGCCCCGGAGGGGCTCCAGGCGGCGCCTTCAGATGAGGAGGCCGTCGCCGGCTTCCCTTGCGACAGAAGGCTGTCGACGGCCATGGCCGGGGCGGTCAGCGCCAGGCCGGACGCGACCAGCGCGACCAGAACGGCGATGAGCAGGCCCAACCTGTACGTGCCTGGGCTGGGGGATGGATGCACGATCTCTCCTCGATACGGGGGATGCCGGCCGGAGATGGCAACGGGGTAACAGAGGGAGAGCGCTCTCCGAATGGAGAGTGCACCCGCCCGTCGAGTACTGTCAAGGCTCATCCGCAACCAGGGCGAAACGTGCTGCTCACGCACCGGTAACCCGATCGGCTCCCCGCCCGATATCCTCGCCCGCCCATTGACATCCCCGCCCCCTACGGTGAATCTTTGGCCATGAGGGAGAGCGCTCTCCAACCCCCGGAAGGAACCAGAGTGACCGACGACCAGTTCGATGACGTGGTGCAGAAGCTCGACCTTGAGCAAAAGGTGAGGCTGCTCACCGGGGCGACCGCGTGGCGCACTCACGCGGAGCCGGACATCGGCCTGCGTTCGATCGTGACCTCCGACGGCCCGATCGGCGTCCGGGGCCAGGGCTGGGACGAGCGGAGCACCTCCCTGACCCTCCCCTCCCCCACCGCGCTGGCCGCGAGCTGGGACGAGGGCCTGGTGGAGCGGCTCGGCGTGCTGGTGGCGGCCGAGGCGCGGCGCAAGGGCGTCGACATCCTGCTGGCGCCGACGATCAACCTGCACCGCTCGCCCCTCGGCGGCAGGCACTTCGAGTGCTACTCCGAGGACCCGCTGCTCACCGCCCGGCTCGGCGTGGCGTACATCCGGGGCGTGCAGTCGCGCGGCGTCGCCGCGACCGCCAAGCACTACGTCGCCAACGACTCCGAGACCGACCGGCTCACGCTCGACGCGCGCGTCGACGAGCGGACACTGCGCGAGTTGTACATAGTGCCGTTCGAGGCCGCCGTCGAGGCGGGGGTGTGGGTGGTCATGGCCGCCTACAACGGGGTGAACGGCGCCACCATGACCGAGAACCCCCTCCTCGCCGAGCCCTTGAAGGGCGAGTGGGGCTTCGACGGCATGGTGATCTCCGACTGGGGAGCGGTACGCTCCACCGTCGCGGCCGGTCTGGCCTCGCAGGACCTCGCAATGCCAGGTCCCGGCGGACCCTGGGGCGACGCCCTCGTCGCCGCCGTACGGGCAGGCCAGGTGCCGGAGGAGGCGATCGACGAGAAGGTCCGGCGCCTGCTGCGCCTGGCCTCCCGCGTGGGCGCGCTGTCGGCGGACGACGCGCCGCCCACCCAGCCGGCCTCCGACCTCAACGCCCTGCATCCCGCGAACGACGAGCAGAGCAGGGCGCTGCTGCGCGAGGCCGTCGTGGCCGGTACCGTGCTGCTGCGCAACGAGCGGTCGGTCCTCCCCCTGGACTCAGGACGGCTGCACAGGGTCGCGGTGATCGGCCCCAACGCCGCCGTGCCGCGAATCCAGGGCGGCGGCAGCGCGGGTGTCTACCCGGTCTCCGTCGTCTCCCCCCTGGAGGGCGTCCGTGAGGCCCTCGCCGGACGGGCCGAGGTCGGCCACGCCGCCGGCGTGCGCATCGAGACCAACCCCACGCCGCTCGACCCCGGCAACGCCCGCAACCCGCTGACCGGCGAGCCGGGCGTGCTCGTACGGCTGCTGTCGGCCGAGGGCGAGGAGATGTACTCCGAGCACCGCCTGACCGGGCGCGTCCTTGAGACCGCGCTCGTCGACGCCTCGGCCACCGTGGAGATCCGCGCCCGCCTGCGCCCCGACGTCGACGGCGTCTGGAGCCTGGCGGTGGCCGGATGGGGCCACGTCCTCCTTGAGGCGGACGGCACCACGCTGATCGACGAGGAGGTCGAGCGCGACACCGACGACCCGGCCACCGTGAGCCTCACCCCGCCCTACCGGCACGCATCGCTCACCCTCACCGCGGGCCAGGAGGTCGAGCTGGTCGCCCGGCGGCGGCTCGACCCCGACACCGGGCTCGCCTCGGTGCTGGCCGCCGATTCTCCGCGCCTCAGCGCCGAGGAGGAGTTCACGGCCGCCGTCGAGCTGGCGAGGGCAGCTGACGTCGCGATCGTGGTGGTCGGCACGACCGAGGAGGTGGAGAGCGAAGGCTTCGACCGCGAGGACCTGTCCCTGCCCGGCGACCAGGACGCTCTGGTCCGCGCGGTGCTGGCGGCCAACCCCGACACCGTCGTGGTGGTCAACGCGGGCGGTCCTGTCGCCATGCCCTGGCGTGATGAGGTGCCCGCGGTGCTATTGAGCTGGTTCCCCGGCCAGGAGTACGGAGGCGGCCTCGCGGACGTGCTTTTCGGCGTGTCGGAGCCCGGCGGGCGCCTGCCCACCACGTGGGCCGACCGGGCCCTCATCGGCACCATGCCCGTCGACGGCATCCTGGAGTACGCCGAGGCCCTGAACATCGGCTACCGGGCGTGGCTACGCGAGGACACCGGCCCCGCCTACTGGTTCGGCCACGGACTCGGATACACCACCTGGTCGTACGAGAGCGTGGTCGCGCCCGACAGCGTCGAGCCCGGCCGTCCGTTCCCGGTGAAGGTACGGCTGCGCAACACGGGCGAGCGGGCGGGCGGCGAGGTCGTGCAGGTGTACCTGACCCGGCCCGAGAGCGGCGTGCTTCGCCCGGCGCGCTGGCTCGCCGGGTACGCGCGGGTCAAGGCGGGGCCCGGCGAGAGCGTGGAGGTCACCGTCGAGGTGCCGGGACGCGCTTTCCAGCACTGGTCCGCCGAGCACCACGCGTGGGAGACCGAGCGCGGGGGCTTCACCGTGCTGGCCGGGAGGTCCGCCGACGATCTACCATTGGGCACCGTGACGTCGGCCGGCACGGTCACCTCCGTGTGACATCGCGGGGCCGGGGTGCGGGACACTTTGGAGAGCGCTCTCCCGCCATGCTATAAAAGCCACATGAGCCAAGGTCGCCCGCCGGTGTCGGCATCCCCCACCCTGGAGGACGTGGCTCGCGCGGCGGGTGTCTCCCGCGCCACCGTCTCCCGCGTCATCAACGGGATCCGCAACGTCGATCCCACGATCCAGGAGACGGTCCGGCGCGCCATCGCCGACACCGGCTACGTCCCCAACAGGGCGGCCCGCTCCCTCGTCACGCGCCGCACCGGGGCCATCGCCCTGGTGGTCTCCGGCGCGGGCGAGGAGAGCGAGGAGAGTCCCTTTCACAGCCAGGTCTTCGCCGACCCCTTCTTCGGCCGCGTGGCGAGCGGCGTCGTCGGCTTCCTCCGGCCTCTCGGCATCCACCCGATTCTGATGTTCGCCGAGACCGCCGAGGCCCGCGCGCAGGTCATCGCGTACCTCAGGCAGGGGAACGCCGACGGCGCCGTCCTCGTCTCCACCCAGGCGGAGGACCCTCTTCCCCGGCTGCTGGTCGACGCGTCGCTGCCCGCCGTGCTGTTCGCCCGGCCCGCCGAGCCGATCCCCATCAGCTACGTCGACGTCGCCCACAGGTCGGGGGCCAAGCTCGCGGCCGACCACCTGGTGGCGCGCGGCTGCCGCCGCGTCGCGACCATCGCCGGGCCGCTGAACGTGCCCGCCAGCCAGGACCGCCTGTCCGGCTTCCGTGACGCGATGGCCGCGCACGGCTATCCGTACATCCCCTGCGCCGAGGGCAACTTCACCCTCGGCAGCGGTGAGGCCGCGATGGAGCGGCTGCTGAGCGAGCACCCCGGCATCGACGGCCTCTTCGTCGCCAACGACCTGATGGCCCAGGGCGCCCTGCCGGTGCTGCGCCACCACGGCTGCCGCGTGCCGGACGACGTCGCCGTCGTCGGCTTCGACGACAGCAGCGCAGCGACCGCGAGCCGGCCGCCGCTGACGACGATCCGCCACCCCGTGGAGGACATGGCGGCCGAGATGGCGCGGATGCTGCTGGCACAGGTCGACGACCCGGACCAGCCGGTGACCTCGGTCATCTTCGAGCCGTCCCTGGTGGTCCGGGACTCCGCCTGAGCTCCTTCACCCCGGGCCGGTCATTACCCGGTCCCGCCTTTGCGGATGAGGTAAAATATGGTGGAGCGTTCCATCCTTGGGGGCATGGGTCGCCTATCCGGGCGCGATATCGCCCCGCCGAGCGCAGCCGCCAACTCAGGCCTGACTCCCTGCAAAGGAATCAGAGCGGGGGTGCACGATGAGCCCGCGACATCGACTGGCTGTCACAACGCGCATCACTCTGTTCGCCGGCGTGGTGGCGACCCTGCTCACTGCGTTGCTCGCCACGTTGCTCTTGATCGCCGTCAGAAGTCTCGCTACCAACGAGCTCACCGAGGAGATCGCAGCGAACGGCGGCCGCGTGGCCCTCTCAGTAGAGCGGGGCCAGCTGGGCTATCCTCTCGCCGGGCGCCAGTTCCGCCACATCCAGGTTGTCGACTCACGGGGTCAGGTCGTCGCCTCGACCGGGGAACTACGGGGCAAGCAGGCCATGGCGACGTTCACTCCCAATGGCAAGAACAGCGTGACCTCCGTCGGATGCGAGGGGGTCTTCCCGCCTGGCGAATGCGACATCGTGGTCGCGCAGTGGGCCCACCGCGCAGGTGAGAACTGGATCGTCTACAGCGCCTCCCCAGTAGTCCCCCCATGGGTCGATCCGCGGCTGGCAGCGCTGGTGGGAGGATCCGCGGTGGTGCTCGCCGCGACCGTCACCTACCTCGGCCACCGGATCTCCAAGGCATCTCTCAGGCCGGTGACCGCCATCCGAGCGGAACTCGACGAGATCAACGAGATCTCCCCCAGCCGCAGGGTGCCCGTACCAACCAGCGAGGATGAGATCCACGATCTGGCCGACAGCGTCAACCAAACCTTGAGCCGGCTACAGGCCGCGATGGAACAGCAGCGCCGGTTCGCCTCCGACGCCTCCCACGACCTGCGCAGCCCGATCACCGCCATACGCGCCGAGGTGGAGGACGCGCTGATGGCCACGCCGGATCACGACTGGCCCCGGACCGGCCGAGCCGTGCTAGGCGGCCTGGACCGGCTACAGGCGATCGTCTCCGACCTGTTGATCATCGCACGGCTGGACTCCGGGATGCCGGGCGCACACGACCCCGTGGACCTCGCCGAAGTCGTCGCCGCGGAATGCCGGAACCGCCACGACATGATCAAGAGGGTGGAATGCTCGCTTGAGCCCGGCGTTGCGGTGATCGGCGACCGGTTGCGGCTGTGTCGACTGGTCACCAACCTCCTCGACAATGCCGAACGGCATGCCGACACCACGATCACCGTCACCGTACGGCATGAGCCGGGCGGCGATCCCGTCGGTCGACGCTTCCCGCATGGCGCTGCGGTGCTGGAGATCATCGACGACGGGGCCGGCATCGATCCGGACAAGCGCGAGCTGGTCTTCCAGCGATTCACCCGGCTGGACGCGAGCCGCAACAAGGACGCGGGAGGCACCGGGTTGGGGCTGCCGATCGCCCGGCAGATCGCCGAGGCCACCGGGGGCACCCTCCGCATCGAGGACAGCCCCCGCGGCGCGCGCTTCGTCCTCTACCTCCCGTCCGCTCTTGAATCATCGCATGAAATGATCTACGAAAGTTAGTCCTTGTCACTTCACCGCACCGGCGGTCAGGCCCTGGACGAGGTAGCGCTGGAGGAGCAGGAAGCCGGCCACGACGGGCACGCTCACCACCAGGGACGCCGCCATGACCTGATTCCAGTAGACGTTGTTCTCCGTCGCGTAGCCCCGTAGCCCGACGGCCAGGGTGCGGGTGGAGTCGTCGGTCATGACCGAGGCGAAGAGCACTTCTCCCCACGCCGTCATGAACGCGTAGATCGCGACCGCCACGATGCCGGGGATCGCGGCCGGGATCACCACCCGGAACAGCGCCCCGAGCGGCCCGTTGCCGTCCACCTTCGCCGCCTCGTCCAGCGCCACCGGGATGGAGTCGAAGTAGCCGACCAGCATCCAGATCGAAAACGGCAGCGAGAACGTCAGATACGTGATGATCAGCCCGGTGCGGGTTCCGTAGAGCTCCAGGCCGGTGGCGTTGCCGACGTTCACGAAGATCATGAACAGCGGGAGCAGGAACAGGATGCCGGGGAACATCTGGGTGGACAGCACCGTGATGGTGAACGCCCGGCGGCCGGGGAACCGGTAACGGCTGACGGCGTAGGCGGCGAAGATCGCCACCGTCACCGACGCCACCGAGGCGATGGACGCCACGATCAGGCTGTTGCCGAAGTAGCGGGCCAGCGGCACGGTCTCCCAGATGTCGGCGAAGGGCCGGAGGGTGATCGTGGAGGGGACCCAGTGGAAGACGCCCTGCACGTCCTGCAGCGGCTTGATCGACGAGCTCACCATCACATACAGCGGGACGAGCGTGAACAGGCCGAGGAATCCGAGGCCGATCCAGCGCGCCCACGGCAGCCAGCGCGGTTCACGCATTGCTCCTCCTCCGGGAGGTGATAGCCAGGTACGCCGCCGTCACCACGAGGAGGAACAGCAGCAGCAGGACGGACATCGCCGAGCCCGAGCCGAAGTTCCAGGTGATGAACGAGCTCTGGTAGATGTGCACCGAGATGAGGTCCGCCTGTTGCGGCGCCGCCTTCCCGAACAGCACGTACGGCGTGTTGAAGTCGTTGAAGGTCCACAGGAACAGCACCAGGACCAGCACCTGGTTCACCGGACGCAGCATGGGCATCGTGATCGAGCGCAGTTGCCGCCACCAGCCGGCCCCGTCGATGGCCGAGGCCTCGTACAGGTCGCTGTCGATGTTCTGCAGCCCGGCCATGAGGATCAGGAAGGCGAACGGCCAGGACCGCCACACGCAAACCACCACCACGGCGGCGAAGCTGTTGCCGCCGATCAGCCAGAACGGCCGGTCGGCGCCCAGGTGGAGCTGGTCGATGAGCACGTGGTTGACCAGGCCGTTGTCCCGCTGGAACATGAAGCTCCAGGTGATCACGCCGGCGTAGACGGGCAGCGCGTACGGGACCAGGAAGAAAGTGCGCAGGAACCCGCGACCGCGGAAGGCCCCCTGCATCAGCACCGCCCCGACCGTGCCGAACAGCCAGGAGAACCCGACCGCCAGAGCGGTGAAGACAACGGTGATCATGAACGAGTGGAGCAGCGAGCTGCCCACCGCCGAGTTGAAGTCGACCGCGATCTGGTAGTTCGCGAGCCCCACGAAGGGGGCCTCCGACCAGTTCCTGATGAAGAACTGCGTGAGCTTGAGGAAGCTCATCCCGACGCCGATCAGCATCGGGATCACGTGGATGAGCAGCTCGAGGAGGATCGCCGGGAGGATCAGCAGGTAGGGCACGCCGAGGCGGCGTAGCCGCACCGGGATCCGGCCGGCGATCCGGGACGGCAGCCCGCCCCCGGGCGTGGGCCGCCGGCCTTCCCGTGGCGCGGGTCTGCGCCGCTCGTCGTGATGAGGCGTGGTAGGCGCGACCATCTATTCCTCTCGATTCGGCAGGGCCGGTCGTTGAACGGCGTTGCAAGGTGGATCGTGCTCCGCCCGGTCGGCCGGATTCCGGCGTCACAGGCGGATCGTGGCTGTCGTTCTGGTCACGTCGCGGTCTGTCCGATGTCAGTGCGACCGGAGCCACGGACCGGGGAGTCCAGGCAGGTCATGGACTGTAGTCTGCTCGCGCCGTGGGCTATCCGTCCATGTTTGTCATGAATTGTCAGTCTGTACGTGAAGTGGCCCGCGGGCGCAGGCCGTCACGGCCCCGTCCGTCCAGGCGGCGCAGAGGATGGACGGGGCCGGGCGGGCGACGACCGTGAGAACGATCGAGGGAAGACGCCCGCCCGGCACCGCGACGGTGGAGGCTTCCAGCGGCTCAGTTACCGGCCTGGACCTGCTGGTTCGCCTGGGTGAGCTTGGCCTTCACGGACTCCTCGGTGATCGGCTTGCCACTGGCGGCGTCCGCCCAGAGCTGGTTCATGGCGGTGCCGACCAGGGTCTCGAACTGGCTCTCCTCGGCCACCTGCGGCAGCGGCGCGGCGGTGTTGGCCAGGATCTGCTGGAACGCCTTGACGGTAGGGGTCTGGAACGCCGGGTCGTTGTAGGCGTCCTGGACGGTGGGCAGCGATCCGTACGCCTTGTTCAGGATCTGCTGCTCTTCCGGGCTGGTCATGAACTTCGCGAACTTGAGCGCGCCGTCCTTGTTCTTCGTGTAGTTGAACAGGGCCAGGTTGATGCCTGCCACCATGCCGTTGACCTGCTTGCCACCGGAGCCGGGGGCGGGCAGCGGGATGGGAGCGAGGCCGTACTGGTCCTCGGTCATCCCCGCGGCCTTGAACGACGAGGCGGCGGACTGCCACATCAGCATGGCGGCCTTGCCGTTGGCGAAGTCCGCCACGGCCTCGGTGCCGTTGGAATACTCGGCGTTGCTCGGGTTAACGATCTTGCTGACCGCCATGAGGTCGAGGTATTGCTTGATCGCCGCGACCTCCTGCGGTGAGTCGAACTGCGGCTTGCCGCTCGCGTCGAACAGGTCGGCGCCGTGCTGCTGGCCGAAGATGAAGGCGTGGTGGGCGTTCTCGCTGACGCTGGCGCCCTCCACGCTGAGGCCCCACTGCTTGCCGTTGGTCAGCTTCTTGCCGTCGGCGATCAGTTCGTCCCAGGTGGTCGGCGGGTTGGCGATACCCGCGTCCTTGAACATCTTCTTGTTGTAGTACAGCCCGTACGTCATGCCGTAGATCGGGATCGCCGTGGGCGGCTTGCCGGTGGCGCCGGTCGCGGCGAGGCTCGGGCCGAGGAAGCGGTCCTTGCCTCCGACCCCGGCCAGCAGCGTGTCGTCGAACGGGATGAAAGCCCCGGTGGCCTGCAACGAGGCCGACCAGGTGTTGCCGATGTTGACGACGTCCGGGCCCTTGCCCGAGGTGGTCGCGGCGAGGATCCGGTTGAGCAGGTCGGCCCAGGGGACCACTTCGAGGTTCACCTTGATGCCGGTCTGCTTGGCGAACTTGTCCAGCTCCGGCTGGAGGACCTGCTTGTCGCTGTCGAGGCTCGTGCCCTGGTTGGACGCCCAGTAAGTGAGCGTCTTGGCGGCACCGCTGTCGGTGCTGCCGCCGCCGGCGCTGCTGCCGGTGGAACCGCCGCCGCACGCCGCGGCCGCCGCCAGAAGGGCACCCGCGACGGTTATGGATCCGAACTTCCGTATAAACACAATAAATCCCCTCACTTTGATCGCGACTTCGGCCGGCTGCCGAAGGAGTCGCCATACGCCAGAGCGGCTTCACCGCCTGATGGCGGGAAGCCGTAGGAGGCCATAACGGCCAGAAGACCTCCAACTCATGAGCTCCGGGCCCCGCCGCCGATGGCGGCGGGGCCGGGACTGTTCTTTACGGGTATTGGTTGAGGTAGACGACCTGCGTACTCGTGTTCGCCGGTCCTCCGGTGGTGTTGATGACGTGGCGGATCGTGCCGACTCCGCCGAGTGAGACGATCACCAGGTCATGGAACTTGACGCCTGGCTTCTGTGGCACTTCGAACGACCGGTCCGCCACTATCGACGGGTCGACGTTGAAGTAGGAGTAGCTCCCGACTCCCCACGCCTCATGGGTGTTGACAGAGTCCGCGACCTTGTAGGCCGCGTATCCCTGAAGGCCGCCGTTCATCCAGCTCGCCTGGTTGGGCGGGTCGTAGGGGAACTCGTTCTGGAAGAAGTAGGTCCGGCCACGTTCACCGTTCCACACTGCCTCGTACTTCTGGTAGTGCTCGACGAACAGGCCGTACATGATCACGTCAGCGCCGTTGACCACCAGGCCGGTGTCCGCGGTGTTGACGGTCCAGCCGATGCCCGTGCCGTGGTCTCCCCGCCACAGCCACAGGTTGTCGCCGATCACGTTGTTGCTGTTGACCACGACGCTGGTCGTGGCCTTGCCGACGTGTGCCCCGCCGATGCGGACGAACACGTCCTGCAGGGTGGTCGGGTTGGCGGCGTGGCCGGCGGTCGAGCCGGTGGGCCCGACCTCCACCAGCACCGAGGAGTTGACCGGGCCCGCGTCGATGAGCAGGCCGGCCAGCTTCACGCCGTCGACGTCGGCGACCGACAGGGCGGTGACGCCGTTGTCGGGGATCAGGGTGGCGAGGCCGAGGCCGAGTACCACGGTGTTGGCGCGGGTCACCCGCAGGGTCTGGTCGAGGTGGTAGACCCCGGGAGTGAACAGCAGGTTCTTGCCGGCGGCGAGCGCAGCGTTCAGCGTGGCAGCCGAGTCACTGGGCTTGGCGACGCAGAACTGGCTGAGCGGGATGGAGGAGCCGGCCGTCGTGCCGCCGGTCCAGCTTGCGCCACGGGAGTTCGTCCTCAGAGCGGGGGTGAAGACGTTGTACTGCCCTGCCGAGTCGACGTAGAGGAACGGCTTCTCCCGGGTGAGCGGTGCCTGGTCGACGGTGGTGTGCGAGGGGTTCGGGAAGTTCTGCGGCGGCGCGCCGTTCACTCCGGTGAAGACCATGTTCCACACGGAGCCGGACCAGCTGCCGAAGTCGCTGTTCCTGCTGAACCACTGCTGCTGCGACCCCGACCGCACCTGGCCGTCGACCTTGGTGTCGGAGATGAAGCCGCCGCTCGACCAGCCGCCGCCGTCGTCCAGCTGGAGGTCGGACTTCACGTGGATGCGGCGGAAGGGCGCGGCCTGGGAGACGGCCCAGCGGTTGTAGCCCTCGTTCGGCTTCATGGACAGGTTCTCGGCGGACCGCCAGAAGTTCTGGGTGGCGTTCCCGCTGAACCAGCCGGCGTCGACCATGACGGGGCCGTTGATGGTGACGTCGTCAGGCGACAGTCCGAGGCCCGCGACCTGGGTGTAGAAGCCGACCCTGGCGCCGACGTTGTAGGTGCCGGGCTTGAACAGCAGCGCGTACCGCTCGTTGCCGAACTGGTTCTTCTCCTGCTGGGCGAAGACCGTGTTCAGGCGGTCCTGGATGGTCGTGGCCGGCATGGAGGGGTCGAAGACGTAGACGTTCGGGCCGAGGTCGGTGCTGCACGCCGGCGGGGGCGGTCCAGTGGTCGTCCCGGTGCGCACGGCGAACTCCCACAGCGAGTAACCGTAGGCGGTCGCGCGCGTCGTACCGTACATCCGCACGTAGCGGCCGGTCCCGGTCACGGTCAGCGTCTGCGTGCCGCCCGTCCCGGTCGTGGTGGAGTAGACGTCGGTCCAGGCCGAGCCGTCGCCCGACACCTGGATCTTGAACGCCTTGCCGTACGCGGCCTCCCACGTCAGGACAACCTGGCAGATCTGCTGCGAGGAGCCGAGGTCGACCTGGACCCACTGCGGGTCGCTCGCCGCGCTTGACCAGCGGGTGCCGGCGTTGCCGTCGAAGGCGGCCGAGGCGGGCGTGCCGGCGTTCTCAGTAGAGGACGCCGTGGCGGGCTTCCCCTGCGCGGCGTTCGCCGTGCCACAGGCGGTCGGCGTGGGGGTCGGGGTGGGGCCGCCGATCGTGCCGTAGACCTGGAACTCCCACAGCGAGTAGCCGTAGGCGGTCGCGCGCGTAGTGCCGTACATCCGCACGTAACGGCCGGTCCCGGACACCGCCAGCGTCTGCGTGCCGCCCGTGCCGGTCGTGGTCGAGTAGACGTCGGTCCAGGCCGAGCCGTCGCCCGACACCTGGATCTTGAACGCCTTGCCGTACGCGGTCTCCCAGGTCAGCACGACCTGGCTGATCGTCGCCGACGCGCCCAGGTCCACCTGGAGCCACTGCGGGTCGCTGGCGGCACTGGACCAGCGGGTGCCGGTGGTGTTCCCGTCGAACGCCGCCGAGGCGGGCGTGCCCGCGTTCTCAATGGAGGAGGCGGACGCCGTCTTCCCCTGGGACAGCAGGGTGTCGACGGCCATGGCGGGACTGGTCACCGCCAGACCGGACGCGATCAACACGACCAGGGAGGCGATGAGCAGGCCTAAGCGATACAGGCCTGGACTTCGAGAAGGATGCACAGCCTCTCCTTGTTACAAGGGGGGTGCCCGCCGTTCACGGCGACGACGGGAAGGGAGAGCGCTCTCCTGACAGAGATTGTCCGCTGCACCCCGACTTGTCAACAGTCCTCCGCTGACGATTTGGAAACCCCCTGCTCACTCCCGCGAAACATGTCGGGCCCCACAAGGTCACCTTCCGGGCATCCTCGGACAAGGAGGTCAGGCCGCCGGACACCCGATCTTCCAGGCGGAGAATCCGGGGGTTGCCCTGCGACATCGCGCCGAGACCCCCGGCACCCGTCGGGATCAGGGACGGGAGTTCCACGGCGGGCGCCCGTGCGCCGTCCGGGGCTTCGACCACGCGCCGGGCAGACGTTGTCGAGCACTGTTGACAGACACGAAACATGCGCGTAACTCTCTAGGGAGAGCGCTCTCTCCACTCTCTGTTCTTCGCACCAGGCGAACCCTTCGGCAGGCCTCGCCCATGTACCAGGATCTTCAACTCGCCCGTCCATGGATAGAACCCCGGATGTCGCCGGACACACCGAGACCGTTTTAGCATGATTTCGGTTTATATAGGCGATTTCGGAGGCGGCGTGTGGGCGGGCGCGAGGCCTTACCGCCCTGGTCCATCCCCCGGCGTTGCACCCTGCCCCGGCTCACAGCTCGCCCGCGAGGGCGGTCAGCCCTCTCCCATCCGCTGGACGCGGTCCTTGAGCAGGGTGGTGGCGATGGACGCGCGGCGCGACTGGCGCAGGCCGGCATGTACGGAGGTGTGGGGCGGCACGGCGGGCGCCACGGCACGAACACTTGCCCTGGCCGCGTTTCCTTCCGGCCGCGTCCTTGTGTTCCCGTGCCGGGCAGGAACAGACTGAGAGGGGCAGCGTCCAGCCCGGGAGGTCATATGCCGCTGACGGTACACAGGGAACACCGTCGCGAGTTCACCGTAATCACGATCATCGGCGAGGTGGACAGGAACGAAGCGCCCCAGCTGGTGGAGAACATCGACAAGGCATTCCAGAACGCCGTCCCCAAGCTGTTGTTCGACCTGTCCCACATGAGCTTCATCGACTCGGCCGGCCTGCGGCTCCTGGTGGGGGCCTGCGACAAGGCCAGGAAGTGCGGCGGGACCTGCGCGTTGTGCTGCCTCTCCCCCACGCCCAGGAAGATCATGGATCTCACCGGCCTGGCCGCCGCCTTCGACATCTATCCCACCATGGCGGCCGCACTGGCGGGCTTCCCGCCGGAGAGCCCGGCCTCCCGCACGCTGCTCTGACGGCCTTGCCCTCGTACGGCCGTTACTGGCCGACCGTTTCGGCCGCGCGGCGCTGGTCGAACTGCGTGCGGTACAGCTCCTCGTACCTGCCGCTCGCGGCGAGCAGATCGGCGTGCGTGCCGCGCTCCACGACCCTGCCGTCCTCGATGACGAGGATGAGGTCGGCGGCCCTGATGGTGGACAGGCGGTGCGCGATGACCACGGCGGTCCGCCCGGCGAGCGCCTCTGCCAGCGCCTCCTGCACCGCCGCCTCAGACGTGGAGTCCAGGTGCGCGGTGGCCTCGTCGAGGATCACCACCCTAGGCCGTGCCAGCAGGAGCCGGGCGATCGTGAGCCGCTGGCGCTCGCCGCCGGACAGGCGGTAACCGCGCTCGCCCACGATGGTGTCAAGCCCGTCGGGCAGCGACGCGACCAGGTCCTCCAGCCGGGCGCGGCGCAGCACGTCCCACAGCTCCTCCTCGGGGGCCTCCGGCCTCGCGAGCAGGAGGTTCGCCCGGACGGACTCGTGGAACAGGTGCCCGTCCTGCGTCACCATGCCGAGCGTCTCGCGGATCGACACGGCGGTCAGGTCCCTGACGTCCGTCCCCCCCAGCCGCACCGCTCCGGCGTCGACGTCGTACAGCCGCGCGAGGAGCTGCGCGATCGTCGACTTACCCGCGCCCGACGAGCCGACCAGCGCCACCATCTGGCCGGGCTCGGCGCGGAACGACACCTCGTGCAGCACCTCGACGCCACCTCGCGTGTCCAGGGTCGCCACCTCCTCGAGGGACGCGAGCGACACCTTGTCCGCCGCCGGGTAGCCGAAGCGGACGTCGTCGAATTCCACCGCCACCGGCCCGTCCGGCACGGCCCGCGCGCCCGGCTTCTCGGCGATCAGGGGTTTCAGGTCCAGCACCTCGAAGACCCGCTCGAAGCTCACCAGCGCGCTCATCACTTCGACCCGGGCGCTCGCCAGGGCGGTCAGCGGCGCGTACAGGCGGGTGAGCAGCAGGGCGAGCGCGACGACGGCGCCCGGCTGGAGCTCCCCGCGCAGGGAGTAGAAGCCGCCGAGACCGTAGACGATCGCCAGCGCGAGCGCGGAGACCAGCGTCAGCGCGGTGACGAACACCGACTGCACCATGGCCGCGCGCACGCCGATGTCGCGCACCCGCCGCGCCCGGGCGGCGAACTCGGCCGACTCGTTCGCGGGCCTGCCGAAGAGCTTGATGAGCGTCGCGCCGGGCGCGGAGAAGCGCTCGGTCATCTGGGTGCTCATCCGCGAGTTGTGGTTGGCGGCCTCCCGCTCCAGCCGCGCCAGCCGGGAGCCCATGCGCCGGGCAGGCAGCACGAACACAGGCAACAGGACCAGTGCGATCAGGGTGACCTGCCAGGAGATGCCGATCATCACGATCAGCGTCAGCACGAGCGTCACGATGTTGCTCACCACGCCGGAGAGGGTGTCGCTGAAGGCCCGCTGGGCGCCGATGACGTCGTTGTTCAGACGGCTGACGAGCGCGCCGGTCCTGGTGCGCGTGAAGAAGGCGATCGGCATGCGCTGCACGTGGTCGAACACCGCCGTGCGCAGGTCGAGGATCAGCCCCTCACCGATGTTCGCCGACAGCCAGCGCGTGAACAATCCCAGCCCGGCGTCCAGCAGCGCGATGCCGGCGATGAGCACGGCGAGCCAGACGACGGTGTCCAGCGCCGAGCCGTGCACGATCGCGTCGACGACGCGGCCCGCGAGCACGGGCGACGCCACCGCGAGCACCGCCGAGATCACGCTGAGCAGCAGGAACCACGCCAGCATGCGGCGGTGTGGCCGCGCGAACCCGGCGATGCGCCGCAACGTGGCCATGGAGAACGGCCGCCGGTCCTCCTGGGCGTTCATCGCGTGGTACAGCGAGTTCCACGCGGTCACTTCCATGTCCATGACGCACCACCGGATCCTGGTCTGAGTCGGCCGAAGCTTCGATCAAGATCACCGGGGCGCCCCCGTCCTCGGCCCTCACCGGTGATACGGAGAAGACCCTAGGACCTCAACTTAACTTCACGTCAAGTGAATATTCCGGGGGGCCGTGATGGCCGTAGTGTTTCCCTCTGGGATCCGGGTGCATTTGGCTCCATGGGCGGCCTCACTCCGGCGTTTCCGCGTCGCGCAACTCCCGCCGCTGGACGGCGAGCAGCCACGCCATGGAGGGCGCGATCAGCACCACTCCGATGGCTATCACGATCAGCATGGCGGTGAGCACCGCGGGGTCCGCGGCGGCCTGCCGGTAGGACAGCGACGGCGGGAGCAT
The DNA here is from genome assembly GCA_025964675.1 of Sphaerisporangium sp. Lineage (GTDB taxonomy): Bacteria > Actinomycetota > Actinomycetes > Streptosporangiales > Streptosporangiaceae > Sphaerisporangium. Next base: position 22,501 of record JAOPYI010000133.1, on the reverse strand, counting down.
GAGGGGATACTGCGCCAGCGGCCACCCCCACAACACCGCGATGACGCCGAGCATGGCGGCGGCCCGGACGAGCGGATAGATCCGCTTCCAGAGCAGCACCAGAGAGGCGACGCCGAAGACGGCGCTGGCGATCACGAGAGGAAGCGCCCGGTGCGTGAGCCCGCCGAACAGGCGCGGCGCGTCCCAGCGCAGCACGGCGATGCCGCCGAGCGCGACGGCCCCGATGACGACGGCCGCGACCAGCGCCCGCACCCGGAACCACTCCGCGAGGTCAGGGCGCCCGGCCTCGGTCGCGTCGTCGCAGAGGTAGGCCGCGGCGAGGTAGGCGCAGACCGTGACGGCCAGCACGCCCCCCAGCATCGACGTCGGGTTGAGCCAGCTGGTGAAGATGTTCCCCCTGGCCAGACCGGGTGGGACCCGGCCGGAGGCGATGGCGCCCGCGACCGTGCCGAGGAAGAAAGGTGTGAGCAATGACGAGATCGCGAAGGCCGCGCCGAACAGGCGCTGCTGCCAGAGCTCCTTGGCGGCCTTGCGGAAGGCGAAGGCCGTCCCTCTGGCGATGATGCCGAGCGCGGCCAGCGTCAGGGGGATGTAGAGCGTGGACATCACCGAGGCGAACACCCCCGAGAAGGCCGTCCAGAGCAGCACGATCACGAAGATCAGCCACACGTGGTTGGCCTCCCAGACCGGCCCGATCGACCGCTCGATGAGCTTGCGCCGCGCCATGCCCGTACGGCTGCGTCCGGCGAGCAGGTCCCACACTCCCCCGCCGAAGTCGGCCCCGGCCAGCAACGCGTACAGGGTGATCCCCACCCACATCACGACGAGCACGATCTGCGCGGTGTCCATCAGAAGGCTTCCGGCTCGTGCGCGCGGTCCGGCTCCTGGGGGGCGACCGGTCTCTCGCTCCACCTGATGAGCCGCATGACGTACAGGGTGACGACGGTGAGCACGGCGTAGACGAGCGTGACGACGACGAACCCGGTCCACAGGCCTGGCGCGGGGTTCACCGCCTCGGACGTGCGCAGATGGCCGTAGACGGTCCACGGCTGGCGGCCCACCTCGGTGACGGTCCAGCCGGCCTCGACCGCGATCACCGCGGCGAGTCCCGAGAGGGCGGCCAGCCGCAGGAACCATGGCGAGCGCGGCAGCTCGCGCCGTCGCCACCAGCCGTAGCCGAGCCAGGCCGACAGCAACAGCAGCAGGAAGCCCATCGCCACCATCGCGTCGAAGGCCAGATGGACGATCATCACCGGCGGGCGGTCGGCCCGTGGCACCTGGTCCAGACCCTGCACGACGGTGTCGAAGCTCTCGCCCACCAGGAACGACAGCCCCTTCGGGATCTCGATGGCGTAGCGCAGCCGGTCGCCGGTCACGATCCCGCCGATGCTCAGCGGGGCGCCCGCCTGCGTGCGGAACAGGGCCTCGGCGGCGGCGAGCTTGGTCGGCTGGAGCGCGGCGACGGACTTCCCGGCGTAGTCCCCGACCAGGATCTGTATGGGGGTGAACACCGCCGCCACGGTGAAGGGGACCAGGAAGCCCAGCAGGTGGTAGCGGTCACGGTGGCCCCGGAGCATGCCGGCCGCGTACACCCCCGCGACCAGGAAGCCGGCGGTCATGAACGCCGCCACGATCATGTGCAGCGTCTCGTGCGGCACTGCGGGGTTGAACATCGCCCGCCACGGGCTCACGTGGCTGACCACGCCGTCCGCCCGGACGAAACCGCGAGGCTGGTTCATCCACGCGTTGGCGCACACCACCAGGAACGCCGACGCCGTCCCGGCGATCAGCACGGGCACCCCGCTGAGCAGATGCATCTTGGGCGGGACGCGGTCCCACGCGTACAGGTAGATGCCGAGGAAGATGGCCTCGATGAAGAAGGCGATGCCCTCCGCCGCGAACGGCAGCCCGATGACCTGCCCGTATATGCCCATCATCCCCGGCCAGAGCAGCCCCATCTCAAAGCTGAGGATCGTGCCGGAGACCGCGCCCGCCGCGAACAGCACGCCGATCGCCTTGGCCCACTGGCGGGCCAGCCGCATGTAGTCGGCGTCACCTGTGCGCAGCGCACGCCATTCGATGATCAGCATCAGGGCCGGCATGCCGACGCCCAGGCAGGCGAGGATGATGTGCCAGCCCAGCGACAGCGCCATCTGCAGCCGCGCCGCGACGAGGTCCGCCGGGCTCGCCGCCGTCGCGGCCAACTGCCACGTCCCCATCCGCGCCCTCCCGCCACCCTGGTCACGCGGCGCGCCGGATCGGGGCACGCGTATCTGTTTCTGCAGGTTAAGCGGTCGATGCGTGCCGGAGCGGTTCTGCTGCGGCGCGTCGCGGGATCCGTTTCTCACCCGGCGGCTCGGGCTTTGCCCGAACCCATGCTGGGGGGTTTGCCTCCGCTCGGGCGACCGGGCCTGTCAGCCGCAGCGCCTGCCCCCGTTGATGCAGTCCACAGCCTGCTTCATCAGCGCTTCAGGCATCACGTTGATGAAGTCTCCGTGGTCGGTGACCGGCTTGTGGAGCTGCTCGGGGAAGCTGTCGAGCGCGAAGCCGGGGCCGGGCGGCACGTTGTAGGTGATCCGCTGCTCCAGGGCCGGGATCGCCTCGAACCCGCTGGGGCACGATCCGTCGGCCGAGGTGAAGGCCACGTGGGTACGGTGGTTGGCGCTGTCGGTGTTCTTGCCGTCCCAGCAGCTCTGAAACCGCAGGAGCCGCACGACCTGGCTGCCGCGCGGGCAGATGGGGTACTTGTCCTTGAGCTGGCGGTTCTCGAACCCCGTGCAGGTCCAGCGGGCGTTGGCGTTGGTCGGGCCATTGGTGAACGACTTGGCGTCGCCGGTGATGATGCGCAGGAAGACCGGCATCCCGACCACCTTGCTGGTGGCGTTGCCACGCAGCGTGAGCGTGACCGAGGCGGGGCGCACGATCTGGCCGACGTTGCCGTCCAGGCCGCCGCCCGCCTTGTTCGCGTCGTTCTCCTGCCCCTTCTGCAGGCGCAGCACGGGCCAGTAGTGGGTCGACTTGTCGCCGTTGGAGCACGTGGTGCCCGCGGCCTGGAGGCTGTCGTTGGTCGAGAAGCCGCTGGTGTCGAGGTTGCCCACGTAGTCGTGCACGTGGTGGGCGCCGTTGGTGACACCGGGCGCGACGATGACGTTGTCGGAGTTGTGGTGACCGTTCTCGTTACGCCCGCAACGGGAGACGAAGGTGCCCCTCGAGCCGCCCTGCTGCGCCGCGGGCCTGTTCGCGTTCGGCTGGACGCTGCGGATGTCTACGAAGTCGTCCGGCGAGGGCCCGTTGGCGCCGCCGGTGGCCGTGGCGCTGGGGGACGGAGAGGCGGAGCCTGTCGGGCTCGCCGTCGGGTCCGGGGTGCCGGTGGGCGACGGCGAGGCCGTGGGATCGTCGGTCCCGGTGGCCGTGGGGCTGGGCGAGGGCTCCTGCCCGCCGCCGTCGCCGTTCTGCACCGTGCATGAGGTGAGACCCTGCAGGTTGGCCCGCGTGCCGGCGCGCCGCAGGGTGCCGGCGATGCGGTTGACGGTGAACGAGCGCTGGATCCTCAGCGGGTTGAGCACCGCACCGCGGATCAGGCTGTCGCTCCCTCGGCCGCCGATCCTGGCCAGCCGCTGGTTCGCCTGGGCGATCTGCCGGTCGAGGTTCGCCAGGTCGCGCTTCACCTGCGCGTCGGCGGCGGCCGGGATGTCCGTCAGCCTGTCCGCGACCGACGGGCAGCTCACCGTACGTACCGCGCCGGTGCGCCCGGCCGCGCTCGGGGCGTCAGAGGCGGGCTCCGACGCGGATGGCTCGGCGGAGGCCGAAGGCTCCTCAGTGGCGGAGGGCTCAGCGGAGGCGGATGGCTCGGCCGCGGCGGAGGGCGCGGAGCCGGGATCCGCCCCGTCGCTGGGCGAGGCCGTGCTCACCGGGCTCAAGGCGGCGCTGAGGGTGAGGGCCGACAGCGACATGTCCGCACCGGCCGCCTGCCCACCGGGCATCATGCTCGCCACGACGAGGCCGACGCCCGCCCCACCAAGGGCAAGGACACTCAGGACGGGCCTGAACCGCCGTCTGTGCTGGATTCCGATCATTCGACTCCTCCGGAGTACTTGCTCATGGCGGCATTGGTTGGTGCCCCATCGCCACGAGGTACGCGGGGTGCGCCGAAACAGTTCGACCATTGCGGGAATCTTTTGGCACCGCTGCCAGGCGGTGAACCGAACCCGCGCGCCCCGCGTACCCGCTGACGGTGACTTCTGCAAGGCACACTGAATGGGAGATCTGCCATGGGACGCCCAAGCCTCACCACGCATGTGGCCGTGCGCGCGACCGCCCTTCTCGGGTCCGCCCTCGCGCTCGCGCTCGTCACGGGATGCGGTGGCGGCGAGAGCTCGGGCAAGCCCGCTCTCGCCGCGGCGATCGGCGTGAACTCCGGGCCGCCGGCCACCCTCAAGCAGCTCGCCACCAAGACCGGCTGCGAGAAGCCTCAGGTCCAGACCGACGCGGAGGAGCTACGCCAGGGGGTGTGCAAGACGGACAAGGGCCAATACACCGTCACGACGTTCTCCACGGACAAGGGCAAGGCCGCCTGGCTGGAGGAGGCGAAGAAGTGGGGCGGCAACTACCTCGTCGGCACCCGCTGGGTGATCGCGGGGAACGACCCCGGCGTGCTGCAGGGCTTCAGCGAGAAGGTCGGCGGGAACATCGAGACGTCGGCGCCATGACCCGGGGCACGCGCACGGCCGCGCTGCTCGGCGCCGCCCTCACCCTCTGCGCCCTCGGCGGCTGCGGCACCTCGGCCACCGGCGGCCCCGCAACCGTCGAGGAGATCGCGGCGAGGACCGGATGCGCCGAGCCGCACATGCAGGTCGACGCCGACGAGCTACGGCAGGGCGTGTGCAAGACGTCCAAAGGCCAGTACTCGGTCACGACCTTCGCCACGGAGCGCGGCAAGCAGGAGTGGCTGGACGACGCGCTGAGCTACGGCGGCGCCTATCTGATCGGCACCCGCTGGATCGTGCTGGGCAACACCCGCGAGATGCTGGAGTCCTTCCGCGCGACGCTCGGCGGCAGCGTCAAGATCGGCGGCCACGCGATGCCCTCCGGCGAGCCGATGCCGCCGGGGCATTCCATGGCCCCCGGAGAGATGCCCATGCCGTGACGCGGGGAGATCGCAGGGCCGGACCGGCGTGGACGTTCGTCCAGCCCAGCCCTGTGGGACGGCGGACCCTCAGGAAACGGACAGGGCGCCTGACGGGCACACCTGAACGGCGCGGCGGACCGCCGCCTCCTGGTCAGCGGACGGCTCTGGTTCGAGCAGCAGCACGGTGCCGTCCTCCTCGCTTTGGTCGAACACCTTCGGAGCCGTGAGAACGCACATGCCGGCTCCAATACAGACGTCGGTATCCGCTTTGATCCGCATGAGTGGGAAACCTCCTACCAGGCGACCGGCAGCCGGTGAACGCCGTAGATAGCCATGTCGGAACGCATCGAGACCTCCTCGCTCGGTATCGCGAGGCGCAGGTGCGGGAAGCGCCGCAGCAGGGCCGGGTATCCGATACGCATCTCGATGCGGGCGAGCTGCTGGCCGAGACACTGGTGGATGCCGTGGCCGAACGAGACGTGCCCCGTGGCCTGACGCGTGATGTCCAGCTTATCGGGGGCGTCGAAGCGCTCGGGGTCGCGGTTGGCCGCGCTGAGCGCCAGCACAACCGACTGGCCTGCCTTGATCGCGTACCCCTCTACCTCCGCGTCCTCGAGCGCGGTCCGCACCGGGCCGAGGTGGACGATGGTGAGATATCTCAGGAGCTCCTCGACCGCGGTCTCGGCCAGTGACGGGTCATCCCGCAGGGCGGCGAGCTGCCCGGGATTGTTCAGCAGCGTGTACGTGCCGAGGGCGAGCATGTTGGCGGTGGTCTCGTGGCCGGCGATGAGCAGGAGCACCGCGACTCCGGTGATCTCCTCGTCGGTGAGCTGCCCGCTGGCGACCAGCCCGCTGAGGAGGGCGTCGTCCGGCTCTGCACGCTTGCGGACCACCAGGTCGTGAAGGTAGTCCATCAGCCCGTCGAGCGCCTGGCTCACCTGCTGCGGCGACGAGCCGAGGTTCAGCAGGGTCGCCGAGTCGCGCTGGAACCGGTGGTGGTCGGCGTACGGCACGCCCAGCAGCTCGCAGATCACCAGGGACGGGATCGGCAGCGCGAACAGCTGCACCAGGTCGGCGGGTGAGCCGGCCTTCTCCATCTCATCCAGCCGCTCCGAGGTGATCTTCTCGATCCTGGGCTCCAGCTGCTTCATTCGGCGGACGGTGAACTGGCCGGTGAGCAGCCGGCGGAAGCGGGTGTGCTCGGGCGGGTCCTCGCGCAGGAAGAACCCGGGACGCTTCCTCAAGGCCGCCTGCCTCAGCCGCTCACCGATCGGCGGGTGCAGCAGCTCGACCCTGGTGCTGAAGCGGGGATCGGCGAGCACCGCGCGCACGGTGTCGTACCGGGTCACCAGCCAGCCGACGTGGCCGTCGGCGTAGAGCATCGGCCTCAGCGGGCCTTCGTCGCGCCATCTGCCGAGCGCGGACGGCGGATCGAGGGGGGTTTCCCTGGCCAGGGGAAGGGTGACCGGATCGGGCATCGCCTTGGTCATGTCGCCTCCTTGGACTTGACAGCCTTCAGAAACTGCATGTCCTTTCTGTAGTCATAGAAAACAGTACGCTCTTTGAAGCTGGCGGACGCGCTGCGGCGGGCGTACCCCCGAGAGCTCGACCCATCGAGGCCGCCGCCGTAGGCGTGTTCGTGGGAGCGGCGATGGCCGGCAGGGACCAGGGGACCGCCCGCGCGGATGGGCGCCGCCGCGCGCAGAGGCGTCGAGATCGCCGTGAACGGCCTTCGGTCGCTGGACGCTACCCGCCGGGGTACCGACAGAATCGCTACAAAAGGGTAACCGTTTCGGGCACACCGCGCGCATTTCGATCACAAAAGGTCTGATCGGGGTGATCGGCTCGCCACCAGCCTGTTTTACGACAAAATCATCCCCTGAGGGCGTCCGCGTGGTGAGCCCTCGACCGTGAACACCGCGACCCTCCCTGGAGTCCCGCGTCAAGTCCCTCGCGGAATTGGATTGCGGCGCGGCTGTTCGTGGTGTTCCGTCTCGCTGTGGGGTACAAGCATGAAAAGTCGTGAGACTCTGCCATTCGGCGAGGGTGCCGAGACGGCCCTCTCCGGCGGGGCTCCGCTCGTCGGCCGCCGCGACGCTCTGCACGCCTTCGCCGAGACGGTCGACGCGACGTTGACCGGCGGGTTCCAGTTCCTGGCGGTCGTCGGAGAGCCCGGTGCCGGAAAGACACGCCTGCTGGCCGAGCTGGCGGCGCTCGCCACCGGACGCGGGCTCACGACCCTGTGGGGCAGAGCGGCCGAGTTCGAGCAGATCATGCCGTTCAGCGCGCTGATCGACGCCTTGGACGACCACCTCGAGGCGCGGCGGGACGACCTCGCCGAGCGGCTCGGCACAGCGCAGGCGCGCCAGCTCGCGGCCGTGTTCCCCGCGCTCGCCGGCAAGATGCCGGAGGGGTCCCACGGCGCCGAGGCGGCCGAGGACGCCGACCAGAGCGGCATGGTGCGCTACCGGCTGTACCGCGCGCTGCGGCAGCTCATCGACGAGCTGGCCGCCCCGGCCGGGCTCGCGCTCATCCTGGACGACGTGCACTGGGCCGACGACAGCTCCGCCGAGTTCCTCGACCACCTGGTGCGCCATCCCCCGCGTGGGAAGGTGCTGGTCACGGTGGCCTATCGTCCCGCGCAGGTGAACCCGCGCCTCGCGGCCGTGGTGCTGAGCGCCGGCGGCCACGGGCGGCAGGTAACGGTCGGCCCGCTCAACCAGGCCGAAGTAGAGCAGTTCCTCGGCCCGCGTGTCAGCAGGACGCGAGGCCGGGCGCTGTACGAGGCCAGCGGCGGCAACCCGTTCTACCTGGAGGCGCTGGCGCGCATGAACCAGCTCCAGGTCAGCGAGCTCCCCGCGACCGTACGGGCCGCGCTGCGGGTCGAGCTCGGCGACCTGTCCCCCGGCTCGCTGCTGGTCGCGCAGGCGGCGGCGGTGACCGCCGACGAGTTCGAGCCCGCGATGGCAGCCGTCACCGGGCAGGTGCCGGAGGCCACGGCGCTGGAGGCGCTGGACGAGCTGGTCGCCCGCGACATCATCCGGCCCGCGGCGGCGGGCCGGTTCCGGTTCCGCCATCCTCTGGTGCGGCGGGCCGCGTACGAGTCCTCGGCGGCGGGCTGGCAACTCGCGGCGCACGCCCGGCTGGCCGCCCACCTTGCCACCCTTGGCGCGCCGGCCACCGTGCAGGCCCACCACGTCGAGCGGTCCGGATCCTTCGGCGACCAGCGGGCGGTGGCCACCCTGGTCGAGGCGGCCCGCACGGTCGCCGCCCAGGCGCCGGTGACCTGCGCCCACTGGCTGCGCAAGGCCCTCGACCTGATGCCGGAGGAGCCGGGCACGCTCGAGGACCGGCTGGAGCTGCTCATGGAGCTCAGCCGGTCCCAGAGCGTCAGCGGCCGGCTGACCGAGGGCCGCGACACCGCCCGCGAGCTGCTGCGCCTGCTCCCGGAGGACGACCACACGCGCCGGGCCAGGGCCGCGCGCATCTGCGCCCTGATGGAACGCCAGCTCGACCGGCCCCACGAGGCGCGGGCCCTGCTGCTGGACGAGCTGCGCCGGATGCCGCACCCGCGGGCCGCCGCCGCGATCCCCCTGCGGATGCGGCTGGTGGCCGAGAGCATGATGCGGGTGGACTTCCGCGCCGCCCAAGCCGTGCTGGACCTGATGCCCGACTCCGACGACGACTGGGAGCCCGGCCTCGCCATGGCGGTGGCGGCGCTGCGGCCGATGCCGGCCTACGCCGCCGGCCGCATGGCCGATGCGCTGCGCAGCGCCGACGCGGCCGACCGGCTCATCACCACGGCCCTGGACGAGCACCTGGCCGAGTGGCTGGACGCGGTGGCGTGGCTGTGCTGGGCCGAGACCAACCTCGGACGGTACTCGGTGGCGTTGCGGCACTTCGACCGGGCCGCCGCCGTCGCCCGATCCACCGGGCAGACCTACATCCTGACCAACCTCCTGGCGGGGAAGGCCCGCACGCTCATCGTGCTCGGCAGGCTGCCCGAGGCGCTGGCCACCGTCGAGGAGTCGGCGGAGGGCGCCCGGCTGCTGGAGTCCGGGCAGCAGCTCGTGTTCGCCCTCACCCAGGTCTGCCTGGCCCACACCTGGTCGGGAGAGCACGACGCCGGCCTGCGCGCCGCCGAGGAGGCCGTGCGGGCGGGCGTCGGCGGCGGCGAGGCCTGGGGCGACATGGCCCGCAACGCCCGTGGAGTGGCGCTGATCACCGCCGCCCGGCTGGAAGAAGGGATCGAGGCCGTACTCGACGCCTGCCAAGGGTTCCAGAACCCCCGCCTGGACCGGGGCACGCTGCTCGCGAGCTGCGAGCTGCTGGCCTACGCCGATGCGGCGCGAGGCCGGGCCGCCGAGGCCACACGCTGGGCCGAGCAGGCTGCCGGCTTGGCCCACCCCGACCTGCCGGTGTTCTCTGGTCTCGTCCCCCTCGCCCGCGCCCACGCGCTCCGGCCCTCCGACCCCGCCGAGGCGGCCACGCTCGCCGGCGAGGCCGCCCGCCTGCTCACGGCCGGCGAGCGGCGCGTCGACGCCGGCAGGGCGCTGCTGGTGGCGGGCATGGCCTACGGCGAGGCGGGCGAGCGGCGCCTGGCCCGCGAGCGGCTGCGCGACGCCACGGCGGTCTTCCGCGCGTGCGGCGCCCGGGCACTGGAAGCCCAGGCCATACGGGAGCAGCGCCGCCTCGGCGTGCGGGTCTCCGCCACCGGGCCCGCCGCGCAGGGTGGCGCGCCGTACGGGCTGTCGCCCCGGGAGCTGGAGATCGCCAACCTCGTCGCGGAGGGGATGACCAACCAGCAGATCGCCGAGCAGCTCTTCCTCAGCGTCCGCACCGTCGAGACCCACCTGTCCCACGTCTTCACCAAGCTGGGCGTCAGCTCGCGGGTCGGAGTGGCTACCAAGCTGAACCGAAACCCCTGAAAGGGAGTCTCACGTACGGATCCCCCGATCCATGTACGAGGTTTCCACGATGCCGCGCGTGGCGGGCTGTCGGCATTGTTGGACCGGGTCAAGAACCAGGAGGACGGGCAGATGGAGCACCGCATACCCCGGTACACGCTCGAGGGCGTGTCGGGCGCCGAGGTGTCGGTGCATCCTTTCTCGACCGAGGACGAGCTCGGCCTGTCGCTGACGAGGTTCCTCGCGGCGGAGTCCGACGACGTCGTGCTGCTCGTCCACGGGCTGACCTCGTCCAGCGACATGTTCATCATGCCGGAGCACCGCAATCTGGTGAGCTTCCTGCTGGACAACGGCTTCGGCGACGTCTGGACGCTCGACTTCCGGATGAGCAACCGGTTTCCGTACAACATGGAGACCCGGCGGCAGACCCTGGACGACATCGCCGCCTTCGACCACCCGGCAGCTATGAGAGAACTCCGCCGTCACGTTGGGGCACGGCGGATCCACGTCATAGCGCACTGCCTTGGGTCGGTCTCGTTCCAGATGAGCCTGTTCGGCGGAGCGGTCGAGGGTGTCACCAGCATGGTCGCGAACAGCGTGGGGCTGACCCCGCGGGTCCCCGCCTGGGCCCGCGTCAAGCTGGCCATGGGTCCCGCCCTCCTGGAGTACGCCCTCGGCCTTTGCTACCTCGACCCGCGCTTCCACGCCGCTCCGCCGCTCACCCGGCGGTGGCTGCTGTCCCGCGCGATCTCGTTGTTCCACCCGGAGTGCCGCGAGCCCGCCTGCCACATGCAGAGCTTCATGTGGGGCAGCGGGCGTCCGGCGATGTACCGCCACCGCAACCTCGCGCCGCAGACCCACGTCCACGAGCGGCTCGCCGACCTGAACGGCGCGGCCGACGTCAACTACTACCGGCACATCAACAAGATGGTGAGGGCGGGGCACGCCGTGAAGTGGGATCCGGGCAACCCGGCGCACGCCGGCCTGCCGGACGACTACCTTTCGGACGCGAGGCGCGTCGAGACCCCCGTCCTGTTCATGACCGGCGACCACAACGACGTCTTCACCGACTCGAACATCGTCTGCCACGAGATCATGTCCAGGCGCGCTCCCGGCCGTCACGAGCTGCAGATCCTCGCCGGTTACGGGCACATCGACCCGCTCATCGGCAAGAAGGCCCACATGGACGTGTTCCCCCGCGTCCTTGACTTCCTCAAGCGCCACGCCGGCTGAGGTCATCAGATGAACACGGCGGGGGCGGCGCGGCGGCGCGTCAGGCAGAGAGAACACGTGGACGTCCTGGTCGTGGGGTCCGGCTTCGGCGGCTCAGTCGCGGCGTACCGCCTGGCCTCCGCGGGGCTGTCCGTGGTGGTCATGGAGCGGGGCCGCGCCTACGCGCCAGGCATGTTCCCGCGCAGTCCCGCCGAGATGGGCAAGGCCTTCTGGGATCCGAAGGAAGGCCTCTACGGCATGTACGACGTGTGGAGCTTCGGCGGCTGCGACTCGGTGGTCGGAAGCGGCCTCGGGGGAGGCTCGCTCATCTACGCGAACGTGATGCTGCGCAAGGACGAGCGGTGGTTCGTGCACGAGGAGCCACTGGCGGCGGGCGGGTACGAGTCGTGGCCGGTCAGCCGGGCGGACCTCGACCCTCACTACGACGCCGTGGAGGAGATGATCGGCGCCACGCCGTACCCTCTCGACCACCCCGTCTACGAAGGCACGCCGAAGACCAGGGCCATGCAGGACGCCGCCGCCGAACTGGGGCTCGACTGGCGGCTGCCCCCGCTGGCGATCAGCTTCTCCCCGGCCCCGGGGGCCGAGCCGGGGCTCGGGCTCCCGATCGTCGACCCCGCGTACGGCAACCTGCACGGCGTGCCGCGCAGAACCTGCCGGCTGTGCGGCGAGTGCGACATCGGCTGCAACGACGGCGCCAAGAACAGCCTCGACCACACCTATCTCTCCGCGGCCCGCCACCACGGCGCGGACCTGCGCACGCTGCACGAGGTGCGCGCGATCCGGCCGCGCGAGGGGGGCGGCTACGACGTGAGCTACGTCCGCCACAACCCGGCCACCGGGCCGCGCACCATCAGCTGCGACCGGCTGGTGCTCGCCGCCGGCACGTACGGCACGACGTATCTCATGCTGCGCAACCGCGCGAGCCTGCCCGGGCTGAGCGGCACGCTCGGCACCCGTTTCTCGGGCAACGGCGACCTGCTCACGTTCCTGCTGCGGGCCAAGGACCGCACCCGCACCCGCACGATCGACGCCAGCCGGGGGCCCGTCATCACGAGCGCGATCCGCCTGGCCGACACGGTGGACGGCGGACGCGACACCGGCCGGGGCGCCTACATCGAGGACGGCGGTTACCCGGCGTTCATCGACTGGCTGGTCGAGGGCGCCGACGTGCGTCACGAGATCCGGCGCGCCGCCCACTTCATCGCCGACCGCCTGCGCGCCCTCGTCACGCACGACACCAACCTGTCCGCGGAGATCGCGGACCTGGTCGGCGACGGCGAGCTTTCCGGCAGGTCGCTTCCCCTGCTCGGCATGGGCAGGGACGTCCCCGACGGCGAGCTGCGGCTGCGCGACGGCAAGCTCGACGTCCAGTGGAGCTCGCAGGCGAGCGACGACCACTACGAACGCCTGCGCGCGACCATGCGCCGCATCTCTGACGTGCTCGGGGCGGAGCATTCCGGCATGCCCGCGTGGCTGGGAAAACGCATCGTCACCGTTCACCCGCTCGGCGGCGTGCCGATGGGACGTCACCCCGGCGAGGGTGTCTGCGACGCCTACGGCGAGGTGTTCGATCATCCCGGGCTGTTCATCGCCGACGGCGCCGCCCTGCCGGGTCCGGTGGGCGCCAACCCGTCGCTGACCATCGCGGCGCTGGCGGACCGCATGTGCACCCGGCTCCTCGAAGTGGGAACACCGCACACGAAAGAAGGTCGGGATCGAATGACCGTGGGATCCGGACGGGTGGGCACCCACCCGTCCGAGGAGGCGTGGAGCCTCACGGCGGCCGGCACCGCCGAGCGTACATCGCTGTCGTTCACCGAGGAGATGGGCGGATTCGTCGCCCTCGGAGTGAACGGCACGCGTTCCGGTGACGTGACCGGGCGATCCGAAGGTGACCGGTTCTCGTTCCGGCTCACCGTCGACGTCGACGACGTGGACCGTTTTCTGGCCGAGCCCGAGCACCTCGCGCGGGCTGAGGGATGGATAGACGCCGCCTTCTGCGGGGGCCGGCGTCCGATCGAGCGGGGTTGGTTCAACCTTTTCGCGCCCGGCGACACGCCGGACAGGCGCGAGATGCGTTACCGGCTGTGGTTCACCGACAGCGAGGACCGGCCCCGCACCCTCATCGGCCTGAAGGACGTCCACCATGGGCCCGCCACACGGCTGTGGCTCGACACCTCGACCCTGCACACGCGACTGCTGCGGGGTCACGTGCCGGAGGGTGAGGACGAAGGGGCGGTGGTGGTCGGCGCGGGGACGCTGCACATCCAGCCTCTCGACCTCGCCGCGACCCTGAAGAGCTTCCACACCGAGGGCCCGCACGGTCTTACCTCGCTGGCCAGGTTCGGGAGGTTCTTCGTCGGTCAGCTCTGGGACGTCTACGGACCGGGGTGAGGCGGAAACCCCGAGGCGGCCGATCGGTGAGGGGGAGGTGGATCCCCCGCCGATCGGCCGCCGGCTCCGGGGGCCAGGCGGCGCGGGTCGCGGTCGAGCGTGGTGTCGTGCGAGCAGATGGGCTCCTTACGCCTTTCTCCCCTATTTGGAGGGGTTGGGGGAGGGGGGCGGGGGCGTGGGCAGCGCCGCGAAGTCGACCTTGCCCGTGCCCTCCAGGAGCGTCATGTGCTTCATGACCACATCGATCGCGACCTGCGCGAAGGCGCGGATCTCGGAGTTCTTGGTGCCCGCGCGGACCAGGGCGACCGCTGAGAAGACCTTGCCATGGGCCGCGCGGAGGCGGTCGGCGAAGGTCCTGTCGTAGTCCTCGCCCGTCTTGGTGGACAGCTCGGCCATCCACCCCTGCTGGTCGGCGTTGGGCGTGCTCGGTAGCGACACGTTCAGCTTGGCGGCGAGGGCCCGTACCTGCTCGTCGAGCTTGGTGTGGTCCTCGACGAGGTGCTGGCCGACTTCCTTGACCCGGGCGCTGCCCGCCCGCTGCTGGGCCTGCTGGCCGGTCGGGATCTCCCACAGGCCCGCCTGCCGCACCCGCACCAGGAAGTCGCGATCGGCGGGGCCGATGGGGCCCGACTCGGTGGCGGTCCAGTCGTCGGGGGACGCCCCGCTGGCCGAGGTGATGGCGTTCGGCGCGATCATGAACACCGCCACTGTGGCGATGACCAGGAACGCGAGGGCCGCGAGAACCTCGACGAGCCGCATGGACCTGAGTTGAAGTCGGTTCACCTAATGCTCTTCTCCCTTTCGTGTCCCGGATCCCTTGGGCGCGCTTTTCAGGGGGAGGTACGGCGGCTTGTCACGGGTGGTTCAACGGATGTGGCTAGATTTTCTAATCTGCCGCAAGTTACGCAAATCGCTTACGTTACAAATGATCCACTGCCACCATGTGCCTGTGCAGCGTGATCGCAGCGTCCGGTCCCGACCGGAGGAAGCCCACGACGACTCGGAAGAGCAGCTGGTCACAACGCTCTACCGCGAGTTCGGCGGTCCCCTCCTCCGCAATGTGCGCAGATTGACTGGAGGCGACCAGCAATGGGCAGAGGATGTCGTACAGGAAACGGTCTTCCGCGCGTGGCGGAACGCGGGGAAGCTCAACAGGGAGCCCGGTCTCCTGTGGGCATGGCTGATGACCGTCGCCCGCAGGATCGTCATCGACGCCCACCGTCAGCGCTCCGTGCGTCCGCAGGAGGTCGAACCTGACAGGCTTGACAGCGTGGCCATACCCGACGGGTCTGAGCCGATGCTGTCGGCGATGGTGGTATCGGAGGCCCTGTACAGCCTCTCGGAAGAACACCGGGAAGCGCTCGTACAGACCTACCTCCACGACCGTACGATCAATGAAGCGGCAGAGGTGCTGGGAGTTCCGCCCGGGACTGTCAAGTCCCGGGTGTACTACGCGCTTCGCGCCCTCCAGAAGACGATGAAGGAGAGGGGGTGACCGGTCTGATGGATTCACCCCCTCACATCGAGGTGGCCGCGTACATCCTCGGAATCCTCAACAAGGAGGACTCCGAGGCGTTCGACCGCCATCTGCTCGACTGCGCGAGCTGCCAGGACGAGCTTCGGGACATGTACGAGCTGCCCGACGCGCTGGACGTGATCAAGCGCGGCATGAAGGACACTGTGAACGGCGCGGCCCCGGGCACGGTGAAGGGCGCGGGCGGGGGTGCGAACGGCGTGTCACGCGCCGCCGTGAACGGCTCCTCCCCGAGCGGAGTGGTGAAGGACCTGTGGTCGCCTCACCCGCGCCGGCGCTCTCCCGTTCCGAGCCATCGGCGCTCCGCCGCGCCCGACCCGCCGTTCGACGAGCGGCGCGACGACCTGGCCGTGCTGCGCGGCCGTCGCCGGCGCGTGATGTTGCTCGGTGTCGCCGCGGCCGTGGTCATCGGGATCACCGGCGCGGCGACCACCCAGGTCCTGTGGCCGCGCGGCGCGTCCGTGCCCGTCGCGGCCGGTTCTCCGAGCGGCTCCGCCAAGGCGGATCTCAACGAGGGCACCAGCCCCGACACCGGGGTGAGCGGCGCGGTCGGCCTGGTGGCCAAGGGGTGGGGCACCGAGGTCGCCTTCCAGCTCAGCGGGGTCAGGGGGCCGGAGCGCTGCAGCCTGATCGCGGTATCCCGCTCCGGCGACACCGACGTGGTGTCGGGCTGGCGGGTGGCACCCGGTCAGGGGTACGGCGTGCCGGGGCATCCCGATCCGCTGCGGCTGACGGGCGGCACGGCCCTGGCCAAGACCGACATCGTCCGCTTCGAGGTGCGCAGGGAAGACGGGGTCCGCCTTCTGGACATTCCCGTCGCCTGACCGGGAGCGGCAAGGGGGGACGCGGACCACGCGACGACGCCTGGCCGCGACGACCCAAACGCCGGGATGGGTGACGGGGACGGCGCGAATCTCCTACCTCCTGCTCTCGGTCGGCGCGGGGGTGAGCCGCAGCGCGAGCGCCGGGCACATCTCGATGGCCCTGCGCGCGTCGCCTTCCAGCCGGCCCGGAACCGACGCGGTGCTCACCACGGGGTAGCCGTGCTGGTCGAGGCTGATCAGCTCGGGGATCACCAGGGAGCAGAGCCCGTGCCCCTCGCACCGCGACCAGTCGAGGATGAGCTGCGCCTCCGCGGCGCGGGACGACGGCTCGGCCGGCAACGGCAGCAAACCGTTCACCGGCAGCCCGCACGTGCCGTACGCCGCGTGGGTCATGATGTCCTCGGCGAAGACGTCGATGGCGGACAGCACGAACCGCGCGGTGCCGTCGGGGTGGCCGCACGCGCCCCGGCCCCTCATGATGGCGGCGGCACGCTGCACCGCCTCGATGTGCCCGTTGCCGTCGGCCAGGGCGCCGAACGCCTGCGCGAGGTCGGGCAGGCCCATGTAACAGGGCCCGCACTGCCCTGCGCTCTGACCTGCCATGTATCTCGCGACCCTGGCGGTCTCGCCCAGCGGGCAGGACTCCCACCCGAGCGGCACGACGATCCCCGCGCCAAGGGCTCCGCCGAGCGCCTCCAACCCGGCGCGGGAGATCTCGGCCCGCTCGACCGCCTCGGCGGACATCCACTTGCCGTGGTAGCCGCCGAGCAGGACTCCCTGGCCTACCGTGGCGTCGCACAGGTCAAGCACCTCGCGGAGCCGTACTCCGGTCGGTGTCTCCACGACCGCGGGGCGGCGGGCCGAACCGGTCACGCTGAGCAGTACCGTTCCCGGCTCGGAGGGCAGGCCCACCGACGAGTACATGTCGACGCCCAGCATCGCCATCAGTGCGAGCTGCGCGTAGGTCTCGGCGTTGGACAGCATGGTCGGCATCCCGCCCACGCCGCTGTCGCTGGAGCGGACCTTGCGGCCGGGCGGGATGGGACGCTCACCGTTGATGCCCCGTACCAGGGCGCCGCCCTCGCCGGAGATGAAGCGGTCCGGCATGCGGACCACCCGGACGGTGTCCGTCATGCCCCGCTCGTGTATGGCGTTGAGCAGCGAGCGCTCCCCGGGGCCGCCGTGGGCGACGCCCACGACGATCTCCACGGCCGAGAGCGCCCGCGCCACCAGGTCGGCGCCGTCGAGGATCAGGTGCGGCGCCCGGGTGAGTAGCACCTTGTCCTTGTGCGCGGCGGGCTCTCCCTCGGTGGCGTTGACCACCACCGTGATCGGCGCGCCGCGCCGTCCCGCCGAGTCGATCACGGCCCTGAGCTTGCGGGCGAAGGGGAAGCCCGCGCCGCCGCGACCGCGCAGGTCGCCGAGCTCGGCCAGCGCGAGCAGGTCGTCGATCGGGAGGCGGGGCATGTGGCCGTGCACCCGTCGATGGGTGTCGTAGTCGAGCCGCGGCGAGCTGTCGAGGCCGGCGGTCAGCCGACCCGGCCCGATCCTGAAGATGTCCGGCACTCCGTACGTGGTCATCGCCGTACCTCCTTTCTCAACGTGACCCAGAACTCCTCGTCGAACACGTCGTCTACGCGGATCTGCTCGGCCTTGCGCCCGATGTTGGCGGGGCGGACGGCTCCCGGGGCTCCGCCCATCGGACCGGAGGTCACGACCAGCCGTATCAGAACGATCAGCCCCACCGTGATGAGGGAGCCCACATAGCTCATGCTCACCCAGGCGGCCGCGGGCCGTCCCGCGGTCAGCCCGTGCACGATGGCGATCGGCCAGGAGATGTACGCGGAGACGTGCAGCACGCGCCACAGCCATGGCCACCTGATGCCGACGAAGCGACCGCGGAACGCTCCGGTGGCCGCCACCAGGATCATCAGATCGGCGGCGACGGTGCCAAGGCCCACCGCGAAGCCGGACCCGCCGAACGGCAGGAACGCGTCGGTGGCGGTCACGCGCCGTCTCATGATCTGCAGGATGACGTGCGTGATCAGGAAGCCCACCGCGAAGACGGCGAAGGCCCGGTGCAGTCCCTGCATGAAGACGCGGTGCCGTACCGCGAGGATTATGCGATCGGTGGCGGCCAGTCCGACCACTACCGTCCCTGTCAGTCCAAGGAGAGTGAACACCCCCGAGTAGTAAATGAGGAAGCCTTGCACGGTGGCGAGGACCGATGCTCCGAGAAGAGCGGTCCCCGCCAGAAGCGACGTGGACGTGAAAAGTCCGACCACGATTGGGGCCCGTGATCGAGACCGTTGAGGAGCTCGTCGATGTCGCGTTTCTTTCATCCCGTCCTCCGCCAGATAACGCGGTACCGGCATGGGCCGGACAACGTGCTGCTGGGTGCCTACCGGGATCTATCGGGACATTTGCGCGCGCGATCACACTAGCGCCTCGTACGCCCCGCCGGTACCAGAACGTTACAGAAATTTGGCGCGCTTGAACTTTGTACTATTTAAGGTAAATACCAGCGAACAAAGCCGACAAACGATGATTTATAGGCATGAGTCGCCCTGAAAATCGGTGGCCTTGGACCGGTGACCCGCTCTAACTTTGACGGCGTGGAGACTCTCAGCCGCAGGACGGTGACGGACCTGGCCGGCCGCCCGGTGCTCAGCTACATAGAGGGCACCCGCGCCGGCCGCCCGTACGCCGACCTCGCGCGGGTGCTCGGACCGGGCGCGGTGGAGGTGATCCTCCGCGAGATGCCCGGCTGGGTCGTCTCGGGCGACGAGGACCTCGGTGGGCGCCTGCTCGCCGCGGGCGGGCGGCGGCTCCGGCACGCCCACATCTACTCCCGCGACCTGCGCTCCGAGCCCGCGCCGCCGGAGTGGGCGGAGACCGGCTACGGCGTCGTGGCCTGTGACGCGGTGCCGCCCGAGGAGGTCTTCGCCGCGTGGCGCGGCGCGTACCCGCCCGGCCACCCCGACCACAACGCGGGCGACGACACCGCCGCGCTCGAGCGCGACCTCGCGCCGATGATCTCCGGGACGTCGTACGGCCCGCTGCTCCCCTGCGGCGGCCTGCTGCTGCGGGAGGACCGGGTGGTGGCCGGGGTGCTCGTCGGCACCCTCGAGGGCGATCTTCCCTTCGGGGGCCCCTGGGTCTTCGACCTCTTCCGCGACCAGAGTCCGGAGTTCGCCGGCCTCGGCGCCGTCATGCTCCGCCGTGCCGTGGCCCTCGCCACCCTGCACGGGCTGCCCGCCCTAGGGCTCGCCGTGACCGAGGGCAACCCCGCGCGCCGCGTCTACGAGCGCCTCGGCTTCCGCCACACGCTGTCCTCGATCACCGTCGCCGTCCCCGGGTGACGGGGCGGCCCCGCGTCAGGAACGCAGGTAGGTGAGGACGGCAAGGACCCGGCGGTGCTGGTCGCCGTCGTCGGCGTACAGGCCGAGCTTGTTGAAGATGCTCCTGACGTGCTTCTCCACCGCGCCGTCGGTGATGACGAGCTGGCGGCCGATCGCGGGGTTCGACTTGCCCTCGGCCATCAGGCCAAGCACCTCACGCTCCCTCGGGGTCAGGGAGGCCAGCGGGTCGTCACGCCGACGTCTGACCATCAACTGGGCCACCACCTGCGGGTCGAATACGGTGCCGCCGGAGGCCACCCGGCGAAGCCCGTCAAGGAACTCCTCCACGTCGGCCACGCGGTCCTTCAGCAGGTAGCCGACCGCTCCCCGGGCGTCGGCGAGCAGGTCGTCGGCGTAGGAGACCTCGACGTACTGCGAGAGGATCATCACCGGCGAGCCCGGCACCTGGCGCCGGGCCTCGACGGCGGCCCGCAGGCCCTCGTCGGCGAAGCTCGGTGGCATCCGGACGTCCACGACGGAGATGTCCGGACGGTGAGCCGCGACGGACTTCACCAGCGCGTCGCCGTCGCCCACCGCGGCGACCACCTCGCAGCCGAACTCCTCCAGCAGCCTCACCAGGCCGGATCGGATGAGAACGGCGTCATCGGCCACGACTACCCGCACGGAACCTCCGCAACGATCAACGTCGGCCCGCCGACCGGTGACTGGACGAGCAGCTCGCCGTCCACCGCGCGCAGCCGGTCCGCCAGACCGGCCAGGCCGTGCCCTTTGGCGACGTGTGCGCCGCCGACCCCATCATCGCCGATCGCGAGCACGAGCGTGTCGCCGGTGCGGCTCAGCGAGAGCGTGCACAGCTCGGCCCTGCTGTGCTTGGCGATGTTGGTCAGCGTCTCGGCCGCCACGTAGTAGATGGAGTTCTCGACGACGGCGGTGTATCTCTCGGCGGTCTGCACGTCGAGCTCGACCGGGATGGTGCAGCGCCCGGCCAGCGCGGCGATCGCCGGGGCGAGGCCCCGGTCGCTCAGGATCGGGGGGGCGATGCCCCGCGACAGCGCCCGCAGCTCGTCGAGCGTCTCGCGGGTGGCCGTGATCGCCTCCGAGAGCGTGGCGTGCGCGGCCTGGGGGTCCTTCTGGAGCTGGCGCTGCGCCCGGGAGAGCTCCATCGCGAGATACACCAGGCGCTGCTGCGGCCCGTCGTGGATGTCCCGCTCGAGCCTGCGAAGGGCGCTCGCCTCGGCCGACACGGCGGCGGCCCGTCCCTCGGTGAGGTCGTCGATGCGCTCGTGCAGCTCGGCCACGCCGGTGAGCAATGCCCTGCCGAGCCCGGCCTGGAGCAGGGCACCGCCCCGGACGATCCCCGGCAGGGTGATGGCGAAGACGGCGCCGAGTACGAGGTAGAAGGCGCTGTCGGTGAAGTACCCCCTGCCGACCCCGAGCAGCTCGGGCAGCTGCGTGTTGCCGGGGATGTTGGAGGTGATCCACCCGTAAAGGGGGTACAGCAGACCGGCCACGGTCACCGACCACCATGTCACCGTCACCACGAACGTCACGATCGCGACCGGGAAGACCACGATGCCGTGCAACAGGTCGAGCCATGACTGGCCGTTCGCCAGCGGCTGCACCAGCCTGCGCGCCCATCCGGCCCTCTCCGGGGCCTTCTTGTAACGCGGGCGGGCGACGGCGCGGCCGAGTATCTCGGGAAGCCAGCGCCGCTCGACGTCGGCGAAGGCGCGGGCCGCGAGCAAGGTCACCGCCAGGATGGGCAGCCCTATCCAAACGACCAGCGTGCCGAGCCCCGCGGACACCCCGGCGATCAGCAGGCTGAAGCTGAGGATGGCGAGGGGCAGCCCGAGCAGGGTGTACCTGGTGTCGGTGCCAAGGTGCTTGAGGAGGGATCTCATGGCCACCAAGCTAACGAGGACCGCCCGGCCCGTTCGACCCCGCGCACAGGTATGACGGTGGTAGTGCCGCCCCTACCGAAGACAGTCATGCGATCTCCCTCGAAAACACCCGTATCCGTCACTGCGCCGGCAGGCCTGCCCACGAGAGCCGACTGGTCAGGCGCAACTCAGCGATCGTTCTCCAGCCAGACGTAGCCCGCGAACCGGCCGGTCAGCCGCTCCCTGCGGTGGGAGTAGAGGCCGGCCGTCTCGATCGTGCAGCGGTCGTCGTGGCGGACGTCGGTCACGCCCGCGTTCGCGAGCTGGGCGGCGATGGCCGCGCGCAGGTCGAGGGCTGGGGTGCCCGCCCGGGTCACCGACCAGGCCTCCGGCAGGGCCGCCGCGACGTCCTCGCGGAGCGCGGCCGGCACCTCGTAGCACCTGCCGCAGGCCAGCGGGCCGACCAGTGCGACGATGTCGGTGGCGCCGTGGCCGCGCATCGCCTCCAGCAGCGCGGGCACCACGCCTGCCGCCGTGCCGACGCGGCCGGAGTGAGCGCCTCCGACCAGGCCCGCGACGGGGTCGGCGAGCAGGACGGGCGCGCAGTCGGCCGCCAGCACGGCGAGCCCGAGCCCCGGCCGGTCGGTGAACACGCCGTCCAGCGAGGGCGGGTCGGCGCCGAACGGCTCGGTCACGTAGCCCACGTCACGGCTGTGGACCTGCCGCATGAACACGACGCCGCCGGGCTCGAGCCCGAAGCCCCTCGCGGTGCGGGCGCGGTTCTCGGCCACCGCCGAGGGGTCGTCTCCCACTGACCCGCCGAGGTTGCGCGTGCCGTACGGCCCGGCGCTCACGCCTCCGTGACGGTCGGTGAACGCCATCCTGACCCGGTCGATCGCAAGCACCACAACAGCTTACTAAGCCGGGCGGCTCCCGACGGCAGGAGTTGATCAAGAGCGGCTTTCGGGCTCGGCGGTATCGAATCTCGGCATACCTTTGACGCCTACCAGCAACCCCACTGAACCAGATCGGAGGCAGACAGACGTGGACGTTCCACTGCCCATCGCCCTGCTCATCGCGGGTGGTGTCCTTCTCCTCGTCTGCCTGATGCTGGGAGTGTTCAGCCGCTGACCCCTCCTGGCGCCGGAGTCAGAGCCGGCTTCCCGAGGCCATCGGGGACACGTCGATGCGCCCGTCGTCGCAGGGTGCCGCCTTGAAGGGGATCTCCAGATGGGC
>JAOPYI010000127.1 GCA_025964675.1 Sphaerisporangium sp. | reverse complement strand
CTGGCCCGGCTGGAAGAGGCGGTGAAGCAGCAACGCCGATTCGCCTCCACCACCTCTCACGAACTCAGGACCCCGCTCACCGGCCTGCGTACCCGGCTGGAGGAGGCGTTGCTCTATCCCGGCGACGTCGACCCCCACGAAACCATCCACGAGGCGTTGTCGGTCACCGATCGGCTGGAGGCGATCGTCGATGACTTGCTGGTGTTGGCCCGCCTCCGCGCCGGCGACCCGGCGGCGCACGAGCCGATCGACCTCGGTGCCGTGGTAACCCAGGAAGCGGCAGCCCTGGCGGGTGGTGTGCCGGTGCACGTCCACGCCGACCGCGATGTGAACGTTCTGGGCAACCGGATCCAGCTGATCCGGGTCATCGACAACCTTCTGGCCAACGCTCGGCGGCACGCCGACACCAGAGTCGCGGTCACCGCGGAGTGTGCGGACGGCCAGGCCGTCGTGACCGTGACCGACGACGGTGCGGGCATCGCGCCAAAGGACCGTGACCGCGTCTTCGAGCGCTTCGTCCGGCTGGACGACGGACGGCGACGCGAACCCGGAGGCAGCGGTCTCGGCCTGGCCATCTCCTGTGACATCGCCCACGCCCACCACGGAACCCTGCGGATCGAAGACGCGCCGCGAGGTGCGCGGTTTGTGCTCCGGCTGCCGCTGATGGACACGGTCGGGTGTCCGTCTACCCGTGAAACCTGTCCGAGCGTACTTGACTTGATCGCCGACAACAGGCCCGCAACGTAGTCGTCGGCGTTGCCGTGCAGGTCAGACTGATCCGCCCTGCGCTTTCCGGACAGCTGCTTAACGGCTAATTCACGCTGCGAGCTGCCGGTTCAGGTACTCGTCGTGGACCACCAGGACAAGGCCCTTGCGCCCCACCCGTGACTGATCAAGGCCAAGGCCAAGGAATCGGCGGGCAAGAAGAAAGGGCGAAACTCCACCGGTCACGGCAACCGGTACCTGGCGCGCGTGCTGGGCGAAGCCGCCGTGATCGCCGGCAGAACCGACACCTTCCTGGGCGAGCGCTACCGGCGCATCGCCCGGCGCCGCGGCAAGAAACGCGCCATCGTCGCGGTAGGCCGCTCCATCCTGGTCATCGCCTGCCCACTTACTGTCCGATTTCCGGATCAGACACGGCACGTATCGGGCGTCCCGAATGTGTTGACGCATGACGAGGTTAGACGAGGTTAGCCCGGAGACGCCTCCTGCGGCGGCGGGGCTCGTCTTGGTGATCAGGGCCGGCAGACGCGTTGTACAAGGTCCTGCCAGCTCTGCGCGAGCCGCTGCTCGGCCTGGGGGGCGGCGTGTCTGAGGTCGGCCGCCGACAGGTAGAGCAGGAGGGGCCCGTCCAGGGCTGCGGTGAGCTGGACGGCCAGGATGTCGAGGTTGGCGGGGCCGAGGTGTATCTGCCCGAGCAGCATTCGGATGTGCATCTGGGACAGGGGCGTCTGTGACCCGGCTGGTATGGGCTGGCGGCCGTCCAGCGCGGCGCGGGCGATCTCACGATGCTCCATCAGAAATCCCACCCGGGCCCGGCCGTAGGCGATCAGGCGCTCCAGCGGCGCAGCGCCCGGGCCCAGCGGTGGCGGCCCGGACAGCACTTGCTCCTGGAAGGCACGCTCACCGTCGTCCAACAGCGCCTGGAAGATCCCCGCGCGGGTGCCGAACCGGCGGAACACCGTCCCTTTGCCCAGCCCCGACCGTTCGGCCAACGCGTCCATGGTCAGTCTGTCCGCGCCCAGCTCGGCGAGCATCTCGCGGGCCGTGGCCAGCAGGTGCAGCCGGTTGCGTACCGCGTCGGCGCGCTCGGCATGCGGCGCTCCCCACGTCATGACAGGCCAGTCCATGGGGCCCCACTCTACCGGCCTCCCACTAAGCGGGGTAAAGTCCGGTTATGCTGTCGTGGAACCCGCGGAGAAGCAGGGGCACCGCGTCGGCCATAGCACGAAGCGGCGACCGCTCGCTCATTCGACGCCGGAAGCCGCCGCTACGACCTGGAGGAACAGGCCGGCACCGCCGACCTGACGCCCCTAACGAACGAGGAGCAGCAATGACCATGACCGATGCATCGGAGCGCTTCACCGCCCTGCCTGATGACAAGACGCTCGCAGCGACCGTCGTCGCGCTCGAGGAGCACGGATTCAGCGTCGAGGTCGTCGATGATCTCGACGCCGCGCGCCGCGCGGCCCTGGCCCGCATCCCCCAGGGCTCCACGGTGATGACCAACACCTCGGTGACGCTGCAGGAGACCGGAATCGAGGACGCTATCAACGGCGGCGGACCATACGAATCGGCCCGCAACAAGATGTTCGCGCTCGACTTTAAGACCCAGGTGCAGGACATGAAGGCGATCGCCGGCCAGCCCGATTACGCTCTGGGCAGTGTCCACGCGGTCACCCGCGACGGAACGCTCGTCATCGCCTCAGCCTCCGGTAGCCAACTCGCCGCCTACGCCTGGGGTGCGGCCAACGTCATCCTCGTCGTCGGAGCGCAGAAACTCGTCCCCACGCTGGACGCGGCACGCGAACGGATCTACCAGCACAGTCTGAAGCTTGAAGACGCCCGCGCGCAGGCCGCCTACGGACAGCACAGCAGCGTCGGAAAGATCCTTGAGATCCACCAGGAACTGCCCGGCCGCATCCACATCATCCTCACCCAGCAGCGAGTCGGCTTCTAGCCTGGCATGGTGTGTAGATCGTGAACTACCGGGCCGCGCTTGCCGCGCGTGCCGAGGCGATCGGCCCCGGGCCGGAAACGGAACGCATCCGCACCGCGGCCCGGCTCGATCTCACCCGCCTCGCCACGTCCGGCGATCTCGTCGTCGACGTCGCGCGCGAGTACCCGCTCGAGGAGGCCCGCTCCGCCTACGCTGTCCTCGCCGACGGCCACGCGGGCGGCAAGCTCGTCCTCCTTCCGTAGGTCCCTCCGCCGAGTCGCACGAAAGGCCTGATTTTCGTGCGACTCGGCGGTGTGAGACAGCCGGCTGGAGCCGGATCGTTGCGCGCGGGAGATGCGTCCGATCTTGGCAGCAGCCCAGTCCGTGGGCGCGCAAGAGATCGCTCTCGCGGTGGTGGACGCCGAACTGGGCGTAGATGCTCGCGAGCTGCTTCTTCCCGGTATTCACCGAGACGGTAAGCCGGGCGGCGAGCGGTTTCGGGCTGTCGTAGTCGACGAGTTGGTAGAGCACGACCCGTCCCATCGCCGAACTGGCAGAGGCGTTGGGGAGTGGCAGTTCCGAGCGAGGACACTTCTCGCTGCGTGGTGAACAAGTTCCTTGGCGGCATAAGCCGCTGTATCTACCCGACCTACGTAACTGGGGCCGCGGCGCGCCTCGACTATGGACACCAGGCCGATGTGACCCTTCCAC
This sequence comes from Sphaerisporangium sp., assembly GCA_025964675.1. Classification (GTDB taxonomy): domain Bacteria; phylum Actinomycetota; class Actinomycetes; order Streptosporangiales; family Streptosporangiaceae; genus Sphaerisporangium. The sequence continues at coordinate 646 of JAOPYI010000127.1, read as the reverse complement.
CACAGCGGTGACGGCGCACCCGTGCCTGTTCGTCACCCTCACCGCACCCTCCTTCGGGGCCGTCCACACACGGCGGGAGAAGAACGGCAAGGTCCTGCCGTGCCATCCGCGGCGGGACGCCAAGACGTGCCCGCACGGACAGGTCATGGCTTGCACCACACGGCACGGAACCGACGCGGCCTGCCTGGGGGAGCCGCTATGCCCTGACTGCTACGACTACACCGGGTCGGTCCTGTTCAACGCCATGGCGCCTGAGCTGTGGCGGCGCTTCACCAAAGCACGCCGGCGCTTCGCTCGAACCTTCGGCATGACGTTGAAGGACCTGCGCGAGCAACTCGTCATCTTCTTCGCCAAAGTCGCCGAATACCAACGCCGCGGCGTCGTCCACCTGCACGCGGTCATCCGCCTCGACGGACCCACCGGCCCCATCTTCCACCGCCGTCCTGGGCAACCGTCGACGTCCTGGCGCAAGCCGCACGCCGTTCTCCGCAACGCCCTGGAAAACGCGGTCCGGGAAGAGGTGATCCACCGCAACGTGGCGAAGCTCGTGAAGATCTCGCCTCCTAAGTGCAAGGTCAACCCTGACCGTTGCGCAGGCTAGAGCGATCCTTAAGGCCGCTCCGGCTCACCGTCTGGGCGCCTTGTA
>JAOPYI010000096.1 GCA_025964675.1 Sphaerisporangium sp. | reverse complement strand
CCCCACACGACCTTCTCCGGCCCCAGCTCGCGTACCGACTCCGCGACCTCGAACACCGGCACCCGGGCGGTCTCCAGATAGAGGTTCGGCGTTTCCTTGGCGACCTCGATCGCCTGCTCGTGCGACCAGAAGGTGCCGCTGTGCGCCATGAGCAGCGAGACTTCGGGGAAGCGCCGCGCGATGCGGGCGAATTCCGGCGGGGCGTTGTAGAGGTCGCTCGCGCCGTGGCAGATGACGATCATGCCGGTCTCGCGCACCGCCGCGAAGATCGGATCGACGAGCGCCGGGTCCGACAGGTGATACCCGTGCAGCGTCGGGTGCAGCTTGACGCCACGGAAGCCGAGCTCGGCGCACCGGTACAACTCGTCCACCGCGTCCTTGCGGTGCCACGGGTTGACGGCGCAGAACGGTATGAGCCGGTCGGGCGCCTGCGCGACCGCCTCGTCGATCACGGCGTTGTCGAAGTCGCCCTCGACGAAGGGAAACACCACGGCCCGGTCCACACCGGTCAGGTCGAGCTTGGCGACCAGTTCGGCGGCGGTTTGGGACGCCCCGTGCCGTACCCCGAGATGATTGTGCGCGTCAATGAACATCGTTGTCTCCTTCCAAGAGTCGAATCAGCGGCGCCGGGTCACTCCGAGCGCGAGCGCGAGCAGGATCAGCAGGCCGTTGAGCCCGTAGCGGTACGGCGCGCCGAGGCCGAGCAGGGTGAGCCCGTTGGCCAGCAGCGAGACGAAGACCGCGCCGACGACCGTCCAGGAGACCCTGACCACGGGCCGGGGCGAGGCCATCGCGCCGAGGTAGACGGCGGTGAAGGCGTCGAGCAGGTACGGCTGGACCGCGCCGGGCGCGGCGATGCCGCTGCGGCTGACCAGCATCACTCCGGCGAGGCCCGCCATCGCGCCGCTGATCGCGAAGCCGCTCCAGTAGACGCGCCTGACCGGGACCCCCGCGAGGTACGCGGCGTTGGCGTTCATCTCCAGCGCCTCGCCGTAGCGGCCCATGACCGTACGCCTGGTCACGACCCACAGCACCACAGCGATGACGGCGGCGATGATGATCAGCAGGGGGATGCCGTTGACCAGGCCCTCGCCGATCAGCAGGAAGTTCCCCGTGACCTCCGAGGGAGCGGAGAACAGCTGTTGCGGCTTGCCGTTGTCGGAGACCACCAGTTCGACGGCCTGCAGGATGAAGGACAGCCCCAGCGTCGACACGATCGCGGGCACCCCGAGATAGGCCGACAGCACGCCGTTGATCCCACCGGCGGCGAGACCGATCAACACCGCGACGATGATCACAACGAGCACGTTCCCGCCGCTCAGGACCATCGTCGCCGCGACGTACCCGGCGAGATCGGCGGTCTGGGCGATGCTGAGGTCGAGCCCCCGCATTGACATCACCACAGCCAGGCCGACGGCCAGGACGACCAGTACGCTGCTCTGGATCAGCACCCCGTTGAGGTTGCCCCAGGACAGGAACGCCGGCCGTAGAAACTGGATGACGACCAGCACGGCGAGCATGCCGATCAGCGTGCTGGAGGAGAGCAGGTGCCGGACTATCGTGCCGGCCCGGTCGGAGCCGGCGGAGGAAGAGGGGCCAGGCGGGCGCGCGGGCGCGGACGGCGCGGTGGCTTGTACGGACATGGCTTACTCCTAGAAGACGGCGACCTGGCCGAGACGCCGCTCGCGTATCACGGCGACGAGCACGGCGGCGACGAGGATCGCGCCCTGGACCCCGGGCAGTACGAGATTGGACAGGCCGGTGAGGATCAGGCCGTTGGCGACGCCGGAGACGAACATCGCGGCGATGGCGGTCCCCACCACGTCGAATTCGCGGGAAGCCGAGATCGTGCTCCCCAGGAACGCCGCCGACAACGCCGCGACGAGGACGCCGAGTGAGGAGTCCGACGCGGTCGATCCCGAGCTGTAGGAGGCCTGGATCACACCGGCCAGGCCCGCCACCGCACCGCTCAGCAGGAAGGCGAGCAGGGTGAGCCGCCTGGCGCTGACCCCGCGAATCGCCGCTGCCTGCGGGCTGCCGCCGACCGCGTAGAGGCGCAGGCCCCAGCTCGTCCGCTTGAGCAGGATCCACATCACCAGCGAGACCAGCGCCACGATGACCAGCGCGACCGGCACGGGACCGATGTAGCCCTGGCCGAGCGACAGGAACGCGACGTGCCCGTTCACGTCGACGGTCCGCGTCAGCCCTCCGTTCACCTGCAGGGTCACGCCCATCAGCAGGAACAGCATGCCCAGCGTGGCGACGAACGACGGCACCCTGAGCAGCACGATCGTGACCCCGTTGACGAGCCCCACCGCCGCGCCGATCAGCACGCCGACCACCAGGGAGGAGGGCACGGCCATGCCGCCGATCACGGCTCCCGCGGTCACGTTCGCGACGAGCTGGGAGGTCGCGCCGACCGACAGATCGAATCCGCCGACGGCCAGCGCGCTGGTCAGCGCGATCGCGATCAGGCTGGTGACGCTGCCCTGTTTGAGCACGTCCAACAGGTTGCCCGGCTGGAGAAAGTTCGGAGCCATGACGCCGATCACCAGCAGGATGAGGATCATCGCGCTGATCGTGACCGAGCGCGCCGACGTCATGCGGGAGAGCAGGGGTCGGTGCCCCGGAAGCGCTCGGGCGTCCGCCGCGTCGGCCTTGGCCTGGGCGTCGTCGCCGCCGGCCGCCCAGTAGGTGAGCTGCGCGAGGTCGGCTTCGCCGTACGCCACCTCGCGGGTGACCTTGCCTTCCACCACGACGAGCACCCGGTCGCACAGCTCCCGCAGCTCGTCGAAGTCCGACGAGATCATCAGCACCCCGGCCCCGCCCGCGACCAGGTCGTTGATCTGGCGATAGATCTCCACCTTGGAGCCGACGTCGACACCGGCGGTGGGCTCGTCGAAGATGTACAGCTCGGCTCCCCTGGCGAGCCAGCGGCCGATCACGACCTTCTGCTGGTTGCCGCCGGACAGCTCGCCGACCTGCTGCTCGGTGCCTGTCGCCGAGACGTGCAACTGGTCGAGCAGCCGTGCGGCCTCGCGGCGTTCCCTGCCGCGTCGTACCCATCCCCCCGTCGACCACGCGCCGAGGTTCGACAGCGAGATGTTCTCGCGCAGGGTCAGCGTCTCGAACACCGCCTCCGACCTTCGGTCCTCCGGCACCAGCGCGACGCCTCTGCGCATGTTGCGGCGCGGGCCGTGGCCGCCGACCGCTTGGCCCGCCACCGTGGCAGTGCCGCCTGTCGGCTTGTCCGCACCGAAGATCGACAGGGCCAGCTCCGAGCAGCCGGACCCGACGAGCCCGGCCAGGCCGACGATCTCGCCGCGTCGTACGGTCAGATCGACGCCCCGCACGTGGTCGCCGACGTGCCAGTCCTTCACGTCCAGGACCACGTCGCCGGCCGGGGTGTGGTTTCTCGGGTAGAGCTGTGACAGGTCCCTGCCGACCATCATGCGGATCATGTCCTGGCGGCTCGACTCCGCCATGCTCAGCATGCCGACGCGCCTGCCGTCGCGCAGGACGGTGACGTGGGTGGCCAGGCTGGTGATCTCGCCGAGCCGGTGGGAGATGTAGACGATGGTCACCCCGGCGGCCTTGACGGACCGGATGACCTCGAACAGCTTCTCCGCCTCCGTCATGCTGAGCGAGGCCGTCGGTTCGTCCAGGATGAGGATCTTCGGCTGCTGAGTGAGAGCGGCGGCGATGGCCGCCTGCATCCGCTCGGCCACGGTGAGGTCGCGGGCCAGGGTGTCTGGAGAGAATCGCGCGCCGATCGTCTTCAGCGCCTCGGCGGTCTCCGCGCGCATCCGGGAGAGGTCGAGCACTCCCCCGCGCAGCCGCTCACGCCCGAGGAAGGCGTTTCTGGTCACGTCGAGCTGCGGCACAAGGGGGTGGTCCTGATGCACGATCTCGATGCCGAGCGCCCTGGCGTCGTTGGGGCTGCCGATGGCGACAGGTTTCCCGTCGAGGCGGATCTCACCGGCGTCCAGCGTGTAGACGCCGGTGAGGATCTTCACCAGAGTGGATTTGCCCGCGCCGTTCTGGCCGACGATGGCGTGCACCTCGCCGCGCGCCACAAGCAGATCGACGTCGTCGAGCGCGACGTGACCGGGGAACACCTTCCGGATGCCGGTCGCCTCCAGGACCGGGCCGTGATCTGGGGGCGCGAGCTCACCTTGTGTCGCTGTTTGCATGGAAACGCCTTCCTTCTCCCCGTGTCCTTACTCAGGACGCCGGCAGGACCGGAGAGACGATGACGACCTTCTGGTTCTGCGCGTACCGCTTCTCAATGGCCGCCTTGTCGAGCTTGGCCTGGGCCCAGAACCCCGACCCGTAGCGCTCCTCGGCCGCCGCGACGCCGTTGTTGCGTGTGGCGAGCCAGGCGGTGGTGTAGGTGGAGGGCGGAAGATTGGCGCTCTGGCCGTTGACGGCCTTCACGAGGATGTCGGCGGCGATCCCGCCGATGTTCTGGGCGTTCTGCACCACGGTCGCCACGAAGGGGCTGTCTGCGCCGTACAACATGGGGAAGGTCGCCCGGTCACCGTCGATCGAGGTCACCTTGATCTCGCTGCGCCGCGCCTGCTGGATCGCCTGTACGGCACCCGAGGTCATCTGGTCATACGCGCCCCAGACCCCGGCGATGTCACCCTTGTTCGGGTGGGCGGTGAGGACCGCCTGCATCTGCGACTGCACCTTGGCCGGGCTGAAGTCGGAGGGCTCCAGGTGGAGCTTGACCTTCGGGTAGTTCTTCAGCATGGCCTGGAAGACCCGCAGCCGGGTCTCCAGCAGGGGCGCGCCGGGCACCCAGAAGGCATACACGTCGCCTTGGTAGTTGATGGAGGACAGCAGGGCGCGGCCCATCATCTCGGCCATGAGCTCCTCGTCGCCGCCGACGTCGGTCAGCGTGCCGCTCACCTGGGAGCCGATGGAGGTGGTGACCACGTTGATGCCCTTGGCGCGCGCCTTGGCCACCACGGGGGCGAGCTGGCCGGGGTCGCCGAGCTGGATGATCAGCCCGTTGACGCCGGAGTTGATCAGGCTCTCGATGTTGTTGATCTGGTTGGTCTGGTTGCCCTGGCCGTCGGTGACCGTGGACGTGCCGCCGGCCTTCTTGATGACCGCCTGCGCGCCGGCGATGATGTCGCGGTTGTAGTCGTTGACGATCTCGCGTGAGGCGATGCCGACCCTGAGCGGGCCGCTGACGGGTGCGGACCCGGCCGTGGAGGGGGCGGCGGTGCCGGGTGCGGTGCTCGGAGAGCCGGTGCTGGACGCCCCGGGGGTGCTCAACGTACAACCTGTGGCGGCGACGAGCAGCGCCACGGCCGCGATCAGAGAGGACCTGATCTTCATGGGGTTGTCCTTTCCTGCGTGCCGCTCGAAGCGGCACGGGGACGTGCTTGACGCGTGGGGATGTCGGTGGCCCGCCTGAGCAGCTCCTCCGCCGTCGCCTGGTCGGTGACCAGGCTGTCGCAGAGGCCGGCGCGCAGCGCGCCATGGATGGCGTCGATCTTTTGTGCCCCGCCGGCGACGGCGATGGAGAAGGGGCAGGACCGGAGGTCGTCGAAGCCGACGGCGAGGGTACGGCGGCTCAGCGCCTCCAGGCACTCGCGGCCCTCGGCGTCGAAGAACCGGCCGCAGACGTCGCCCACCGCGCCGGCCTCGGCCAGTTCACCCAGCGTCTGATCGCTGAGATAGCCGGCCCGATAGAGCGAGGTGGCCGCGGACACCGGCCCGATACCGAAGACCATCACGTCGGCCTGCCTGGCCAGCGCGACCGTTCCGGCCACACCGCTGTCGGCGAGCAGACCGCTGGCGATCTCCTCACGCTCGACGTACAGGGGCACCACCAGGGTGCGGCCAGGCCCGCCGAAGGCATTCGCGGCCAGGGTGATGATCTGCTCGGCATGGGTGTGGTGGCCGCCGGCGTTCGCGCCGCCGTCCAGTTGGACCACTGTGGCGCGCTGCTGCGTTTGCGGTGTCAGCGCCTGGACCGTTTCGTACACGGTCGTGCTCCAGGAGAGCCCGAGCACTCCCCCTTCGGGGACCCGCCGTGCCACCAGCTCCGCGGCGCCACGTCCGATCGCCCGGTTGACCACGGCCTCGGCGTCGCTGGCCGCGGTGACCACCACCGCCTCGGCGAGCCCGTAACGCTCCTCCAGCTCCGGTTCGAGCCGATTGACCTCCGGCTTGGGCGGCCGGATCTCGATGTGAACGATGCCGCGACGCAGCGCCTCGCGCAGCAGACGGCCGGCCAGCTGGCGGGAGATCCCGAGCCGTTGGGCCACCTCGACCTGGGTCAGGCCGGTGAGGTGATAGAGGGTCGCCGCCTTGGACATCAGACGAGCGTCGTATCCAGACGTCGTAACCTCCTTGAGCATTTGTTCACCCGCTGAGCAGATGGCATTCCGAAGGTTACGGCTAGCCCATAAGGCCGTCAAGGACTGTTTTCGGACATTTCACCTTGCGGTGCGGAGTGTGTGAGAACAGCGGCCCTTATCCATTCCGACACCTCCTCCGTGAATCAGGCAGCATGAGCCTGTAGTGGCTCAACCCGCCTCGGGGTCGGCGGACGGTTCCTCTATCGGGAACAGGATCGGGCTGAGCAGGTATTACGCTGGTCGGGTGTTGGTAGGTTTGCCAGCCGGGGCGCGATCGCACTGCGCAGTTCGCTGATCATCTCGTGGAGTTCGTCTCGGCTGAGCCAGAGAGGCCGCGACTACCAAGTGACCGTCGCGGACGAGCTCTCACGGTGGAAGGCAGGCCTCGCTCACCGACCCGATGTCACAATCCGGGTCTACGACCCCTGTTCTTTCCCGGCACAGGTCCGTCCACGCCTGCCGAATACCAACCCGCGCAACACGTCGACCCGGCCGTGGTCTCCGACATCGCCGAGTGGTTGACACCGGCCCGCGGGAAGCTCGCTCGACTGGTTTCCGGCGTCAAGCGCCTCAGGAGCTGACACACAGAGTTAATGCCGGGGGGCGCGGCGGGGGCGTGGGGCGGTGTGGGCGGGGGGATCCTCTGGCGCGAGGTCGGTGACGATCTGGCAGGTGTCGGCGACCGGGTCCAGGCTCTGGGCACGACAGGCCAGCCGTTGCAGCAGCTCACGGAACACCGCGCGATCGGCGGGGTCCAGTGGGGCCAGGATGTGCTCCTCGGCATGATCAAGGCTGACCTGGGTCGCCTGCCACGTCGTACGGCCGCGCTCGGTGGCGACAATGCGCTTGTTGCGCCGGTCGGCGGGGTCGGGGCGGCGCTGGACCAGCCCCGCGTTTTCGAGATCGTCGACGAGGTAGGTCATGACGGTCTTGTCGATGCCGAGCCGCTGGGCAAGGGCGCCCTGGCCGCCGGGCAGCTCCTGAGCTGCGGCGGCGAGCACCTGGTAGCCCCGCGGGCCGCCCGGCAGGTCGCCGAAGAGGGCGTTGGCGGACTTGACGTACGCCCGGAAGACCACCCCGAGGGTCCACCCCAGGTCGGTGTCGAGGGCGTCCAGCGGCTCTGGTCCAGCCGCCGGCGTCGGCGTACGCACAGCGGACGAGGTCTCGGACATGACGCCAGCATAGCCGATCGGTGAGCATATAGACCTTCTGTTTGACTATTCTTCTGTTTGACATACTATCTGCCGTGCATCCAAACCACTCTGATCGAGACGGCGGGACGTGACATGGCCGATTACGGGCATGAGCTGCTGTTCGGAACGTTCATCACCCCCCAGGCAGACCAGGCCGACCGGGTCGTCGCCCTCGCCCAGCTCACGGAGCAGGTGGGCCTGGATCTGGTCACCGTCCAGGACCATCCCTACCAGGCCCGGTTCCTGGACACCTGGACACTGCTGTCGGTCATCGCCGCCAGCACCTCGACCCTGCGCGTCTCACCGAACGTGGCCAACCTGCCGTTGCGGCCACCGGCCGTACTCGCCCGCAGCGTCGCCACACTCGACATCCTCAGCGGCGGGCGGGTCGAACTCGGCCTCGGCGCCGGAGCGTTCTGGGACGCCATCGCCGCGATGGGCGGACGGCGGCTCCACCCCGCACAGGGCGTCGATGCCCTGGAAGAGGGCATCCGCATCATCCGGGCGATATGGTCGGCCGACGGTGGGGCGGTCCGGGTGGACGGCAAGCACTACCGCGTATGGGGAGCGCACTCTGGGCCCGCGCCCGCCCACGATGTCGGTATCTGGGTTGGGTCGTACAAGAAGCGAATGCTGGGGCTGACCGGACGGCTCGCCGACGGGTGGCTGCCCAGCAGCTCGTACTCCGGGCCCGACGCGCTGCCCGCGATGAACGCGACGATCGACGAGGCCGCGGTGGAGGCCGGGCGTCAGCCGGCCGACGTGCGGCGGCTGTACAACATCACCGGCTCGTTCGCCGACCGCGGGACCGGCTTTCTCAACGGGCCGGCGCACATGTGGGCCGAGCAGCTCGCCGAGCTCACCCTGACGCAGGGCATGAGCGGCTACATCGTGGTGGGCGACGACCCGGACGTGATCCGTCGCTTCGCGGCGGAGGTCGCGCCGGCCGTACAGGAACTGGTGGCGACCGAGCGGGCCGGGCGGACGAACCAGCCGTCGTCGACCGGCCCGCAGCCGGGCGGCGCCGATGATGATCGGAAGCATGCCTCGCTGACCAGCGGCACGCCCGTCCGGCCCGTCGTCCGCACGTCGGCGTTCTCCCCCGTGCCGACACCCGACGACGGCACCCGGCTCAGCGATGTGCAGGTCTGGGACGAGACGACCCGCCCGACCGGCCCGGCGCCCGATCCGAACCGCCGCTACACCGCACACGAACAGGCCGCGGGCGGGCACCTCATCCAGGTACATGATCATCTCCGGGAGGAGCTGCGAAACGTCCGCCGGCTCGTCGAGCAGGTCGCGGCCGGAACGATGGACCCCGGGACCGCGCGATCCCAGATCAACGAGATGACCATGCGGCAGAACAGCTGGACGCTCGGCGTCTACTGCCAGTCGTACTGCCGGGTGGTCACCACCCACCACACCATGGAGGACGTGGGCGTCTTCCCGCACCTACGCCACGCCATGCCCAAGCTCGCGCCGGTCGTCGACCGCCTTGAGCAGGAACATCACGCCATCCACGAGGTTCTCGAAGGCGTCGACCGGGCGCTGGTCGCCCTGGTGAGCGAGCCGGACGGGATGAAGTCCCTCCGGGCAGCCGTGGACCTGCTCACCGACTCGCTGCTGTCCCACCTGTCGTACGAGGAGCGTGAACTGGTCGAGCCACTCGCCCGGCTGGGCTTCTCCTGACCGTCCCTGGCGCGGGCCGCGGGCGAACGCCGGCCCGGCCGAGCTGGACTGCCTTCTCTCCTGGTCCCACCGTGGGCCGCACGGGAGCGACCGCGCGGCCCATGGTCAGATCAGGTCAGGGGGTGATCACACTGACTCGGGCGTCGGTGTTGCCGAACTGGCTGGGGCAGCTGAGCTGCGGCGCCGGCTTGACTGAGGGGTCGGCGGCATAGGGGTTCTGGCCGAGGCGCGTGGCGATCCGATCCTGCATGTCGCCGCGTACCACTGAGGTCCCCGAGATGGCCTTCTGATAGGCGTCGACGGCCGGGCATCCAGCGCCGGTCCGCGAGTCGGTATAGATGAACCAGGCATTGTTATTCGTCGAGGTCAGACTGTTGTAGTCACCCCAGAACTGCTGGGCGAGGTTGTTCTGGGCGCTGGCCGCCGGGTCGCTGGAGGCAGAAGACACCTTGACCGGTCCGCTCCAGGTGCCGCTGTCGGGCTTGCTGACGTACCACGCGTCGATGGCGGCGTTGCCCGTGCCGTAGGTGGCCGGATTGACCGCCTTCAGTGCCTGGTAGCCGACGTCCACCCGGCCGTTGGGGGCGACGTCCAGTCCCTGGAAGAAGGCGTAGCCCTGAGCTGCGGTGCTCACCGTCGTGAGCCCCGCCCATGTCAGCCCGCGATCCTTGGAGCTCGTGACGACGACTCGGCCGCCGTCCGCGGTGCGGTTGACCCACGCGGCCCACACCGTGGTGGAGCCGGGACGCGGGTCGGCCGCGATGGAGAGGAAACTGTCGGTCCGGAAGTTCGCCCCGGGTATGGGGTCCTGGATGTCGGCCACAGGTCCGGCCGACACGGGCCGAGCCCAAGTGTCGCCGCCGTTGCGCGACACCGAGACCAGCTGCTCGGAGGCCTGTTCCCAAGCGACGTACACGCTTCCGTCGGGGCCGACGGTCGGCATCGAGCCCTGGCGGCCGTTGCCGGTGCCGTTGTTGCCTGCCGGGCTGAGCTGCTTGGGCGAGGAGAACGTCGTGCCGCCGTCGCTGGAGACGGCCACCATGACCGGCTCGGACTGCCCCGCCGCGCGGAACTCGGTCCAGGTCAGGTAGACCCGACCGAAGTACGGGCTGGTCGGCAGGTTGTCGACCGTGACCCATTCCTTGTCGTTGAAGTCGTTGGGGTTGTTCTTGACGGTGCCGATCGCGGGGGCGCTCCAGGTGAGCCCGTTGTCATCGGAGTGGCTGACGGCCAGCAGTTCGGGCGCCTTATTCGGCGGGTAGGGACTGCGTCCCGGCTTGTATGAGGCCAGGGTGGAGTAGTAGGCGCGCACGCCGTTGTCGTAGCTGAACTTCCCGTCGGGACCGGGTTTGGGACCGTAGGCGATGACTGGGTCGCCGTCAGAGACCAGGTCGGAAGCCTGCCAGGACGCCTGGTCGTCGAGAAGGCCGTGATTGGTCCACGTGCTGCCACCGTTGGTGGAGATGTAGACACCCGAGGTGCCCACGCCGGGGAAGAACGAGCAGTCGCTGGGGGCGACGTTGCCGCGGACGGGTCCGGGGCCGCAGGGGGGCTGACGCTGCTCGTCGTTGGATCCACCGATGAGGTATCGGCTGCTGATGGGATTGACCGCGACGGTTGTCTCGTTCTGCTTGTTGGTGGGGAATACCGCCGTCGTGTCGCTGGAGGGATCACCCGCGACCTGCGGCTTGTTCGCCTGAACGTCGACGGCTGTAGCAGCCGAGGCCGGTGATGAGGCCAGGGCCAGGAAACCGGCAGCCGCCGCTATGGTGATGCGGCGTGCCCAAATGTGCGCCATATCGCTCCTCTGAGTGATCAGCACTGAATGCGCATTACGTACAATTGCAAAGATGTCGCATGCGCGGCAATGTCCCCGGCCGTGCGACTGGCAAGAG
>JAOPYI010000084.1 GCA_025964675.1 Sphaerisporangium sp. | reverse complement strand
TGCGGACCAGGACCTCACGTCCCGGGCGGCGCAGGACGCATGCTGTCGTACGGCTGCCTACCACGCCGCGCGCTCGCCGGCGGCGTCCTCGCCAACCGGTACGGCCTGGCGTCGCCCTGGATCGTCGTCGGCTGCTGCTGCACCGATCGGGCAGCGGGAGCCCGGCGGTGGCGTTCCTGGCCGGGGGTGGCACGGTCGGTCTGGACTACCTGAAAGCGCTCATCTCCGAGCTGGACGCGGAGGGGTGAACCGCTCCGAAGAAGGGCGGCGCAGCCCGATCGCGGTGACGGCCTTGGCGCCCGTCAGGCGCGGCTCGGTGCCGGCTCCGGCTCGGAGAGAAGGGCGGCCGGGCGGCGGGGGAGCAGCAGCGGAGTTGCCAGCAGGAGCACGCCGGCCAGGCCGATGGCCGTACGCGGGCCGAGCAGGCCGCCCAGCACGCCCCAGACCGCCGTCAGGAGCGCGGTCGAGGCCTTGGTCGTCACCGCCCAGGCGGACAGCGTGCGGGCGACCCGGTCGGTCGCGGTGCGCTCGAGGCGGTAGGTGGCGTAGACGGGGTTGAAGACCCCGCAGCAGAAGATGAGCCCAAGCTCGACGCCCATCACCAGCAGCAGCCCTCCGGTGCCCGGCCCCAGGAAGGCCAGGCCGACGGGCCAGAGCGCGCGCAGCGCCCCGGCTACGACCAGGACCTGGTGCTGCCCGAACCGGGTGACGAGCGGTCGAGCCAGCCGCGAACCGAGCAGCCCGCCGATCGAGGGCGCGGCGAAGGCGAGGCCGTACTGCCACGGTGCGAACCCGAGTCGGCCGAGCATCAGGACGGCCAGCAGCGGCTGGGTGGCCATCACCAGGCCGTTGAACAAGGCGGTGTTGAAGAGCAGCCGACGCAGCGTCGCGTCGGCGAGGATGTACCGCCAACCGTCAAGCAGGTCCCCGGCCCGCATGCGCGCGGCCTCCCGGCGCTGGGGCCGCGGCTCGTGCCCGCCCATCGCGCCGATGCCCAGGGCCGAGAGTAGGTAGCTGACCGCGTCGGCCACCACCGTCGCCACCGGGCCGAGGAGCCCGATCGCCGCGCCGCCCAGCGGCGGTCCGATGATCGTGGTCGTCCAGGCCGTGGACTCGAATCGGGCGTTGGCGACGAGCAGGTCCTCGGCCTGCAGCAGCGTCTTCAGGTACGCGCCGGAGGCGGCGCGGAAGGTGATGTCGGCCGCCGCGACGACGACCGAGACCAGCAGGAGCTGAAGGAAGGTGAGCACGCCGAGCGCGAACGCGGTGGGGATCGTCAGCAGCGCCGCGAACCGCACGAGGTCCATCGCGATCAGCACCGGCCGCTTGCGGCGGAACTCCACCCACGGGCCGAGCGGCATCGCCACGGCCGCGCCCACCAAAGCCCCCACGCAGGAGAGCGCGGCGACCTCGGCCGGTCCGGCGTGCAACACCTGGATGGCGATCAGCGGGAACGCGCCGAAGGCGAGCCACGTGCCGAGCGCGCTGGTCCCGTACGCTCCCCAGAGCCACCCGAACCGCCGCCCCAGCCGATGTCCGAGCAGATGTCCCAGCCGGTGCCCGCTCCTCATGTCCGACGCCCCTCGCTAGCACCCGCACAACCGATCCGCGATCGGAAGCATCAAAGCGCGCGCCATACCCGGGGATCAAACAACTGCAAGACCGTCGGTCACAACCAGCGGTTGTGTCCATAGGGTATCGGTATGGACCTCGACACCGTCCGGACCTTCGTCGCCGCCGCCGACGCGGGGCAGTTTCAGGAGGCCGCCGCCGAGCTGGCGGTCACCCAGCAGGCTGTCTCCAAGCGCATCGCCGCGCTGGAGCGCAACCTCGGCGTGCGGCTGTTCACCCGCACCGCGCGCGGCGCCGAGCTCACCATTGATGGGCAGGCGTTCCTGCCCCACGCGCGCGAGTTGCTGCGCGTCGCCGAGCGCGCGGTCGCGTCTGTGCGCGCCGGCAGCCGTCCGCTGCGCGTCGACGTGATCGCCTCGCGCAGCGCGGCGTCGGGCCTGATGCGCGGCTTCCACCGCGCGCACCCCGAGATCGAGCTCGACGTGGTGATGCTGTTCGATGTCGAGACGGCCGTCGCCGCCATTCGGTCCGGTGCGATCGACGCGTCCTTCCGCGCCGTCGCCGTGCCCGGCCGGCCTCTTCCCGAGGACATCGAGTCCGTCCGGGTGCTCGACGAGTCGCTCCAGCTCCTCACCGGGCCCGCCCACGCGCTGGCCGGCGCCCGGTCGGTGACCGTCGCTCAGCTCGACGGGCACCGGATCTGGATGCCCGGCATCGTCCCCGGTACCGAGTGGGCCGCCTACTACGACGATCTCGTCGCCGAGTTCGGCCTCACCATCGAGGCGACCGGCCCCAACTTCGGCTCCGACGCGCTCCTCGACACCATCGCCGACACCCCGGCCTTGGCCACTTTCATGGGCGAGCAGACCCGCCTGGTCTGGCCCGCCGACCACGGCCTGCGCCGCATCCCGGTGACCGACCCGACGCCCGTCTACCCGCACTCGCTCCTGTGGCACCGCGACAACCCCCACCCAGCGCTGGCCACCCTCCGCGCCCACCTCGCCGCCACAGCGGCCAGCCACGACGCCGGCGGGACCTGGGCGCCGGGCTGGGTGATTCCGCACTGAACGCCGCCGTGTCTGCGACCTCGTGGACCGGAATCTTCGGTCGCCAACGGTGCAGTTTGTACCGGATGGGCCGGGCGCGGTGAGCGAGACGGGAAGGTATACGCGAGAAACCGGTGTCGTTACGCCTCTTGAGCTGTCGCCAGCTCCAACCCGGTGGATGTGGGCTGGATGGCGGCGCGTACCCCGCTCCCTCATCACGGAGCGGGGAACTTCGGGCTGGGTCTTAAGGGCTTGGGTCCGGAGGCCACGGCGAAGGACTACGGCGTAGCCGTGGCGATGCCGCAGGGGTATAGCCGGGTGCCCAAATCCGTCGATCGGACAGCAGTGAACGTGGGAACCGCCCGTGACCATTCCCGGCCCCACTCAGTCCTCCTCGTCGCCAGGCTCGTCGTCGTCCTCGTCCTCCGGTTCACCGTCCTCATCCTCAAGCGGGTCCTCCGGTTCCTCACCGCGCGTCGGTCACGTCGATGCCCGGCGCCGCCGAGGGGATGCCGTTCTTGTCGTTGATGCCGATCACGACCACACCACCACGGTGGTTGGCAAAGGTCGCCACGTCCACGGCGATGGAGTCGGTCTTCGTCGGGCCGGCGTAGGTGGCCATGTAGTCGAGGTCCCCAGCTTCGCGCGCCAAGTGGGACGCCCAGGAGCGCCTGCAGGCGGCGGGAACGAAAATGCATGGGGGTGTATCTCCTCATCAACCACAGAAAGGACGATGCGCCCCGCTGCTCCCGATGGGACACTGTGGGTGAATTGACCCTACTGCCCTACTAGATCCCCTCTTAAGCCACAGAATTGTACTGGAACCCCGCTGGCGTAAGGGGTGTCGTGCATCTTGGCCTGCTGAACCCGCTGGTCTACGACCTAGCCAGGGCGCGCGCTGAGCGTGGCCGGCGGCACGTGTCGAGGTCCATGCCGGGCCGCGCGCCGTCGTGGTGGGCAGGCGGGCCAAAGGCGGTCCCCGCCAATGGCCGAGGGACGTACGAGGGCCCCACCAGGTGGCTGTGGGACGACCGCGGGGCCCGTACGAGGGGTGGTTGCGCGCGGGCCGGGCGGACTGGGAGCGGTTCGGGATGACCGTGGACCAGGCGGGCAGCGCATCTGGCTCCGACTCTCCGGAGGGTGCCATCGGTGAGTGACCCGATCCCCCGTACGGCTTGCGCCCCGTGCTCTCCCGGGCCCGGCGTTAGCAGCCGTACACCAGGGACGTTGTTCCCGCGTCAGGTATGGGACGCATCCGATAAGGAGGCACCCGTGACATCTCGCCGCTCATCGTGGGGATGCCCCAGAGCGCAAGCGGCCGGAGCCTCAACCGGCCCGAGGGTCAACCGACCTCGGCGCTGACCCGTCTCACCTATGCCGCCGAGGGCGTATCGAGATCCAACGGATCGTATTGAACGGCCGCCAGGTGCTGCGCGTGCGCCAGTACGGGTTCATCGTGACCTATGCCAGATCAGTCGCCGAGCTCGGCGAGCACGTCGACCTGGCGGACCTGGTCGAAGTTGTGCCCCTGGCACATCGCGGTAAGTCGACGTAGCCGTGCGAGCGATCACGCTGCTGCCGCATCCTGGTCAGCGCGAGCGGCCCGGTCGGGGCCTGCCGCTCGCTCACGCTCATCGGTTTGGTGATCTTCACGGTGTTGGAGTCCCAACCGCGACTCCTTCATTCGATCCTCGGGGTAAGCGGTCTATTCGCGTGCATTTGGCGTGAACAAGGAATCGATCAAGTTATTGGTCAGGAGATCGCAACTCGGCGCGTTACGTCCAGGGCAAGGTGCTGTGCGGTCGTAGAACGGGATCCGGTCATCGTCGACATGGAGGCCCTATGCTGCCGCGTTGGATC
>JAOPYI010000055.1 GCA_025964675.1 Sphaerisporangium sp. | reverse complement strand
CTGCATACCGATCACGGGGTGCGGTTGCGGATGGGGACCGGGGTCAACGGGCTGGTCGGCGAGGGTCGGGTGACCGGGGTGGGGCTGTCGGACGGCAATGTGCTGCCCGCGGATGTCGAGTTGGTCGGCCGGCGGGGGCAGCGAACTCGCGCTCGCCTGCACGCTGCGTCTCGGCTCACTTCGCGCACGTTTGAGACGCGCAGTAGCCGTAGCCGGCCCAGTCCAGATCGCCGTGCACATGGCCTCTATGGTCATCGTTGCTCAGCAACGTCGAGCATGGACGCGCTCGTCTTCATTCACACCCCTGTACCCCTTGAAATAGATCATCTAGGCCACCCGGAAGTGGTGGGTACCGTCCCTTTCCAGCTGCTCGACCAGTCCGAACTCCCACGCGAGGTAGGCCTCCATGGCCGATTGGGCGTTGTCCGTACCCTCATAGGGACGCCGGTAATGGTCGGTCGGAGCAACCGCGTAGCGCGCCCCGTCCACCTCCAGCGGTGCGACGGTTCGCCAGGCGGCCGTTCCGCCGTCCAGTGCGAACACCGCCGCGTCGGTGAGCTCCCGCAGGTCTGCCGCGGCGAAGCGGGCCAGCACGCCGGTTTGCGAGGTGACCACGAACCGGTCCGCGCGGCCGGTCGAGTCCAGCGCGGCACGTAACTGCGACCGGATGGCGTACCACGCGCCAGGGACGTGGCCGGACGCGTAGTCCCGACTGGTCGCGACGTCGAGGACGACCGTGTGCAGGTCGTCTGCGCCCAGCCAGTCGCTCAGCGTCCCCGCGTGGACGGTGTCGGCCCGGGGCGGCTCCGGGACGGGATCCGGCTCCTCGCCCTGCCGGGTGAGATCCTCGGGGGCGGCCGGGCTGATGGCCCAGGTGTCCCACCCCATCTGGGCCAGCCACGATCCGGTCATCGCCGCCCGCACCCCGTCATCGTCGACGAGGAGGATCCGGGCACCACGCACCGGCGCGTAGTGGTCGGTCTCCTGCACCAACTGTCCGCCGGGGGCGTGGCGGGAGCCGTCCAGGTGTCCCCGGGCGAACTCGGCCGCCGACCGGACGTCGAACACGTAGGTCGTGCGGTCGGGGCGGTGCAGGCCTGCGAGGTCCGCGCTCCGCACGAACCTGACACCGGCCCGCTGGGCGATGGCGTGGGCGCCGGCGCGGGCCAGCGCCCGATGCGACTCGGTCACGGTGTCCGGTGCCGCCGCCGTTGCTCCGTGGTCCAGCCGCTGCCCGGCAAGAGTCCAGCCGATCGTGCCGTTGCGCAGCGCCACCACCGGATTCGGCAGGCCGGCGTTGATCAGGGACTGGGTGCCGATGATGCTGCGCGTGCGGCCGGCGCAGTTCACCACGATCCGCGTGGTGGGATCCGGCGCGAGCTCGCGCGCCCGCAGCGCCAACTCCCCGCCGGGCACGCTGGTCGCCGTCGGGATGCTCATGGTGTGGAACTCGTCGAAACGGCGGACATCGACGATGACGGCGTGCTCGCCGGAGTCGATCAGCGCCTGGACCTGCTGCGCGGTCAGCGAGGGTGTGTGTTTGACCGACTCGACCAGCTCGCCGAATGCCTTGCTCGGCACGTTGACGTCCTGGAAGAGTTCGCCGCCGGAGGCGACCCAGCCGTCCAGTCCGCCGAGCAGACCGCGCACCCGCCGGTAACCGAGCCGGCGGAGGACATCGAACGCCCGGGCCGCGGGCGCATTCGCGTCGCCGTAGACGACCACCAGAGTGTCCCTCCGGGGAATGCGTCGCCAGACGTCCAGCTCCAGCCGCGAGAGCGGGAAGTTGGCGGCCCACAGCGGGTGCCCCTGCGCATAAGCGGCCTCTTCGCGCACGTCGGCGATGATGGCCTCGTCGCGCCGCAGCAGCAGTGCACGCACCTGTTCGGTCGGGATGTCCGTGGTTTTCGGCTGAACGGCGCTGTCGCTCATCGACCCGTGGCTCCTTCGCGCCTGGCCCGGCTCCGGCCCTGCCCGTCGAGCAGGGCCAAAGCCGGGGTAGGTGGCTGGTACGAACGTCAGGAGATCGTCACTCCCTTGAGCACGACCTGAACCGGGAAGTCCGGCAGGGGCGAGATCTTCGGGCTCAGGAGGTACGGTCGCGGGGTGGCGTAGGTGTAGATGTTTGGGTTGGTCCGGATCCCCGCGGAGGGTCGCGGCCTGCAGGTTCTTCGTCAGGTCGGGCGAGTCCAGCGGAGTCTCCCGCACAGCCACAAGTCCTCTACCGCACGCCGCGCGTGAGAACCATTACCTATATTTCCTACTGGCTAACCATATAATTGCCCTCACTTGGGCGTCAAGGGGAAGGACGCCATGAGCGACCGGTGACAAGCGACGTCATACCGCTCCAGAACTCATCGCACGGCGTTGACCTGGGGTTTCATGGGGCCCGGCTACGCGGCTCTGTGGTACTCGTTGATCACACCGCCGAGCACCTTCCGGCGCTGGATCTGTGCATCCATCGGCACGCTCACCGGCTCGTCCTGGTGGGGCGGCCGTTGCCGGCGGGACTGATGCGGCCTGTGACCGTTGTAATGATCGAAGGCGCCGGTGAACTTGGCGTCACGGTCCCGGATGAAGAAGATGACGACCGGCTCAGCGTGTCGCATGAGCAGTCGCAGAACCCACGTTAACCGTTACCGGCAAAGGTCCCGCCCGAGGGCCTTGATCGGCTGCACCCGCGGCGGTCAGCTCAGCGGATCTCGACCTCGGACCAGCTGAGTCCGTCGAGGTTCACAACAATCGCTTCCTGAGTCGTGCGAGCGATGACGACGACGGCCTCGGTCTCCGGGTCGGGATTCTCCTCGCGGTGCGGGACGAACGGCGGCACGAAGATGTAGTCGCCAGGGCCGGTCTGGATCCGCCGCTCGACCGGCTCGTCGCCGTCCAGGTCCAGGAAGACGAAGGCAGGGCGCCCGGACACGACGTAGATCGCGGTCTCGGATGCCCCGTGGTGATGGTTGCCCGACGCCGTCGACGCGGCGACATGGGTCTGGCCCATCCAGAGGTTCTCAGCGCCAACGGCCTTGCCGCTGATGGCCTCGAGTCGCTTCATCCCCGAGGTCTGAGTGGTCTGGCCGATCAGGCCGCTCGGGGCGACATGGTGCAGGGCCTGGTGGAACGGGTCGATGTCGGCGGGCACAAGGACGCCGCTGCGCGTGCGAACAAGGCCTCCGCCGGCTGTGTCAGGCGGCTGAACAGGCATCAGGCTCCTCTGGCTAGTACGAAGTCGTGCGGTGGCACCTCGGTCAGGGCCGGGGTCATAAGAAGGCGGCGGAGCGCATCCGACACCCGCTCGGAGACTGTAGGCGCGACACCCTTGCGAGTCCACACCGCCAGCGGCAGGGGCTCCGGCCTCGGCAGATCGTCGCGGGCCATGAGGCCCTCCGGGGTCTGCCCGAGGGTCGCCAGCAGCGCCACGCCCAGGCCGGCGCTGACGGCGGCCTGCACGCCGGCCAGCTGGTTGGCCTCCGCGGCGATGGCGACCGGGATCGAGTGGTGCGACAGGGTCTTGAGGGCACGATCGCGAAGTGCGCAGGGATTGTCGAAGGCAACGACCGGAAGCGGCTCGGACTCCCTCGGTGGCGTCCATCCGGGAGCGGAGTACCAGGTGAGGCTCAAGTCACCGACCGACGTGGCGCGCGGGTCGTCGGCATCGCCGAGGAGCAGGGCCAGATCGATGCGTCCGGCCGCGAAGCTCTCGCGCAGCTTAGTCCCGCGGTCGATCCTGAACTTGACCCGGTAGCGGGGCACCGCCCCGTCAAGGATGGTCGCCAGATACGGCAGCAGCTGGGCTGCCGCATGCTCGGTCGAGCCGATGACGATCGTCTCCCCGGCCTCGTCGCCGAAGCTCTGCAGTACCTCGTCGTGGAGCGCCAGGATGCCTCGCGCCCGGCCCAGCAGCTTCTCACCGTCGGCAGTGAACCGGAAGCCGCGGCCGCGGCGCTCGACCAACGGGCGGCCGATCGCGGACTCCAGTCGGCGGACGTGCTGGCTCACTGCCCCCTGACTGAGGTGCAGGGCATCGGCGGCGCGCTGGAAGCCGCCGGCGTCGGCGACAGCGACGAAGCTGCGCAACGGGGCGATGTCCAGCGTACGGTTCATGGTCAGAGTATACCCTCTATTCCTACCTGAGTTGAGGGCATTTATCACGTAACGTGATCGGCCGAGATTAGAAAGCGTCGTTGGACAGCCCGGCGGGCAAGACCGCAGGCTAATGAGTGTGAACCAGTCAGCCACCGCGATCCAGATGCGATGTCGATAGCGGAGTAGCGCCCACCGTCGCGCCGCGCTCCGTCGCTGATCTGACCGTCACCGTCGTCGGCCGTGCGCCCTCTGAATCCTGCGTGTTCAGCATCCGCCTGCCAGGTGCAGGCGGCTGCGTCAGTACGCGCGCCGCCAGGGGATCAACCGGGTCTATTGGATAAACGCGGCATCAGCCCACTGACATATCCAGCCCGCCGTCCCGGACGGTCCCAGTCCAAACGTTTGAGAGGTACGCACATGTCGATCCAGATCCTGGGGATGGTTTCGACCACCTACGGCTCGGAAAGCGCCGACTGGCGCGGGCCGGTCGTCGACCCCGGCTACCTTGCCGACTTCGCCCGCGCTCACGAGGACGCCGGCTTCGACCGCGCGCTCGTCGCTCACAGCGCCAGTTCGCCCGAGGGCTTCGCCGCAGCCGCCCACGTGCTCTACAACACCAAGCGTCTGGGCGTTCTCATCGCCCAGCGGCCCGGATTCATCCAGCCCACCTTGACCGCGCGGAAGCTGGCGACGCTGGACAACCTCACCGGCGCTGGCCGCCTCGCGATCCACCACATCACCGGCGGGAGCGACACCGATCAGCGGCGCGACGGAGATTTCCACAGCAAGGAGGCACGCTACCGCCGCACCGCGGAGTTCATCGACGTACTGCGGCGCACCCTCACCTCGGACGAGCCCTTCGACTACGAGGGGGAGTTCTATCACTTCGAGGGTGCGTTCAGCTCGGTGAAGCCTCATGGGCAGGTGCCGATCTTCTTCGGTGGGCAGTCCGACGACGCGATCCGGGTGGGCGGCCGTTGGGCCGATGTCTACGCCCTGTGGGGTGAGCCCCTGGCGCGGACGCGCGAACGCATCGAACTGATCCGCGCCGAGGCCGCACAGCACGGTCGCCAGATCGACTTCTCTCTCTCCGTACGCCCGATCGTGGCTGAAACGGAGGACGCGGCCTGGGAGAAGGCCGCCGGAATCCGCCGCGCCTTCGAGAACAACCTCGCACAGGGCTCTGGTCGGAAGTGGCTGATTGGCCGCGGCAAGAACACAGCAGTCGGTGCGAAGCGGCTGAAGGACGAGGCGGACGAGAAGCTCGTGCACGACGAGCGGCTCTGGTTCGGCGTCACTCAACTAACCGATGGCGGCGGCAACTCGACCGCCCTGGTCGGCACGCCCCAGCAGGTCGTCGATGCACTGCTGAAGTACTACGACCTCGGCATCCGGAACTTCCTGATCCGCGGTTTCGACCCTCTGCAGGACGTACGCGACTGGGGTAAGGAGCTCGTCCCGCTGTTGCGCGCCGGCGCGGCCGCCCGCGAAGAAGCCCTCGTCGTCGCCTGAGCGGATGGGAGAGAAAGTGATAAGAACAGTAAATAACCCCCTCAATGCCGCCGTCGTCGCCAGCGTCGCGACGCTTGTGCTTGCCGGCTGCGCCTCCCAGGCATCCATCAGCGACGTGTCCTCGTCCGGCGGCGCGGTGCCCGCCGCCGACCAGCGCGGCGACACCCTGACCTGGGGGTGGGCGCTGCCGTCGACCTGGGATCCGGTGACCTCCGCGATCGGCAACGACGTCAGCGCGCTGACGCTCGTCTACGAGGGCCTCACCGAGGAGAGCGCGAATGGCGAGGCTCTGCCCGGCCTCGCGCAGTCGTGGACGTACGCCAAAGACGGCCGCTCGGTCACCTTCCACCTGCGCCCGGGTCTGACCTTCTCCGATGGCACGCAGCTCGACGCGGCCGCCGTCAAGGCGAGCCTGGAGCGCGGCAAGACCGAGAAGGACTCGACAGTCGCACCGCAGCTGGCCGACGTCGAGAGCATCACCGCCGACAGCACCACCGACGTGACGCTGCATCTCACCCAGGTGGACTATCAGATCCCGCTGCTGCTGTCGGGTAAGACCGGGCAGATCGTCAGTCCTACGGCAGCGGCACAGGATGTCGCGAAGCTGGCCACTCAGGCGGTCGGCGCCGGACCCTTCATCCTGAAGACTTACGTACCCGGGTCTCAGGCGACGCTTGTGAAGAACCCCAAGTTCTGGAACGCGGACAAGATCCTCGTCACGAACTTCATCCTCAAGCCGGCGCCTGACCCGTCCGTTGCGGTGGCGGGTCTCCAGTCGAATCAGTTCAACATCGCGTCCCTCACCGCATCACAGGTCAGCGGGGTCAAGGCCGCCGGATTCCCCGTCGAGTCGACCGATGCGCTGCCGGTCCGCGTCATCGACGTGAACAACACGGTGAAGCCGTTCGACAACCCTAAGGTCACCCAGGCGATCAGCACTGCGATCGACCGGCAGGCACTGATCAAGACGGCCAACTTCGGCTACGGCGAGCCGACCTGGCAGTTGTTTCCCAAGAGCTATGTCGCCTACAACCCGGAGCTCGACAACCTCTACCCGTACAGTGTCGAAAAGGCAAAGCAGCTGCTGGCCGAGGCGGGCTACCCGAACGGCATCGATGTCCAGCTCGCGCTGGGCACCGCGGACGACCCCGTCGGTGAACTGATCCAGCAGCAACTGAACGCCGCCGGCATCCACACGACGCTCACGGTCGAGACGCCGGGCACCAACAACTACATCACGCGCAAGTACCCGTTCGCGCTCGACCAGTTCAACGCCCGCCAGTCGCCGGTGCAAGCGCTGCAGGTGCTGTTCGGAGCGCAGGGTCTGATGAACCTCGGCAAGACCACCCCTGCGGAGCTGCCCGGGGCGGTCGCGAAGGCAAGCGGGTACGCCCTGACGGATCCCGCCTATCCGGCGGCGATCCAGGCCGCCACCAAGACCGCGGTGACGAACATGCCGAACGTGTTCCTGTTCACGGTGACACGCTTCGTGGGGCACAGCCCCAAGGTGCACGGCCTGCAGCACTGGGTGGATATTCAGCGCTTCGAGGGCGTTTGGGTAGACAAGTGATGGTGCAGTCATGACTACGCTGAACGTGCGTGACGGAGCCGGCCCGGTGGCCGGCCCCGCCACGGCAGCGGCCGGTGCCTGGTCCGGACCTGTGCTGACAGCCATCGCACGGACCGTCGTCGCCCTTGGCCGCGCCCTGCTGATCGCGGTCCCCGTGCTGCTCGTCTCCACCTTCATCACGTTCATGCTCGGAGGATTGACGAAGCAGGACCCCGCTTCACTTGTGCTCGGCGACTCCGGCACTCCTGCCGACGTGGCGAGGATGCGCGAGGTGTTCGGGCTCGACAAGCCGCTGTTGCTGCGCTACCTGCTGTGGCTGTGGAGAGCCCTGCACGGCGACCTCGGCTCCTCGTGGTTCACGAAGATCCCCGTGGCGCAAAGCATCGCCCAGCGGTTGCCGGTGAGCCTGTCCGTGGCCGTCGGGGCACTGCTCATCGCCGTCGTGCTCGGCGGCGTGTTCGGCATCCTCGCCGCCGTCAGACAGGGTGGCTGGCTGGACCGCACCGTCACGGTCATCACCTCGGTGCTGGGGACCGTCCCCGGATTCATCACCGCCATCGCCCTCATCACGGTGTTCTCGCTGTTCGTGCCGGTGCTGCCCTCGGGCGGCTGGGTGCCCCCATCGGCCGGACTGTTGAAATGGACGAGTTTCCTCCTGCTGCCGACCGTGTCGCTGAGCCTGGACGCCGCAGCAGACGTCGCTCGCCAGTTGCGGACCGGGATGGCCGGCACTCTCCACGAGAACTACATAGTGGGGGCTCAGGTGCGGGGTCTGCCGGGGTGGCGCATCGTTCTCACCCACGCACTGCGCAACGGCGCCGGCCCCGCGGTCGCGGTGCTCGGCATGCACGTGCCCCGGCTCATCGGCGGAGCTGTCATCGTCGAGACCGTGTTCGCACTGCCGGGCATCGGCAGCCTCACCAAGGATGCAGCACTCGGGGGCGACGTGCCCGTCGTGCAAGGGGCCCTGCTCGTGACGATCGGCCTCGTGCTGATCTCGTCCGTGCTCGTCAACGTGCTGCTGGTCAAGCTGCGCCCCGCCGCCCGGAGGGAGATATGAAGACCATCACCGGCGCCCTGCGCACCCGCGCGGGCCTCACCGCGGCGATCGTGCTGGCAGCCGTCCTCCTGCTCACCGTGATCGGACCCCTGCTCGCGCCGTACAACCCGCTGAAGTACAGCGCCGAGATTCTCCAGCCGCCGAGCGCGGCACACTGGTTCGGCACTGACTATCTCGGCCGCGATGTACTCAGCCGCGTCCTGGCCGGCGGCCCGCGGTCGGTGTTCACCGCCTTCGAGGCCGTCGGCATCGGTCTCGTCATGGGCGTCGTGCCCGGCATCACCTCCGTGTACCTCGGGCGCGTCTACGAATGGATCACCCTGCGGGTCATGGACGGTCTCATCGCGCTGCCCTTCCTGATCTTCGCCATCGCGGTGGCCGCGCTGCTCGGCAACGCCGTCCAGCAGGCGATGCTCGCCGTCGGGATCCTGCTCGCGCCGTTGTTCTACCGCATCACCCGGGCCGCCGCCCTCAGCCATGCGAACGCGCAGTACGTGACCGCTTCGCAGCTGTTCGGGGCCTCAGTGTGGCTGGTGTTGCGCACGCACGTGTGGTCGAAGATTCTGCCGACGCTCGTCGTGACCACCGCGAACGCCACCGCGAACGGCCTCCTGATCGTCTCATCTCTGACCTTCCTCGGCGTCGGCGTGGTGCCGCCCGAGCCCACCTGGGGCGGCATTATCGCGAGCGACTTGAGCTACCTGTCGCAGGCGCCGTACGGCCCGGTGTTCCCGGCGCTGCTCATCATGGCCACCGTCGGCGCCCTCAACCTGCTCGCCGACGCGATAAGGGACACTAGCGGCGATTACGGGCGCGCGCGGATTCTGAGGAAAAGAGGAGCGCGCCGTGTCAACCTTGCCTGACTCCGCAACAGCGGTGCCTGCGGCTGCGAATGCCGCAGGCGAGCCCGGCCGTGAGACGCTGCTGTCCGTGCGTGGGCTGCGCGTAAGCGCCGCCGACGGCTCCGAGCTCGTTCACGGGGTGGATTTCGAGATCCCCCGCGGCTCGGCCGTCGGGCTGGTCGGCGAGTCCGGCAGCGGCAAGACTCTGACATGCCGCTCTGTTCTGGGACTGCTGCCAGTCGGCGTCGAGGTCACCGGGGGCGAGATCAGTCTGAGGGGCACCGAGCTGACCGCGCTACCGGCCGCCGAGTGGGTGCGCCTGCGCGGCACCGATCTTGCGGCCGTGTTCCAGGACCCCGCCTCGTACCTGAACCCGTCGATCACCGTCGGGGCGCAGCTCGCCGAGGTGCTCCGCGTCAAAACCGGGCTGGCCCGCCGGGCAGCGCGATCCCGGGCCGTCGAACTGTTGCACGCCATGGGGCTGCACCGTCCCGAGCACGTCTACACGCAGTACCCCTTCGAGCTGTCGGGCGGGATGCTGCAGCGGGTGCTGATCGCGGTGTCGATCGCCGCCGAGCCCGAACTGCTGATCGCCGACGAGGCGACTACGGCTCTCGACGTGACCGTGCAGGCCGAGGTGCTCGAACTCCTGGCCGAACTGCGCCGCGACAGAGGGCTTACCCTCATCGTCGTCTCCCACGATCTGGCCGTGATCTCGCAGGTGTGCGACACGGTCCACGTGTTCCGCGAGGGCAGCATTGTGGAGGCGGGGACCACTCGACAGGTGCTGCGCGCGCCGCGTCATCCATACACGCTTGAGCTGATCGAGAACCACGAGCGCTTCGGAATCGACCGGGTGCGCAAACAGAGGAGCCAGCGATGACCGCGCTGCTCGACGTCTCCGAGCTGCACGTCGCACTCGGCCGCGGCCGCAAGCGCACCGAGATCCTGCACGGCGTCGACCTCACGGTGGCACCCGGCGAGATCGTCGGGCTGATCGGCGAGACCGGCTCGGGGAAGACCACGCTCGCCCGGGCTGTGCTCGGCCTCGTGCAGGCTCAGAGCGGCACTGTCGCGATCGACGGGCGCGAGATCAGCGGGCTGCGCGGCGGTGCGTTGCGGGCGTTCCGCCGCAGTGGCGCCGTGCAATACATCTTCCAGGACCCGCTGCGCAGTCTAGACCCCGAACGCACCGTGTTCGACAGTCTGGTCGAGGGTCTCGTCGTACGTGGCGGGCGCGGTCGCGCCGAGCTGCAGGATGCCGCACAAGGTGTCGCGCAGCTCGTCTCTCTGCCGCTCGACCTGTTGTCCAGGCACCCTGGCGAGCTCTCCGGCGGCCAGCGCCAGCGCGTCGTGATCGCGCGCGCGATCGCGGTCGACCCGCGTCTGCTGATCTGCGACGAACCGGTGAGCGCTCTCGATGCCTCGACGCGCATCACGATCCTCGAACTCCTGTTGCGGCTGCGCGAATCTGGCGATGTCGGCGTGCTGCTGATCACGCACGACCTCGGCTCGCTCGGTGGCGTGGCAGACCGCGTCGTCGTGCTGTATCAGGGGCAGGTGGTGGAGACGGGCACCACGGACGAGATCTTCCTGGCCCCGCGGCACCCGTACACCCGCCTGCTCGTGATGTCCGTGCCGTCGATTCAGGACGAGGAGCCGCCGGACCCCGAGCTGCGGCGGGCGCTGCGCGATGAATTGCGCAGCCTCACCGCCAATTCCGCCCAGGCAGCCACCCGGCACTGACAGGAAGCCCGATGACCGCCCAGGCTGCGCTCGTCCGCTGCCGATCGCTCGCCACCAACCTGATCACGCAGTCCAGTCCCGCCTTCCCCGACCACAACGCGGCCATCCGGGGCCGCTGGAGCTCATCGCCACGCAGATGGCTCCGGCGCCGGCCGGACTCCGGCGGCGGATTCCGCTGACATCCCCAGCTCACGGGAGCATGACATGACGCAGAGCACCGACTACCACGTCCCTGACGGGCTACGGACCAGAGGCACGGTCGTCGTCGTGCCGGGCCGCGGCGAGACACGCGCCACCTACGCGCGCTTCGGCTCGCGGCTTGCCCATGACGCGTACCGGGTGCGGGTCGTGGACCTGCCAGCCGCCGACCCGGCCGCCGACGCGACCTTCCTGGACGCCCTCGCCCGGCGGTTGTCGGAGGCTATCGACGGCATCGCGGCCGAGGCACCGGACGGGCTGCTGCGTCCGCTGGTGCTGGTGGGCTCCGACCTCGGCGCCGCTGGGCTCGCCGCCCTGCTCGCCGGAGCCGACCCGAACACGGCCTGGTGGCCGCAGGCGGCCGTGCTCGCCGGCCTGCCCGGCTACGGCGCGCGGGCCGGCGGCGAATGGGAGGACGAGCTCGACATTCGGACCTACTGTCCTATGCACCGCGGCGTCCTGACCGGCGATGCCTCCGTGGAGCGCGGCGCACTGGCCGGTGCCGTGCCCGAGGACTTGCTGGACGCGGCGTACAAGAGCGCTGCCGGGATCCCGCAGCTGCTGCTGGTCGGGGACGCCGATCCGCTGGCGGACCGTGACGCGATTGCGCGGGCAGCCAAGGCGCTGCCGAAGGCGCGGCTCACCGTCGTGCACGGCGCCCACCACGACGTGCTCAACGACCTGCAGCACCGCTCGGTCGCCGCCGAGGTCGTCACGTTCCTGGAAGCACTGCGCAACGAGCTGGCTCCGGCTATCACCGTGGAGGCAAGCGCCTGGTGAGCCTGTGACCACGTTCCCGACGAGCTAGGACCTGGATCCGACCCGGCTGCGGTAGACGTTCGGGACCTTCCCGACCGGGAACTGCTGGCCGACCTGCCGGACGAGGACGAGGAGGCCAAGAGCCGCTACGGCGCGGGCTGTTCCACAGCGTGGACGAGCGGGTGCCGGTGGAGGCGCTGCGCTTCGGCACGCGCGTGCTCTACCGTCTGCTGAGCGACTGCTGACCCGAAAGGACCCCCTTGCGTATGAATCACCAGTACACCGCCGGCGACGGCCTGCGCCCAGGCACGGCGGGACGCTCGCGGTGAGCGGCGGCGAGGAGCTGGCCGAGCGGGTGCGCGCCCTGCTGGCGGCGCCCCGGCCCTGGTCCATCACCCAGGCCGGCGACCCGGTGCTGCGCCGCACGGCCGAGCCGTACGACGGCCAGCTCCCCGACGACCTGCTGCGCGAGCTGCTCGACGCGATGTTCCGGCACCTGCCGGGCGTCGGGGTGGGGCTCGCCGCGCCGCAGATCGGCATCCCGCTGGCGCTGGCCGTCATCGAGGACCCCGCCGACGTACCACCGGAGATCGCCGCGGCGCGGGAGCGCGTGCCCCAGCCGCCGCTGGAACTCCTCAACCCCGTCATCACCCCCCTGGGGTCCGGATACCACGCGTTCCACGAGGGGTGCCTAAGCGTCGAGGGGCTGACCGCCGTCGTCCCGCGCCACGCCCGGGCCCGGCTGTCGGCCCTCGACGGCGGCGGGCGCGCGTACGACGTGGAGCTGTCCGGCTGGCCGGCGCGGATCGCCCAGCACGAGACCGACCACTTGAACGGCGTCCTGTACCTCGATCGGGCCGAGCCGCGCTCGCTGTCGACCGTCGGCAACTACGAGCGCTTCTGGGCTCCGCCGCAGGCCGAGCGCCCTCCGGGCTGACGGCCACGCACCCCGGCTCGCTCTCGGCGGCGGGATGATACGGTGCGCCCCCGTCCTCCTCGCCGGTCTCGACGACCTGGTGACACGCGCCGTCGAGGGAACGGCCGCGCGAGAGCTGCCCGCTCGGCCGTGTTGTGTTCCGCGTACAAGGCGGCATTGTGGCGGATGAGGCGGCCTCCGCGTGAACCCGGCGCGGGCGGGCGGCAGCCTCGTCATAGGTGAGTTCGGTGAGCTGGGTGTTCTCCCCGCGACATGCCGGCCTGCTGGTGACCGGATTCACGCGTCGGCCCGGCGATGTCTGCGGCTGCTGTATTTGATCGCTTTGC
>JAOPYI010000278.1 GCA_025964675.1 Sphaerisporangium sp. | reverse complement strand
CAGGTACTACGGACCTCGGGAAACGTCGATAGACATTCCTCGGCCGACTTGTAAACCGTAGGTCAGGGGTTCGATTCCCCTCGTCGGCTCGCCACGGACCCCCAGTGACCTGGGGGTCCGCTTTTTTTTGAGGAATCCGTAGGGTGCCGATCTTGGCGAGGGAGACCGAGGAGGGACCGGCAGTCACAGGCGACTCCCCTACGGCGATCTTTCGGGGCACCAGAGCGGCGATCGCCTCGGGCCGCCTCGTGGGCCACCTCGGGCAGCACCGAGGTATAGGTGTCGCTAGTGATCGCCTGACTGCAGTGCCGCAGCATCGCGCTCACGGTCTTCATGTCGACGCCAGCGGCAAGCGCCAGCGTCGCTGCCCCGTGCCGGAGGTCGTGCAGGCGGATTGGGGGGAGCCCCGCCTCGTAGGCGAGCCGGGCGAACAGGTCGCTCACCGTGGCAGGGTGCAGAGCGGCGCCGTCCTCTCTGGTGAAGACCCGGCCGGAGTCCTGCCACGCCTCGCCCCACGCCATCCGCTCCTCCTTCTGTCGCCTGCGGTGCGCGCGGAGAGCGGGCTGGTCTTGTCGAGCGCCACCGTCCCGTCACTGGAGTCGGTCTTCGGGTCGCCTTCCTCGACCTTCCAGCCGATCTGAACGAGCTGCTTGGCCACAGTGAGAAGCCCGTGTCCAAGTCCAGGTCGATGAACCGAATGCCGCACGACTCGCCGCGGCGAAGACCCCGGTAGGCGATCAGGTGGAACAGGCTGTACAGCCGGTTCCGGGCGGCCCGGTCGAGGAACACGCCCAGCTGCACGGGCCTCCACACCATCACCGGGCTCGGCCGGGTCGTCGACCCCCACACCTTCAACGGGTTCACCCACTTCCCGTCGGCCCGCGCCGTCAGAAGCGCATGCTGGTAGTCGGCCGACCAAGTTGCCGCGCGTTCCTTTGTCCAAACCAGCGCCCTCACCCGCTTCCCGGGCTCCAGCTTCACCAGCTTGGCGACGTTGCTCGTCACCAGCCGCTCCCGTTCGGCGTCGCCCAACGCGGTACGCAAGGTGGCTTTGATCCGCTGCTTGGTACCCGCGCCAGTGATGCGCTTCCCGTGAACCACGGCACGTTCGGCCGGGTCCTCGAAGGCGCAAACGTCTCACACTGGAACGCCTGGCCGGCCCTGGACTTACGGCGCAACTCATCATGGTCGGGGAGGTCCGCGTCTATCATGCGGGCTTCCTTGATCAGGGCCGGGATCTCCAGCCGCGCCTCGTGTCCGTCCGGCCCAGCCCCTCACTCACGCGAACCTCTTCCGCGAACCTCGTACGCGCCACGTTCATGAATGCAAATCTCACGGACGCATACCTTGCCCGGGCGAAGCTCGTCGCCGTGAACTTTCGCGGTGCCAGGGGCTTGGATCCAGCTGTCATTGCCTACTACCAGCCCTGGAGATTCGGATCTTGCATGTTCGTGGAATCCACCGGGAAGTAGTCCTGCTGGATCCAGGGGGCACCGTTGAACTGCAGTACCCGCGCCTTGCGGCCTTGGTAGTTCTCGTTCTCCCAATCTATGGGTAGGCCCTTGAGTTGCTTGGCCATGACGTTGAGGCCGACGTAACCCTCGTCCTGCGGGAACTCCGTACCGTCGTACTCAACCTCGCCGGCGCGCACGCGGGCCAACCCGGCCTTCAGGCCATCCGTGCTGATGATCTTAAAGGTGCCCAACCGGCCGGAGTTCTTGATCGCCTGGATACCGCCATCCAACATCAGGTCGGACATGTAGTAGACGGCGTCGAGTTCACCCTTGGGGAATCGCTGCAGGATGGCTTCGGTCACCTTCAGGCCATCAGTCGGGGTGAAGTTCCCGTCAGCCTTGTAGACAATTTGGATGTCCGAGTGCTTGGCGATCTCAGTGTAGTAGCCGTTTCCTCGGTCAATCGTTGAGCCGGCTCCGGCGGTCCCTTCGACGACGGCGACCTTGCCCTTGCCGTTCAACGCCTTCACCGTCTGCTCCGCGGCGACCTTGCCCGACTTGACCATGTCCCAGCCAACGTACGCGGACCACTTCACGCCGGAATTGCGCGGATCGATCCGGCGATCAACGACGACCAGCGGGACGCCGGCGCGGTTCACCTGCTTCATCACCGGCAGCATCGGATCGGAGAGCGCGGCGGAGAGGATGATGCCATCGACCTTCTGAGCGAGAAAGCCATTGATCTGCTGCGTCTGGGTCGCGGGATCTCCCTTGCCATCCGTGAAGATAACCTTGACGCCCTGCCCGTCGGCTGCGGTTTGTGCGCCCTTCATCATCAGGCCATAAAACGGGTTCGCGTAGTCGGAGACCGACCAACCAATGACTATCTGTTTTCCGGACTTTCCACCGGTCGCCTGACCGCCACCGCATGCCGCCGCTCCCACGAGGACTACCACCACGACCGCGGGCAGCATTCGCTTCCTTCTGAAAAGTGTTCGCATGTAAGCGGCCTTTCTTTGAGGTATCGCGCCTTCCAAAGGTTCGATCGGACGTCTCGCTGTCCACCCAAGTAAGGTCGCGCGTCTCTGTGCGCTCTGTAACCTCGGCTCCGCACGCTGCCTGGCTGCGGATGCCCTTCACGTTCGGGAGCCCTCGACCGAAGTGGTGAAAGTAAAGCCCGCGCCTTCTGAAGTTGTCAACCCTTTGGATTCCTTGGGATTCCTTGGGATTCGGACTTGGCTCGAGCTCGGACCTCGACGCTCCGCTCCGGCCCCCACCAGGCGAAACAGTGCTCCGTCGGGCGCGACGCGGTACGGCAACTGCCGGTTCCGGCGGTCGCCGCGCCGCAGGAGAGAGTCGCCGCGGATGCTCATGGCTCCCTGCCGGTCGTGCATGGCCGGCGGCGCATCATGCAGGCGGCGAGGCCGTCGCGGATCCTCGATCGTGCGAACGATGCGCGGCGGTCCGGCCTCGGGCCACGATGAAACCGGCGCGTCGAGGGCGGCATCGACCCGAGCCCGACCGCCGGATCAGTCTGGTTGCGGATCGGCGATGCCGGCCGATCGCCCGGCTCACCCCTCGCGGCCAGCATGCCGACTGCCCCCGGTTCATCCCTTTGATGGATTCCATCCGGATCCTGCGCCTGGGGTTCGGGCGACCGCGCAGCCCCCGGTGCGGGCGATGGCCGACAAGGCCTACTCCTCCCGCGCCGACCGCCGATACCTGCGCCGACGCGGCATCAACGCGGTCATCCGATCAAGAAGAACCAGCAGGCCAAACCGGCGAAAGCTCGGCTCCAAGGGCGGACGGCCGCCCGCGTTCGATCGCGACCGATACAAGGAGCGCGACACCGTCGAGGGCTTCGCCTGCCCATGCACTGGGGGCGGCGCGGCGCGTCCGTGCCGATGGGGCGGCACCTTCGAGCTCCGTAATCCCTTGACGCGCCCCACAATGAAACGCAATGATATCAAGCAATTTCCAACTGTATCCAACCAACTTCGCATAGAGAAGCATCGACGGAGGTACGGTGAAGATCCATCTTGACGAGAATCTCTGCGAGGCCTACGGGACCTGCGTGGCCGCGGCGCCCGATGTCTTCGCCCTGGACACGGACATCGACAAGGCGGTGCTTCTCATCGAGAACCCGGATGAGTCGCTTCGCTCGGACGTAGAAGAGGCCGTTCGCGCCTGCCCGGTACGTGCGATCGAGATCGTTGATGAGTGACGCCGCCGCCGGAACCGCCTCGCCCCGCGGGCGGTCACGACGCGAAACGGCAATGCTTTGAAGGTCCTCATCGTAGGCGGCAGCGTTGCGGGCGTCGCAACCGCCGAGGCGTTACGGGCAAAGGGCTTCGACGGCGACATCGTATTGGCGTCGGCTGAGTCAGAGATGCCCTACGACAAACCGCCCCTGTCGAAGCAGTTTCTGGCCGGATCCTGGTCGGCAGACCGCATTCGGCTACGGCGTCCGGAGGCGTATCAGAAGCACGGAATCCAGCTCCGGCTCGGCCACGCCGCCACCTCAGTGGATGTCGACCGTAAGGTAGTGCGGTTCGAGGACGACGCAGAGACCTACGATGCTCTTGTGGTGGCCACCGGTCTGGCCCCCCGGCGCTTGCCTGCCCAGGATCACCTTGACGGTCTCTACTCGCTGAGAAGCCTGGCGGACGGACAGCTGCTGCGGGCCGCGTTGCTTACCCGCGAGCCGCTCGTCATCGTCGGGGGTGGATTCATCGGCCTCGAAGTCGCGGCCAGCGCCACCAAGATGGGCGTCCCGGTAACCGTTGTGGAGCCCTTGTCGGCGCCGCTGGCAGGTCCGCTAGGGGTTCCCGTGGGCACCAGAGTTCAGCGGCTCCATGAGGAACACGGAGTCCGGGTTATCACCGGGGTGGGCGTTTCGCGGGCCCTCGGAACGCAGGCGCTCGAGGCCCTGGAGCTGACCGACGGGCGGCGGATAGAAGCTCGGCACGCGGTCGTGGGTATTGGCAGCGTGCCCAACACGGGCTGGCTCTCGGACAGCGGCGTCAAGGTGGACAACGGGGTGCTCTGCGACCAGGACTGCCGAGCGTACGGTGCGGAATCGATCTATGTGGCGGGCGATGTGGCCCGGACCTTGCAACGAGGCGACGGCAGTTACCTGAGAGTCGAGCACTGGACGAATGCGGTAGAGCAGGCCGAGATCGCCGCAAGGGCGGTGCTGAATACTCCGTCGGCAGGGCTACCGGAACCGGTTCCGTACTTCTGGTCCGACCAGTTCGGGGTCAAGCTGCAGTTCGTCGGCTCGGCTCGGGGAGCGCGCAGCGTAGTAACAGCAGTAGACGACGCCGATAGCGAACGGCAACGCAGCCTGACGATCTTCGCCATCGGCGACCGTGCGACCGGCGCCTTGGCGTGGAACTGGCCGACGGCTGCTGGGCGGGTCAAGAAGCTGCTGCGGGGGCCGGTCACCGTCGAAACCATCGTTGAGCAGCTGAACACCGGCAGCGCGGCGGTATCAGCGCATTGGGCTGATGACGGACCTCGACAGTCTGGCGATGCCCGGACCGCTGGCCTTTGAGGTACAGAGAAACCATGATGCACAGCGACGTAGTTGTCCTGGCTGGACGAGAATACCGATGGTCTCACGAGCTATTGGAGTGGCCGTTAAGCCGGGGTTGGGCCCATCACGATATCGCCGTCCTGGATGACGGCCGGATAATAACGTCGCATCCTGATGGCGGGCTGTTCGTCGAATACCGTCCTGACGGCAGGTTGATCCGCACCACCAGTCTCCCCGTCACGGAGACCCACGGGATTCACGTCAAGCAGGACGAGGGCGGTAATCCGCTGTTGTGGGTGGCAGACAACGGCCTGAAGACTCTCGCCTGGGGCGACGGCCTGACCGATGTCTCGCGGCCCGGCCGAGTCGTGCTGCTCGACCTCGAGGGCAGCCTATTGCTGGAGATCGGCTGTCCGCATCTGGCGACCTACGAAGGAGGTAGTTGGCAGCCGTGTGCGGTGGTATCCCATCGTCCCATGCTTCCCAACAGCCCCGGGACCTTGTGGGTTGCGGATGGATATGGCAAAAGCCTGGTCCATGGCTTCACGGACGATGGGGAATACCGAATTACCCTCGACGGAACCGAGTCAGGTTTGCGTTTCAACACACCGCACGCACTTCTCATCGATAGCCGGCACGGGCAGCCTGAGTTGTACGTCGCCGACCGTGGTAACAGCCGGATGGTGGTCTACGACCTCAACGGGCAGTTCAGACGGGTCGTGGCAGATCCGGAACTCGCCAGGCCGTCCGGGCTGGCCCTCAGCGGAGACCGGTTGATCGTTACCGACCTCACCGGCGGGCTAGCGGTCTTCGGCGCCGATGACCAACTACTGGGCAGCATCGGTCAGCATGGCGATCATGACGATGGGCTGTGGCCTAATGAGCGGGACGAGAACGGGCGCCTCGGGCCTCCTCAGGCGACTCGCCAGGCGCGGTTGAACAGTCCGCATGGAATTGCCGTGGACGGTGCGGGCAGAGTCCTGATCAGCGAGTGGCTGCTCGGCGGCCGAATTATCTGCCTCACGCCGATGTGACCCGAGAAGCGGCACGCCGATACCCGGCCGTTGCCGATGCGGCGCCAATCCATATCTGCAAAGAGTCTCCTTCTACTACCGATTGGGTGCAACACATGGCAAACGCAGTTA
Organism: Sphaerisporangium sp.; assembly: GCA_025964675.1. GTDB lineage: Bacteria > Actinomycetota > Actinomycetes > Streptosporangiales > Streptosporangiaceae > Sphaerisporangium. Next base: position 23,411 of record JAOPYI010000278.1, on the reverse strand, counting down.
AGGAAACGGTGTGGGATCCGTTCGACCCGATCGACATCGAAGACCCCTACCCCTCGTACAGAAGACTCCGCGACGAGTACCCGCTGTACTACAACCCCAAGCGTGACTTCTGGGCGATCAGCCGGTTCTCCGACGTCGAGGAGGCAATTCGCAACTGGGAAGTCTACTCCCACCGCAATGGAATCGACCTGGATGCAACCGCATCCACGATGGGCGAGGGTAACCTGCTGGAGGCGGACCCACCCCAGCACACGGCGTTGCGCCGGTTCGCCCGCGCCTACATCACGCCGAAGCGTTTCCTGTCCCTGGAACCGCTGGTCCGAGGGTTTCTGAACGGTCTGCTGTCGAGGCTGGACGGCGTCCACGAATTCAACGTCGTAGCGGAGCTTTGCTGGGCACTGCCGGTGCGGGTCAATGCCGCGTTGGTCGGGCTCACCGACGTTCCAGAGGCGGTAACCCTGATAAAGGCGGCACTCCATCGTGTTCCCGACCAGGTGGAGATGCCGGCCGAGGCCGTCGAGGCCGTCGTCGCACTCCGCAGCCTGCTGTTGGATATTGTGAAGGACCGGCGCAAGTCGCCGAAGGAAGACTTCATCTCGATTGTCGCCAACGGCGAGATCGACGGTAAGCCGATCACCGATACGCAGGCGCTCGGGATGTTGATGTTGGTGTGGACCGCGGGCCTGGAAACGACCGCTGGCCTGCTGTCGAGCATCTTCTACCATCTGTCCGGCCGCCCGGATCTGCGCCAAGAACTGCTGGCTGACCCACAGTTGGTACCCAACGCCATTGAGGAGTTTGTCAGGTTCGACGGATCCATTCAGAATGTGATGAGGACGACCCCCCGACCCGTCACCGTTTACGGGGTCGAGATTCCCGCTGATGCGAGGGTTTCTTTGGTGACCGGCGCGGCGAACCGAGACGAGCGGCGGTACGAAGACCCGGACACCCTGGACATTCACCGGAAGATCGGTCGTCACCTGGGATTCAGTGAGGGTCTGCATGCGTGTATCGGGGCACCGTCCGCGAGGATGCAGTCACGGATCGTCCTCCAAGAATTTCTGCCGGGGCTGGGCGAGTTCGGCCTCGGTAGGCGACAGGAGCGCATGGTGAAGCAGAACGCCCGGGGTTTCGAGACTCTGGACCTCGTACGGCACTGGTAAAACCATGATCGCTTACGTCGCGGCGTGAAAGCATGCGGCCACGGCCTGATGCCGCAGGGCTGTATCCAGTCCTGTGGGGTCGTGAGGTGGCCGCTGGCCGAAACGGCGGGTGCGTCGCCCGCGCGCTGTGCCCGGACACCGCGCTCGCGTCTCCGCCCGAAAGGATGTCTCGTAACCACCGACAGGCATCCGAAGTCGGTCGGCAGACGAAGCCCCGGGCCATTGCAAAGTCGCAGATTCGTACCAACTCTGCCCTTCCCTTGTAAACAGAAGGTCTTGAGCTCCAAGCGCTCCCATCGCTCATTCCATGCCACATGGTCACGCCGAAATGGGTCCACGACGTCCGACCTCGCCGCTCCACCTCATCTTCCGGAGCGCCCACAAAGTCCACATCGATGTAGTGCGGCCGCGGCTGATCTACCGGATGCGGCAGCATCGCAGGCGCAAAGGCGAACGCAAGGCGTTCGCCGAGCCGGCGTCGAGGAGACCAAGGCGGAACTCGCGACTGAGAAGTCCGAGGATGCTTCAGCAGCGCTGGACTACCTGCTCGCCGGCGAAATAGCCGGCGACTTCGTTGACTTCTCAGTAGAAACGGCGTCGCGTTGGTACTTCCGGTACTACCTGCGACTGAACATACCCACGGCCCCAGGTAACCGATAAGCGATCACTAAGCAGGGCAAGATCAGTAGCCTATTCCCAAGCTGATAGTTCACCTACAGGGTCTCGGTTCCTGCGCGATCATTGGGCGATGAGAGCGCGAGTAGGAGGCTTCCGTGGGTCACCCAGGCCAGGTTCGGCGAGGTGGCGTTCGCGGTCGATGACGTCATCGATGGTGACCGTCACGGCTCGGTCGACGCCGGAGAAGAGGGTGCCTTCATGCCCTACTGCGGCCGCCGCCCACCCCAGCGCATTACGCAAGGCGTCACGGCCGCCTCCTCCCGCCGCCAGGAAGCCGGCGAGTAGAGCGTCCCCGGCGCCCACGGCACTGACCACCCGGGGCACCACGGCCTGCCCGTGGAGCACGCCGTTGTCGTCGACGAGGATCGCCCCGTCGGCGCCGAGGCTCGCGAGGACGGATCGGGCGCCCCGCTGCCGCAAGACGACGGCTGCGTCGACGACGTCTCCCAGGGTCTTGAGCGGGCGTTCGACGACTTCGGCCAGTTCGTGGACGTTGGGCTTGACGAGGTCGGGGCTGCCCGGAAGTGCCGCACGCAGCGTGGCACCCGAACTGTCGATGGCCACCTTGACGCCGCGACGGCGACCTTCGGCGGCCAGTTGCGCGTAGAAGTTCTCCGGCAGGCCGGCGGTTAGGCTGCCACACCCGGCGAGCCAACTAGCGCCATCGGTCTTCTCGAGCGCCGCGACGGCCAACGCTTCGGCCTCGGCAGCGTCCAGTACTGGCCCGGCTTCGTTGATTTTGGTAACGGTGCCGTCGGGCTCGACCAGACTGACGTTGCTGCGGATCTCACCGGCGATGGGAACTGTGATGGTGGGAACGTCGGCGACGTCGAGCATTGCCATGATCTGGGCACCTACGGTGCCTCCCACCGGCAGTACCGCGACGACGTCGTGGCCGTGCGCGCGCAGGGCCAGCGCGACGTTGACCCCCTTGCCGCTCGGTTCGCTGCGGGTACGCCGACTGCGGACGACCGTCCCTCTCGGCAGCGCATCGATGAAGACGGTGCGGTCGACGCTGGGGTTGGGGGTAACGGTGACGATCACGTCTGCTCCACTTCGAGGCCAGCGGCCTGCAGGGCTTTCAACTCGGCTTCGGGCAGGCCGGTGTCGGTGATGAGCAGGTCGATATCGGATAGGTCCGCGTGCTTGCAGAGACTGACGGCGCCGACCTTGCTGTGGTCGGCGAGGAGGATCCGCCGACGGGCGCTGGCAAGCATGAGTCGTTTGATCGCCGCCTCGGCATGGTCCGGGGTGGTCAACCCGCGCTCCACGGAGATCGCGTTGGCGCCGAGGAACGCCACGTCGACATTGATCTCGCTCAAGGCCCGGGCCGCCCAGTCATCGACTCCGGCGAGGGTCAGCGGGCGAATACGGCCGCCGAGGATGATGATGGTGAGCCGGGGACGGGTGATGAGCGTCAGCGCAATCGAAAGGGTGTTGGTGTAGACGGTCAGCTCCCGATCGGCAGGGAACAGCTCCGCGAGCCGTCCGGTGGTGGAACCGGCGTCGATGAGGACGGACCCGCGGACGGGCAGATGGGCGAGCGCCGCCATCGCGATCCGGGTCTTCTCCTCCCCGTAGTACGTGCGGGTAGACACGGCCGGCTCGAAAGAGAGCTGTTCCACGGGTACGGCCCCGCCGTGCACGCGCAGCAGCAGCCCCTGCCGTTCAAGGTCGATGAGGTCCTTTCGCACCGTCTCCTTGGTCACCCTGAGCTGGGCGGCCATGTCGGCGGCGTCGACCCGCCCGTTGGCGCGAAGCTGTGTGACGATGGCCTGCTTACGCTGCGAGGCAAAGGGAATCCGCTCAGGCGGCGTGGGCGTGCTCAGGACGTGCCCCCTGCTTCGGAGGCGGAGCCGTACCACTCCGCGACGCCGTGGGCCGTGCACGTGATGTTCATCGCAGCTGCTCCTTCATCAGACCGCCCGCTCACCCGAGGGGCGGGAACTGCTCCCGTCCGGCGTACACGCCCGCGGCCATGCCGGCCAGCAGCGCCGCGCCGCGAGCACCCGCCTCGGAGACGGCGGGATTGCGCAGTGGACCGAGCACTCGGCGTTTTACCTCAAGCAGAGCCTGGCTGCGCGACCAGCCTCCGGTTACCACCAGCGCCTGGTGGCTGCCGACGACCGCGGACATCGCGGAGTGGACCTGCTCGGCCTGTGCGGCGACCGCCTCCAGCGCGGCGCGCCAGAGATCGGCAGGGCTGACGCCGTTGGTGATACCGGAGACGTGTAGCTCGTCGGTCTCCACGCCGGCGACGGTCACGGTGCGCGAGTTCCGCGCCAATGCCTCCCGGTCGAGCTCGGCAAGATCGTTCGACGTGCGTCCGAGCAGGCCGAGAATACTTTGCAGGGCAAGGCCCCCCTGGGTCCCGCCGAGCAGGCACCAGTGGTCGGCCAGTACGTGCCAGCCGGTCGTGATCCCGCCCTTCGCGAGCGTCGCGACGGCCAGGGTGTCCACGAGGCCGGCTGGGACCGTACGGACGAGCGCCTCGGCGGTGCCGCACGAGTCCAGCTCGTCTCCGGGCCCCGCTGCCTCCGCGCCGACGGTCGCGGCCTGGTGGTCGTGGCCGGCGACGGTCAGGACCGCGCCGGTCAGTCGTGGGATGCCCACCTCATCGCTGACCCTGCCCAGCGGCGTGCCCGCCGTCACGAGATCGGGCATCAGTGAGCGATCGGCACCCGACCACTCCAGGGCTTCCGACCACCAGCGCCGCGTGGCCAGCTCCAGCCAGCCGGTACGTGAAGCCAGTGACTGCTCGGCCGACTCCTCACCGCCCAGTCCCCGCACCACCCATTCGGCGATATTGAGGCGGCGGACCGCTTCCTTGGTCTGGGGATGGTGCGCCAGCAGCCAGCGGTGCTTGGTAAGGGACCACTGACCGCGAAGCGGCAGGCCGGTGTGGCCGGCGAAGCGATCCTCGCCCAGTGCCGTGGTCAGGTCCCGGACCTCGGCCCCGTCCCGGGTGTCATGCCAGGCGATGACGGGCGCCAGTGGCACGCCGTGCGCGTTCAGCAGCACGCCTGACTCGCCCATGCTCGTCACACCGACGGCGAGTACCGGTCCGTCCGGGGCTACTGCCAGGGCCTGCCGCAACGCTTCCCTGGCCGACCCGAGCAGGTCACCGGCGTCCATCTGTGTGCCGCGGGGAGTCACGACCCATGGGGTGACCGCCTTGCCCTCGCCGACGGCGCGCCCTTCGGTGGTGAAGACAACCGCCTTGCTCGTGGTCGTGCCGACGTCCAAGCCGACGATCAGCGGATCCATGCACCCCACCTTCTGTGACGACCCGTTGCCTAGTTGTGGGTCGATGGATATCGTTGCGTTTTGTTGGTGGAGTGTCAAGGGAACCAACATTCGAAACGCAACATCCCGATTCAATCGCGAGACGCCTCGCGCCCAATCACTTCGGAGGCAGTGGATGCCCCTCGTCACTACCCAGCATCTCGTGGATTCCGCGCGCGTCCGAGGCGTCGGAGTGGGTGCGTTCAACGTCATCACCCTTGAGCATGCCGAGGCGATCGTCGCTGGCGCCGAACAGGCGGATGCCCCAGTGATCCTACAGATCAGCGAGAACGCGGTGAAGTTCCACGGCGGCCGGCTGGCGCCCATCGCGGCGGCTGCGTCGGCGGTCGCCGAGCTCGCGACGGTGTCGGTCTCCCTGCATTTGGACCACGTCGAGGACATCGCGCTGCTGTACCAGGCCGCCGATGTGGGGATGAGCTCGGTGATGTTCGACGCCTCGAAGCTCGACTACGACGCCAATGTCGCCGCCACGCGCGCCGCGGCGGAGTGGGCCCATGAGCGCGGCCTGCACCTGGAGGCGGAACTGGGCGAGGTCGGCGGCAAGGACGGTGCACATGCTCCGGGCGTACGCACCGACCCGGCGCAAGCGGCAGCGTATGTCGCCGCCACCGGGGTCGACGCCCTCGCCGTCGCCGTCGGCAGTTCCCACGCCATGACGACGCGCACCGCCAAGCTCGACCACGATCTGATCGTCAAGCTGCGCGAGGCCGTACCCGTGCCGCTGGTGCTGCACGGCTCGTCCGGCGTCGCCGATGACGAGCTGCGCGGCGCCGTCACGGCCGGCATCGTCAAGGTAAACATCGGCACGATCTTGAATGTCGCTTTCACCGGGGCGGTGCGGGAAACTCTGCGGGAGCCGTCGTTGGTCGATCCCCGCAAGTACCTGGCCCCGGCGCGCACCGAGATGACGAACGTGGTGTGGCACATGCTCGCTGTGCTGGCCGGCGTTGATGCCGGCGCGAGCGCGTCCTGAGGTGAGTTCCGGCGCCCGTCGCGCCCGGGCACACGCGATCCGGCAAAACACCCCTTGACAGGTTAAAAGCGTGTGTCTAGGTTCTAACCACCTGATGTGACATCGATTACCTCGCCTTACGACGGTGACCCTCGAAGGATGGCGAGCCGTGTGAACAGTGCTGATTCGACCAGTAGAAAATCGCACTGCTCACCGTGGCCGATCCCGAGGAGGCGACCGTCGCAAGCGGTGGTGTCGCGGTGCGGGTGTCATGCGCGAGTGCGACGCTCCGTGCCATGAGCCGCTTGTGCTCGTCGGTCGGCTTGTTCGCCCTACCGGCCCGGCGAGCGCGGCAGTGTCGCGGCGCCTTCCGTGGTAACCCCGAAACGCCTGCTGGGGAACCACGGGGGCGGGATGAATAGGTCCTGAGGACTCCCTGACGACGTACGAAAAATTGCCATTTAGAAGAGGCTTGACATCCCGGTTGGCGGTACCTAGCTTGAGTTCACTCGGCTCGTGACATCGATTACCTAATGGTCATGGGTTACCGGGCCAGCACAGCGCCCAACGTTGCTGATTGGACCCGCGCCCCCAGTGAACCAACGACGTGACATCAAATCCTGAGGCCCGCCGGACGAAGGTAGCCGGGAACGGCGGCGAATCGGCCGGTTAAGCGGCACCTTCCCCATACACCGCGAAACACCTCGGAATCGAAAGGGATCCACCGCATGCGAAGATTCGCCGCAAAGACGCGACGCGCGTCTGTGGCCTTGGCCGCGGCAGCCATTCTCATCTCGGCGGCGGCATGTGGCTCGTCGTCGGGGACGAAGTCCGCCTCGAGCAAGCAAATTACGATCGGTTGGTCGGTGGCGTACTTCGACCACCCCGTCTATCAGTTGATGATGGAGGGGATCAAGGAAGAGGCTGCCAAGCAGGGCGTGAAGATCATCTTGGCGGACGGCAAGAACGACCCGGCCGTCCAGACGCAGCAGCTCAACAACTTCCTGGCGCAGAAGGTCGACGGCATCATCCTGACGCCGGCGGTGTCCGATCCGATGATTCCCGCGGTGAAGAAGGTCAACGCGGCCAAGGTGCCATTCGCCATCGTCGACCGGCGGATGGAGACCAAGGGCTCGGGCATCAAATGGGACTTCCTCGTCAGCTGGGACATGGTCAAGTCCGGAACGGTCGGCGGTGAGCAGGTCGTCAAGGCGCTGAACGGCAAGGGCAAGATCGCGGTCGTCGAGGGCACCGCGGGCGCGGGTTCCACCGTCGACCGGGGCGGTGCGTTCTACAAGGTGATCGCCCAGAACCCGGGCATCCAGGTGGTCTACAAGGCGGACGGCAACTTCACCCGCAGCGGTGGCCAGCAGGTGACCGAAGCCATCCTCCAGCGCTTCCCCAAGGGCCAGCTCGACGCCATCTACTACATGGCCGACGAGATGCTGTTCGGCGGAATCCAGGCGATCAAGAACGCCGGCCGCCGGGACGATCTCAAGATCATTAGCTGTGACGGTGACAAGAACGCCCTGGACCTTCTGCGCAAGGGTGACATCGACTACGACGGCATCTTCTTCCCCAAGGACGAAGGCATTATCGGTACCCGGCTGATGGCCCAGCAACTCAAGGGCGAGAAGCCCGACTTGGCCAACCAGGAGTTCGAGGGTCGCAAGGCCGCTCTCGTGCAGCACGAGGGCATGCCTTGGGTGAAGCCGGACTTCTTCGGGGTCGATCCCAGCAACATGAAGGACCCGCAGTTCGTCGGCTGGTAACAGACCCGGCTTTCCGCCGCGGATCGCATTCCGCACCCGCCCTTCCCGCTCGCCGCCGGCTAGCGGCGAGCGGGAAAGGTTCTTACCGACAAACCGCCAACGGGGAGTACGAGAAAGGGGGCGTGACATGGTCGCTTCATCGACTCCACAGCCCCTCCTGCGCATGGAGGGCATAACCAAGTCGTACGGCAGCGTCCAGGTACTCCATGGCGTCGAGCTTTCGGTCGGGCGCGGCGAGGTCCTGGGGCTGCTGGGCGAGAACGGCGCCGGCAAGTCGACGCTGCTGAACATCCTCAACGGGGTGATCCAGCGGGACACCGGCTCGATCGTCATTGACGGCTCGCCGGTCGAGTTCACCGGGCCGAAGCAGGCGCAGGAGGCCGGCCTGGCCTTCATCCACCAGGAACTGAGCGTGCTGCCGTACCTCAGCGTCGCGGAGAACGTTTTCCTCAACCGCCTGCCTCGCCGCAAGGGCGCCCCCTGGCTGGTGGACTGGGCGGCCTGCTACCGGCAGGCGGGGGAGATCCTCGAGCGCCTCGCGGTGAAGATCCACCCGCGTACGCTCGTCGGCAGCCTCGGCACCGCCGAGCAGGAGCTGGTCGAGATCGCCAAGGCGCTGTCCATGAACGCCCGGATCATCACCATGGATGAGCCGACGGCATCGCTGACCGAGTCGGAGATCGAGCGCCTCTTCACCCTGATGCGGGCGCTGAAGGCCGACGGCGTCTCCGTGATCTACGTCTCGCACCGCCTGGACGAGGTCGCCGAGATCTGCGACCGGGCCACCATCCTGCGCGACGGTAAGATCGTGAACACCGTCGACGCGCAGACGACCGACTCCCATGCCCTGGCGACGATGATGGTGGGGCGGGAGCTGTCGGAGCTCTTCCCGAAGACCGAGCACGAGCGGGGGCGGGAAACGCTCCGGGTGTCGAACCTGTCGACCGTGAAGGTCGACGACGTCAGCTTCACCGCCCACGCGGGCGAGGTTCTCGGCATCGCGGGGCTCGTGGGCTCCGGCCGGACCGAGCTGGTCCGAGCTGTCTTCGGCGCCGATCCGATCACCTCCGGTGAGGTGTTCGTGAATGGCGAGGCGGTGACTCTGGACTCGCCGGGCACCGCTATCCGACACGGTATCGGCCTAGTGCCAGAGGACCGGAAGCTTCAGGGCGCGGTCCTGTCGATGACCAACGCGCACAACATCACTCTGGCCGGCCTGTCCAAGGTGAGCCGGTGGGGTCAGCTGGACCGGGGCGGTGAGAAGCAGGCGGCCAAGCGGCTCATCCAGGATCTGCAGGTCACCCCGTCGCGCATCGAGCAGGAGACCGGCCGCCTGAGCGGCGGCAACCAGCAGAAGGTAGTGCTGGCCAAGTGGCTGTTCGCCGGCTCCGACATTCTCATCGTGGACGAGCCCACCCGCGGCGTCGACGTCGGCGCCAGGGCCGCCATCCACGGGCTACTTAACGACCTGGCCGGGCAGGGCACGACGATCATCATGATCTCTTCGGACCTCCCCGAGGTGATGGGCATGAGCGACCGGATCCTCGTCATGCACGAAGGACGGATCGCGGGTGAGCTCCCTCGGAAGGACTTCAGCGAGGAGGCGATCGTGATGTACGCCTCGGGACTCGAGCCAACTACAGAAGGGGCGAAGGCGTGAGCTCTACCGCGCAGATGGACCGCCCGGTCGACGCCGACGCGCCGAAGCGCCGCTGGGCCGGACTGAACATTCGTGCCGAGAACCTGGCCAGCGGCGTCGTGCTGGTCGGCCTGGTGATCGTGCTCAGTGTGGTCTCGCCGGCCTTCCTGTCGTTTTCCAACTTCCTGGACATCGCCCGGGTCGTGGCCATCACGGGCGTCATCGCCGCGGGCATGACCCTCGTCATCATCACCGCCGGCATCGACCTCTCGGTCGGCTCCACCGTCGGGCTGGTCGGCGCGGTCACCGCGTCGCTGGTGGCGGGATCCGCCAGCAACTCCCCGTTCGTCACAGACTTCAAACTTCCGGTGTCGCTCGCCGTCCTCGTCGGCCTCGCTGTCGGTAGCGCGATCGGCTTCCTCAACGGCTTGATCATCACCAAGACGCGGATCGAGCCATTCATGGCCACCCTCGGCACGATGATCTTCGTGCGCGGTCTGGTCTACCTGTTCACCGGCGGGTACCCGATCCACTTCGATCCCATGCCCCACGACTTCGCGTTCATCGGGCAGGGCGCGGTTCTCGGGATTCCGACGCCGGTCTGGCTGTTCGCGATCGTCGTCGCCGCGCTCTGGTGGGCTTCCCGGCGCATGTCGGTCGGCCGTGCCATCTACGCCATCGGTGGTAATCCGGAAGCGGCCCGGCTGAGTGGACTGAAAGTCGACCGAACGAAGATCTTCGTGTACACGCTCCTGGGCTTTCTCGCCGGTCTGGCGGGAATCATCCTGACGTCGCGGCTCGCCAGCGCCGACACCGTCAATGGCCAGGGGTACGAGTTGATCGCCATCTCCGGGGTGGTGATCGGCGGGACGAGCCTAGGGGGCGGCCGGGGCTCTGTCATCGGCAGCCTCATCGGCGTCTTCACCGTCGGAGTCATCCAGAACGCGCTCAACCTGTTCGGCGCCTCGACGCAGGTCCAGTACGTCGTCACCGGGCTGGTGCTGCTGCTGGCGATCAGCCTCGACGGGATCGCCAGGCTCCGGAGGCGGACATGAGGAAATCGAGGTCGCTTCGGTTCGGACACGCAGAGAGGAGGAACAGTTAGATGTCGTCGTTGCTAGCACAGATTCCAGGGCGCCAACGCGGAGGGGGCGCGCCCAGGGCCGGCCGCCGCCTACCCCTGCAAGGACAGCAGCTGGCGCTCGTTCTGCTGATCGCCGCGCTGGCGGCCGGGTTCGCCAGCCAGGCGCCGGAGTTCTTGTCCGTGGACAGCATCGAGAACCTGCTGCGCAGCGCCTCGATGTTCGGCATCGTCGGCCTGGGCATGACGGTCGTCATCATCAGCTGCGGGTCGCTCGGTGGCATCGACCTCTCGGTCGGCTCCATGATGGCTCTCGGTGGGGCGATCGGCGCCGGCCTTCTCGGCACGGCGTTCACCGCCGCCAACCCGGTCAAGCTCCCGGCCGCCCTGGCCATGCTGATGGCCCTGCTGGTGACGGGACTTCTCGGCGCCGTCAGCGGTTTGTTGATAGCGCGCCTCAAGCTCGCGCCCTTCGCGGTCACGCTGGGCATGATGAGCGTGGCGCGTGGCCTCACCTACCTGATGGTCGCCTTCGCGATCGGAAGCTCGAACACCGCGGGCATCACGTTCTCCGACCCGCTGTTCGACTGGTTCGGCCTCAACAACTTCGGGCCGATCCCGAGCATCACCGTTCTCTTTCTCGTCCTCGCCGCGCTGATCGCGTTCATGCTCAAGGCGACCGCCTTCGGGCGCAGCCTGTTCGTACTGGGTGGGAACGCCGAGAACGCGCGGCTGGCGGGAATTAACGTCCGCCGGACGATTGTGATCGTGTTCGCGATCAGCGGGCTGCTCGCGGGCCTCGGCGGTCTGATCCTGACCGGCCGCCTGTCGTCGGCCTCACCGCTGGCGGCGACCGGTTACGAGCTCGAGGTCATCATGGTCGCAGTGATCGGCGGCACGAGCCTGTCCGGCGGCCGGGGCTCGATCGTCGGCACGGTCCTGGCCGCGATCCTGGTCAGCGAGATCGATACCGGCCTGGACATGATGAACGTGCCCTCGTTCAACCAGTACCTGATCAAGGGCACCATCCTCGTCGTGGCCGTCGTAATGGACAAGGTGTACCAGGCGCGTAGCAGTCGGATGTTGGTACAGAGCGCGTGATGTGGCGTGCGGGCCCGGGCGGATGCCCGGCCCGCGCCGGTTGAGAGGTGAGCTCATGGAGTACGCAAGGAAGCCCGACCCGGTCGACGTCCTGATCGTCGGAATGGGAGCCTCTGGCGGAACGGCCGCAAAGGTGCTGTGCGAGGCCGGCCTGAAGGTGGTCGGCCTGGAGCGGGGGCCGTGGCTACGGCCGCGGGAGCACTTCTCCGGCGATGAGATCAAGTTCCTCAACCGGACGTACCTGTGGTCGGACCCCCGGGTCAACCCCCGGACCGTGCGGATGGACCAGAACGAGACCGCCGTGCCGACGCCGTTCTCGATGGTCCCGCAGATGGTGGGTGGCGGAACGGTGCACTGGGCGGGCTGGCTGCCGCGCCCGCGCCCGTCCGACTTCCAGATGCGCACGCTCCACGGTGACATCGAGGGAGCCAGCCTCGCCGACTGGCCGATCAGCTATGACGACCTCGAGCCGTACCTGTCCAAGGTGGAGTGGGCCTTCGGCTGCGCGGGCCTGGACGGCGCGGACAAGTATGAGCCGTATCGCAGTACGCCCTACCCGTGCCCGCCGCTGCCGCCGACCCGGGCCGGCAAGCGGTTCTACGACGCGTGTAAGAAGCTGGGCATCAACGCGATGCCGATCCCCCAGGCGCTGGTCACCAAGCCATACCGGGGGCGGACTCCGTCCAACTGGACCAGCTTCTGGAACGGGTACGGCGATCCGAGCGGAATGCGCTCATCGACACTGGACACGTTCGTGCCGGAGGCGCTGGCGACGGGGAACCTCGAACTCCGGCCGGAGTCCTACGTACGCGAGGTGACGGTCGGGCCGGACGGCCGTGCCTGTGGCGTCGTGTATATCGACGCGCTCGGCCGGGAGGTTGAGCAGGAGGCCACGCTGGTCCTGCTGTGCCTGGGCGCGGTCGAGTCGGCGCGGCTCATGTTGCTGTCGAAGTCCCGGCTGCACCCCGACGGCCTTGCCAACAACAGCGGGCAGGTCGGGCGCAACGCCACCTTCCACGAGTACCTCTTCGCCGTCGGCCTGTTCAACGACGAGCAACCGCTGTACGGGTTCCCCGGTAACTACATCAGCGGCGGATCCTTCCAGTTCTACGAGACCGACTACGACCGTGGGCACATCGGCGGGGCGCTGATCGGCGCGTCGAATGTCGGTCAGCCGATCAACTGGAACTTCCCGGGACGGCCGCAGTGGGGTAGTGCCGGGAAGGACGCCGACCGAGACTTCTACAACCACAGCATGAAGATCGGCCACACGCTGCACGATCTGCCGGTCGCGTCGAACCGGGTGGACCTCGACCCCGAGGTGAAGGACGCCTGGGGCCTGCCGGCGGCCAGGATCACTCACAAGGCGCACCCCAACGACTTCCGCCTGGCCAAGTGGCAGGTCGACAAGAACGTGGAGATTCTCGAGGCGGCGGGCGCCTGGAAGACGATCCCGGTCTACCTCGAACGCGGCCGCGCCAGCGGTAACACCTGCCACCAACACGGCACGGTTCGCATGGGCACGGACCCCGCCAACACCGTCCTCAACGAGTGGTGTCAGGCGCACGACGTCGACAACCTCTACGTTCTGGACGGCGCCGGCTTCCCGACGGCGACCGGTGTGAACCCGACGCTGACCATCATGGCCAACGCCTGGCGGTGCGCCGACTACATCGCCGGTGTCCACGCGAAGGGTCGTACCGAACGTTTGTCGCAGGGGCGGTCCGGCCGGGCCGCGGCACGGACGAGCTGAGGAGAAGACGTTGACATCGATGGCTGACTGGCCCGTCGTTCCTGCGCCGGTGGATCCCGGCTCCGACGACCGGCTCTTCTTCGACAACCACGAGTGGGACACGATCGAGGCCGCGACCGCACGCATCATCCCGACGGATTACGATCCCGGCGCGCGCGAGGCGCGCGCCGTGCGCTTCATCGACCGGTACCTGTCCGGAATCGGCTACGTGTACGCCGCCGCCGATGGCAGTGGGTTCCTTCAGATGAGCGGCAGGCTGGCCGATGCCTGGCGGGCCCGGATCGCAGACCTGGGGGAGACCTACTGCCAGGGGGTCCGTGAATTGGACACGATCGCCCGCGAGCGGTTCGGGGTGGACTTCGTGTCGCTGCGCGAGTCCCACCAAGACGCCGTCCTCGAGCAGTTGTCCGGCTCGTCGAAGCCGGCACCTGTCGGGCTCACGGGCGAGGATGGGAACCCCACGATCCAGGTCTACGCCTTCGATGACGGGCTGACGTTTTTCGACGCCCTCGTGGCGCACACCCGGCAGGGTTTCTACGGCGATCCGGTGTATGGCGGCAACCGCGACAGGGTCGGCTGGACGGTGATCGGCTTCCCGGGGCCGGAATCACTCAGAGACACGATGGACGGCACCTACAGCGTGCGTGAGTACTACGTGCAGGACTACGACTGGCGCGACCTCATTCCCTACTTGAGAGGGGCGGGTAGGTCGTGACCCGACCATTGTCGGGTCACTGTGGCGCCGGTTGCGCGCCATGAGCGCCGTTGAGGCGGCGAGCCCAGGCGTCCGTGGCGGACCCTCGGCCCTATGCGCGGGGAATAAACAGCGAAACATTAGCGCCCATAAGAACAGATGGACATCTGAAACCCGGCGTGATAACGATTACCTGATCTTACATTGGCTGCGAGGACGGCGAGCCGGTTGATTAACGACAATCCATACCGCAATACAGCGGCGCCCACATGCGTCGTGTCGTGCTCGGATACCGTCTCCCTCACCGCTTTGGAAACGGGGCCGCACGGCGGCGCCGCGTGGGGTGTCACCACGCGCTGCGCTCAGGTGTCCGTCGTGGTGCCGGACGGGCTCTTCGCGCCTGGCCAGGTGTCATGGTGAAGAAACTGGTGCGGCTCAGTGACGTCGCTGTGGCCGCCAAGACAAGCGCTAAGACTGCGTCGCGCGTGATCAACGGGGATCCCCGGGTCTCGGCGGAAACCCGTCGGCGAGTGGAGGAGGCGGTGGTCCGCCTGGGGTACCGCGTCGATCTGCTGGCCAGGTCGTTGCGCCGGGGCGTGGATGACATGATCGGTGTCGTCGTGGAGTCGATCGCCGACCCGTTCTTCGCGGCTGTCATCAGTGAGATCGAGCTTGCGGCGCTTCGTCGTGGATTGAACGTCATAGTGACGAGCAACCGGCGGCTTCCCAATCGCGAGGCCGCGATCGTCGACGGCCTTCAGCAGCGCCGGGTCGCCGGCCTGATCATCACGCCGCATACCTCGGACCTGTCGTACCTGGTGTCCACCGAGACGCCTGTGGTATTCGTGGACCGTCATCCCAGGAACTTCGCGGCGGATGTCGTGACGTTCGACGACCGCGGTGGCGCGCGGACGGCTGTGCGTCATCTGCTTCGCTACGGTCATGGGAGGATCGCGTTCGTCAGTGATGACCTGGAGATCGAGACGTCCCGTAACCGGCATGCGGGATATGTCGACGCGCTCCAGGAAGCCGGCGTTTCCGTGGTCCCCGAACTGGTCGCGACCGACTGCGCGGATGCGGCCATCGCGCGGGCGCGCACCTGCGAGTTCTTAGACCTCGATGAGCCGCCGACGGCGATCTTCAGCGCACGTTCGGAGACGTCACTGGGGGTGGTGAAGGTGCTCCACGACCGGAAACGTACCGACATCGCCATGGTGTCGTTCGGGGACTTCGCCCTGGCGGATGTCGTGTCGCCGGCGATCACCGTGCTCGAGCAGTCTCCTGAGCTTCTCGGGCGGCTCGCGGCCGAACGGCTCTTCGCCCGGCTGGACGGCGACCACAGCGACCCGATCAATACGGTCATCCCGTTGCGTCTGGTTCCTCGCGGATCAGGGGAGATTGTCCCGGCCGGTAGTGCCGGGGCATGACGATCCAGTTCTCGGTCGACTGGGGGTCGGGCTTGGCGCCCGCGTCCATCTGTGGTCTCCCGTGGCTGCCTTGGGGCCGCAAAGCGTTAGGGCACAAGGTATTTCGCGGCGGTCCCGGGCGTTGACCTGTACGTTTGCCGTTCTTTGATCCGCCCGCTTCATTGCTTGACACGCCAGATGGAGGTGTTTACGGTGTGGCTTCAAGGCTGTGACATCGATTACCTAACCCCTGAGCCTCGAGGACACGGCGACGCTGTCTCTTCGGACCGTAGTCGGTTGAATATCACCAATCCACGTCATGCTCCGTCGCCGGTGTGAACCGCACCCCCCGAGCAACGACGCGCTTTGTAAGAAAAGTGCCTAGCGGCATCCCGCCGAGGCGCATGAGTCAGGAGGAATCTGACTGTGGTTGACCCGTACGCAGTGGTGGCGCTCTCTCCCCGCATCGTCACGATGAAGAAGCGTGAGGACGCGATCGAGAACACCAAGCGCATCTGCGACTTCATGGACCCGGCCGTCATGGTGGCCTCCACCGAGGCGCCGGTCAAGCTGGTGGTCCTTCCCGAGATGGCGATCCAGGGCATGCCGATGGACTTCCGGGCGGGTAACCGGGAGGCTCACGAGCGGTTCGCGATGGACGTCCCGGGCCCCGAGACCGAGATCCTCGCCCAGAAGGCCAGGCAGCTCAACACCTACATCGCCGCCGAGTTGCTGATGGTGCGGGACGAAGACTTCCCGGGCCACCTGTTCAACGTGGCGTTCCTCATCAGTCCCGAGGGTGAGGTCGTCTACAAGCGGGCCAAGGCGACGAGCGACGCCTACGAGGGTGGCGCGCTGGGCACCACCAACCCGCACGACATCTATGACGAGTGGGTGGAGAAGAAGGGCAACGGCAACGCCCTCGACGCGATCTTCCCGGTCGCCAAGACCGAGATCGGCAACATCGGCTACATCATCTGCCACGAGGGCGCGTACCCGGAGATCTCGCGGGGCCTGGCGATGAACGGCGCGGAGATCATCATCCGGGCGACGCTGATCGACCCGCAGGTGAGCAATGGCATGTGGGAGCTGCAGAACCGCGCCCACGCGATGTTCAACCAGGTGTACGTGGTGTCCCCGAACCTCGGGCCGCAGGTCGACGACACCGGGCACCTGTACGACCTGTTCGGTGGCCGGTCGATGATCGTGGACAACAAGGGCCGTGTGGTCGCCAGGCAGGAGGGCCTGACCGGTGGCGACTCGTTCGTCAGCACGGTCATCGACGTGGAGGCGCTTCGCCGGTCCCGCATGCTGAACGGTGTCACCAACTGGTTCAAGGACCTGCGGACCGAGCAGTACGCGGCCATCTACGAGCGGCCGATCTACGAGAAGAACCAGTACGCCAAGGAGTTGCCGCAGGAGGGCTGGCTCGCCCGCGAGGACGTCCGGCGTGCCGGGAACATCGACAAGCTCGTGGAGCGCGGAGTCCTCACCCCGCCGTCCGCCTGACGCATCCCCCTGCCCCGCCCTTGAGCGGCACGTCCACTCAAGGGCCGGGCAGGACCTCACCACCGTCCGTTCAGGAAGAAGCAGGTAATGAAGGCAGCCCTACTCGAACACGCAGGTGCGATCGAAGATAAGCCGCTCCAGCTGCGGGACGTCGCCGAGCCGACGCCGGGCCCGAGTCAGATCGTCATCAAGGTGACCGCGTGCGGGGTGTGCCGGTCGAACCTGCACATGGTCGAGGGCGACTGGCTGCCCGCCACTCCGGCGAGTCTGCCGATCATCCCCGGACACGAGGTCGTCGGCACCGTCTCGGCACTCGGCAGCGCTGTGCGTCACCTCGCGGTCGGGGATCGGGTCGGTGTCCAACCCATCTGGTCCACGTGCGGGGTCTGCGAGTTCTGCCTGTCCGGACGGGAGCAGCTCTGCCGCACGAAGCAGATCACGGGGGAGACCCTCGACGGCGGGTACGCGGAGTACATGCTCGCCGAGTCGGCGTACGCCTACCCGGTCCCCGCCGGGGTGTCCGACACCGAGGCCGCGCCGATGTTCTGCCCCGGCATCACCGCCTACGGCTCGGTGCGCAAGGCCGCCCTGTCGCCCGGGCAGAGGGTCGCCGTGCTGGGTGTCGGCGGGGTGGGTCACATGGTGATCCAGATGGCCGGCCTCACGGGCGCCGACGTGTACGCGGTGACGCGAAGCGCCGTGCACCAGGCGGTGGCCGAAGAGCTTGGCGCCGTGAAGTCCTACAGCCCAAAGGGTGCAGACGGCAGTTTCGTGCCCGACGCCTCGCTCGACGCGGCGATCGTCTTCGCGCCGTCGGCGGCCTCCGTCGCCGAAGCGTTGCGCATCACCAAGCCCGGGGCGCGCATCGTTCTCGGTGTCGCCCAGCCCGTCCCCGGCGCGATCGACATCGGCGACGAGAAGATCATCGTCGGCTCCGTGCTCGGCAACCGCCAGCAGATGCGCGAGGTGCTGGACCTGGCCGCCGCAGGCAAGCTGCGCAGCATCCACGCCGACTTCCCGCTGGCCGAGGCCAACGAGGTGCTGCGGATGCTCAAGGCCGGCGAGGTCCGGGCACGCGCGGTCCTCGTTCCCTGATCCTTACCGCCCGTTTACAACAGATGGAGAGCCCCAGTATGTCGGTCAGTTCCGCGGCTGAGCCTGCCGACCCGGTCCGCTACGGCGTCGTCGGGCACGGCTGGCGGGCCGACTTCTACCTCCGCCTGGCCCGCCAGGCACCGGAGCGCTTCCAATGCGTTGGCGCGGTAACCCGCCGCGCCGACGTCGGCGCGCGGCTCGAACAGCAGTGGGGCATCCCGACGTACCGGCGTCCGGAGGAACTCGTGGCGGCCGGCGCGCCCGAGGTCGTGGTGACGTCCGTGCCGAGGGAAGCCAACCCGCAGGTGGTGGAGTCGCTGTTCGCGCTCGGCACGCCGGTGCTGTCGGAGACGCCGCCCGCTCCCGACGTGGACGGGCTGCGCCGGCTCTGGGCCGCCGTAGGCGCCAACGACCTGGTCCAGGTTGCCGAACAGCACCCGTACCTGCCGATGGTTGTCGCGCTGCGGACGCTCATCGCGGAAGGTGTACTGGGCAGGGTCACCTCCGCGCAGGTGTCCTGGACGCACGACTACCACGCCACCGCGCTGTTGCGGACCCTGCTCGGAGTGCGGGCGGAGCCGGTGCGGGTGAGCGCGGCGCGCACGGCCGGCCCACTGCTCGAAGGCCCCGACCGGGGCGGCTGGCCGGCGACGCAGGAGGTGCGGCAGTCCGACCACACCCTCGCGGTGCTGGAGATGGCGGGCCGCACCGGCGTTTACGACTTCACCGAGGGGCAGTGGTTCAACCCCTGGCGCCGCCGGCACGTGATCGTGCGGGGCAGCCACGGCGAGATCGTCGGCGACCAGGTCACCTGGAGCACGGAGAGCGGTACGCCGGTGAGCGCGCCCATCGTGCGCCGGCATACCGGGCTGGACGGCAACCTCGAAGGGGCGGACCTCGACACGCTGAGCTGCGCTGGCCGGGTGCTCTACCGCAACCCCTACCCCGGCAGCCGGCTGTCGGACGAAGAGATCGCGATCGCCACCTGCCTGGAGCGGACCGGCCTTTGGCGGCGCGGCCTCGCCCCGGCGCCGTACCCGCTCGCCGATGCGTGCCAGGACCATCTACTGGCACTGGCGATCCACGCCGCCGCCGACGCTGGGGGGCCGGTCACCACCGGCGCCGAGCCGTGGGCCAGGGCCGTCCGACCGTAGTACGAGTTGCCGGTGTCCCGGCGGGCCCAGCGCCCGCCGGTAGTTATGGAGAGCGAGGCTGGAAATGACAATCCTTGCGGGAAAGGTCGCCTTCGTTACGGGGGCCAGCAGCGGTATCGGGGTCGCCGTCGCGCACGCGCTGGCCGCAGAGGGGGTCAAGCTGGGCCTCGCGTCCCGCACCGCGCCGGATCCGGGGCTTGCGGACTGCGTGAGCGTGTCCTGCGATGTGCGGGACCCGACGCAGGTGGAGGCGGCGGTCGCGGAGACCGTGGAGCGCTTCGGCGGCCTGGACATCGTGGTCGCGAACGCCGGCGTCGGCTCGTGGGGCGACTTCGCGGATACGCCCCTGGCCGACCTCGACGAGATGGTCGACGTCAACATCAGGGGCCTGTTCCACACCGTCCGCGCCGCGCTGCCGCACCTGCGCGCCCGCCGCGCCGCGGACATCATCACCGTGGCGTCCGAAGCCGGCCGACGGGGGCTGCCCAACGAGGCCGCCTACGTGGCCACTAAGTTCGCCGCGGTCGGATTCACCCGGTCTCTGGATCACGAGCTCCGCGAGAGCGGCATCCGCTGCTGCAACGTCTGCCCGGGCGGGGTGGCCACCAACTTCGGGATGGGGCGTGGCCTCCGCACTCCCGAGATGCCGGAACTGGAGGACATGATGCGGCCCGAGGACGTGGCGGAGATGGTGGTCTTCGCGCTCACCCGACCGCGCCACTACCGCATGCTCGAGGTGGCCTTCCGTTCCATGACGGAGCAGTCGTGGGGCTGACGTACCGCCCCGGACCGGGTTCCGGTCGGGGCGCGTCGTGTCCGCGCCGTCGTGGCTTGACAACAGTCCCAACGACTTGCAATAGTTCCCAACGATTCGCAAGAGATGCCCGGCTTGCCGGGCGGGCTGCTTCGCGGTGGTCTTCCACTGAGGGAAGGCCGCGAAGCCGCAGGGAAGTGGGTTGGTGTGGGTTCCACGAATGATCACGCGGATGTCCTGATCGTTGGAGCGGGGACTTCGGCGGGAGTCGCAGCCAGACACCTGGCTGAGGCGGGGTTCAAGGTCGTCTGCCTTGAGCAGGGTGCGTGGGTTGACCCCGGTAACCTGCCGGGGAACAAGCCCGAGTACGAGCTGGCTGGGTCCAAGAACTGGCATCCGGACCCGAACGTTCGCGGTCGCCGCGAGGACTATCCTGTGGACCACAGCGAGTCGGACCTGCCGGTATGGATGTACAACGGTGTGGGTGGCTCGAGCGTGCTCTACGGCGGCATCTGGGCCCGGGCCCTGCCCTCCGACTTCCGGGTGCGCACTCTCGATGGTGTAGCCGATGACTGGCCCCTCACGTACGAGGAACTCCTCCCCTACTACCAGGCCGTCGAGCGCGAGATGGCCGTCTCCGGTCTCGCCGGAAACCCCGCCTACCCTCCGGGGTTCGAGCCGCCCCAGCCGGCCGCGCCGATCCACCGGACCGGCCGGACCATGGCCGAAGGCATGAACCGGCTCGGTTGGCACTGGTGGCCTGGCACCAACGCCATCCCGACGGTGAATCGCGGGAAGGAAGGTCAGTGCGTCCGCTACGGCATCTGCCGGATGGGCTGCCCGGAAGGTGCGAAGTCCTCCACCGACGTCACCCACCTGCCGGACGCGGTGACGCTGGGCGCGAAGGTCATCACCCGCGCTCGGGTCGCGCGGGTGACGCTCGACGAACGCGGTCGCGCCAACGGAGCGGTTTACCTGCGCGACGGTCGGGAGCACTTCCAGTCGGCTTCGGTGGTCATCATGGCGGCCGGCGGTATCGGAAGTCCCCGCCTGCTCCTGATGTCGGCGTCCGGCCGCTTCCCGGCCGGCCTGGCGAACTCCTCCGGCCTGGTCGGAAAGCGGCTCATGCTGCACCCGTACGCCGCGTCCGTCGGCATCTACGAGGACGACCTGGAGAACTGGCTGGGACCGGCCGGCGAGCATATCGGCTCGATGCAGTTCTACGAGTCGGACCCGTCGCGCGGTTTCGTCCGCGGCGCAAAGTGGTCCCTGCTGCCCATCGCGGGGCCCCTCGAAGCGGCTGAGAAGTGGACGGATCCACGGAGTCTCAGTGGCGAGGAGTTCTGGGGGCAAGGCTCGGCCGCCAGGATGAAGTCGTTCGTTCGCATGCTTCAGTGGCACGTCGTCCCGGAAGACCTCCCGGAGGAGACGAACTTCGTTTCGTTGCACCCCTCGCTCACCGACTCCGACGGGCTGCCGGCGGCAAAGGTGCACTACCGGGTCTCCGACAACACACGCCAGATCGTCGACTTCAACCTGGCAAGGACGTTGGAGGCACACGAGGCCGCCGGCGCGAAGAAAGCCTGGGTCGCCGGGCGCAACTTCATGACCGGGCACAACACGGGCACCGCCAAGATGGGCGACGACCCGGCCACGTCGGTCGTCGACCGCTTCGGCAGGACGCACGACGTGCCCAACCTCTACATCATCGATGCAAGCGTGTTCACCACCTCGACGGCCGTGAACCCGACCGCCACGATCTGCGCGCTGGCGAAACGTACTGCCAGCTACATCGCATCCAACGCTCGGGAACAGGAGGTGGCGGCGTGACCGCGCTCGACCTTTCGACTGAACCGGGTGACGCTTCGCGGGCTCGCCTCGCCGCGCTAGCCGATGTCCTAATCCCCGGCGGATCCGGCCTCCCGTCCGCCGGCGACGCGGACGTCGCGGGCCAGTGGATCAATCGCGCGCTGACTGCGAACCCCGACCTGGCTAGCGCCGTCGCCCATGCACTCGCGAGTCCTGGTGCGCCCGAGGAGGCACTCAGGGATCTGCGGCTCCGTCAACGCGACGTCTTCGAAAGGTTCGCGTTTGCCGTAGCCGGTGCCTATTTCATGAATCCGGCCGTACGCGCTGCCCTAGGCTATCCCGGTATCGCGCCGCGCCGTCTCCCTGCCGCTGAGGGGGAAGCAGAGTATTATCTCGAGGACGAGATTCTTGCCCCGGTAGTAGATCGAGGCCACATCTATCGCCGAGTGCCAGCGTAATCTGCGCATGTTCCGCGGGCGCTCTTGCGTTGTGCGGTGACAAGATCACGGCATGCCTGACCAGTGAAGCACTCGATTGGTCCCCAGCCCTGGCTACTGCCGCGATCGGCGTTTGCCGGATACCGGTTCGCTTCCGAGATCATGAGCTCGGAGTGCGCTGGTAGCTGCGCTAGTCCCGTTTTCCGCATATGTGGATCTTTAGGGTTTCTGCGGTGCGGCGAGTTGGGTCTGGCAGGCGGCAGCCTGCTGGCCTGTGAGACAACATGCGCGGTTCGGGATGGCGTCGGCGGAGAAGCTGCTCGGGGCGTTGCCTGCGCCCAAGACCTATGTGCCCGCCGCGGAGCTGGCCGGCCTAACCATGGAGACGGCGACCGAGGTCGGCTACCTCGCCCAGCGTGACCAGGCCAAACCCGCCGATCCGCAGCTGTTCCAGCTCACCGATCTGAGGCAGGAGTATCCGCGCTCTGCCTGATCGAGCCAACGGAGCGACAGGCCGCCCGGGTGCTCGCCCTTCCGTGTGATCAATACGGGGCTCTCTGCTGTTCAACTTATCCCCGGCCGTCTCGGTGGCTTGGACCGGTATCCGCGAGCGTCCCGCTGGCACCCGAAACACGCTGACGGTGGGCATCCGCGCGCGGTCTCCGGCCACGCCGGTACGGGCGGCCAGGAGCGTGCGGGCGGGTGGCCGAGCGGACTTCGACGGCATCGGACAGCGGCTCACCGCCAGCGGCACGACGAACCTCCACGATGTCACCGTGTATTCGGACGAGATCAGCAAGCACGACGGTCGAGCCGGGCACACGAGCGCGAACTGGCGCCGCGAGGCAGCCGTCTTACCGGCAGGCCGATAACTGGCAGGGGGGCGAGGACGAGGTCGTGCGAGACCATCACGACGGTCAGCCCGCGACTCTCCCGCAGTTCGGCGAGCAGATCGTGCCGTCGTGGCTGCGCACGGGCCCCGGCGCCTCGCAGCGGTAGCCTCGAGCGCCTCGGCGCCGCATCCAGAAGACGCCGCTGCCGTCCGGCATCTCAGACCTACAGCCCATCGACGATGAGGGCTCGACCGCTACCTCCGACGTGAAGGACC